>DBYJ01000001.1:2470-48920 GCA_002309805.1 Bacteroidales bacterium UBA1189 | reverse complement strand
TCGCCGCCATGCACCATGCGGTGGCCGACAGCATCCAACTCGCTGAGCGACTTCAGTACACCATACTCTTTGCCCGTGAGCACGTCGAAAACGAACTGCACACCGGCGGTATGCTCAGGAATCTCCTTCTCCAACGTCACCTTCTCACCCGAAGGCAACTTCAGCTTGAGGAATGAGTTTTTCTGACCAATTTTCTCAATGCCGCCCTGCGCAAGGACAGACTTGTCGGTCATATCGAACAACTTGTATTTAATGGAACTGCTCCCGCAGTTAAGAACCAATATCTTCATTTATTTACGATTTGACGATTTACTAATACGATTAATTATACGATTTGGTTTTTGCCATTTACATCTTTGCAGCGTAAGCCTGGCAGCTGGTGACGGCAACCATCTTATAGACGTCATCCACCGAGCAGCCGCGGCTAAGGTCATTGACGGGACGTGCGATACCTTGCAGGATGGGGCCGATAGCCTCAGCATTGCCCAAGCGTTGAACCAGTTTGTAAGCGATGTTGCCTACCTCGAGGTTGGGGAACACCAGTACGTTAGCCTTTCCGGCGATATCGCTGCCCGGAGCCTTACTGGCACCCACCGACGGCACGAGGGCGGCGTCAGCCTGCAGTTCACCATCAATCTTCAGCTCGGGGCGCTTTTCACGGGCCAAAGCCATAGCCGTCGTTACCTTATCAACCACCTCATGCTTGGCAGAACCCTTCGTAGAAAAGCTCAGCATGGCCACACGCGGATCATCGAAGCCCGCCACCGCACGCGCGGTGTCAGCGGTACTGACGGCGATCTCGCTTAACTGCACAGCATCAGGCACCGGCGTCACAGCGCAGTCGGCAAACACCAGCACGCCATTCTCGCCGTACTGCGGCGTTTGCGTCACCATGATGAACGCGCCACTCACACACGAGATGCCAGGGGCAGTCTTGATTATCTGCAACGCAGGACGCAGTACGTTGCCCGTTGTGTTGCGGGCACCAGCCAACTGACCGTCGGCATCGCCTGCCTTAATAATCAGACAGCCCAGATAGAGCGGGTCAAGCACCAGCTGCTGCGCCTGCTCCAGCGTCATCCCTTTCTTCTGACGAAGCTCGAATAGCAGCTGCGCATAAGCCTCGCGCTTCGGATGGTTCTCTGGGTCGATGATAACGGCCTTGTCGATGTGCGTGAGGCCGTTCTTCTCGGCAAGGGCGTGTATCTCTGCAGGCTTGCCGATAAGAATAAGGTCTGCAACTTCGTCGGCCAAAATACGGTCGGCGGCTTTCAAAGTGCGCTCCTCCGTACCCTCAGGCAGGACGATGCGCTGTTTGTGTGCTTTTGCACGCAAAACGATTTCACTCAGTAAATCCATTTTTTATTCTAATTTCTAACTTTTAATTTCTTATGCGGATGCCACGTACCATACACTTCGCTGACATTACCCGCTGTGATAAAGGCCGTAATCTTGTTGTCACGCATGAACTTCATCAGGTCTGAAAACTCATTCTGCGTCAGCAACGTCTGGATTTCCACGCCGCGCTCGCCGCTGTAGCCACCCGTCACGTCGTAGAGACTGCACCCGCGACAGATGTCCTCGATAATAAATTTGCGCACACGCTCATAGTCTGACGTAATGATGCATACACGCTTCCGTTTGTTGAGGCTTGCCGTGAAGTAATCGACCGCGATGCCGTTTATCCATGTACCGATTAAGCCAATGATGACCATTTGAAACGGGTTGATGGCAAAAGCCGTCAGACAGATGATGGCTCCGGCTATTGTTACGCTAGTACCTATCTCGAAGTGGAAATACTTGTTGACAATCTTTGCCAGAATATCTAATCCACCCGTAGAGGCATTGATGCGAAACATGATAGCTTGTGAGGCACTCAGCACCAACACGAAACAAAGCAAGTCAAACCACGGATCATTCATTACGCTCGTCTGCCCAGGCTCCGTCAGGAATTTCGTATAGGGATAGATAGCCTCCCACGCATCCATCATCGGACCGAGGATGAGCGCTGTGTAGAACGTCTTAGCACCGAATTCCTTCCCTATCAGCAGCCACGCTAGTAGCAGTAGCACCGCATTGATGATAAGCACGATGACGGAGACCTTCACGGGTATGCCCGCAGCCTCCATCACACCGGCAACCACAATGGAAAAACCACTGATGGAGCCCACAACCAACTTGCTGGGAACCAAAAAATAATAGACGGCCGCAGCAGCAATAAACATACCGACCGTCATAACCAACCACTCCGTCCAAAACTTCTTGGACTTAAGGATCTCCAAAACCTTATTCATCTTCTTCGTAAAAATATTCGATGCAAAAGTAGTGCGTACTAAACGAAAATGCAAATTTTTTTTCCTTTTTCCGATATTGTTTTTGTGAAAGAATATGGGGTTATGCAGGTTTTTTCGGGATTTCCGAAAAATAAATGTAAACTTTATGCGAAGGAACGGTTTTTTTATGTAATTTTGCCGCGTCATTTTCTAAAAATATTCAGTTTTTATTCATGGAAGCTAAGAATATCATTGTCATGTATGCGAATGAATCGCATGCGAAGTATGCTGAGCACATTTGCCGGCTCATCTACGAATCGGCCCAACAGCGCGGAACAGGCATCGCTAAACGTACGCCGGAATATATTATTGACAAAATGAAGGGCGGAAAGGCTGTCGTGGCGCTGGACGGCGACCGACTGGTGGGTTTTAGTTATATCGAATGCTGGGGACACGGCGACTTCGTAGCCACTTCTGGACTTATCGTCGACCCTGAATATCGCCTGCTGGGACTTGCATCGCGCATCAAAGAGAAAACATTCCAGTTGGCACGGGAGCGCTTCCCGTATGCCAAAATCTTCAGCATCACCACATCGCCCGCCGTCATGAAGATGAATCTCCGACTAGGCTACGTGCCTGTTACCCTGAGCGACCTGACGAAGGATGATGAGTTCTGGCATGGCTGTGAGGGATGCTGCAACTACGATGTGCTCTGCCGAAATGACCGACGCATCTGCCTCTGCACGGGCATGATGTTCGACCCACACACCGCTGACAATAAGAAAAATGGTAATAATAAGGTAAAAAGATCGTTTTTAGGAAAACTTTTTAAGAGGAGTTAGCATTATGGAAAAGAAGAAGAAAGTGGTTGTAGCATTCAGCGGTGGACTCGACACGTCGTTCACCGTGATGTACCTAACGAAGGAAAAGGGCTATGAGGTGTATGCCGCTTGCGCAGATACGGGAGGTTTCTCACCCGAGCAACTCAAGACCAACGAAGAGAATGCATACAAGCTGGGCGCCAAAGCCTACGTAACGCTTGACGTCACCCGTGAATACTATCAGAAGAGCCTGCGCTATATGATATACGGCAACGTGCTTCGCAACGGCACATATCCAATCAGTGTTTCATCGGAGCGCATCTTTCAGGCCATGGCCATCGCCCGCTATGCAAAGGAAATCGGTGCCGATGCCATCGCCCACGGTTCCACAGGTGCAGGCAATGACCAAGTACGTTTCGACATGACGTTCCTCGTCATGGCTCCAGGTGTGGAAATCATCACGCTGACGCGCGACATGGCGCTTACCCGCCAGTTCGAAACGGACTATCTGAATCAGCACGGCTTCCCTGCCGACTTCAAGAAACTGAAATACTCTTATAATGTAGGTCTTTGGGGCACCAGCATTTGCGGAGGCGAAATCCTCGACTCGGCCAAGGGACTGCCCGAAACAGCTTACCTGAAGCAGATTGAAAAGCAGGGTAGCGAGGAGATCCGCTTACAGTTCACAAACGGCGAACTAACGGGAGTGAACGGAGAGACGTTTACCGACGGCGTCAAGGCCATCCAGAAGGTAGAAAGCATCGCCGCTCCCTACGGCATTGGTCGCGACATGCACGTGGGCGACACCATCATCGGCATCAAGGGCCGTGTAGGTTTCGAAGCCGCTGCCCCCATGCTCATCATTGCCGCTCATAAATTTCTTGAAAAATTCACGCTCAGCAAATGGCAGCAATACTGGAAAGATCAGGTAGCCAACTGGTATGGCATGTTCCTCCACGAGAGCCAGTACCTCGAGCCCGTCATGCGCGACATCGAAGCCATGCTGGAGAGCAGCCAACGCAACGTTACAGGCACCGTCATTATGGAACTCCGCCCCTATTCTTTCTTCACCGTCGGCGTGGAGTCAGACAACGATCTTGTAAAGACGAAGTTCGGCGAATACGGCGAAATGCAGAAGGGTTGGACGTCCGATGATGCCAAGGGCTTTATTAAAGTAACTTCCACTCCCCTACGGGTCTATTATGCAAACCACGAAGAGGAAATGAAGGATATAGAATCATGAGAATTGGTATCATTGGTGGAGCGGGTTATACGGCAGGCGAATTACTTCGTCTGCTCATCAACCATCCTGCAGCTGAAATTGTATTCATCCACAGTAGTAGTCAGGCCGGATTGCCCATAACGGACGTGCATAGTGGTCTGTTCGGCGAGACGGAACTGGTGTTCTCCTCATCCTACGACCTTGATGCCATTGACGTCCTCTTCCTCTGCTCCGGCCACGGCGCCAGTACGGCCTTTTGGCAGGAGAATAAGCGTCCCTCAGGGTTGAAAGTCATTGACCTAGCGCAGGACTACCGCAACGAATCGGAGGGATACGTCTATGGCTTACCCGAATGGCAGCGGGAGAAGATTGTCTCCGCCACCCTCGTCGCCAATCCAGGCTGCTTTGCCACTGCCATCCAGTTAGCGTTGTTACCTTTAGCAACTCAGGGACTGCTGACGAACGAGGTCAGCATCACTGCCATTACGGGTTCCACAGGAGCAGGCGTCAAACCCGTTGCTACGACCCACTTCAGCTGGCGTACAGATAACCTTTCCGCCTATAAAGTCTTTGAACATCAACACCTGAAGGAAATCACCCGCAACCTTTCTCTGCTGCAAGGAACGACGCCAATACTCAACTTCGTTCCTGTACGAGGTGACTTTGCACGGGGTATTTTCGCCACCGTCCACACGGACTGTCCTCTCAGCGAAGAGGAGGCCAAACAACTCTACACCGATTACTACCGCAACTCCGCTTTCACCTTCGTCAGCCCTCGCAGCGTGGATCTCAAGCAGGTCGTCAACACCAACAAATGCTTGCTCTCTCTGGAAAAGCATGGAACGAAACTTGTCATTTGCTCTGTGATAGATAACCTTCTGAAAGGTGCTAGCGGACAGGCTGTGCAGAATATGAATCTTATGTTCGGCCTTGATGAGCACACAGGCTTACGACTCAAAGCCAGCGCCTTCTAATAAACCAATTGTATGAATCTTTTCGACGTATATTCCCTTTTTGATGTCATTCCCGTCAAGGCACAAGGTTGCCGTGTATGGGACGACAAGGGGACGGAATATCTTGACCTCTATGGCGGCCATGCCGTCATCTCAATCGGCCACTCCCATCCCCGCTATATCGCAGCTCTCACCGAGCAGCTGAACCGCATCGGCTTTTATTCCAACAGCGTGGTCAACCCCCTTCAAGCCGAACTGGCACAGCGGTTAGGCAAGGCCTGCGGCTACGAGGAGTACAGCCTTTTCCTCGACAACTCCGGCGCCGAATCAAACGAAAACGCGCTGAAACTGGCCTCGTTCCATACGGGCAAGGACCACATCATCGCCTTCCGCCGCAGTTTCCACGGACGCACCAGCGGTGCCGTAGCTGTCACGGACAATCCCGCCATCGTCTCCCCCTTCAACGCCAATCACAAGGTCACGTTCTGCGAACTTAACGATGCAAAGGGCGTGGAGAAGGCTCTTATGCAGGGAGACGTAGCTGGCATTATCATCGAAGGCATCCAAGGCTGTGGAGGCATTCACGTGCCCGACACCTCCTTCATGCAGGAGCTTCAGACGTTATGCCACACCTACGGTGCTGCGCTCATCCTCGACGAGGTGCAGAGCGGCTATGGGCGTACAGGCCATTTCTTTGCGCATCAATGGGATAACATACGCCCCGACATCATCACAATGGGCAAGGGCATCGCCAACGGTTTCCCCTGCGGCGGCATCCTCATTGCTTCGCAATTCCAAGCCCGTAAAGGGATGCTCGGCACTACGTTCGGCGGCAACTATCTCGCTATGGCTGCAGCACTAGCCGTGCTGGACATTATCGAAGACGAAGGACTCATCAACAATGCCTATCGTGTTGGCGAATACATCAAAGCTCACATCCCTGCCTCACCCCGCATCAAGGAAGTTCGCGGACGAGGGCTGATGATTGGCATCGAGATGAACGAGGATGTGGCTCCGTTACGCCGCAAACTTCTCTTTGACGACCACATTTTCACGGGCGTAGCCGGACAAAACATGATTCGCCTCTTGGCTCCCCTCTGCCTCACCATCGAACAGGCGGACCAATTCCTCACCGCCTTCAACGAAACACTTATATAACACGAAACCAACCCCTACAATCCCCATATGAAGATTACCATCATTGGAGCCGGAAACATCGGCAGTGCCATGGCAAGAGGTCTGGCACAAAGAGAAGAAATTGACGTCACTATCACCAACATATCCAAGGGCAAACTCGAACCCCTGAAGGAAGAGTGCCCCCGCCTCAACATCTCCTACGACAATGCAGAGGCTATTCAAGGTGCTGATCTTATCATCATCGCCGTGAAACCCTGGCGCGCACAGGCTGCCGTCGATACCTTCCGCGATGTACTCGACTACGACCATCAAATGATTGGATCTGTAGTCGGTGGCATGGGCACAGAAGAGATCAGTTCGTTGTTTGCCCGTCCCGACGGAAAACTTCCTGCCGTCTTCTACATCATTCCCAATACGGCCATCGCCGTGCAGGAGAGCATGACGTTCATCTGCTCCACACGCGTTTCACAGGAACAGAACAATGCTGTCAAGAGCGTATTTGACACGTTGGGCATGACCATGTTTGTCGAGGAGCGTTTCATGAACGCTGGCCTCGTCGTGGCATCCTGCGGCATCGCCTATGCCATGCGTTACATCCGTGCAGCCATGGAGGGAGGCATCGAATTAGGATTGTATGCCTCTGATGCGCAAAAGGTGGTCATCCAAACGCTCAAGGGTGCTTCGGTACTGCTTCAGAAGAACGGGAACCACCCCGAATTGGAAATCGACCGCGTCACCACACCTGCCGGACTCACCATCCGTGGCCTCGCCGCCATGGAAGAGGCCGGTTTCAGCGCATCTGTCATCCGTGGTCTCCGAGCATCCATGCCAAAGATATAACGGATCACACGTTGTCACCAATGGAAAAATAGATAAAAATGAAAACATTCTTCAACGTACAGGATCTCGGCAATCTGCAGCAGGCGCTGTGGGAAGCCCACGAAATAAAAAAAGAACGTTTCGCATTCGACACACTCGGCAAGAACAAGACCTTGCTGATGATATTCTTCAACAATTCACTTCGCACTCGTCTCAGCACTCAGAAGGCAGCCATGAATCTGGGCATGAACGTCATTGTGCTGGATGTGAATGCCGGCGCATGGAAACTGGAAACCGAGCGTGGCGTTATCATGGACGGCGACAAGAGTGAGCATCTTCTTGAGGCCATCCCTGTCATGGGCTCTTACTGCGACCTCATCGGCGTGCGCTCCTTTGCCGGACTCACCGACCGCAACTACGACTATGCCGAAACCATCGTGCAGCAGTTCGTGCGTTATAGCGGACGTCCCGTATTCGCTATGGAAACCGCTACCGTACACCCTCTACAGGCCTTTGCTGACCTCATCACTATTGAGGAACATAAGACTGTAGCACGTCCGAAGGTTGTCCTTACGTGGGCGCCCCACCCCAAGGCCCTGCCGCAGGCAGTCCCCAACTCGTTCGCCGAATGGATGAATGCCGCCGACGTCGATTTCGTCATCACCCATCCCGAGGGCTACGAACTTGATCCGCAGTTTGTCGGCAAAGCCCGTGTAGAGTACGACCAGATGAAAGCACTTGAAGGAGCTGACTTCGTCTATGCTAAGAACTGGAGTTGCCCGGGCGTCACCCGTCCTGAAGACTACGGCAAAGTGCTATCGAAGGACATGGGCTGGACCATCGACGCTGCCCACATGGCCGTAACGAACAACGCCCACTTCATGCACTGCCTGCCTGTACGCCGCGGCATGATCGTCACAGACGATGTCATCGAAGCCCCCACGAGCCTCGTCATCCCCGAAGCTGCCAACCGCGAAATCTCTGCACAGGTAGTCATTAAACGAATGTTAGAGTCACTATAGGATGGAGAAAGTAACCGTCATCAAGGTCGGCGGAGCTGTCGTGGAGGACGATTCTTCACTGCAGACATTCCTAGCGCAATTTGCTGCCGTAGAAGGACATAAGGTTCTTGTTCATGGCGGCGGACGTTCGGCTACGGCTATGGCAGCAAGGCTTGGCGTCGAAACAAAGATGCTGGATGGGCGGCGCATCACTGACGAGGCTATGTTGGAAGTCGTCACCATGGTTTATGGTGGACTGGTGAACAAGAACATCGTGGCTCGTATGCAGGCCATAGGAGTGAACGCCATCGGATTGACAGGCGCCGACCTCGACTGCATCCGCAGCGACAAGCGTCCCTCCGTACCCATCGACTACGGCTATGCCGGTGATGTACGGAAGGTGAACGGCGCGGCGCTCCACACGCTACTTGAAGCGGGGTTTGTGCCCGTAATGGCTCCACTCACCCACAACGGGAAGGGGCAACTGCTCAATACCAATGCCGACACCATCGCTGCCGAGGTAGCCAAAGGACTAGTACCCTACTACGATGTCACACTCACCTTCTGTTTCGAGAAGAAGGGCGTGCTATCTAATCCGGCAGACGAGGATAGCGTCATCCCCCGCATCAACCGCACCCAATACAACGCCCTTGTAGCCGATGGCACCCTTTCAGGAGGCATGCTGCCCAAATTCCATAATGCCTTCGCTGCCCTTGATGCCGGCGTCACCAGTGTTGTTATCACTAGTGCAGTAAACCTTAATTCTGGCACAACCATAAACAATGATTGATTTACTCAAATCCCTCATATCAATCCCGTCCTTTAGCCGTGAAGAAGCGGCAGCTTGCGATTGTCTGGAAGCATGGATGAAGGCACAGGACCTTGATGTCCATCGCAAGGGCAACAACGTGTGGGTGGAGCAGCCGGGACGCGGCGACGGCCGCCCTGTCATCCTCCTCAATGCACACCTCGACACCGTGCATCCTGCGGCAGGCTATACTCGCGCCCCTTATACTCCCGTCATTGAGGGCGACCGCCTTTACGGTTTAGGAAGCAACGACGACGGTGGCTCACTCGTCGCCCTGCTGGCCACATTCATGGAACTATCAAAGCACCCCCAGCCTTGTCGTTTCATCTATAGCGCCACGGCCGAAGAGGAGGTCTGCGGACAGGGAGGCATCGAGAGCATCCTCGATGACATCGGTCCCTTCGACCTCGGCATCATCGGCGAACCTACGCAGATGCAGATTGCGGTAGCCGAACGCGGACTGATGGTGCTTGACTGCACCGCTCACGGACGCAGCGGACACGCCGCAAGGGGCGAGGGCGTCAATGCGCTCTACGAGGCTATTGAGGATATCCATTGGTTCCGCACTTACCGATTCCCCAAAACGTCCGACTACCTCGGCGAGGTAAAGATGACCGTTACCATGATCCAGTGCGGAACGCAGCATAATGTTGTGCCCGACACCTGCTCTTTCGTCGTTGATGTCCGTCCCAACGGCATGTACACCAATCCCGAAATCCTTGCCGAAATACAAGCGCACGTCCGCTGCGATGTCGTACCCCGTTCGCTACGACACAGCAGTTCCCACATTCCCCTCGCCCACCCCGTCGTTCAGCGCGGTCTCAGCCTCGGTCTTACCCCTTACGGTTCTCCCACTACCAGCAACCAGACGGTACTCCCCGCCTTCACCACGCTGAAGATTGGCCCCGGCGATTCAGCCCGCTCCCACACCGCCGATGAATACATCCTCCTCAGCGAAATCGAAGAAGGAATAAAAACCTACATTGCCCTTTTGGAGGACATCAATCTATAGTTATAAAGAAAAAATGTTTTCTATTACCTACGGTGTAACACGAATAGCCACGAATGGACACGAATTATTCACAAATAAATGATTAATGAAAAATTCAGGATTAATTCGCGATTATTCGTGTAGCGTCGCAGACAAAATTTTTAATTCTTAATTCTTAANNAAGCTTTGGGACAAAGGCTACGAGCCTGACAAACTGATAGAAATGTTTTCTATTACCTACGGTGTAACACGAATAGCCACAAATGGACATGAATTATTCACAAATATATTATTAATGGTCAATTCGCGATTATTCGTGTAGCGTCGCAGACTAAATTTTTAATTCTTAATTCTTAANNAAGCTTTGGGACAAAGGCTACGAGCCAGACAAACTGATAGAGAACTTTACTGTAGGTAACGACCGTGATTTGGACTTGCAGCTGGCACGCTACGACGTGCTCGGCTCCATGGCTCACATCCGAATGCTGGAATCCATTGGACTGCTCGGTAAAGACGAACTTCCCTTACTGCTCGATGGGCTGCAGAACATCCTCAACGATATTGATGCCGGACACTTCACCATCGAGGAAGGCGTCGAGGACGTCCACAGCGAGGTGGAACAACTGCTTACTCAACGTTTGGGCGACATCGGCAAGAAGATCCACTCTGGCCGTAGTCGCAACGACCAGGTATTAGTCGACCTTAAGCTCTTCTTCCGTGATAAGCTGCGCGATACCGCCCGTGATGTTGCCACCCTCTTTGAGCGTCTGCAAGCTCTCAGCGAGCAGTACAAGGACGTCCTTATGCCAGGCTATACCCATCTGCAGGTGGCCATGCCCTCATCGTTTGGCCTCTGGTTTGGCGCCTATGCCGAGACGCTCGTTGACGATCTGCGTCTGCTTGCTGCCGCCTACGCCATTGCCGACCAGAACCCGCTGGGCAGCGCCGCCGGTTACGGATCGTCGTTTCCTCTCAACCGCACTATGACGACTGAGCTGCTGGAGTTCTCCACGCTCCACTACAACGTCGTTGCTGCCCAGATGAGCCGAGGAAAGACCGAACGCGCTATCGCTGCCGCTCTCAGCGCCATTGCTGCTACCCTCGGGCGCTTCGCCATGGATGTCTGCCTCTTCATGTGTCAGAACTTCGCCTTTATCTCCTTCCCCGACGAGCTCACTACGGGCAGTAGCATCATGCCCCACAAGAAGAATCCCGACGTCTTTGAGATTATGCGCGCCAAGTGCAACCGTCTGCAGAGCCTCCCTAACGAGGTCGCCCTCATGACCACCAACCTCCCCCTCGGCTACCAACGCGACTTCCAGCTCCTCAAGGATGTTCTCTTCCCCGCCTTTGGCCAGATTTCCGGCTGCCTGCAAATCTGCGACTTCATGCTGCAGCATATCCGCGTCCGTCGCGATATTCTTGACGATTCCCGCTACGACTACCTCTTCACGGTCGAGGATGTCAACCGCCTCGTCCTCTCTGGTACCCCCTTCCGTGAAGCCTACAAAACCGTCGGCCATGCCGTGCAGGATGGAACCTATCGTCCTACGCGCACCGTCAACCACACCCACGAAGGCTCCATTGGCAACCTCTGCACCGATGCCATCCGCCGCAAGTTCGACGAAGTCATCGCCCCATTCGGCCTCAACCTCTAACCCCACTCGCGCGCGCGTATTATTAATAAGGTAAAAAAGGGCTATGCCTTCACCTCTCGTTCCTTACCTCCCCTACACAGCCCCTGCACGATTCCTCTTCCCCCTCCCCCTTCACAAGCCCCTCACGAGCCCCCCTTTGGGGATTCCTGCTGTTAAAAAAACCTTTTTTTCCCCCTTTCTTCTTATCCCGTAAAATGCCTCAGAAAAGGCTGTAAAGCCACCGAATTTGTGAAATTTTGTTAAATAATAGCTTTTTTTGTGTTTTTTTTACCCAAAATGAGTTTCAGTAAAAAAGTTTGCACTACATTTGCACCGAAATAGCGTATTGTAAATAACTATGAAGTGTGCTATCATAACCCTATTAGCAGTTGAATGGTACAATGTACCAGACGGCTGAGAGTATGTGAAGTCTTTGTTTAACTTTATCAATGCCTATGAAAAGAGAAAAACATTGAAAAAACCAAAACCATTTTATTAACTTATTAACTTATTAATTATTGTTTAACTAAATTCAAAAAAAGTATGAGAAAACTTAGACTGTTTTTCATGATGGCGTTTGCCGTTCTCTTCACGGGATGGGCTTTCGCACAAGACAATCACGAGGGTCAGCCGGTAGAGGAACCTACTGTACCGGTTTACGACATCACTCTGGATGGTAGTGATGACGGTGAGGCCTATACCACCGGCATCTACAAAGGCACCTATGCCAACTGGACTTTGGAAGCCATGGGAGGCGCCTCCTACTTTGACACCCCAAAGACAATGGTTGTCGAATACATCGCCTTGAACGACGATGGTTCTGTGGCTACTGGCGATTTCGCTCAGGATGTTACGAAGGAATATGAGGTTGTCACCATGGACGGTGAAGTTCCTGTCCGTATTCAGTTCCTCATGGACTCTCTGTTCCCCAACACCCTCTACAAGGTAAAGGTTACGATTGAGGATCATGAGTCTGACTGGATGTACTTCATCAGCCTTCCCGCTTCGCTTGAGCCGGGTACCATTGTCTGGAACTTTGCAGACTACGATGAAAATGCCGATCCCATTGAGTACGAGTACTTAGACGCAACTAATCAGGCTGAGAACAATGGCGGTAAGATCAAATGGCAGTTCTCGGAGTTCAAGCACTCCTTCTCTCCCAAGACTATTGTTCCCGACGTAACGGGTCATGTCGAGGTCTATGAGGACGACAACAGAGTCCAGACTCGCGAACGCACTACCGACCCGTTCACCGAAAGATCAGCGTATCAGATGCAAGCCGGCAGCTGGTATCAGGTGAAGGCATACGGTACTTATAAGTACAACGTGAAGGTGCTGAAGGAGACTGACGCCAACGGTTATGCCCTTAGCCCCGATGTTCAGCCCTATGCTGAGGTAACCAATGAGCAGAAAGAAGTGAAGTCCGATGTAGTGACCACGATGAAGAAGCAGTGGATGGGTTCAGGCCTCAATCCCAACAACATCCATGTCGGTCCGATCATGGAGGGTGATGAGCAGGTGGCTACGCTTGTCGCCATGAATCATCTGCCCGCTGATGCTCCCGACTTCGTCATGGGTACGCTGTTCTATAAGACAGCTGATATGACAGCATTTGATCAAGTTCTCGTTAATTTGTGGCCTAACAGCAACATTGCAGAGTTCGTGGTACCTGTTGCCGAGGATTTCGATTTCTACATCATCCTCGTTACCAAGGTAAGCGGCAACAAGCCTAACTTGGTTGAGATGAGAAAGAAGGACGGTTCGCAGATCATCGCCCACTGCACCATGGGTGGCGCAAACGCATTTGACCTCACCGACAGACCTCTCCTCTGGGGCGCCGGACAACCCGCCTACATGCTGCCTGTCACGGAAAACGATCCTTCTGTAAATCGTCAGCACTACGTCCTCGAGTTCAAGAGAGCCGGTGGACAGAACTCCCACACTGTTTATGGTGCTCCCGCTTCGATTAATGAACTTGATGAGGAAGGCAATGTCGTATCAACCACGAATTTCGCAAAGTTCGATCTGACAACCACCACTGCTGCCCTGGATGAGACCACAGAGTTTGAGTACGTTAAGGTAAGCGTGAACAGCCACTCCTACCTGGAAGCTTTGAAGGAGAACTGGCAGTACTACACCAGCGAAGGTGCTCATATCGTTGATCTAGCCACCCTTATTCCGTTTAATCCGCTTAATCAAGAGGAGATGAATAACTTAGCTGACATTTTGTGCGAAGGCGCTGTCTTCAGCGGCAATGTTACGCCCATCGACCCGAGAGTCGGCAAGAACGATGCTCCTCTGATGAGTGTTACCGATCCCACTAAGCCCGCTCCTCTCTACTTCTTCGATTGGGCTTGGACTCCCAAGACCGCTCCCGTCATCGGCAAGATCATGATTGAGCATAAAGACTATGTGAAGCACTACACCTGCGAGACCATGACGGAATGGACCGACACCGAGGATGAGGTTGAGTTTGAGTCGAAGATTTCCTATAAGCTCCCGACCCTCTACAACAATGCTCAGGATATCACTCAGCTGACTGTCCGCGAGTATGGCAAGGATGCTAATGTAAGGGCATGGAATGACAAGTACTACAACGAGACCATTGTTCCCGCTGAGGACCTCGACGGTGAACTGCACGAGTACACGGGCGACTGGGGCAAGAAGTTCTATGCCATCGATCCCAACCTCTATGGTCCTATGTCACTCTACACCGGTGTAGTGGGCGAAGTTCCCGAAGCCGCTGTTGTTAAGTATGCCGGTAAGGGCTTCACCATGGCTTCTCGCGAAGGTTGGGTACAGCTCGGCTCCCTCCTTTATGCGGTGGATGAAGACGGAAATCCCGTTAAGGATGAAAACGGAAATCTCGTTGCCGCTCTTGACGAAAATGGCAATGAGCAGGATGTTCCTGGTTGGATTGAAGACAAGACCCAGCCTATGTTCATTGAGAAACCGAGTTTGGTGAACAGTGTGCTCACCACCTTCCCGCAGTTTGTTGTCAACAACATCTACAACTGGAACCGTGTCATTCCCGAGGGTGAAACCAATCCTCTTAAGACTGGCGAATGCGGCCAGTGCGACGTTACCATCTGGGCCAAGATGACCAGAACTTCTCCTATTACGGCTGAAGAACAGGCTGCCGCCGATGAAGAGCATCGTCCCATCCGCACGGAATGGGTTGCCAAGCCTGCTTACGGACACATGGACGAAATGGGTCAGGTGCTCCTCATCAACGACCTCGTCTTCGCTGAGGTTGACTACGATGCTGAATACCTGCTCGAAGGCTACATGGTCTACACGCCGCAGCGCTTCACCGATGCCAGCAGAGGACTGAGTTACACACCTGCCGCAGGTCAGCCCGAGGTTGGTCCTATCGTAAAGGTTCCCTTCTCGTACGTGTACAAGTCAACTCCCAAGACTCCCAACATTGCTCCTTCCAAGAACGGTGTGACCTATTGGATTGTTTCCGATAAGGACGAAGCTACTGACGACCACTTCGTTGAGGTCCGTATCTACGACCCGGACGGCAAGGCTGGTCAGATTGGCGGCACCAACACCCTCAAGCTGATTGCTGAGCTGATCCCCAACGACAACATGCCGGCTCCTATCACTGGTAAGTGGGTTGACGCTACCACCACTGAGAAGGGTTACTACAGCTTCCTCTTCGAGGTTGAGAAGGATGGTACTGGCGATATCCGCGAGACCTATCGTTATGACTATAAGCTCTACTACAAGCAGGGTGATCTGACCTCCAACGTTAAGATGTTCTACGGCGACGAAGGCATCAACACGCCCAGCCCGTGGCTGAACTACGTCAAGCACGATCCCGCTGTGGCTCCCGACTATGCTCCCGCTGAGAAGATCGGTGCTTACGAGGATGAGCTGTGGCCCTACTGCAGAACGCTGAAGAACTTCTTCGCTATCACTGAGGACTACCTCCCCACCAAGTTCGAGAACTACATGGAATACTTCGGTATCGACGAAGCCAAGAACCTTGTCTTCAACTTCGAGATGCCTGTTGTTGAGCAGCATCCTTCCGCTCCTGGTAGAAGAGCTAGCGAAATCACGACGGTTGTTGAGAAGTATGCTCTCGTTGTCCGTCTGGACGACAAGGTCAACGATGATCTTGGTGCTGACGGCTACAAGCAGAACGTCTACTTCAACGATGTTAACTTCAAGGCTCAGAGCGCTAAGTACACCGCTACATTCAAATATGCTAACCGCTCGCTTGTCATGCCCTTCAACGCTGACGCTCCCGAAGGTGCTAAGGTTACTTGCTACGAGGATAGCTACATGAACGAAGCTGGTGATGAGGTTATCTTCAGATTCACCCAGAAGAAGACCTTAGGCGTTATTGACAATACCATTACCGCTAATAGGCCTTACATCATCAAGGCTAAGGCTGGTGACGTTGTATTCGCTGGCGAAGAAGTGGCTATCGGTTTGAGCAGTGATAACACCACCGCCGACCTGAGCCTGCGTATTGGTGAAGAGCTTATCAAGTGTGCTACCATGACTGGTCTGTATGAATATAAGTACAATGGCCAGATTGTTCCTGCCGATGTAGCTAAAAACGAATTCTACTATCGTTACTCACCGAAGCAGAAGATATTCGGCGAACTCCAGAAGCCCTCTGTTGCTGATCCTACCGTTGACGACTATGGCAACGCTTATAGTCCTACATACAACGCTGTGAAGTGCTTCGAGTGCTATCTGTACTACATGGATCTTGGTTATGGCAACGCTGGTTACTCCATCAGCATCCGCTTCGACGATGAAGACGACGACGCTACGATGATTCAGAACGTCAACGTAGAGACCGAAAGCAGCGAACTCTTCGATGTCATGGGTCGCAAGGTTGTTGAGCCGGTCAAGGGCCAGATCTACATCCAGAACGGTAAGAAGGTTTTGTTCTAAGAAACTAATAGGTATAACTAAAGACATTTAACAAGTAAAAGAGATGAAAAAGAATTATTTGAAACCCGAAGTTGAAGCTATCGTCGAGATTCGCTTACAGAGCATGCTGGCTGAATCCATCGGATCCGGTGAAGATAAGGAAGGCGGCGACGATGCTCCCAGATGGAGAAACAACAAATGGTAATCAACCATTAAACTGATAAGATCAGAGGGACAGGCAACTGTCCCTCTGATTGTTTTTAGACACCCAACGCCCTCCCTGCTATCCCCTCTTCTTTCCCCTCTTCTTTCCCACCTTCTATTCCCTCTTCTATCCCGCCAGCCCACTACGCTAATTTCCCAGAGTTTGATTCTAAAAATTCAAAGCACTACTCTAAAAGAATAGCGTTTGATTCTAAAATATTAGCGTTTAACATCGCCAACGCGACATTAAACGCTATAAAAACAAAAGGGGGAAAAGCTTACTACATAAGCCTCGTCTGCATAAACTCATCAAGAGTGACGATGTTCAGCTGTGGAAAGGGGATGGAACGAAGCACATTGAAATGGCTGTCCTCCGATACCAAATAGTCAGCACCTGCAGCAAAGGCGCAGTCAACAAACTTGTTGTCATCAGGATCAGCAGTAATAACACCCATACGGAAATGCGGGTCGATAAGCTGAACGTTCTTCTGGTTGAGGATAAGAAGTACAACATTCTCTGCCACAGTAGGAGTTATCTGCTGGCCCAATATCTCCTGATACTCATCAAGAATCTCGTCGGACACACAAAGGTCATAGCGTCCAGCAAGAAATGCGTCCCAAATAGGACGATAGGGACTTTTTCGAGCAATTATCTGAAGCAGACAATTGGTGTCAATTACTACGGGATTCACCAGACCCAAATTTTAATTATTATAAGGTGTGCGGAAGTGGGAACCGCGCAGTTCCTCCAGTTTTTTCTCATCCCATTGGCCGCTCTCCCAAAGAGCGTCCATTTCGTCGTCTACCTGTTTGGCATAGAAAGCAGCCAGTTGTTCCCTGAGCTGCTCCAATCCTCCAGCTGACTTAATATGAGACACAAGGTTGAACACATGTACCTGTGCCGGGCTAAAAGTGATTGCTTCCATAATCTTTTTACTTTTATGCTTTCTGAGCGCAAAGATACAACAGTTTTTCGAGATTGCAAGAATTTCTAAAAAATATTCCGAAGATTCATAGTAGAGACGCGGCACGCCGCGTCTCAAAACACAAAAGGGACGTCTAAAGCCAAAGAGACGCGACAAGTCGCGTCTCTACATTTATAGGATTCGTCAGGAAACGATTTGGCCATCGACGAGGCGGATGGTACGATCAGTAAGGGCGGCAAGGGTTTCGTCGTGAGTGACAATGATGAAAGTCTGCTGGAAACGGGCGCGGAGGTCGAAGAAAAGCTGGTGGAGCTCCTGCTTGTTCTGCGTGTCAAGGCTGCCGGAGGGCTCATCGGCCAAGATGACAGAGGGATGGTTGATGAGGGCACGGGCTACGGCTACGCGCTGTTTCTCGCCTCCAGAAAGCTCTGCGGGCTTATGGTCGGCACGTTCTGCGAGGCGGAGGAAATCCAACAGCTCGCGGGCATCGCGACGGGCATCGTGCATGCTGCGCCCAGCAATGAGGGCGGGCATCATGACGTTTTCCTCAGCCGTAAACTCAGGCAGCAGCTGATGGAACTGGAAGACGAAGCCGATATGCTCGTTGCGATAGGCTGAGAGCTGTTTGTCGCGCAGGCTGAAGACATCAACACCGTCGATAACGACGTTGCCCGAGTCGGGGCGGTCAAGCGTGCCGATGATTTGCAACAGCGTGGTCTTGCCTGCCCCGCTGGGACCGACAATGCTGACGATTTCGCTATCAGCAACGGTAAGGTCAATGCCCCGCAGCACTTGCAGGGAGCCAAAGGATTTGGTAATGTGGGAAAGGGAAATCATATTCTTATTTTAGTTAAGAGTTAAGAATTAAGAGTTAAGAAAAATAGCTCTGAAAACGAAACTCTGCATAGAGGACATTATTTTAACTCTTCATCTTTAACTATTAATTGTCGTATGACGTAATCGGCAAGGTAGCAGCCAAAGACAGCCGGCATGTAGCTGACGGTACCTGTGGTGGACTTTTTATTGCGCTCGCCTTCGACGGTGATGATGGCTTTCGGGTCAGCCTGCTCAGAGGAGAACACAACGGGTGTTTTTAGGAGAGACCCACCCCCAACCCCTCCCGTGATGGAGGGGAGGCCCTCCCCCTCAGAGAGGGTCTTTTTACACAGATTGCGTAGTCGGGTGCGGACGGCCTTGCTGAGACCACAATGGTAGGTATCCTCGAGACGGGCGAACTGCACCTTCGTAATGTCGCTCTTGGCGCCGGCTCCCATGCTGGAAATGATGGGAATACGACGGAGGTGGGCTTCGATGATGAGGGCGCACTTCGGAGCAATGGTGTCGATGGCATCGACAACGAAATCAAAAGGAGTGTCGAACAGGGAGGGAATATCGGCCTCCGTGAGAAAGACAGGAAGCGTGTGGAGTGCCAACGCAGGGTTGATGGCAAGCAGACGCTCCTGCATGACGTCGGTTTTCAGACGGCCTAAGGTATCGTGCGTGGCAGGGAGCTGGCGGTTGATGTTCGAGGGCTGCACGGTATCGGCATCCACAAGCGTCATCTCGCCAATGCCAGCACGGCAAAGCATTTCGGCAGCATAGGCTCCCACGCCTCCGACACCAACCACAAGGATGTGGGCACGATGCAGGCGCTCCATCTTATCGGGGCCAAAAAGCTGTTCCGTTCGTTGCTGCCAAAGGGAGGACATAGTTTTTACAAGAAGTTAAAGTGGAAGTAAAAGTGGAAGTTATGCCAGCTGTGCTGGCAGGAAGTAAAAGTGGACGAATGTTCTGGACGGCCGAAAGCAAGACAATCGTCCTGCGCGTAGCGCATAACTTCCATGAGCGAAGCGAATTAACTCCCATTTTTACTTCCATTTTTCTCCTTATTTTATATTAGGGGATGGGGTTGGTGAAGGTAGTGGAAGGGGCATCGCTACGTTGCTCAGGATAGATGATCATCAGGCTGTTGCCCATGAAATACTTCATCAGCTGGGTGGGCAGATTATCGAAAGAAGGCTGCCACGAGAGGCTGCCACGCCGGGCGCTGACGAGCACGAAGAGATGGTCGAAGCTGAGGTTCTCGGTAGTGGTGAGCAGGTCGTTCCAGTCAGGCATATCAATAAGCTGGAAGCGCATGTTGGGATGACGGGTACGGATGTAGTCGCTCACCAGACGGAGCGTCTGGGGATGTCCGTGGAAATCAGCACGGCAGCCCAGCTGCTCGCCGATGTTGCAGAGGCGTTCGAGCCAACGGTAGAAGCCCAACTCGCTCTCCGCCTCCGCCGGAATGGCCACAACAAGGCGATGGACGACGTTGACGGGCATCAGGTGCTTCACGATGACCACTTGGCGATGGGTACCTTCGACAATATGGTTCAGCGTCGTTCCCAGGAACGAGTCGGCAAAGTTGCGCTTCTGGTGGAGGCCGAGGATGAGCTCCTTGGCATCAGCCTCCTTGAAGGCATGGAGGATGCTGCCTGCAGGGTTGGTGCCGAGGCGGTTCTGTGTGACGACGGGCACGTCGGCAGAGGCTCCAATGGCTGCCGCACGGCGCAGGTTCTCGCGTCCCCGCTCCTGCCGGCGTTCAGAGTCGGCGCCGTCGATGGAGACGTGGAGCGCCACAATCTCACCCGTCGCCTTCGGGCCACGCATGAGAATGGCGGTATTCATCAAATCATCCACATTATCAGGGTTGTTGACTGCCACCATCAGGCCATCACCCAAGAGGCCCGTTCCCTCCTGGAGACCCCCTCCCCGCTCCCCCGTAAGGGGGAGGGCTCCCCTCCCTTCACGGGAGGGGTTGGGGGTGGGTCTGTAAGGAGAGGCTTCCTTCTTTGCTGTGCGAAAGGCGGCGTGCTCGGTAGCGACAGAACTGACGATGCACGAGCCCAGAATCATGGCAACCACGCCATTCATCACGTTATCGTCCATCAGGGGCATACCGTCAGCCTGTATGAGGCGCTTGCCCACCATCACCATCGCCAGCGCGCCAGCAGCATGGGCGGAACTGAGGCCGAACAACATCTCCCGTTCGTAGCCCTTCAGGTGCAACGACTTCTGCGTCAGCCAGGCCGCAGCCCACTTGGTGGCAAGAGCCGTAATGAGCATTACCCCGATGACGATAATGCCGGCAGACGACTGCCAGAGCGCCTGTATGTTGATGAGCATACCCACGCCGATAAGGAAATAAGGAATGAACAGGGCGTTTCCGACAAACTCGATGCGGTTCATGAGGGGCGAGACGTGAGGGATATAGCGGTTGAGCACCAATCCGGCGAGGAAGGCGCCCAGCAGCCCCTCCAGTCCTGCCGCGTCGGCGAGGGCGGCACTAAGTATCATCAGCGTCATCACGAAGATGAATTGCGTGATGTTATCGCCATAGCGCTTGAAGAACCAGCGCGTCAGCCTCGGATAGCCAAGGAAGATAATGACGGCATAGACGCCTGTCCGCACCCCCATCCACACCAGGAACGAGGGAGCCAGCCGCCCCTCGACACCTGCGGCAATGACAGCAAGGATGACGAGCGCGAGCAGCAGGGCAATCATGGTGCCGCAAACGGCTATAGTGACGCAGTCCGTGCGCCCCAGTCCGTAGCGCCCCGCGATGGGATAGCTGACCAACGTGTGCGACGCCAGTATGCACGACAGCAATAGCGAAGCGGGCAGTCCCAGCCGCAGCACCCACATCCCCACAGGCAGCCCCACCGCAAAGGGGATGAGGAAGGTGAGGATGCCGAAAACGATGCCACGACGGCGATTCTTGCGGAGGCCCTCCATGTCCAGCTCGAGGCTGGCGAGGAACATGATGTAGTAGAGGCCCACCTTGCCGAAAAGCTCGAAGCTGCTGTCGCGTGCCAGCAGCCCCAGGCCATGCTCGCCCACCAGCACACCCGCCACAATCATCCCCACCAAATGGGGGATGCGCAGCTTGCGCGACACAAGGGGCACCGTCAGGATGATAGCCAGCACCACCGCGAAGATGAGCGTCGGGTCAGTAATCATAATTTCAGGCTGCAAAGATAGGAGTTTTTTAAGACTCTTGCAAACGTTTAGCAAATTTAGCAACGACAACGCCTAACGCTGGAAAAATCCCAGCTGGTGGGAAAAAAATCCCATAGGCTGGGAATATATTCCCATTTGATGGGACTTTTGTTCCAGCTGATGGAATTTTTATTCCATTTGATGGAACTTTTTTTCCATTTGATGGAATCTTTGGGGAAGCAAGGGCTGTTGGGGCAGTCGCTAAAGCAGTATTTTAAATGGGAGTAAAAAGGGAAGTAAAAGTGGAAGTTAAAATGGGAGTTATGCGCTACGCGCAGGACGATAGTATTCTTTTCGACATTTCAGGGCATTCGTCCACTTTTACTTCCTGCCAGCACAGCTGGCATTACTTCCTCTTTTACTTCCTTTTTTACTTCCGAAAAATAAAAAAAATTTATTTTCTCCTTCATATCCTTCAATCTGTCAAAGTTATTGATTATGAACTAAGAATGAGTGAAGGATTATGACAGATTATGAAGGAAAAAAGGCATTTCCTACACTATTCTATATATAGCGGAAGAAATATCGGCTATAGATAGAATAACAAAAAGCAGACGGCACAAGTCATTCCGCAGGGAAGACGGAGAGGTTGCGGATGTGAGGACGGGCTTTTCTGTCATCGACAACGAGGCGCACAGCCTTCACTTCAACAGGGTCGAACGTAGCAATATGCTTGTGTCCGATATTCGAGCCTTCGCAGAGCGTCACGACGGTATCGTCAGGGCGTATGCCTTCGAGATGCCAAGCCAGCACGCGCTCCCCCCGACGGATGTCCTCCTGTAGGATTATCCTATCTGTCCGAATGGGCGAGCGGAGGCTCAGCGTCAGTTCGTCGCCCTTGCCAGAAGTCTGTGCGGCAGGTGTGCCGTAGCGCTTACGAATAGCGTTACCAAAGGCGGCAATACGCTCCACGTCAGCATCAGGTACACGCCCGCGATTGTCGATGACAACGCCCAGCAGCATGTTTGTATTGCGCCCGACACTCGTCTCGTACTTCTTCATCAGCTCATCGACGGAGAACATCATGTGGTCTTGCCCTTCGTGCCAGAACCATCCGCCTTGGTACGACCAGTTGTAGCGCAGGGTGAAGTCCGATTCGCCAGGACACCAGAAGGGAGCGTCAGGCCGGCCATGCAGCCCTTCCACCACGCGCACACCATCGGAATTGGTTGTGGAATCGGCTGTGGCCCAGCAGGGATAGGGAGCCGTACCAGACTCGTTGCCTACCCAACGGATGAGGTTTTCGTGCCCGTAGGGGCCCTGAAAAAGGATAGCGCGAGGCTGCAACTTCTTGACCAGCGAAAGCACATCGGCGCCACCCTCCTTGGGAGAGAGAACGCCTCCGTCGAACCATATCTCGAACAAATCGCCGTAGTTGCTCCAGAGCTCAGTAAGCTGGCGGACGACAATGGCGTTGTATTCCTCCTGCGTCACAGGCCCGCCTGGCTGCACGCGGCCTGGATTATCGACGTACAGATAGCCGTTGGCCGTAGTGCTCGCATAGATGCCCGGCCGGATGCCATACTTCCGGCACGAGGCGATGAAGTCAGCCACAACATCACCCCGCCCTCCCCTCCAGGGGCAGTTCTTCACGCTATAGTCGTGAGCCTCCGTAGGCCATAGGCTGAAGCCGCTACAATGCTTTGCCACCAGCACAGCATACTTAGCCCCAAGGCGCTGAGCCGTCTCAAGCCATTGGTCGGTATTCAGGTCGGAGGGATTGAAGGCGGAGACATCAGGGTGTGTGCCCCAACGGCGGAAATTATAGGTGTCGTCGAACACGGGCATGTCGAAGTGGATGAGCACGCCCACCTCAGCCTCAGCCCAATCGAGCTGCTGCTTGTTCGGACAAACCACGTCGCAGGCTGTTCTGTTGCAGCCCACCACAAACGTGGCTGCTAACAAAAGCAGAAAGGGAAACTGATTTCTTTTCATCATTTTTTCGGGAATGGATGAGACCATTCTCTATGAATAACGTATTGCTCAAGTTCCTTATTATATAAAAAAGGGGTAAACATTGATTAATGTTAATTTCACAGAGAATGTTTGGAGAATGGGATTTTTCGTCGTAACTTTGCAAATCTTTAAACAGAGAAAAAAGGCAACAAGTCAAACCCATCAATAAGACAACAAGATGAGAATCGCTATAGTAGGCGCCAGCGGCGCCGTGGGGCAGGAATTGCTCCGTGTATTGAGTGAGCGGAATTTCCCCGTCGACGAACTGCTGCTGTTCGGCAGCGAGCGTAGTGCAGGACGCACATACCCCTTCCGCGGCAAGGACGTTACGGTCCGTCTGCTTCAGGACAACGACGATTTCAAGGGTGTCGATTACGCCTTTGTGTCGGCTGGAGCAGGGACATCGCGCAAGTTTGCCGACGCCATCACCCGCTACGGTACCGTGATGATCGACAACAGTAGCGCCTTCCGCATGGACGAGGACGTTCCTCTGGTGGTTCCCGAGGTGAACGCCGCCGATGCCCTTGTCCGTCCGCGCGGCATCATCGCCAACCCCAACTGCACCACCATCCAGATGGTGGTGGCGCTGAAGGCCATCGAGGGGCTGAGCCACATCCGTCGCGTCCACGTCAGCACCTATCAGGCTGCCAGCGGCGCAGGAGCGCAGGCTATGGCTGAGCTCTACGAGCAGTACCGTCAGGTGCTGGCTGGCGAGCCCGTCACCGTCAACAAGTTTGCCTATCAGCTCGCCTTCAACCTCATTCCGCAAATCGACGTCTTCACCGACAACGGCTACACGAAGGAGGAGATGAAGATGTATAACGAGACACGCAAGATTATGCATAGCGACATCCGCGTCAGCGCCACTTGCGTCCGCGTGCCGGCTCTGCGCAGCCATAGCGAGAGCCTGTGGGTGGAAACCGAGCGCCCCATCACGGTTGCCGAGGCCCGCGAAGCCTTTGCCAAGGGCGAGGGTCTGGTGCTAATGGATGAGAGACCCACCCCCAACCCCTCCCATGAAGGGAGGGGAGCCCTCACGGGGGAACGGGAAGAAGGTCTCCCTTACCCCATGCCGCTGTTCCTGTCCGGAAAAGATCCCGTCTATGTAGGGCGCATCCGCAAGGACCTCACCGACGACTGCGGGCTGAGCTTCTGGATTGTGGGTGACCAAATCCGCAAGGGTGCCGCCCTCAACGCCGTACAGATTGCAGAATATCTGATAAGGGTTAAGGGTTAAAGATTAAAGATTAAGGGTTAAAGATTAAAGGTTAAAGTTTCATTTTTATAAAAATAGTAATTCACATGAAAAATGCCATTGTACAATTCCCCGTTCCGGCTAATGAGCCGGTGAAAGCGTATCTGAAAGGCTCGCCCGAGCGCATCGCCCTTGAGGCTGAGCTGGAGCGTCAGATGAACACCGTCGTCGATATCCCCCTCATCATCGGAGGTAAGGAAATCCGCACGGGTAATGTGGCTGAGGTGGTCTGCCCCCACGACCATGGTCACGTCCTTGCCCGCTACCACAAGGCAGGTGAGAAAGAAATCCGCATGGCCATCGATGCTGCTATGGAGGCTCACAAG
This sequence comes from Bacteroidales bacterium UBA1189, assembly GCA_002309805.1. Taxonomy (GTDB): domain Bacteria; phylum Bacteroidota; class Bacteroidia; order Bacteroidales; family Bacteroidaceae; genus UBA1189. Next base: position 23,651 of record DBYJ01000001.1, on the reverse strand, counting down.
CAATGGGCCAATACCGACTGGACGGTTCGTGCCGCCATCGTCATGAAGTGTGCCGAACTGCTCGCCACCAAGTACCGCCCCATCCTCAATGCCGCTACGATGCTCGGACAGAGCAAGAACATCTATCAGGCTGAAATCGACTCCGCCTGCGAGACCATCGACTTCTTCCGCTATAACGTCCACTATGCCTCGAAGCTCTATGCCATCCAACCCAAGGACGGCACAGGCGTCATCGACTCCACGGAATACCGCCCGCTCGAAGGCTTCGTGCTGGCTGTCACTCCGTTCAACTTCACGTCCATTGCCTCCAACCTCAATATGACACCCGTGCTGATGGGCAACACCACTATCTGGAAACCCTCATCAACGGCTACCCTCAGCAACTACTACCTGATGAAACTCTACGAAGAGGCCGGACTGCCCGCTGGTGTCGTCAACTTTCTCCCCGGTCAGGGCTCCCTCATCGGCAAGATCTGCTGCGCCGACAAGAACCTCGCCGGTATCCACTTCACCGGCTCTACCGGCACCTTCCAGACGCTGTGGAAGAGCGTGGGCGAGAACATCGCCAGTTACGTCAGCTATCCGCGCCTCGTGGGCGAAACGGGCGGCAAGGACTACATCTTCGTCCATCCCTCCAGCCCCGTCAAGGAAGTCGCTTGGGCTGCCTTCACCGGCGCCTACGAGTTCCAAGGACAGAAATGCTCCGCTGCCAGCCGCATGTATATCCCCAAGAGCCTGTGGCCCGCCGTGCTGCAAGAGATGAAACGCATGGCTGCCGAGGTGACGATGGGCGACGTCTGCAACCCGATGAACTTCATCAATGCCGTCATTGACGAGGCCTCATGGAACAACATCGACTCGTATCTCCGCTATGCCGAGGAGGCTGCCGACGCGAAGATTGTCATGGGCGGCAAGCGCGACAAGAGCAAGGGCTACTTCGTTGAGCCTACGGTCATCGAAACCACCAATCCCCATTTCAAGACAATGGAAGAGGAGATTTTCGGCCCCGTGCTGACCGTTTGGCCTTACGACGACGACAAGGTGGACGAAGCTGTCCAACTGCTCGATACCACATCGCCCTACGGTCTTACCGGCTCTGTCTTTGGCCGTGACCGTCAGGCCGTGCAGAAGATTGCTGACGACCTTTGCTATACCGCTGGCAACTTCTACATCAACGACCGTCCGACGGGTGCTGTCGTCGGCATGCAGCCCTTCGGAGGCAGCCGTGCCAGCGGCACCAACGACAAGGCTGGCGGCGAGTTCAACCTCATCCGTTGGGTGCTGCCCCGCTGCATCAAGGAAACGCTCGTCACCCCGACGGACTACCGGTACACCTATATGAAATAAATGAGGCACTCTGCCAAACTACTTTTCCCCCTGGCGCTTCTCTTCCTCGTGGCTTGCCAGCCCGAGGAAGAGCCGATTATTGATTCAGACCCCACGCCAGCCGTCGATTCGGTGAACTACTTTGCATACGGTCTGGCCAACATCGACATTATGACCGACGGTAAAGTGGACGTCGATTCGAAAGACCCTGCCGACTACCGTCCCTGCACCATTACGGTGGAAGGCGGAGAGGTCTTTGACGACTACGAGGGGCGGGGACAGATTCGCGGGCGCGGAAACTCCACGTGGGAGTGGTATCCCAAGAAGCCCTACCGTATCAAGCTCGACGAGCCGGCACCCATGCTCGGCATGGCGCAGAACCGCGACTGGGTGCTGCTGGCCGACTATCGCGACGTGACCCACATGATGAACAACGTGGGCTTCACGCTGGCCCATGTGTTAGGCCTTCCCTATACTAACCATTCACGCTATGCCACAGTCAAGCTCAATGGTCAGAACATGGGATTGTATATGGTGACGGAACAAGTGGAACAGGGCGGCAACCGCGTAGCTATCGACCCCGATGGCGGGCTCCTGCTGGCGCTCGACATCAACGACGGGCCTGCCGACGCGCCTTCGGCCACCAACAACTTCTACTCTGAAGTCATCCGCATGGCAGTAGCCGTGAAATCGCCCGCCAATCCTGACGCTACGCAATTGGAATGGGCACGCACCGAATTCGCCCAGTTGGAGCAGGCCATCGTCAGCCTTGACTGGCAGAAGGTCAACACCCTGCTGGATGTCCGCTCCATGATTGACTACCTGATTGTGCAAGAGGTGATAGCTAACGTCGAGCTCGACAATAACCCTTCGGCCCGGAGTGTCTATATCCACCGCGACCTGGGTGGACGCTGGACGATGGGCCCCGTGTGGGACTGCGACGGCGGCTTCAGCTACAACTGGGGCGACATGTACGACTATTGGGGTTGGGGACATACCTATTTTGAGAATACCCGTCTGCTTATCCTCGGCCGTCAACCCTTCACGGGAAGGGAAGCCTACGGCAGTGGTCCTTCGCCGTTTTTCTCCCGTTTGTTCGGAATGCCCGAGTTTGTCCGTGCTTTCAAGGCTCGTTGGCAAGAGAAGCGCGACGAGATGCAGGAAATGGTACTGGCGAACATCGACGCCACGTACGATGTCATCGCTACAGCCATGCGTGCCGATTGCTCGCTCTGGCAAATCAGGAACTACAACCCTGCTGAACAGGTATCGCGTCTGCGCCTCTGGCTCAACGACCGATTTGACTATCTCGACAGCGTCATCGCTGCCTATGACGAGAATCCGCAGGGAGGTGGGACACCCACGCCCAATCCCTCCAATGAGGTGACGATTGAATCATCCCTCTCCTACTCGGTTACCTATCCGCAGGACGGACATCATTTCGGCATAAATTTCTACCCCACGGCTGATGACTGCGCCGTGATAGAGAAGACGTTGCACGTGGACGTATCGCAGATACCTGCGTTGCTGGCCGAAGGAACTCTTCGTCTGGCTCACAACCAAGACGGTGTTCTTCAGTGGGACACCAATGCAAGCGATGCCCAAGGCTTGGGCTTTTGGTTCGACAGCGAAGGGGCACTTTCTCCCTACGGCACCGACAGCTCTGTCTATGTGGAACTCTCGTACGACGATTTCCATTTCATCCTCGGCAAACACCCCACGCAATGCGCTCCGAGGAACTATAAAGTAAACATCGTGCTGGCCTATGGAAATAAAGCCGCGCAGATCGATTGGAACATTACTGTTACGAATGAATAGTTTAGCGTGAAGAAAAGAAGAAATATCATGAGAAAATATGAAGGGTTTCTCCTGCTGTTATTAATGGCATTGTTTGTGGGCTGCACGAGCCGTCACAAAGCCTCCTTCTCCTGGGAGGATATGCCGGAGTGTACCATAACAACACCTCCGAAAGCCTACGGCTGGCCGGATTTCTACAAGAAATATGTCAATGTCAACGGCATCCACCTGATGTCCTCGTGGCGTGTGCCTGATAGCTGTTTAGTGCAAGCCTATAAGACGCTCTATGCCATGACCTCCTGCCTGCCCCACGAAGTGCTTGACTCGATGGTTGCCCACAATGTGCGTGTGGCCGTCATGGCCCGCTACGAGGGTACCACCGACATCCCCGAGCATGCCTATCTTCGCAACGACACCACCCTCAACTGGGATTGCCGTGCGCGTGGCCTTGAAGGAACAATGGAACTTCCGCTAACCACCTGTGCCGAGGAAAACATCTTGGCCTACCAAATAGACCAGTACCACGCAGAGGACATCCTCATCCATGAGTTTGCCCATACTATCCACTTGGTAGGCATCAATCTTGTAGATCCATCCATCGACCAGAAGCTTCAGCGGCTGATGGACAAAGCCATCGCCGAAGGCAAGTACCAGAACACCTACGCCCTTGAAAACTTCATCGAATACTGGGCTGAGGGCGTGCAGGACTGGTTCAACGTCAACGCCGAGATGCCCCTTCCCGATGGAAAGCACAACTGGGTGAATACGCGTGAGGACCTCAAACGCTACGACCCACGTCTATATCGCCTTATCAGCAAATATTTCCCAGCCATTGACGAGCAGATAAGCAAACACCCAAAGGTAAATCTTTATAGCGGACCCACCCCCATCCCCTCCCGTGAGGGCGGGGAGTTCTCCCCCTCTATGGGGGAGCGGGGAGAGGGTCATTGCGTCATCACCTCGGTACCCAAAGAAAAAGGCTATCCCACCTTCTACAAGAAGTACATCGACTGCAACGGCATACCTATTCTTTCATCGTGGCGAGTGCCCGACAGCTGTCTGGTGCAGGCCTATCGCACAGTCTATGCCATGACCTCCATGCTAGACAAGCCCGTTCTTGATGCCATGATCAACAAGGATGTCCGTCTAGCTGTGATGGCGCGCTACGAGGGAACTACCGACATCCCCGAACATGCTAATCTGCGTAATGACACCACCCTCAACTGGAACCTCCGTGCCCGAGGTTTAGGAGGCGACCTGGAACTGCCACTCACCTCGTGTGCTGAGGAGAACGTGCTGGCTTACCAAATAGACAAGTACCATGCCGAGGACATCCTCATTCACGAGTTTTCCCACGCCATCCATTTGGTGGGCATCCTGCAAGTTCATCCCGACATCAATTCCCGTCTTCAAGCATTGCTTGACAAAGCACTATCCGAAGGACGTTTCGTAAACACCTATGCGGCTGTCGATATCTACGAATACTGGGCCGAGGGCGTGCAGGACTGGTTCAACGTCAACGCTGAGATGCCACGTCCCGACGGCAAGCACAACTACGTGAACACCCGCGAAGAACTGCGTGCTTACGACCCTGACCTCTATGCCCTCATCGCCGAGTATTTCCCCGAAACAGACCTGCAAATCAGCAAGCATCCGAAAACTAACCAATATACAGAATAAAGCGAAAGAAAGGAGCAAAAGAAAATACCATGTATAAGATAACAGAACATCCCATCCTTACTCTTCCTGAAGAAGACCTTGTAACCTTCCAGTACAACGGACAGACTGTCAGCGGACAACGTGGACGAACGATAGCAGCGGCACTGCACCAAGCAGGGTTCCCCGTGCATACACATAGTCTCACAGGACGCGGACGTAGCCTGGGCTGCGGTATCGGCAAATGTGGCGCCTGCGAAATGCTGGTTGACGGTGTAGTACGGCGAATCTGCATCACGCCCATTGACGGTATACATGAAGTACGTGAGATTCCTAAGGATTGGCTACCCGAAGCAGAACCAACAACCCAGCAGATCAGCAAGCAAACTGGTCAGCAAGTTAAAATCTACAAGACTTCGGTGGCAATCATCGGTGCTGGGCCCGCGGGCTTGGCATGTCGTGAGCAACTGAAGGAATGGGGTGTGCCCAATCTCGTCGTGGATAGCAACAGCACCGTAGGTGGACAGTTCAACATGCAAACGCACCAGTTCTTCTTTTTTGAAAAAGAACAGAAGTTCGGGGGTATGCGTGGCTTTGACATCGCCCATCAACTTGCAGGAAAAGACACAGAGGGTATTTTATTGGATACGGTGGTATGGGATTTATTGGAAGGACGACGCATTGCCCTGAAGAATGTCCTCACACAGGAAATCAGCTACATCGAAGCTGATCATCTGGTGGTAGCGACGGGTGCCGTACCCTTCATGCCTTGTTTCGAGAATGACGATGTGCCGGGCGTCTATACGGCCGCCGTATTCCAAAAGATGATGAACCAAGAACATACGCTGCTGGGGAAACGTGTGTTAACCGTAGGTGCAGGGAACATCGGCTACCTTACCTCATATCAAGCCGTACAAGCAGGAGCCACCATTGTGGGCATCCTCGAAGGCATGGACCACGAAGGCGGTTTTCCCGTGCAGGCCAACCGAGTGCGCAGATTGGGAATTCCTATTCTCACCTCACACCTGCTGCTGAAAGCCATCCCCAATGCTGACCACACGGGAGTAACGGGTGCCGTGGTCTGCCAATGCAAGAATTTCCGACCCATCCCCGGTACGGAACGGATTATCGACAACATCGATATCATCAACATCTGTACGGGATTGTTGCCAGACAACCAATTGCTCACGAAAGGACGCCAAGTGTTTGGAGCCAACGTGTATGGCTGCGGCGATGCCGTGCGTATCGGTGAAGGAACGAGTGCCGTCCTTCGCGGACGACAGGCTGCCTACGAGGTGGCACAAGCCATGGGAGTGCGGACGAATTATGAGGAATACCTTAACGTTTCGCGCGACTACATCGACTCGCAGCAGCGCCCCATCCGCGTACTGCAAGAACCGCAACTGCCGTCGAAGGAACGCAGAGAAAAGGCGCCGTTTGTGGTGGCCGACTGCCTCTATGGTTTTGCTTGTAATCCGTGTACATTCAACTGCCCACACGGAGCCATCAGCAAGTCCACCACACACGATGTTCCTGTGGTTGACTATGACAAATGTGTGGGCTGCATGAACTGTGTGACTCACTGTCCTGGTTTGGCCATCTTCGGCTACGACCTGAATGAAAACAAGGTGTTCCTCCCCATTGAACGAAAAGTGGAAGACGGTGCTACGGGGTGGCTGGTGGACAACAATGGCAAGCCCATCGGTGAGGGTCGTATTGAGAAAGTCTTCCGAAAGAGCAACAAAACTAATCTGCTCCGCATCCAAGCCACTTCGCCCTGTGGAGATGCACTGACCAATATAAGAGGATTTATTGAGAAAGGTCAACAAGTCAACGAGTCAACAAGTCAACAAGTAGAATCAGACTGTAATCGGTTGACCTGTGGACTTGTTGACCAAAAGAAGTCTTTCGTCTGCCATTGCGAGGATGTAGATATCAAGACCATCCTGAATGTCATCGGTGACAGGAAGTATATCTCTGTGGATGAGTTGAAACATATCACCCGCATGGGAATGGGACCTTGTCGCGGCAAGCGCTGCGTGCCTCGTGCCCGGCAGTTGCTCCGCTCCTATGGCATTGAGCTGACGGGCGACTCGTCACCACGCGCGCCACTCGCCACCCAGGTGGCTTTGGGCGAGGTCTATAAAGATGGACAAAAGGACTTCTATATTCTGCCCGAGGGAAACACGCCCGTTCGGGAGATGTCGGTGCTGATTGCCGGTGGTGGTATGGCAGGGTCGGCAGCGTTCCGCTACATGGCCGAAGCAGGGCTGAAACCCGTGCTCATCAACTACGAGCGGGGTTCATCGTGGCGATGCATCGGTGGCGGACGACCTACATTCTCGCATCCTGACATTGCCGACATTGCCAACCACAATCTGGAAATCTTCCGTACAATCCAAGCCGACCGCAATATTGACCTGAAGATGACGCGTTATGTGAATCTCGTCCACGACGAAGCCACCTATCGCGCCCTCGATGCCTCGCGAGCTTGGGCAACAGATGCCTACATGATTGACCGAAAGGATTTCAATCGTGTCATTTCGCCTTACTGGAACCCCAATGAAAATGTCTATAGTGCAGCCCTTATTTCAGGTGGCTGCTGGCAGGCTACACCTGGACGTACCATTGAATATGTCCGTCAGGTGGGCATCGGTCACGGCGGCACGGTAAGGGAAGATTGCGAACTAATGCACGTCGAGCGCGTGGAAGGCGGACGGACGCGTGCCCTTGTACGTGAACACAGCGGACACTATGCCTACTACGTCTGCGACCATTTCGTAAACGCCATGGGGCCTGGAGCAGAACGGTTCACCGATATGCTGGGCATCGACACCCAACTCTATCCTGTGAAACACCAAGCATTCATCACCCGTCGTTTGCCCCTAATGGGCGCCGGCGGCGACAGCCTGGACATGATTATCGACCGCCGCCACTACAAGGGATTCTCGGCAGTGTATGGACAGCAGTTCCTTCATACGGGACAAATTATCGGCTGCGCCTCGCCCGACTGCGATGCCTATGAAGCAAGGCAAAACCTGAAGTACAACAGCCGCGAGTTCCTCGAGATTGTAAGCGAAATGTTTGCCGCATGGTTGCCCAACTTGAAGAGCGTCAGCTTCCATGCTGTCTGGGCAGGCTACTACATGGAGCCGCGATACATCGTTGACCCCGACGTCGGCCTACTCACCGGCCTTCGCGGACACGGCTTCATGCTCAGCCAGTATCTGGCCAAGCTTTATGTGGATAAATACCTCGGACGTCCTGTCCCACGTTACATGGACGACCTCGCCCTCACGGGCAAAGGCATTAGTGAAAATGCATTCAAATAAACAAATAAAGATTATGTTTAGCAAAGAAACCTATATCCAGCGTCGACAGATGCTTAAGGAGCGCGTTGGCAGCGGAAGGCTGCTCTTCCTTGGGAACGACCAGGCTCCCATGAACTATGCTGACAACACCTATAGTTTCCGACAAGACTCGACATTCCTTTACTATTTCGGACTCGACTGCGAAGGGCTGGCAGCCATCATTGACATCGATGAGGACCGCGAGATCATCTTCGGCAACGACCCCACCATAGACGACATCGTTTGGATGGGCACGCAACCCCCATTGGCAGAAAAGGCGGCGCAGGTCGGCGTCTGCGAGACCTTACCCCTGAATAAGCTAGAAGATTTTTTAAAAGGCCAACAAATCCATTACCTGCCACCCTACCGCGGGGAGCACCAAGTAAAGTTGTATGAATGGTTGGGTATTCCCCCTGCTGCACAGGCTGCAGGAGCCAGTATCCCCTTCATCCGCGCCGTGGTAGATATGCGTAACCACAAGTCGGCTGAGGAAATAGCTGAGATTGACAAGGCTGTCGATGTCTCCGTGGCCATGCACGTGGCCATGATGCGCATGGTACGACCAGGCATTCACGAAGCGGAGGTAAGAGCGGCCGTCACGGCTATTGCTCAGCAGGGTGGAGGTGACATATCCTTCCCCGTCATCGCTACCACCCACGGACAGACGCTCCACAACCACGGTTATATCCATACCGCTCAGGAGGGAGAAATGTTCCTCCTTGATGCTGGTGCAGAGGTGGGAAGCCACTACTGCGGAGACCTCTCTTCGACCTGTCCCGTCGGGAAAAAGTTCAACGAAAGGCAGCGTACGGTATTTGACATCTGTCTGCAGGCCCACCGCGCGGCAGTGGCGATGCTGGCTCCGGGCATTCCGTTCCGCGATGTCCACCGCAAGGCTTGTACCACCATCGCCGAAGGCATGAAGAGTATCGGACTGATGAAAGGTAACATGAACGATGCCGTTGAGGCTGGCGCTCATGCCCTGTTCTTCCCTTGCGGTGTAGGCCACATGATGGGGCTTGATGTCCATGATATGGAAAACCTCGGTGAAGTATGGGTTGGCTACGACGGACAGTCGAAGAGCACGTTGTTCGGCATCAAGTCACTTCGGTTGGCAAGGCCACTTGAACCCGGATTCGTTTTCACAATTGAGCCTGGCATTTACTTCATTCCCGAGCTGATAGACCGCTGGCGGGCAGAGGGTCGGTACAAGGATTTCCTCTGCTACGATGCCATCGACCGCTGGCGTCACGTGGGCGGACTACGCAACGAAGAGGACTATCTCATCACCGCCGACGGCTGTCGACGCCTCGGCACTCAGTACAAGCCCATGACCCCCGAGGAAATGGAAGAAGTGAGGGGATAAAAGGGTTAAAGGTTAAAGATTAAAGGTTAAGGGTTAAAGATTAAAGTTTCATTCTTCATTCTCATTCTTATGAACGATCGCATCAAGCGCCTGCACCAGCAGAGTCTCGACACTCCGGCTACGCTTACTATCGAGCGAGCCCTTATCGAAACAGCTTTCTATAAAGAGAATTACGGAAAGATGCCCAACTGCATCCTCCGCGCTCGTAACTTCTACGAAATCTGCAAAAAGAAGACCATCTATATCGGCGATGATGAACTTATCGTTGGCGAACGCGGCCCCAAGCCCAAGGCCGTGCCCACCTTTCCCGAACTGACGTGTCATAGCGTAGAGGACCTTCACGTACTCGATACCCGCGAGCTGCAGCCCTACCACATCAGCCAAACGGACATTGACACCTATGAGCGCGAAGTCATCCCCTACTGGCAGGGACGAACACAACGTGAACGCATCTTCAGCCATGTATCGAAGGAGTGGGAAAAAGCCTATCACGCTGGCGTATTCACGGAGTTCATGGAACAGCGTGCCGCCGGGCATACCGCCATGGATGGAAAGATGTACCACACGGGACTGCTCGACGTGCGCCGCCGCATAGAGGAAAAGATTGCCTCGCTCGACTACATCAACGATCCTATTGCCACTGACCGTCAACAGGAGCTGGAGGCTATGGCCATCTCGTGCGATGCCGCTATCCTTTTGGCTGAGCGCCATGCAGAACTGGCAGAGAAAATGGCTGCCGACGAGCAAAATCCGCAACGCCGTGCCGAATTATTGCAGATTGCTGAAGTCTGCCATAATGTCCCCGCCCATGCCCCACGCAACCTGTGGGAAGCCATACAGATGTATTGGTTCGTCCACCTTGGCACCGTCACCGAACTCAACGGCTGGGATTCCATGAACCCAGGACACATCGACCAACACCTCCGTCCTTTCTACGAACAAGGACTTGCTGACGGCTCCCTCACCCGCGACAAAGCCAAGGAACTCCTCTCGTGCCTCTGGATAAAGTTCAACAACCAACCCGCGCCACCCAAGGTTGGCATCACGGCGTTGGAGAGCGGTACCTACAACGACTTTACCAACATCAACATTGGCGGTATCGACCGAGAGGGCAAGGACGCCACGAACGAACTTTCCTATATCATTCTGGAGATTCAGGAGGAATTGCATGAACTACAGCCCGGCCTCTCTATCCACATCAGCCGCGAGACTCCTGACCGCTTCCTGATTGCCGGCTGCCGCGTCATCCGTAAAGGTTATGGCTACCCTAGTGTCTTCAACCCTGATGTCTATGTACAGGAACTCGTCCGCCAAGGGAAGAGCCTCGAGGATGCCCGCGAAGGCGGTTGCTCGGGTTGTATCGAAGTAGGCGCATTCGGCAAGGAAGCCTATCTGCTCACAGGCTATCTGAACACCCCGAAAATCCTCGAGATAACGCTACACAATGGCATCGACCCCATCACAGGAAAGAAACTGGGATTGGAAACCGGCGACCCGAGAGATTTCAAAAATTTCGACGAACTGTACGAGGCTTGGCACAAGCAGATGGTTCATTTCGTCAACATGAAGCTGGCTGTCAACAACTACATCGAGCGCATGTTCAGCCTCTATGCCCCCGCCACGTTCCTCAGCCTTTTCATCGACGACTGCATCGAGAAAGGCATGGACTACTATAGCGGCGGTGCACGCTACAACACACAATATATCCAATGCACCGGCCTCGGTACCACAACCGACTGCTTTACCACCCTCCGCAAGCACGTCTTCGAAGAAAGCCGCTATACCATGGACGAACTCCTTCGAGCCATCGACACCGACTTTGAGGGACAGGAGGTTATGCGCCAATACATCATGAACCACACCCCCTTCTTCGGCAACGACGATGATTATGCCGACGACCTTGCCGTGCGCATCTACAACGACCTCGTCCGTGCTATTGATGGACATCCCAACACCCGCGGCGGCAAGACGCACCTCAACATGCTCAGTACCACCTGCCATAACTACTTCGGCTCTGTCTGTAACGCTACGCCCAACGGGCGCCGCGCACGCTTTGCCATCAGCGACGGCACTTCGCCTTCGCATGGTGCTGACACCCACGGCCCGACGTCCGTCATCAAATCGCTTGGCAAACTCGACCAGACAATGAGCGGCGGCACGCTACTTAACGTCCGCTTCGTCCCCTCGTTGCTCCGCCGTGAGGAAGACCTATGCAAGCTCGCTGCCTTCATCCGCAGCTATTTCTCTATGGGAGGCCATCATATCCAGTTCAACATCGTCGATACCCCTACCCTGCTCGATGCCCAACAGCACCCCGACGATTACAAGGATCTGCTCGTACGCGTTGCGGGCTATTCTGACTACTTCAACGACATGACCACCCAGCTCCAGAACGAAATCATCGCCCGTACCGAAAACGAAGCGTTCTAAATGCCACTCATTTTCGACATCAAGCGCTTTGCCCTTAATGATGGGCCAGGAATCCGGACGACGCTGTTTCTGAAAGGGTGTCCGCTTCGATGTGTGTGGTGCCACAACCCCGAAGGACAGCATGCCGAGGCGCAGAAGCTCTATACGAAGAGCAAGTGCATCGGCTGCAAGACGTGTGTGGACATCTGTCCGCAGGGTGCCCTGCAACTGACGCCTGACGGTATTCGTCCTACCGCCAACGCTTGTATTCTTTGCGGAGCTTGCACCGACGCCTGCCCTACAACGGCTCTGAAGATGAGTGGGCGGGCATGGGAGATGGACGGGCTGATGGCTGTCGTGGAGAAGGAGCGTAAAGTTATGGAGGATAGCGGAGGGGGCGTCACCCTTTGCGGAGGCGAGCCCCTCATGCATGTTGACTACACGTTGCAGCTTCTTGATGAGCTGGGACGACGCGGCTTCCATCGTGCCGTAGATACCACCCTCCATACCTCTGAGGATGTCATCCGCCGTGTTGCACAACGTTGTGAACTCTTCCTTGTCGACCTCAAGCACATGGATACCGCCCTCCATCGTCGCTATACTGGCGTGGGGAATGAACGCATCCTCAATGGTTTGCGCCTCGTTGCCACTCTCGGCATACCCTATTGGGTGCGCATTCCCCTTATCGAGGGTGTCAATGCCGACGAACAGAACATCAGCGCCTCAGCCCGTTTCCTCGCCTCGCTTTCCACGCCACCCGAAGTAGTCAACCTGCTCATCTACCACGATATCGGCAAGGGCAAGCACGAAAAGCTCGGCACCACCTACAACCCTAACGGCATTCCTATGTCACCTCCTTCCGAAGCCGTCCAGCAACGTAGTCTCGAGCTTCTCGTCGCCCACGGCCTGAAGGTTAGGATAGGAGGATAGATTATCTGATTATCTGCGAAGATTCCTCTACGTTTTATCCTGCGCTCTTTGCCTCCGCAAATTATAAAAGGGGATTCCTGAGGCAAAGTTTTTAACTGTCCAGATAGAATCAAATTCCCAAAAAATTCCATCAAATGGAAAAAAAGTTCCATAGGCTGGAATAAAAATTCCATCAGATGGAAAAAAAGTTCCATCAAATGGAATAATTGTCCCATCAAATGGGAAAAAAGTCCCATAGGATGGGATTTTATTCCCACAGGCTGGGACTTTTTCAGCGTTTGATGTTGCAACTGCGTTGTTTGCCGTTTGCTGAACAGCTGTTAGGGCTATTCCTGCGAATAAGGATTACTGAAAACACACTACTATCAAAAAAAACGGGATTTTCTTTGCAGAATCAAAAGAAAGCCGTACCTTTGCACCCGCTTTCCGCAGAAAGGCGGAAGAGTCAGGGCGAATAGCGCAGTTGGTTCAGAGCGTCTGCCTTACAAGCAGAAGGTCGGGGGTTCGAATCCCTCTTCGCCCACCAAACAGGTCAACAAGTCAACGGACGGAGCAGCGAGAGCCAAGGGGGAGACGCGACATGTCACGTCTCTACAGTTGGCCGAATCGCGACGGACGAAGGCGAAGCCAACAGGTCAACAAGTCAACAAGCCGGAATGAAGACTGTTCGCAGCGCGTTGATTTGTTGACTTTTTTATTCGACAACTCGTTGATACCTAAAAAGCGAAAAAAAGAATGGAAACAGTATTAAGCGGCATCCGCCCCACAGGCAACCTCCACATCGGCAACTACTACGGCGCCGTCACCAGCTTCGTCAGACTGCAGGAAGAGTACAAGTGTTTTTTCTTTATCGCTGACTGGCACTCCCTGACTACCCATCCGAAACCGGAGGACATCCGCCGGAGCACGCGCACCATACTGGCTGAATACCTTGCCTGCGGCATCGATCCCCAGAAGAGCACCATCTACATCCAGAGCGATGTGAAGGAGGTGCTGGAGCTGTACCTTTATTTAAATATGAATGCCTATCTGGGCGAGCTGGAGCGCGTCACCTCCTTCAAGGAAAAGGCTCGCAAGCAGCCTGACAACGTCAACGCCGGCCTGCTCACCTACCCCACCCTGATGGCTGCCGACATCCTCATCCATCGCGCCAACAAGGTGCCCGTAGGCAAGGATCAGGAACAGAACATGGAGATGGCCCGCCTCTACGCCAACCGTTTCAACAACAAATACGGCAAGGAGTACTTCCCCATCCCGCAGTCGTTCAGCCTTGTGGGACAGGGTGTGAAGATTCCTGGCCTCGACGGCTCGGGCAAGATGGGCAAAAGCGAAGGAAACTGCATCTATCTTTGCGAGGAGCCCTCGTCCATTCGCAAGAAGGTGATGCGTGCCGTCACCGATGCTGGCCCACAGGCACTTAACAGCGAGAAACCCGAGGTTATCCAGAACCTCTTCACCCTGTTAAGCGTTGTTTCATCGAAGGAAACCTACGACTACTTCGATGAGAAGTGGAACGACATGACGCTACGCTACGGCGACCTGAAGAAACAGCTGGCTGAAGACCTCATCAACACCCTCGCTCCCATCCGCGAGCGCATCCTCGACTTCAGCTCTGATACTGAACGCCTCGACCGTATCGCCCTCGAAGGAGCCGAGAAAGCCCGCGAGAGCGCAGCCAAGACCATCCGAGACGTGCGCGAAATCATCGGCTTCCGCGTCTGATGTCCGCCAACCATTTCTCCTTCAAACAATTCACTATCCAGCAGGAGCTCTGCGCCATGAAAGTAGGCACCGATGGTGTCCTGCTTGGGGCGTGGGCGGATGTAAAGTCAACAAGTCTACAAGCTAACAGGTCAACAAGTATTTTGGATGTGGGTACGGGCACGGGTCTCATCGCCCTGATGGCTGCACAGCGCAATCCCGAAGCACATATCATCGCTATTGACGTTAACCCTGATGCTGTCCTTCAAGCGCAGGAGAATGTCGGCGCTTCCCCTTTCGCCAATCGTGTCATCGTTCGGCAGGCTGATTTCAGAAAAGGATTTGAAGGACTTTTCGATGCCATCCTCTGCAACCCGCCCTACTTCGAGAACGCCTTACGCTGCCCCGATGCCTCTCGCTCCACAGCCCGCCACAGCGATACGCTCACCTTTGACGACCTTGCCCTGAACGCTTCCTCGCTGCTACGTCCCTTGGGTACCCTTTCCGTCATTATTCCCTCGGAGCGCCGCATGGATATGATTGCAGCCTGCGCCACTCACGGCCTTACCATTGTCCGCGAGACACACGTCCGCACCCTCCCCACCAAACCACCGAAAAGGGTCTTGCTGGAATTCATTTCAGGGCTCGTAGGACAACAGGAAAGACTGGATTATCCGGAATCTCCGGAAATATCCACGCTTACCATCGAGGCAACTCCCGGAGTGCCTACGCCAGAATTCAAGGCGCTGTTGAAGGAGTTTTACTTGAAATTCTGAAAAATCGTTCCATATATTTGCGAATCTGCCAAAGACGCCCTATCTTTGCCTTCTCCAATATATAATATATCTTCTGCGTATGAAAAAGATCCTTTCCCTCGTCTCAGTCGCTGCCCTTGCGTTGACAGCCCAGTCCCAGACAGCCACCCTTACCGTAGATGCTTCTCAGAAGGGCGTTGACATCAGCCCCACACTCTACGGCCTTTTCTACGAAGAAATCAACCACGCTGGCGAAGGCGGTCTCTACGCCGAACTCATCCAGAACCGTTCGTTTGAGGAGATAGATCAAGGTATTCGCAACCGCCGCTTTGACAACGGACGAGGCGAACGCTTCGGCCGTCCTGCCAACCCCAACCTCATTCCCCATTGGAGTGCGGAAGGAGGCGCTGAAATGAATGTGCTCACCGAGGGGTTGATGAACGACGTCCAGACACGCGCCTTACAACTCACGGCAAGCGCTAAAACCTCGAAAGCCACTCCTTCAGGAGTCAGGAACACCGGATTCTGGGGCATCAAAGCCACAAAGGGCGACAAATACACGCTCACCTTTTGGGCAAAAGCCGATGCTAAGACGAAGTTCAGCTTCACTACGGGTCTGAAAGCTGATGGCGAATGGAAAGCACAGAAGACCTTTACTAAGACCGTCACGCCCGAATGGCAGAAGTACAAGGTAACCTTCAAGGGCAAGGCTGATGCCGACGAAGCAGAGTTTTTCTTCCTGCTCAACAAGCCAGGCACGATTTGTCTGGATATGGTGAGCCTCTTCCCGCCTACCTACAAGAATCGTCCTAACGGCTGTCGCAAGGACTTGGCTGAGAAGCTCGCAGACCTTCATCCGAAATTCATGCGCTTCCCCGGCGGCTGCTTCGTGGAGGGCATGAGCCGCGAAACGGCGTATGAATGGAAGCGCACCGTCGGCCCCGTTGAGGAACGCCCAGGTCACATAAATGCCAACTGGGGCTATCTCTGCACGGACGGCATGGGGTATCACGAATACCTGCAGTTGGCCGAGGACCTTGGCGCCGAACCGCTCTACGTCGTCAACGTGGGCATTTGGCACGGCGGCAACCAGCCCTACGACGAGATAGACGAATACATCCAGAACGCACTCGATGCTATCGAATACGCTAATGGCGACGCCACAACAGTCTGGGGACGTAAGCGCATCGAGAACGGCCATAAGAAACCGTTCAATCTGCGCCTCATTGAGGTAGGTAACGAAAACTATCAGGCTAACCCCAACGAGCAGAGTGACCACTATGCCGAACGCTACGCCCAATTCTACAAGGCCATAAAGGCCAAGTATCCTTACGTTCAACTGATTGGCAACGTTGAAAGCTGGGGCACGGATTTCCCTACCTGGCGTAACGACAACCCCGTTGACTTACTCGACGAGCACTACTACCGCAGCCCCAGCTGGTTTGCCGGCAAATATCATCATTACGACAACTACGACCGTCAGGGTCCCAAAATCTACTGCGGCGAGTATGCCGTCACCAGCGACTGCGGCGAGGGCAACCTCAAGGCAGCCTTAGGCGAGGCCGTCTTCATGATGGGTATGGAGAACAACGGCGATGTGGTAAGCATGGCCAGCTATGCCCCCATCTTCGTCAACATACACGACCGCCATTGGATGCCCGATATGATACGCTTCGACGCCGCCCAGAGCTGGGCCAGCCCCAGCTACTATGTGCAGGGACTGATGGCGAAGAACGTCGGCACGCATACTGTCAAAACCTCGCTTACCCAGACAAAGCAGGAGAAGCCCGACCACTTCCGTGTGGGCTTAGGAGCGTGGAATACTGCTGTGGAATACAAAGGGCTGAGAGTTACCACACCCGACGGAAAAACACTCTACGAGCAGGTTCCTCCAACCAGCTCAAAATGGCCTTCTGTGGACGTAAAGGATTGGGAAATTAGCGCAGGCACTTGGGAAAACGACCCTAACGGCGTCATCCGCCAGACGGCTATCCAAGAGCATTGCGTAGCCATCTGCCCTACGGAGATGCAAAGCCGCGACTACGACGTTATCGTGCAGGCTCGCAAGACGGATGGCGATGAAGGATTTCTCCTTGTCTTTGACCATACGGGCAAGCAAAACTACCGCTGGTTCAACGTGGCCGGATGGGGCAACAGCCAGCATGCTGTGGAGGACATTTTCAACGGCGGCAAGACGCAGCCCGCCAGCGCACGTGGACGAATTGAGACGGGCCGCTGGTATACCCTGAAAGTGGAGGTGCGCAACGACCATATCACCACCTACATCGACGGCGAGAAGGTGCACGACTTCACGGTCGAAACGCCCGATATCTTCTACGCCAACGCCGAGGTGGATGCCAAGAGCGGTGAACTTATCGTGAAGTTGGTGAACTTTGGCGAAAAAGATGCTCCTGTGAACATCACCCTTGCTGAAGGCAGCCGTTACGACTGGAGCAAAGCGAAATTGACTCTCCTGAAAGGCGATGCTCTTGACGAGAACACCAAGCAGGAGCCGGAGAAGGTCATCCCACAGACGCTCCCCTTCACTCTTTCTGCTGACGGAAGCTACCTTGCACCCGCCAACTCCTTGTCAATAATAAGAGTAAAGTAAGTTTTTAATTCTTCCTAAACCCTGTATACTCCAGTTTTAAGTTCAGGGGTTTAGAGATATCGAGCGTGAGGCCGAGGATTCCCCCGTTGGCCTCACCGCTTACTTTCACGGGCAGCTTGCCGTAGTTTTTAAACTTCACCTGCGGCTCTCCATAAAGGTTAAACTTCCCTTCGCGCTCGTTGTACTCAACGCCGCAATCCACCGTAAAGCTGCCCAAGTCAAACGTACCCACTTGCAGATTCTCAAAGGCCACACGCAGTTTCAGATTATCAGGACTGGTCACCACCGTGTGAGCCATTCCAACCGTACCCAGCGAAACGGCGGCAACCTCTGCATCGACCTTCCCGTCGTACTCGCCCTCCACATCGTGGACGCTCAACGATTCAGGATTACACGAAAAGAGCAGCAGCACAGCACACAACAGCGCACATAGGCTAAAGAAAAATTGGATTCTTGTCTTCATGATTTCTTGTTTTCTTAAAGGCGAATAATCTAGTTATTATGCGAGCACAAAGGTAGCCACTTTTTCCGTATTTTGGCACACTTCCACGTAAAAAACGCATAAAACAACGAAAAAAAGCCATTTTTCTAAAAGAAAATTGAAGAAAAGGAGGCAATGTTCCGCAAAAGCCGTATCTTTGCAGATTGAAATAAAAATTTAACCAACTGTCATGAATCTTCTTCGAGAAAAAATGATGAAGTACCGCGAGCCTCAGCGCTTGATGGAGATAGGCATCTATCCGTACTTCCACTATATTGAAAGCAAACAAGATACCGAAGTATGCATGGAAGGTCACAACGTCCTCATGTTCGGTTCGAACTCTTATCTTGGACTAACGGGTGACCCGCGCGTTATTGAAGCCGCGGTGGAAGCCACCCGTAAATACGGCACCGGTTGCGCCGGCAGCCGATTCCTGAACGGTACACTCGATATCCATCTTGAACTTGAAAAAGAACTTGCCGAGTTCGTCGGTAAGGACGAAGCCATCATCTACAGCACGGGGTTCCAAGCCAACCTCGGCACCCTCTCCTGCCTCACGGGCAAGGATGACTACATCATTTGTGACGAGCGCGACCATGCCAGCATCGTTGATGGACGGCGCCTCTCCTTCTCCACCCCGCGCAAGTACAAGCACAACGATATGGAGGATCTCGAGAAAGTTCTCTCGCGCCTACCTATCGATGCCATTAAACTGATTGTCATGGACGGCGTGTTCAGCATGGAGGGTGATATCGCCAACCTGCCTGAAATCACACGATTGGCCGAAAAGTATCAAGCCAACGTGATGGTGGATGAAGCACACGGTCTAGGTGTATTGGGCCGTCAGGGCCGTGGCACGTGCGATCACTTCGGACTGACGGACAAGGTCGATGTCATCATGGGCACCTTCAGCAAATCGCTGGCCTCCATCGGCGGTTTCATCGCTACCGACTCCGATACGATGAACTGGCTTCGCCACAGTAGCCGTTCATACATCTTCAGCGCCTCCGCCACCCCTGCCGCTACGGCTGCCGCCCGCGAGGCACTCCACATCATGAAATCAGAGCCTGAGCGCATCGAGCACCTTTGGGAGGTGACACGCTATGCCCTGAAGAATTTCCATGACCTAGGATTCGAGATTGGCGCCACGGAAACCCCCATCATCCCTATTTACGTGCGCGACTACGAAAAGACTTTCATCCTCACCCATATGTTATTGGAGGAGGGCGTCTATGTGAACTCCGTCATCCCGCCCGCCTGCGGCCCCGATGAAACGCTGTTGCGCTTCTCTCTTATGGCCACCCACACTAAGGAACAAGTGGACCGCGCCCAGGAGAAGATTGTCAAGTGTTTCAAGGCTCTCGGCCTTCCCTTGAACCATTCATTCTAATTCTATATCACCATGTTCAAAGGACAACCCAAAGGGCTCTACGCCCTTGCCCTCGCCAACACCGGCGAACGCTTCGGCTACTACACGATGTTAGCCATCTTCATGCTGTTCCTCCAGGCCAAATTTGGTTTCCAAGGAGCCACAGCCAGTCAGATCTACGCCATCTTCCTGGCACTCGTCTATTTCATGCCCGTCGTGGGCGGCATCCTGGCCGACAAGATCGGCTACGGCAAGTGCGTCGTCACGGGTATCTGCATCATGTTTGCCGGCTACGTCTGCCTCTCCATCCCCACGGCAGCCAACGGCCTCGGCCTTGCCCTTATGCTGGGCGCCCTGTTCCTCATCTCCGTCGGAACGGGCTTGTTCAAGGGAAATCTGCAAGTGCTCGTAGGCAACCTCTACGACGACCCGAAGTACTCAGCGAAGCGCGATAGTGCCTTCAGCCTCTTCTACATGGCCATCAACATCGGCGCCATGTTTGCCCCCGCTGCCGCTACAGCCATCACCAACCGCTTCCTTTCCAAGGCAGGCCTCATCTACAAGGCCGACATTCCCGCTCTGGCCCACCAGTATCTGGATGGCACGATTGCAGCTGAGAACACCACCAAGCTGCAGGAGCTCATGGGGCAGATGCCGGGCATCTCAGGCATGAATCTCACGGAATTCTCGAACTACTACATCGAGCACCTCTCCTCGGCCTACAACATGGGCTTTGCCGTGGCCTGCGTTTCGCTGATTGTCTCCATCATTATTTATATGGCTACCCGCAGCTGGTTCAAGCATGCTGACGTAACCGCCAAGCAGCAGGCCAAGAACGAGAGCTATGTGGAGCTCACTCCCAAGCAGACCAAGGACCGCATCGTGGCCCTTTGTCTCGTGTTTGCCGTCGTCATCTTCTTCTGGATGGCCTTCCACCAGAACGGCCAGTCGCTCACCTGGTTTGCCCGCGACTACACCATGGCCACCTGCGGAGGCTGGATGAAAATTGGCTTCAACATCTGGGCCCTCGCCCTCATCGCCATCAGCATCTACACGCTGTTTGCCGTGTTCCAGTCCGAGACGAAGAAAGCACGCCTCATCTCCGCCCTCGTCACGTTGGCTCTTTGGGGCGGCGTCTATGCCATCTATGCCCACATGGACAGCATTATCGACATCTTCCCACAGCAGTTCCAGCAGTTCAACCCCTTCTTCGTGGTTGCCCTTACGCCTATCTCCATGGCTCTGTTCGGCGCTCTGGCAAGCAAAGGCAAAGAGCCTTCAGCACCTAAGAAAATCGGTCTGGGAATGTTCGTCGCCGCCATCGGCTACCTTATCATGCTTGCAGCATCCAAGGGCCAGCCCGCTCCTTCGGAATTGATAAACGTGGGCGGTGTATCACCCGACCCGGTGGTTCCCACCTATCTGATCTC
>DBYJ01000001.1:303-2418 GCA_002309805.1 Bacteroidales bacterium UBA1189 | reverse complement strand
GTAGCTCCGCCCAAATACAAGGGCCTCATGATGGGTCTGTGGTTCGCCGCCACTGCAATCGGCAACTACCTCAGCTCCATTCCTTCGATGCTTTGGAACAACGTTCCCCTGTGGGTCAACTGGTGCGTACTTATGGCCCTCTGCGTCATAAGCGGCATAGTAATGTTCAGCATGCTCAAGAAACTGGAAGCTGCAACCGCATAGCAATGAAGCGTTTTCTGAGTGTCATAGCCGGAGTGCTTTTTTGCGCCGCCGCTCTTGCCGCCGAGCTCCCCGACTCGGTGTATGTGGCCGTCAAAGACGGTCACGTGCAGGGCATAGCCCTCGACAGAGCTAAAGGATGCATGTACTTCTCCTTCACCAGTTCGTTCATCAAAACGGACCTCCAGGGCAATATTCTCGGCACCATCGGTCGCATCCAGGGGCACCTGGGGGCCATGACGCTGGGCCCTGACGGGAGGGTGTACGCCTCGCTCGAATGTAAAGACGATGTTATCGGGCAGGGCGTAGCAAAACGCCTGGGAGTGGAAAGCCTCAGCCATGAGCAGTCGGTATTCTATGTTGCCATAATAGACGTAGACCGCATCGACCGCATAGGCATGGATCCCGAGAAAGACGGCGTTATGACCACTGTGTGCATCAGGGAGGCCTGCAAAGACTATGTAGAAAGCACCTACGGATGCTCAGGTATCGACGGTATAACCTTCGCTCCCGGCATAGGAAAATGCAGCAAAAAGATGTACTTGTACGTTGCTTACGGCATCTACGGCGACAACGCCCGCACCGACAACGACAATCAGGTGCTTCTCTGCTACGACATCAAGAACTGGAAACCCAAATACGAAACTCCGGTGGTATTCGGGACCGTTCCGACCAACGGTCCCGAAAAGCCGCTGCACAAGTACTTCATCTTTACCGGCAACACCACCTGGGGAGTGCAGAACCTGGCCTACGATGCCCACACAGGACGCATCTACATGGCCGTTTATAACGGAAAGAAACCTATCTACCCCAACTACCCGCTGTTCAGCATAGACGTTAGGCAAAAGCCCCGCAAGGCTGTTCCCGCAGGGCTCGGCGAGAAGCACGAGACCTTGCGTCTCTCCGATGCCGGCCTTCTCGACCAGGCCTCGGGCGTACGCGGCTGGCAGTTCAAGTGGGGTTCTACCGGGCTCTGCCCGCTCGGAGACGGACTCTGGTACATTTCCGAGAACCATAAAGACAAGGCCACCGGAATACAGAGCTGCACGGCGCGGCTCTATCGCTGGCAAGGCCTCGGCGACAAACCATTTACCGCAGAAAAATGACACGCAAGACCATCGAACAAATGAAGGAATGGGCCGAGGAGTACAACGACCCGAAGTACTTCGAGGAGGATCCGATAGCTTTCCCAAAAGAGTTCGTCCGCAAGGGGGCATCCCTGCAGGACGTTGAAATTGCCGCCATCTTTGCTTCATTCCTCGCCTGGGGCAAGCGGGCCATGATAGTACGCGACTGCTCCCGCTTGTTCGATGAAATGCAGTGGCGTCCCTACGATTATGTCATGTCGGGAGACTACCGCGCCGACGAGACTTCCCTGCACCGCACGGTCAAATGGAGCGAAACCGCAGGCATTTGCGGGCGCCTGCGCGAGTGGTACAGCTGGCACGACAGCCTTGAGAGCCTGTCGGCCAAAGAGATACGCTCAATAGTGTTCCGCCGCAAAGACGACCCTTCGGCTCCTGACAAGAAAATCAACCTTATGCGCCGCTGGATGGTCAGGCGCGACGGCAAGGTCGATCTCGGTCTCTGGACGAATACCGACCCCGCGTCCCTTCTGGTCCCGCTGGACGTACATGTTTACTCCCAAGCGTCGGCGCTGGGACTCACAAAAAGGCGCTCCAAAGACATCAAGACAGCAGAAGAGATAACCTCTCACTTCCGTAAAATCTGGCCCGAAGATCCCCTGCTTGGAGACTTCGCCCTGTTCGGATACGGAGTAACCCACAACAAATAATGCCAAGACTCTTTATTCTGTCGGGCTGCAACGGCGCGGGCAAAACCACCGCGTCATATACATTCTTGCCTGAAATCCTGGATTGCCGGGAGTTCGTCAATTCAGACGAGTTCGCCAAG
>DBYJ01000001.1:0-164 GCA_002309805.1 Bacteroidales bacterium UBA1189 | reverse complement strand
GCAAAGGAGCGGAACTACAAAATAACCCTCATCTACCTCTGGCTCCAGAACCCCGAACTTGCCATCCAGAGGGTGCGCGACAGGGTTGCAAGCGGCGGCCACAACATTCCTGAAGACGTGCTCAGGCGCCGTTACAAAATGGGCATCCACTACCTGTTCAACAC
>DBYJ01000043.1 GCA_002309805.1 Bacteroidales bacterium UBA1189 | reverse complement strand
ATCTGCTTGCCGTTGCCCACGCTCCAAACAGAGTTGAACGCCAACCCTTTGGTAACGGCGGACTCGAGGATGAAAACCGCTGTGGCTCCGCTGCCGCTGATGAAGTCGGCGCCCTCTGGGGTTAGGCGAGGGATGGGCTTGGTAAAGACGCTATGGTGATGGGCATTGAGCAGGCCAATACAGTTTGGCCCGATGAGAGCCGCGCTGTAGCGCTCACAGGTGTCGAGAATCTGCTGCTCGAGAGCGGCACCAGCAGCTGTCTCCTCGCCAAAGCCTGCCGAAATGATGATGAAGGCGCGNNGGCACCCTCGTGGGTCTCCTCGCCAAAGCCCGCGCTAATAATAATGAACGCGCGAACGCCCTTGTGCTCGGTCAGGTAGTCAACATATTCGGGGCAATACTTGGCAGCCACCACCAGGATGGCCAGGTCCGTGGGCGGCAGTTCCTTGGCATCGTGGAAGGCCTTGATGCCCTGCACCTCGTCCTCCTTAGGATTGATGATGCGGAGGGTGCCGCTGTAGTTGCCGCTAATGAGGTTGCGGACTACGGCACCGCCGGGCTTGTGGGTGTTGTTCGAGCCACCCACGACGACAATGCTGTCGGGCTGGAGAAGCTGCTTGTTGAACATATATTACCAGGCAAATAGGGGATAGCCCTTCATGATGTCGTTGACATGAGCGCGGACACGGGTGATGACCGTCTCGTCCTCAGGGGCGTTGAGGACTGTTTCGATAAGGGAGGCAATCTCCACCATGAGATCCTCCTTGGCGCCACGGGTGGTGATGGCAGGTGTGCCGAGGCGGATACCGCTGGTCTGGAAGGCGCTACGGGTATCGAAAGGCACCATGTTCTTGTTAGCTGTGATGTCTGCAGCAACAAGGGCCTTCTCTGCCACCTTACCTGTGAGGTCGGGGTATTTGGGGCGAAGGTCCACAAGCATACTATGGTTGTCCGTACCTCCGCTGACGATGTGGAAACCTCTGCCCATCAGTTCCTCTGCTAGACGGGCAGCGTTCTTCTTTACCTGCATCTGGTAGGTCTTGAACTCGGGCTGCAGGGCTTCGCCGAAGGCAACGGCCTTGGAGGCGATGACGTGCTCGAGCGGGCCACCTTGAATGCCTGGGAAAACGGCGCTGTTCAGCAGGGCCGACATCATCTTTATTTCGCCCTTCGGCGTCGTCTTGCCCCAAGGATTGGGGAAGTCCTTACCCATCAGAATAATGCCTCCGCGCGGACCGCGCAGGGTCTTGTGGGTGGTTGAGGTAACGATATGGGCGTACTTGAGCGGGTTGTCAAGCAATCCAGCAGCGATGAGTCCGGCAGGGTGGGCCATGTCGATCATCAGGATGGCGCCTACCTCGTCGGCAATGTGGCGCATGCGGGCATAGTCCCATTCGCGGCTGTAGGCCGAGCCTCCGCCGATAATCATCTTTGGCTTTTCGCGCAGGGCAGTCTCCTCCATCTGGTCATAATCGACGCGTCCCGTCTCCTTATTCAGGTTATACTCGCAAGCCTGATAGAGGATGCCGCTAGTGTTGACGGGTGAACCATGCGAGAGGTGTCCGCCGTGACTCAGGTTGAGGCCCATGAACTTGTCGCCAGGGTTGAGGCAGGCAAGGAATACGGCAGCATTGGCCTGCGCGCCGCTGTGGGGCTGCACGTTAGCGTACTCTGCGCCGAACAGACGACAGACGCGCTCGATGGCGAGGTTCTCGCTCTTGTCGACTACCTCGCAGCCGCCATAGTAGCGCTTGGCAGGATAGCCTTCAGCATATTTGTTGGTCATGTACGAGCCCATGGCTTCCATGACTTGGTCACTTACAAAGTTTTCCGAGGCAATCAGTTCGATGCCCTTCAGCTGACGCTGATGTTCCTCTTCGATGAGGTTGAAGATTTCGGTGTCTCTTTTCATTCTAATATTATAAAAGGGTTTGTCTTTTTTTCTCGTTTGCGGCCGTAAAGATAATGCTTTTTTTGCAAAAAAAAGCGCGAAGGGGAGATAATCATAAAAAAAACGTAAAAAGTGAGAAAAGGCTTTGGCGGTTTTTAGGAAAGAACTATCTTTGCAGTCGCTGAAAATCGGAATACTCAGAAAAACTCGGAATATTCAGTATACTCAGAAAAAACATCATTAACCCTAAAAACAAAAAACGTTATGGCAAAATTCATTTGTACCGTTTGCGGCTACGTCTATGAAGGTGACGAAGCCCCTGCCAAGTGCCCCCAATGTGGTGTGCCGGCATCGAAGTTCAAAAAAGTAGAGGAGACCGAGGGCATCCAGTTTGTCCAAGAGCACGTCATTGGCGTGGCGAAGGGCTGCGACGAGGAGATGCTGCGCGACTTGCGCAACCACTTCAACGGTGAGTGTAGCGAGGTGGGCCAGTACCTGGCGATGAGCCGTCAGGCCGACCGTGAAGGCTATCCCGAGATAGCTGAGGCTTTCAAGCGCTATGCCTGGGAAGAGGCCGAGCATGCCGCCAAGTTCGCCGAGCTGCTGGGCGAGGTGGTCTGGGACACCAAGACCAACCTTGAGAAGCGCATGATGGCTGAGGCCGGCGCCTGCGAGGACAAGTTCCGCATCGCCAAGAATGCCAAGGCCCAGAACCTCGATGCCATCCACGATACCGTTCATGAGATGGCCAAGGACGAGGCCCGTCACGGCAAGGGCTTCGAAGGCCTCTTCAACCGCTATTTCAAGAAGTAATCCCGCAGGGTGCTTCACGGAAGCAACGAAGGCATCTCCTTTTGGGGATGCCTTTGCTGTTATACTAGCGTTATTCTTATTCTCATCAAACGCTACGCCCGTTGCCCCTTGGGCTGTGCGCACATCCCAAGCATCTGGCGGAATAGCCCAAGCATCTGACGGAACAGCCCAAGCATCTGACGGCACGGGTCCATGGTGAATAGAGAAAGGGAGCCAAGCGGCTCCCTTTCTGAAAAAGTGTTTATTTGAGGACGCTTTGCCAGAAGAAGCATGAGGGGAAGTCGTGGGGCGTGAGGGGGCAGGGAACGGTGGCAGGGAAGAGGCCGTAGAGGGCTGAGCCGCTTCCGCTCATAGAGGCATACGTAGCGCCTGCATCGTAGAGCTTCCGCTTGATGGCTGCCAACTCAGGGTGGAGGGGAAAAACGCTCCGCTCGAAGTCGTTGGTTAGGGTTTGCGGTGAGAGGATAGTGCCGTATGCGTCAGCGGCTTCTTCGCTAACGGCTGACCGTTCATCGTTCAACAATTCGTCAATCTTTCCGAAGGCTTCGCGGGTGGAGACGAAGACGGGGGGCTTGACAACGACAATGCGGTAGCCTGTGAGGTCGAGTGTAACGGGCGAAAAAACGTTGCCTGTGCCTGTGGCGCGAACAGCCGTGTTGTGGACGAAGAACGGGCAGTCGGCTCCCAATGAGGAGGAGAGGGCCTCGAGGCGGTCATCCGTAAGGCCGAGGGTGAACATGGTGTTCAGCAGGCGTAGCATGAAAGTGGCATCGGCCGACCCTCCGCCCAGTCCTGCGCCCGAAGGGATGTGTTTGTAGAGCCACACCTCTACAGCTGGCAGATTGGGGAACTCGCCCTTCAGCAGTTGGTAGGCGCGCACCACAAGGTTATCGTCCAGCGCTCCCTCCAGCTCAGCCCCCACAAGGTGCAGCTGAATGTCAGTCTGTTGGCTTATAGTCATGGGCACCACCTCCAGCGCATCGCAGAGGGGAATAGGGTAGAAGATGGTGTCGAGATTGTGGTAACCATCGGAACGGCGGCCTGTGACGCGCAGACCGAGGTTTATTTTGGCATTGGGGAAGACAATCATGAGGGTTGACGAATGAGGTCTATAAACTAGGAATTTCCTTTGCAAAGGTACGACTTTTTTGGAATTATCCACAACGATTGTGGAAACAATGTGGAAAAAAAACTTGAAAGCAATTTCGCCGCGTCCCGAATTATCCCTATTTTTGCACCGTCAAAAAATATTCTCAATTACAAATACCATTCATGCCACCGTCAACCAACCCCCGTCGAACCCCTGCGAAACGAACCGTCGAACCCCGCCAGATGGACGACTACGGCCATCTGCAGCCTCAGGCGCCAGAATTGGAGCGCGCCGTGCTGGGCGCTCTGATGATTGAGAGTGACGCTTACGCACGCATTAGCGAGCTGCTGAAGCCCGAGTCGTTCTACGAAGTACGCAACCAAAAGGTCTTTCAGGCCATCCAGGCGCTCGCTTTCAACGAGGACCCTGTCGATATCCTCACCGTCACAGAGCAGCTGCGCACCATGGGCGAGCTCGACAACATCGGCGGGCCGCTCTACATCTCGCAGCTGGCGGGCAGTATGGTCTCGTCTGCTCACATCGAGAAACACGCTAAGATCATAGCCCAGAAATCCCTCGCACGCCAGCTTATCACCTTCTCAAGCGAGGTGCAGGCCGATGCTTTCGACGAGACGCGCGACGTTGACGAGCTGATGCAGAATGCTGAGGCCGAGCTCTTCAAAATCTCGCAGCAAAACCTCCGCAAGGAATACGTCCAGATTGGCACCGTTGTGGCGCAGGCGGTGGAGCAGCTGAAAAAGGCTGCCGCCAACGAAACTGGCATGACGGGACTTCCCTCGGGCTACTACGAACTCGACAAGATGACCAGCGGCTGGCAGAAGTCCGACCTCATTATCATCGCTGCCCGTCCTGCTATGGGAAAGACTGCCTTTGTCCTCTCCATGGCCAAGAACATTGCCGTCAACAACAAAATGCCCATCGCTCTCTTCTCGCTTGAAATGAGCAATATCCAGCTTGTCAACCGCCTCATCTGCAACGTCTGCGAAATCAGCGGCGATAAAATAAAAAGTGGCCAACTGGTGCGCGAGGAGTGGGCCATGTTGGACTACCATTTGAAGGAACTTTCCGAGGCTCCCCTCTATATCGATGATACCCCTTCGCTCTCTATTTTCGAGCTACGCACCAAGGCCCGTCGTCTCGTCCGCGAGCACAACATCCAGATGATTATTATCGACTATCTTCAGCTCATGAACGGCGGCCTCGCCTATGGCAGCCGACAGGAAGAGGTCAGCACCATCAGCCGCTCTCTCAAAGGCCTCGCCAAGGAGCTCGACATCCCCGTCATCGCCCTCTCGCAGCTCAACCGTGGTGTTGAGAACCGCGAGGGTATCGAGGGAAAACGTCCCCAGCTGAGTGATTTGCGCGAGTCGGGAGCCATTGAGCAGGATGCCGATATCGTCTGCTTCATCCATCGTCCAGAGTACTACCACATCTATGAGGACGACAAGGGCAACGACCTTCATGGCCTGGCTGAAATCATCGTAGCTAAGCATCGCAACGGTTCTGTGGGTGACGTCAGGCTACGCTTTGAGAGCGCGCTGGCACGCTTCCGCAACCTCAACGAGAACAGCATCCGCGATGCCGAGGCCGTCTATGGCAGCAAGCGCAACCGCAAGATGCGCGGGAATGCCTCGCCCGAAGGGATGCCGCCTGCTGCACCCATGCCCGACATTCCCCCTCTGCCTGATCAAGACGACCCCTTCCGCGCCCCCTCGGGAGGGAGCCCGCGCTTCTGACCCCTTATGCTTGCGGGTGACGAGTTGAATAACGCGTTCCCTAAACAAACGCTACGCCGAGCAGCGTGGCGTTTGTTATAAGGAACGGGCAATTAGTTTTTAACCTGAACGAAAGGGAATGGGAGTTTTTTCTCGACGAGGGGCTGGATGCGGGGCTGCCAGTCGGTATCGAAACGTGCGATGTTGCGGTCGAGGAAGGCAAGACGGTTCGCCAGCCATTGCTTAAGGGTGGCAATCTCTTCGTCATACGAGCTGACACGGTAGGCGGCAAACATTCCTGTGGCGTCAAAGGTGATATTGCCCATCGGAGGAAAGCCTGCGCCCTGGGGAGGGAAGGCGCCCATCGGAAACTCACCCATCGGGAAGACGCCGAAGGGAGGGATGATGCTGTCTGTCGGTGGAAAGTCGCCTTGGGGAGGGAAGGCACCCATCGGAAAGGCGCCGAAAGGAGGGAAGGCACCGAAAGGGTTCGCTTGATTCTGCTGGTCGAGTTGTTGCTTGCGTTCTTCGCTCACCAATAGTTCGGGATATGTTTTGAAGTGGCGGTCCGTGGCCTGGGCAAGCAATTGCACCTGGCGGTCAATGAAGTCGTTGATGGCCTGGTCGCTGAAAACCGTCTGACGAAGTTCTTGATAGCGTGTCTTCACAGCACGGCGAAACGTAATGTCCTGGAGCAGCCGTTGCCATATAGCAGGCGTGGGGTTGTTGCTCGCCCCTTCGTAGCACCAGGCCTCGGGGTTGTTGGCATTGGCGAAGTTGCAGTTTCCGTAGGCGAGGTTGTAGTCCCATACAGGGCCGGCGACGAGCTTGCCGCCGCTACCGTTCTTCTTCTGCCGTTCCTTGTAAAAGTAGGCGCTACGCTTATAGCCGTCGGCATTGAGACTGAGTTCGGTGTGGATGAAATAGTCTACAAACGAGGGCACATCGATATAGCAGGCATAGCCCTTCGTGGGGTCGGCAAACGAGTCTGATTGTATCACCTGTTCTACGGTGTCCACATAGCGCTGGATGTAGTCGAGCTGTTCGGGCTGCAGTTTTTTCTTCTTCGGGTAGATGCACGACCAAATGACCTCGCTGGACATGCTGCCCTCTCCGATGCCAGGGACCTTGGAGGTGAAGGTGGCGTCGTCGTCGTTGAAGGTGTCGATACGCAGAAGATAGCCTCCCGTCAGCGCCCGTCCATTGGTGTCGCTGGCTTTCATTTCGCTGATGTCTACGCGGTTCTTGCCCCGTTTGATGGCTTCGCAGAGAATGTATATACCTTGGTAATCACCGTCCATGGTCAGTTCGCACATTACCGTGCGTGGTCCCCAATGTCCCATGTCGCGCCACAGCTTGAACGCTAGGGGATCGCGTAGCATGGAGACATCGTTATAAGGGGCGAGGAGCACCCAGTCGCTATGGGCAGGCATGCCCAGCAGGCTGACGGAATGCGATTTGCCGTTGCCGTCGCGCGTCTCGAACGTGTATTTCTTCTGGTTGAAGGCCAGCGAACTGTTGCCTCGTAGCTTGATGCCG
This sequence comes from Bacteroidales bacterium UBA1189, assembly GCA_002309805.1. Taxonomy (GTDB): domain Bacteria; phylum Bacteroidota; class Bacteroidia; order Bacteroidales; family Bacteroidaceae; genus UBA1189. Next base: position 14,417 of record DBYJ01000043.1, on the reverse strand, counting down.
ATGGGGCCATCGTAGCCTTTCGTCGTGAGGTGAGCGTCCACCTTCTCCTGGGCGTTAAGGGGACCTGAAGTAGTGATGACGAGTGTCGGCAGACCTTCCTGGGCATGAATGCCCGTGGTGAGGACCGCCACATAGCCCAGCAGCAAAAGAAGAATCGTCGTGTGTTTCATTTTTTTTCTAAAAACGACACCGCAAAGGTAGTGTAATCGCTGAAACACACCAACGAATTTACCCTTTTTAACGTACGTATAAACCGTGATGCAACTGCGACGTTTCAGCAGTTTCAGTATGATAGTTTTCAGTTTTCATGCGAGGGGAGGGAGGCAGGTTTTTGCCGGCTTCGCTCAGAAAATCTCAAATAAATTTGTTCGTTCGTCAGATTCGTATTATTTTTGCAGTTTGAAATGGCATTTTATGTGCTATGCCTTTTATAATAATAAGGAAAATAACAGAATAAACGAAAAATGAATATCTCGTATAATTGGCTGAAAGAGTATGTTCAGACTGACCTCACGCCTGATGAGGTAGCTGTGGCCCTGACCTCCATCGGACTGGAAGTGGGCGGAGTGGAAGAAGTGGAAACCATCAAGGGCGGACTGGCAGGCATCGTGGTCGGCGAGGTGCTGACGTGCGAGCCCCATCCCAATAGCGACCACATGCACGTCACGACCGTCAACCTAGGCGACGGGGGCGAGCCTGTGCAGATTGTCTGCGGCGCTCCCAACGTCAGGGCAGGGCAGAAGGTCATCGTCGCCACCCTGGGCACGAAGCTTTATGACGGCGACACGGCTTTCACCATCAAGAAGAGTAAGTTGCGTGGCGTGGAGTCGAACGGTATGATCTGCGCTGAGGACGAAATCGGTATTGGTATCAACCACGACGGCATTATTGTGCTGCCTGCTGACGCCGTGCCTGGTACGCCCGCTAAGGACTATTATCATATCAAAAGCGAATACGTCATCGAAGTCGACATCACCCCCAACCGCGCCGATGCGTGCAGCCACTACGGCGTGGCTCGTGACCTCTACGCCTGGCTGGTGCAGAATGGACGGAAGACCAGCCTCACTCGCCCATCGGACGAGGCATTCAACGTCGATAACCACGACCTCGTCATACCCGTCGAGGTGAGGAACACCGAGGCCTGCCCGCGCTATGCCGGCGTCACCGTCAAGGGCGTCACCGTCAAGGAGAGCCCTGAATGGCTTAAGGACAAGCTCACCCTTATCGGCCTGCGTCCCATCAACAACATCGTCGATATCACCAACTACATCCTGCACGCCTACGGTCAGCCGCTGCATTGCTTCGACGCCGACAAAATCAAGGGCGGCAAGGTCATCGTGGAGACGAAGCCCGAGGGCACCCCGTTCGTCACCCTCGACGGCGTGGAGCGCAAGCTCAGCGAGCGCGACCTGATGATCTGCAACGGGGCCGAGGAGCCCATGTGCATCGCAGGCGTCTTCGGCGGACTGGAGAGCGGCACGGTGGAGACGACGAAGAACATCTTCCTGGAGAGCGCCTACTTCCACCCCACGTGGATTCGCAAGAGCGCTCGCCGTCACGGTCTGCAGACCGACGCCAGCTTCCGTTTCGAGCGCGGCATCGACCCCAACGGCGTCATCTACGCCCTGAAGCAGGCAGCCCTGCTGGTGAAGGAGCTGGCGGGCGGCACCATCGCTATGGAGATTACAGACAGCTACCCGAACCCCATCGCCGACTTTGAGGTGGAACTGAAGTACGACTACGTGGACAGCCTCATTGGCAAACACATCCCCGCTGAGACGGTGAAGAGCATCGTCAGCAGCTTGGAGATGAAGACCGTCAGCGAGACGGCCGAAGGGCTGACACTGAGCGTGCCCCCTTACCGCGTGGACGTGCAGCGCCCCTGCGACGTGGTGGAGGACATCCTGCGTATCTACGGCTACAACAACGTGGAGATTCCCACGACGCTGAAGTCAAGTCTCTCCGTGAAGACTGCTATCGACCAGAGCCAGAAGCTGCAAAACGTCATCGGCGAACAGCTGGTGGGCTGTGGATTCAACGAGATACTGAATAACTCGCTCACCCGTGCCGCCTACTACGACGGACTCGAGGCCTATCCGTCGGCCAACCTTGTCCGGCTGATGAATCCGTTGAGCGCCGACCTGAACGTAATGCGTCAGACGCTGCTCTTCGGCGGTTTGGAGAGCATCGCCCGCAACGCCAACCGCAAGAACGCCGACCTGAAATTCTTCGAGTTCGGCAACTGCTACTACTTCCACAACGAGAACCGCCGCGAAGCGGCTCCCGCTCAGCCCACCGTCGTCGAGGGCATCAGCAAGCCCGACGCCAAGGCCATCCTCTCGCCTTACAGCGAGGATTACCACTTGGGCCTCTGGGTGACAGGCAAGAAGATTCAGAACTCCTGGGCCCATGCCGACCAGGCATCGTCGGTCTATGAGCTGAAGGGCTACGTGGAGAACATCTTCGCCCGCCTGGGCATTGAGCGTCAGGCTATGGTGGTGGGCAATCTGAAGAACGATATCTTCTCAGCCGCCCTCACATTCCACACGCGCGGAGGAAAGCTGTTGGCTACCGTCGGCATCGTCACCCGCAAGTTACTCCGTCCTTTCGCCATCGAAAATGAGGTCTTCTTTGCAGACCTCAACTGGAAAGAACTGATGAAGGCTATCCGAGGCCATGCAGTCAGCTATGTGGAGTTGTCAAAATACCCCGCCGTGCGCCGCGACCTTGCCCTGCTGCTCGACAAGAACGTCCCCTTCGCCGACGTGGAGCGCATCGCCTACGAGACGGAGCGCCGCCTGCTGAAGGAGGTCTCCCTCTTCGACGTTTATGAGGGCAAGAACCTCGAGGCGGGCAAGAAGAGCTACGCCGTCTGTTTCATCCTACAGGACGAGAACCAGACGCTCAACGACAAGCAGATAGAGAAGACTATGGAGCGCCTCGTCGCTGCCTACGAACAGAAACTCGGCGCCAAACTTAGATAATTATTAATCTGAATTCTTAACTAAAAATATTTTTTATGGGAAGAGCATTTGAATTCCGCAAAGCAAGAAAACTGAAGAGATGGGGCAACATGGCCCGCACGTTCACACGCATTGGTAAGCAGATCTCCATTGCCGTCAAGGCCGGAGGCCCCGACCCCGACAGCAACGCCGCCCTCCGCGCCATCATCGCTACGGCTAAGCACGAGAACATGCCGAAGGACAATATCGAACGTGCCATCAAGAATGCCATGGGCAAAGACACGAAGGACTATAAGGAGATGAACTACGAGGGCTACGGCCCCCACGGCATAGCCGTATTCGTTGAGACCCTGACTGACAATACCACCCGTACTGTGGCCAACGTCCGTAGCGTGTTCACCAAGTTCAGCGGTACCCTTGGCACTACCGGCAGCCTTGCCTTCATGTTTACCCACAAGGCCATGTTCACCTTCAAAAAGAAGGACGGACTTGATATGGACGAGTTTATCCTCGACATGATTGACTACGGCGTGGAAGAAGAGTTCGACGAGGACGAGGACGGCATCACCATCTATGGTGACCCCAAGTCGTTCGCCCAGATCCAGCACCATCTTGAGGAGCAGGGCTTCGAAGTCGTCAGCGCCGAGTTTACGCGTATCCCCAACGACCTCAAGGACGTCACCGATGAGCAGCGCGAGACCATCGACAAGATGGTGGAACGCCTTGAGGAGGATGACGACGTGCAGAACGTCTATACCAACATGCGCCCGCTGGAAGGCGGCGATGACGAGGAGTAATCCCCTCACAAACGGCGATGAATAAGGAAGAGCGGGTTTCGCGTGCTGTCGGCTATTTCCGTCAGGGCTACAACTGCGCCCAGGCGGTCTGCGCTGCTTTTGCAGACCTCTATGGGCTGACGGAGGAGCAAGCTATGCGTGTTGCTGCCTCGTTTGGCGGCGGCATCGGGCGGATGCACGAGACTTGTGGTGCGGCCTGCGGTATGTTCATTCTTGCAGGGCTCGACTGCGGCGCCACGCGTGCCGAGGATCGTGAGGGAAAGATGCACAACTACGAGGTTGTCCAGCATCTGGCTGCAGAGTTCCGCCGTCGTAACGGCTCGCTGATTTGTGCTGAGCTGCTGGGGCTCCGCCCTCCCAGCGATGGCTCGTCAGAGCCTCCCCGCAAACGCCCTTGTGTCGATACCGTGGCTGAGGGCGCGCGCATCTTTGCGGAGTATTTCGAGGCTGTCCATGAGATACCTTCTCTCCACAAACCTTTGCAGGATATCGATTTAGCCTGAATAAAAATCGTATGATAAAAACACTATGAACAATAGCAAGGTTTTTCTCTGTCTCTGTTTGTCCTTCTGCTTGACCCTCCCTGTAAGGGGACAGATGAAGATGCTTTCTGGCACGCCGATTTCCAGCCCCAGCGTCGACTACGGTAGTGGCGATAACGTGGCAGCGAATGCCTTCGACGGCGATTTCGAGACCTTCTATGCCTCACAGGACCGTAGCTACACGTGGGTCGGTCTCGATTTGGGTAAACCCTATGTCATTGGTAAGATAAGCTTTGCTCCTCGTACGAGCTATGCCAATCGTATGGTGCTTGGCGTCTTCGAGGGCGCCAACCAGCCGGACTTTAGCGACGCTATACCTTTTTATATTATAGAGAAACAGCCAACGGAGAAGCGCTTCAACTATGTCGATATCCGATGCAGTCGCGGTTTTCGCTACGTCCGCTATGTCGGTCCTAACGACGTCCGTTGCAACGTCAGCGAAATCCGTTTCTACGGCTCTGAAGGCGAGGGCGACGACACGGGTCTTTGGAAACCTTCTGCTTTACCCCTCATCACTATCCACACCACCGATGCTCGCGAAGTAAACTCGCGTAGTACCTATATCGACGGCACCTATTCAGCCATCTATTCTACGAAAATCGATGGCTCGCCCGCCCGTTCCAGCGGAGGCACCAGGATACAGAGCGACTCCCTGCAAATCCGCGGCCGAGGCAATGCCAGTTGGGGCTTTCCCAAGAAACCCTACCGTCTGAAGCTTAACCGCGCACGCAAACTCATGGGCATGTCGGCCGATGCCAAGAATTGGACGCTCATCAATAATTATGGCGACAAGACCCTTATGCGCAACCTCTTGGCTTTCGACGTCAGTCGTCGTCTTGACATGGCATGGACGCCTGAGGGTCGTCTGGTAGATGTCATCTTCAATGGGGAGTACAAGGGTACCTATCAACTTTGCGACCAAGTGCAGGTGCACGAGGATCGTGTGGCCGTCACGAAGATGGAGAAGACGGACAACTATGGCGACTTCGTCACGGGCGGTTACCTCATTGAACTCGATGCCTATGCTAGCGGTGAGCCCAAGTGGTTTACCTCCAATACCTATCGCATCCCCATTACCATCAAGTATCCTGACAGCGAGGACATCACTCCCTATCAAGAGGCTTACATCAAGAACCAATGGAACGCTTTTGAGCGTACCGTCTCTTCAAGCAATTATACCAACCCTGAGACGGGCTATGCCTCGATGCTTGATGTTCCCTCTTTTGTCAAGCACTTCCTTGTAGGCGAATACAGCGGCAATACCGATACTTATTGGAGTGTTAACGTTTGGAAGGATCGCGATGACCCCCGCTTCCACTTTGGTCCCGTATGGGACTTCGATCTCGCCTTTGAGAATGATAACCGCACACATCCTATCAGCTCTATCGGCAATACGTTCATCGCTCTTTCCTCACGCTCATCAGCAGCCAATGGCGTCAGGAGCCTTATTCCCCGCATAATCAATACTACCAAGGACTTGCAATGCGAGGAGTGGAGCCGTGCTCGTCTCGACCGTGGTCTCTCGACCGAGCAAATGCTGCATCTTGTCGATAGTCTCGCTGAAAATGCCGATGTTTCTCAGAGGCTTAATTTCATTCGCTGGCCTATCCTCAGTACCTATGTCCATCAGAACTTCCAGGCACTTGGCAGTTTCAGCGCCGAGGTGGAGTCCATGAAATCGTACATTAGCTACCGCATGGACTGGATGGACAAGAAGGTCGGCCTCGATTCCATCTATTCCAATGTCCGTCTTCCTTTGTCTCCCATAGTCAAGGGAAATGTGCGCAGCGGGGTAGGGGGTATCCTCCTCGAAGGCTGGCCTGAAGGCACGAAGGTGACCATTAGCGATGTGGCAGGCAGTCTCCTCACCCGTCTTGTCGTGGATGACTTCTTTGTTACAGTTCCTCTTCCTTCTGGCATTTGTGTCGTAAATCTGGTTACACCCGACGGCTCTGTTCATCACGTCAAGGCCTACGTAAGGTGATAATAGATAGGAAACAGCAAAAAAATCGGAAAAAAACTGAAAAAAGTTTGCATGATTAAAAGAAAAGATGTTACTTTGCGCGTAGAATTCAATTGTTATAGTAACCAAAAAAACTTTAGAAACATGAAAAAGATTTTAGTGGCTCTTGTGGCTCTGTGCTTTACCGCACCCTCATTCGCTCAGTTCAGCAGCGAAGGCTTCTCACTTGATGAGACTACATTCTATTATGGTACACGTGTCGGTCTCAACCTCTCAGGTCTGGCAGGAAATTATTATGGAACTGGTAATCCTAATTACATGCCGGGTGGAACGAAGGCTGGTATCAACCTTGCTCTTGTCGCCGGTTTCCGTGTAAGCCAGGATATACCTCTCTTCCTTGAGAGTGGTGCCTACTATTCCACACGTGGTGCAAAGAAGGGCAAACACATGGCTAGCTTTAGCTACGTTGAACTTCCCGTTTTGCTGAAGTACGGTGTGCAGGTCACAGACGGTGTCGCCCTGTTACCGTTCTTTGGTCCCTACTTCTCCTTCAATGTGGCAGGAAAGTTCCAGTATCCTCTTGATCCCAAAGATCCTGCCAGCAAGGTTGAAAGATATAGAATCTCCAAGGATTACAAGATTGTGGATATGGGTTTCAAACTCGGCTGTGGTGCAGAGTGGAACATGCTCTATCTCGAACTTGGCTATCAGTTTGGTGCTTACAACATGGCCAGACATAAAGAATACGGTCAGGCCGCTCGCACCAGCAACCTCTTCGCTAACTTTGGTGTGACCTTCTAAATTCGTCAGAGGGATTCTGATATCCTCCGCTAAAACAATAAGAGACACGGCCTAAACCGTGTCTCTTTTTTATGTGCTGTTATCTTTCTCAGTCCATGGGGAAGCGGACGTCCCATTCGGCGCGGAGGGAGTCCATAAGGCGCATGACGGCGAGGGTTTCAGCGTGGGGCATGAAGGGGCTTTCCAGCCAGCCGTTACGCAGGGCTTCTTCGCAGGCGTCGACTTCGTATTCGAAGCCTGTCACCTGGGGCGGTGCTTCAAGCGTGCGGATGGGCGTGTAGTCGCGGTTGTAGACGGTAGCGCGGAGGGGATTGTTGATGTTCTCAACGATGATGTAACCTTCTGTGCCGCAGATAATACCTTGACGGGGGCAGACGCTGCGTGCACTACTCTGGAGGTTGGCCACGCGGCCGTTAGCATAGAGCAGGGTGATGGTCTCCTGCATGTCCATTCCCGTAGGGCCGTTGATGTTGGCTGAGCGGACATCGACGATGTCGGTGCCGAAACACATGCGGGCGAAGTTGATGGGGTAAATGCCGATGTCCAATAGCGCGCCGCCGCAGAGCTCAGGACGGACGAGGCGTTCCTTCCACTCAATGGGGTAGCAGAGTGAGGCGGTAAGCAGTTGGGGCTGTCCGATGATGCCGCTGTCGATGGTTTCGCGAATGGTAGCGGAGAAAGGCATATAGCGCGTCCAGATAGCTTCAGTAATAAAGATGCCCTTGCTCTCAGCGAGGCGGATAAGCTGCTCGGCTTCGCGCGCATTAGCCGTGAAAGCTTTCTCGCAAAGCACGGCCTTGCCGTGATTGATAGCCAACGAGGCATGTGCAAGGTGATGGGAGTGGGGCGTAGCGATATAGACAAGGTCTACGTCAGGGTCCTCCACCAACGATTGATATGAGCCGTAGGCACGGGCAAAGCCGTACTTCGTGGCAAAGTCGCATGCCTTGGCATAGTCGCGCGAGGCAATGGCGTAGCGCCGTTCAGGCGTGTCCTTCAATGTCATGGCCATCTTTATGGCGATATGGCCGGCGCCAATAATTCCGATCTTCATGGTTATTTGCTTAGTGCCCCTACGGGGCAGAAATTATTCAAAATTCTTTCAAAACATTCTTCAAAATTACAAGGGCACAATTATGTTTTATTATAGTATAGTATTTCTCGCAAGGCGACTCTTTTTTCATTCTTCCACCACAGCCGTGCGCGCGGGTTGGGGCGTGATGGTAGGCTGCGTGGCGAGGTAGTCGACGAGAAGATCCGTATCTATTTCCATAAGCTCTTCGCCTTCACCGTCGTGGGGGAAGATGTACGAGGTGGAAATGTAGCTGTTCATCGCCACTCGGTAGGTGCGGCTTTCTTGGAGCGGCTTACCCTTTAGGTCCGTGATGTCGATGCGCTTGACGTTGCCGTCGTGCGTGTGGATGATATAGCGCATACCGCCAGGGAGCAGGTCGGCACGTCGGCTGTAACGCTGGTATGAGCGACGTATCATCTCGCGCAGGTCGGCAGGCGTCATGCGATAGATGAAGATGTTGTTGCAGAATGGGTTGAGCGTAAAGACGTCACCCTTCGTCACTTTGCCCTTGGGCAGTTGGCCAAGGCGCACGCCGCCCAAGTTCTGCAGGGCGATATCGACGCCCAGACGGTCAATGAGGGCATCCGTCATCACGTTGGCAAGCGCCTCTATGCCGTCAAACTGACGGGTGGCTTCGCAGAGGACGTCCTTCAGCGTGTTCTGTTCGTTATAGTTCTTGATGAGCGCCTTCACCTCCGCATCCTCTTTGATGGGGCGCGCGAGGTTGATGAGGTTGAAACGTTTGTCGGCAACGGTCCACGGCGAGCGGGAGTTGGCACGTTGCAGGGTTAGCGTGGTCTTGCCCAGGTTTTTAAGCCAGCACTCCGTCTGGGTGACGAGGACGCCGTTCACTACGAAAGTACTGTCGACGCGCGTATGGCTATGTCCGCCGATAATGACATCCAGCTCAGGCATGGCCTCTGCCAGATCCTGGTCTTCGTTGTAGCCGATGTGGGTAAGGGCGATGAAGAGGTCGCAGCTGTCGCGCAGATGGCGATATTCCTGTGCTGTTTGTATGGGGTCTCTGAAGGTCAGCCCCTGCAGCTTCCCTTGATGTGCCGAGGGGAAGTAGAGCCCGTTGTTCTTGGGCACCGCTTCCGTCAGGCCAAGGATGCAGATGCGGATGCCGTTCTTTTTAAATATGGTATAGGGCTTGGGTTGGGGCAGGGAAGAGACGGCAGGGTCGACGGTCCAGTTGGCGCTGAGGGCCGTGAACGTCGCTTGGCGCAGACGGTCTGCCAGCAACGCCTGACCAAGGTCGTACTCGTGGTTGCCGAAGGTCTCGAAGTCGTAGCCCACGCGGTTCATCAGGTCAACCATAGGGTAGCCCTTGGGGTCGTATTGGTCGACGACGGGGTTGCCCGTCCATTTGTCGCCTGCCGAGAGGAGCAGCACGCCGTCGGGGTTCTTCTCCCGCTCGGCATCGACGAGGGTCTTCACTTTGGCAAAGTTGTCGATGCGCCCGTGCATGTCGTTAGTCGAAAAGATGACGATGCTTGCCTCGTTCGGCTGTTTCTTCAACAGGGATGCCCCGCACGACGTCGCGCACACCCCTACAAACACCAACAGCAGCACGCTGCTGAGCTGAAATACAATTCGTTTCATTTCTTACACTTTTCTTGTGTTACAAAATTACAGGAAAGCGAGCAAAAAACCAAATGAAACCTCCATTTATTTGCCTGCGCTAATTTTTTATTTGCCTGCGCTGGTGAAAGGGGAAAAAGGCCCGCGTCAGGAAAATTTCAAAATTTTTCGGCATTTCTTTCGTTCGTTAGCATTTTTTCACTAATTTTGCAGTCGAAAATCTAATCAGGTATTTGAATCAAGTCCATTAATCATTTTATTCCATTAACCATTTTAAATTAATAACAAGTTATGATGAAAAAAATTACAATTCACTTTCACCAAGTCCTCACCGCCTTGCTGACGATAGCGGCATTCGCTGTGGGGCAGAGTGCCATGGGAGTTAATGTGGGAAGCTTCGCGGCTTTACAAAGTGCCTTGAAGGCCAACGATCAGGGTAATTATAAAACCATCACGATTGATCTGACTGACAATATTACCCTTGAAGGCAACTTGGAGGCTGAAGGAGTAGGCTCCAATAAAACGAGGACTTATGTTTTTAATTCAAACGAGCACACGATTAATGCCAATGGGCATACTATTTCAATGCCTGATGGTGTTATCGTGAAAGTTGATGATCCTGCTTTGTTAGCTATTTTTGCTCCGGATGTAGAAGGCGAGCATGTCTGCTATAAGTTAGGAGATGATGGCTACTATGTCCTTCAAGTTGGCGAGCCTGTTGCACAGGTTGCGGATACGGAGCAGTATTTCTTGACGCTTGAGGATGCCTTGACCTTTACCACGGGCAACCTTAACCTTGTGCTTATGAAGAATGTCGAAGTATCAGGCACTATTACCGCTACATTCTCTGGTACACAGGACAATCCTGCTCTCGTCAATCTGAATATGGGCGAATTTGCGATAAGCACTAGCGACCAAACCGATTATATTGCTTTTAAGGCGTATACAAAGGTGACTTTCGATAAGACAGCTGGTTTTAATTTGCGTCCTGTTTCCGGCCTCCCTGCTACCGTGTACACTTGGAATAACACTTCTACCGTGTATGAGTTCTTCGTCGCCGAAGCATCGGTACCTGATGGGGCAAGCGACGCGTATATTAATCGCTTCTCTACGGCTGTTGCGTACGTCTTGAACAAGGATCATACTCACTACGGTAAAACAATCACCCTGCATGCGAACGTTGCTCCATACACCATGAATCGCGCAGGGACGATTAAGGTAGTGAAGGGTGATTTTGATCTTACAGTGACTGCCGGCGATGGCTTTATCCTCCTTGACCCTGAGTACAATGCTGAAAGCGGCGAAACCACCTACACGACTGTAACGCCTGTTGTTGCCGTTTGCACCCCCGACGGTGATGTCGTCGGTAAATATGCATCCTTCGAGGCTGCCTACAACGAAGCTGGTTCTTACTGGCAACAAATGGATGGTGATGAAGCTCTTGTTTATAAACTGCTTGCCAGCATGGATGAACCGTTTGAGTTTGGTTCAGATTTTATAGATAATGCAGGACCTGATGGTATGGGCATTCTTGTACTTGAGGGTGGTTTTGATTTTGATTTTGTTCTCGCTGAAGGGGCAAATGATGGAGACACAAAATATGCTGTGTGGGCTACCCCCTGGTCATTAGACGAAACCGGAACCATCACTTACTACAGAGTTGTTGAGGCTGCTGCCGTCATCTACGGCGATGAGGATATATACTATCCCACCTTTGCCCTTGCCCTTAGTAATGCACACGAAGGGGATGTGATTACCCTGCTTCAGGATGCCGAATACTTGTTGGCTGAATCCACCGATCCCTTTATGGTACGGAAGAATGAACATACTTTTACCCCGAGTTCATTAGTATCTGATAAGGTGGTGAAAGAAGAGCCGGTCGAGGATGATATCTTCCTCTACTCGCTTGTTTCTCCTGAGGTCTCCCTCATCCACGTTGAAGGAGAGGGGGCTGTCGTGACCCTCTATGCCACCTTTGAGGATGCCGTTGCAGACTATCAGGAAGGTGATGTGATTGAATTGCTTACGCAGCCTGAAGACGAGGTCTTCTTCATGACTGCTGGTACGCCGCAGGAAATCCTTGTAAAGGAGAATGACCATACATTTGCTCCGGCTGTGTATGACGATGACGAAGGTTATTTGGCGATGGAGAGTGATATTCCTGACACAGAGTTCACTCTCTATGCTCGTGTTCCTGCTGTTGCCTCCATCACCTACAATGATGAAGGAGATGAAGTCACTGAATACTTTGTATCCTTCGAGGGTGCCGTTTCCTATGCTGTGAACTATGGTTTAATAGACGAAACGTCTCCGATTGTCCTGCTTGACAACATTTCCGTCCCGTACGAGATGCATCCCGATCAGCTTAGGAAGCTTTTTGTAAAGAAGGGTGAGTCTGAGTATAATCTTAACGTTTTTGCTCCTATAAATTGGGTAGTGGATGAAACCGAAGCAGACGGTATCACCACTTACGAGCTAGTTCCTGCTGTTGCCTACATCACCTTTGAAGAAGGCGAAGTATATTATGCCACCTTCGAGGCTGCCGCTCAGGCTGTTGTAGAAGCTGGAAATGCAGAACTTGTGATTGTCCTGCTTGATGACACGCCAGACGATTACGTATACTACATGTCTTTCGACACGTCGCCAATGAATGCTGAAGGACTGCCGGAGATTCATGTACAGCAGGGTGATTTTGACCTTAACGTGTCGCCGGAACCCGGAGCTCCTTTTGCTTTCGAAGCGGTGCTTATGGAAGACGATGTCACTATCTATAGGTTTGTTAATCCTGTTGCCTCCGTCACCAAGGATGGTGGAACGCAATACTTTGAATACTTCGATGATGCCGTTACATATGCTGGTGAGGACTATGTGATTGACCTGCTTGCTGAACGTACCGAACCGTACGGTATGGTACCTGGTCAGACGATTCGTGTACGTAATCTCGGAAACGGTGAGGAACCCTTCGAACCTTATGAACTTAACCTTGTGGTCGATGGTGAGGTTGAAGGTTATTATGTCGTGGTAGCCACTCCTGACGCAGACGTCGAAAACGTCACCGTTTACACGGTTGAACCTGCTGTTGCCTACATCGTCTTTGACGGTGACGAAGATCCGACCTACTATGCTACCTTCGAAGATGCCGTAAATGCTTCAGGCGAAGGTGATGTGATTTTCCTGCTTACTAGCATTGAGGCTCCATACACCATGGTCGTAGGCCAAACGATTATCGTAGTGAAGGGTGAAGGTAATGATCTTACCATGGAGACTGAACTTCCTTGGGCGGTGCACGAGGAGGTGGACGGTGACTTTACCATCTACTCTGTTGTTGACGCTGTTGCCGCCGTCGATGGAACGGGCTATGCAGACTTCGGCGAGGCCGTTGCCGCTGCAAATGCGGGTGATGAACAAATGGTGATTACACTCCTTAAGCCTACTGCATACGAAATGGTTCCTGGCGAACAGTTTAAGGTGGATCAGCAGGGAATGTATCTTAACGTGACGGTCGCTGGTGCGTATGTCCCGCAACGTGAAGACTTCAAAGATGGTGATGAAATTCTTTACACCCAGTGGTCAGCAGTGGCTGCTGTTGCCTCCATCACCTACATCTCCGACGGTGAAAAAGTCACAGACTACTTTGTCACTTTCGCTGAAGCCGCTGATGCTGCTGCCGCTGCCGCTGCTGAAACGGGTGAAGTTTTTGTGATTGACCTGCTTGCTGACATCGTTGACGACGAAGGGAATCCGATCGACTACGAACTGCCAGCCAATGGGGAACTTTACGTACGTAAGGATGGTAAAGAACTTTCCGTGGTTACCGTTCCCGAATATGCACTGATTGTGCTTGACAACGAAGAGACCGGCGTCACCTACTACATGTCTGTTCCTGCTGTTGCCTCCATCACCATTGGTGAAGAAGAGGAGGCTGTCACGACCTACTATGCAGACTTCGGCGAGGCCGTTGCCGCTGCAAATGCGGGTGATGAACAAATGGTGATTACACTCCTTAAGCCTACAGAATACGAAATGGTTCCTGGCGAACAGTTTAAGGTGGATCAGCAGGGAATGGAACTTGAGGTGACGGTCGCTGGTGCGTATGTCCCGCAACGTGAAGACATCGAAGAAGGAGATGTCATTCTTTACACCCTGTGGTGGGCAGATCCTGCTGTGGCCTCCATTACCTTTGGAGAAGGCGACGAAGCTGAAACGAAATACTATGCCACCTTCGCTGATGCCGTTGATGCTGCAGGCGAAGGTGATGATATTGTCCTGCTTCAGAGCATTGACGAGGCATACCTCATGCAATCCGATCAAGTAATTAGGGTAGTGAAGGGTGACTATACTCTTACCCTGAAGGCCGAATATCCTTATGCGGTGAAGGAGGATGTGATCCTTAAACTTTCCATCTACTATCTTGTTGACGCTGTTGCCGCCATCGTCGAAGGTGAAGATTATACGGGCTATGGAACCTTCGGCGAGGCCGTTACCGCTGCAAATACGGGTGAAGCACTGAAGGTGATTACACTCCTTACGACTGTCGGATACGAAATAGCTCCTGACGAACAGTTTAAGGTAGATAAGAATGGCTATGATCTTTATGTGACGGTCGCTGGTGCGTATGTCCCGCAAAGTGTATATATAGAAGAAGAGGGTTGCACCCTGTACTGGACAGAACCTGCTGTTGCCTCCATCACC
>DBYJ01000040.1 GCA_002309805.1 Bacteroidales bacterium UBA1189 | reverse complement strand
AATAATAATACACTCAAAAATCGCCCCTCTGAAATTACGGTTTTCCGCTCCCCGCCTCTTCTCTCCCTCTTCCCCCGGAATACTAAAACGAAAATGACCTGTTGACCTCATGACCTCATGACCTCTACGGCTGTTCTCTCTCTCCTTCGCATCGCTCCTTCCTCGTGCCGATGCCCAGGATTTGAAGGCGGCTTGTCGGTGGAATCCCCACGCTTTGCACGGCGCGCGATTTAAGGCGGTTTTTCTCGCGTCTGAGCGCGTCGGGGTCCGCAGATGACATGTGCGCCATCTGGCATGATTTCGCGCGCGTACGCGCGCTTATACGCGCGAAAAAGCAAAAGCAGAAATTAGGAATGAGGCGATGGGGGAGACGACGGGAGAAATGCCTCAGAGGATGTCGTTCTCGACGAGCCAGATGATTTCCTCGAGCTCGGCATCGGCGCCTTCGGGGTCGTAACCGCTCTTGAGGCTGGCGCCGAAGAGGGCGGCAAAGGCCTGGTAGAACCCGGCGCGGAACTTGCCGCGGAAGACGACGATGAGGTCGTAGCCCGTCTGATTGCACTCACGGTCAACGAGTTTGATGAGCATCTTGCCCTGACGGAGCGTCAGCTGCTTCATGCGCGGCGTGTAGGAGGACATGAGGTCCTTCTCCACCTTCTTCATGTGGCGTTCGCGTGCCTTGTCGTCGGGAAGCGTCTGCATGTACTCGTAAGTTTCGATGATGACGCCGCGGATCTCCTGCGCCAGGGGGAGCGTCTTCTTGATGTCGCGCACATTGCGCCAGTACTCCTTCTCCATCCGTCGGTTCTTGAACTTGGGCGGGCTGAAGATGTAGACGTCGCGCATGTGGATGACGGGGATGGTGTCGCCCTCGTAGATATCGACAGGCAGGGCGTTGTCGGTATAGACCTGGGCGGAGGCTGTAAGCGCCGTTGCAGCCAGCCACAGGAAGACGAGGAGATGTCGATACATGCGTTTCACGCTGCAAATGTACACAAAGAGTTTCATTTTCGAGACAAAACGTGTGGGTTGTTTGTGTTTTTTAGTTATTTTTGCACCATGAAAAGGCTTTTTAATGCATTGACCCTGTCGTTAGTCCTCTTTTCCTGGGGAATGGAGGCGCTTGCGCAAGGAAGAAACACATCGCTCCCAGCCTCCGTATGGGACGACTTGCTGGCGCAGCGCCTCATGGCCGAGGATGAGAGCACAGAGTGGGAGAACCTTGTGGAGGAGCTGGCCTATCGGTACGAGCACCCCATCTGCATCAACACCGCCACGCGCGAGGAGCTGGAGCAGCTGTTCTTCCTGTCGCCCCGTCAGGTGGAGGACATCCTTTTCCATATCGACGTCGACGGGCCTCTGCATGCGCCGGGCGGGCTGGCGCTCATCCCCTCACTCGACTACTACACCCGTCGGCTGCTGGCCTGCTTCCTGACCTTCGAAGTGCCGAAAAAGTCCGATGAAATGGGCGATTTTTGCGATTGGGTGACGAAGGGAAAGAGCGCTGTGATGAGCCGGATGGACGTCCCCTTCTACACGCGGGCAGGGAATCAGCCCTTCACGCAGAGCGAGTGGGAGGAGCACCCCCCGCGTCACTACTGGGGCAATGCGCTGTATGGCTCGGTGCGCTACAGCTACCGCTATCGCGAGCATCTCTTCTGGGGACTGTCTGCGGAGAAGGATGCCGGGGAGCCCTTCCTGACGCGAGGCCCCGACGGTAAGCTGCTGGGGCGCAAGGGATTTGACTTCTACTCGGGTTACGTCCAGGTAAAAGACTTGGGCTGGCTGCGCAACCTCACGCTGGGCACATACCGCCTGAACTTCGGGCAGGGACTGGTGATGAATACGAACTTCGCGTTGGGCAAGAATATGATGCTGAGCAATTTGGGGCGCCCAGCCACGGCAGAGCCCATCAGCCGTCACGGAGGGACAAACGAGACGGACTACCTGCGCGGAGCCGCAGCAACGGTGCGCATCAGGGAGGTGGACGTCACGGGCTTTGCCTCCTACAGACGCTACGACGCGTCGATGGTGAAGGACTCCATCAGCACCTTCCTGACGACAGGCAAGCACCGCACCACGCCCGAGATGCAGAAGGCGGGCAACGTGGGCGGCATGATGGCAGGCGGGCACGTGAAATACAGCTGGAACGGGCTCCACGTGGGGGCTACGGGGCTATGGCAGCGCTACGACCATGCCATCAACAAAGGACATCTGACGTATAAGACCTACTATCCCGAAGGGCGCACCTTCACCAACTGGAGTGCCGACTATGCCTTCTATCGTCGCTACATCGCCCTTGCCGGCGAGACGGCTGTGAGCGGCAACGGAGGCTGGGCAACGCTGAACACCCTGCGCGTGGAACCCTTTGAGCGCGTGATGTTTACCCTCCTTCATCGGCATTATTCGCGCAACTATTGGGGCCTCCAGTCCAACGCCTTCCGCGAGGGGAGCGAGGTGAGGAACGAGCGGGGCCTCTATCTGGGGGTGGACGTGCAGCGCCTGCGCCACTGGAGGTTCAATGCCTATGCCGACCTGTTCCGATTTCCTGAGCCGCGCTATCGGGTGGACGAGCCTTCGAAGGGGGCCGACCTGATGGCCTCGGCCCTCTACAGCCCGAACGAGGGGCTTTCGGTGCTTGCCCGCTATCGGTGTAAGGTGAAGGAACGCAATGTGTTATCAGGCTATTCGTTCGATGGGCTATTCCGTGAGGTGACGCAGCGCATCCGCCTGCAGACCGATGTGGCGCTGGCACCTTCGTGGCGTATGCTGGGCACGGTGGACTACTGCCAGGTGAATGCCGAGAAGGTGGACTATGGTTTCCGCGTAGCCGACAGGGTGACGTGGACGCATCCCGTAAAGCCCGTTCACGTCAATGGCGAGCTCTCGTGGTTCCACACGACGGCTTGGGCAGCGCGCCTCTACGGCTATGAGCGCGGACTGCTCTATGCCTATAACTACCGTTCGTACTACGGGCAGGGACTGCGTGGGGCGCTGATGGCAGACTGTAAAGTGCTAAACAGCCTGGCCTTCACCGTCAAGGTGGGATGGACGCACTTCTTCGACCGTGATGAAATCGGCTCGGATGCCGACCTGATTCCCCAGAACCACGCCGAGGACCTTGCCCTTCAGCTTCGGTATACGTTCTGAAGAAACTCACAATCAGAAGAAAAACAACACTACGTGCAGAAAAACAATGAACCGCAACCTTTCTGCGGGCTGCGGTTCAAAGCGGAGGTTTTTCGTACCTGTGAATCCTTGCAGGGCCTTACTTGCGGAGGCCGAGAGACTTGATGATAGCACGGTAGCGCTCGATGTCCTTCTCCTTCAAGTAGTTCAGAAGGGCGCGACGCTTGGCAACCAGCTTCGTCAGAGCACGGGAGGTACTATGATCTTTATGGTTCACCTTCAGGTGCTCCGTCAGGTGGGAAATACGGTATGAGAACAAAGCTATCTGGCTCTCGGGAGAACCAGTGTCCGTGTTAGACTTTCCGTATTGTCCAAAGATCTCCTGTTTTTTCTCTGGGGTTAAATACATAATGTTGTTTGAATTAAATAAAAAATACACACTGCTTTTTTCAAAAGCGGCTGCAAAGGTACGGCAACTTCGGCAAACCACCAAATAAATTGATAAGTTTTTTTGTTTTTCCGCGGCGCAGACGTTAAAGGCTGTTATAATTTAAAGAGGTACGCGCGTGTTTTCAGAAAAAATGAGTACTTTTGCGCCGATTTTTTAAAAACAAGGAAAAAGAAACAGGATATCAGGATATGGAGAAACAGGATATCAGGAACATTGCCATTATTGCCCACGTGGACCACGGCAAGACGACGCTGGTGGACAAGATGATGCTGGCGGGACACCTTTTCAAGAATGACAAGGCTGACGCTGAGTGTGTGCTGGACAGTAATGATCTGGAGCGCGAGAGGGGCATCACGATTTTGTCAAAGAACGTCTCCATCGTTTATAAAGGCGTGAAAATAAATATCATCGATACCCCAGGACACAGCGATTTCGGCGGTGAGGTGGAGCGCGTGCTGAATATGGCCGACGGCTGCCTGCTGCTGGTGGATGCCTTCGAGGGCCCGATGCCGCAAACGCGATTCGTGTTGCAGAAGGCGCTGCAGATAGGACTGAAACCCATCGTTGTGGTAAACAAGGTGGACAAGCCGAACTGCCGTCCTGACGAGGTGCACGAGATGGTGTTCGACCTGATGTTTGCCCTTGACGCTACGGAGGAGCAACTGGACTTCCCCGTGGTGTTCGGCTCGGCAAAGCAGGGCTGGATGGGTGCCGACTGGAAGACGCCCACGACGGACATCACCTATCTGCTGGACCAGATTGTGGAGCATATCCCTGCGCCTCCGATGCTGGAGGGCACTCCGCAGATGCTTATCACGAGCCTCGACTACAGCCCCTACACGGGCCGCATTGCTGTGGGACGTGTCCATAGAGGCGAGCTGAGGGACGGAATGACGGTGACACTGGTGCACAGGGACGGCTCGCAGGAGAAGGCGAAAATCAAGGAGCTGCACACCTTCGAAGGAATGACGCACCGACGCACGGAGAGCGTGGGCAGCGGCGATATCTGCGCCATTATCGGCTTGGAACACTTCGAGATAGGCGACACCATCTGCGATGCCGAAGCACCCGAAGCCTTGGAGCCCATTGCCATTGACGAGCCCACGATGTCGATGCTGTTTACCATCAACGACTCACCCTTCTTCGGCCGTGAGGGCAAGTTTGTCACCTCGCGCCACATTCAGGAAAGGCTTGACAGAGAGCTGGAGAAGAATCTGGCGCTGCGTGTGACGAAGAGCGACGAGGAGGACAAATGGACGGTGTACGGGCGTGGCGTGCTGCACCTGAGCGTGCTTATCGAGACGATGCGCCGCGAAGGCTATGAGCTGCAAGTGGGCCAGCCGCAGGTGATTTATAAGGAGATAGACGGACGCAGGTGCGAGCCCATCGAGGAGCTGACCATCAATGTGCCCGAGGAGTATGCGTCGAAAATGATTGATATGGTGACGCGTCGGAAGGGTGAGATGCTGTTGATGGACACGCAGGGCGACCGTATCAACATTGAGTTTGAGATACCGTCACGAGGCATCATCGGGCTGCGTACCAACGTGTTGACAGCTTCGGCAGGCGAGGCCATTATGGCGCATCGCTTCAAGAACTATCAGCCCTACAAGGGCGACATTGAGCGGCGTACAAACGGCTCGATGGTGGCTATGGAGACAGGCACGGCGTTTGCCTATGCCATCGACCATCTGCAGGACCGCGGCAAGTTCTTCATCCATCCGCAGGAGGAGGTCTATGCAGGCCAGGTGGTGGGCGAACATGTCCACGATAACGACTTGGTAATCAATGTGACGAAGAGCAAGCAGCTGACGAATATGCGCGCCAGCGGTGCTGATGAGAAAGCACATATTGCGCCGCCCGTCATCTTCTCGTTGGAGGAGGCGCTGGAGTATATCAAGGAAGACGAGTACGTGGAAGTGACGCCCAAGTCGATGCGAATGAGGAAAATCATCCTTGATGCGCTCGAACGGAAGAGAGCTGCCAGATAATTTTAGTTTAGCGTTAAGAATCAAGAGTTAAGAGATAATGTCACGGTGTCACGGTGTCACGGCTGCTCAGAGCATTCTGGGTTTACTGATAATGGTGCTGCTGCTGTGTAGTTGCCATAGCAGGAGCGGGCGGTTTGTGCTGCATGCTGACGTGGCAAAAGCAGGAGGTGACACGTTGATAGTCTATGGCGCCGATGAGTGGTTCGACAAGGTCGATACAGTGGTGGGCCGACGGGGAAAGTGGACGTTCACGTTCGCGCCAGACACGGTGACGCCGCTGTGGGTGGCATTCCCGAACGGACACCGCGAGATGTTGTTTGCCGAACGGGGTGTGACGACGACGCTGGAAGGCGACACTGCTGCCGAGGGCTGGCTGACGATACACGGCGGAAGGCAGAACGCCTTGCTGGAGGAGTGGAGGGCATTGCTGCGCGACACGGTGCTGAGCCAAAGAGCAATACAACATCTGGCGGACACTTTCATCACGGCGCATCCGTATGACGAGATGTCGGTGTGGCTGCTTCAGGAGCGGTTTGTCAGGACGGAGAATCCGAGCGTGAGCGACATCCGCGGAATGATGAACAAGATGAGCGGCAACCTGCAGGACAATCCGCAGGTAGTGGATTTGAAAAACCGCCTGAACGGACTGAGAAACAGCAGCTCGGGCTTGGTGCTGAGCAACTACAACTTGAGGGATACCATCGGGAAGGTGTTGAATACAAATACCTTCCGCGACACGTGTATGCTGGTGACGTTCTGGGCTTCGTGGAACGAGGAGAGCCGTCGGGGGCAAGAGGAGTACCGCGCGCTGGTTGACTCGTTCCGTGGACGTCCGTTTGCCGTGCTGGGCGTGAGTCTGGACAATGAGCGGGAGGCGTGGCTGAAAGCCGTTCGTGAGGACTCGCTGACGTGGACGCAAGGCAATGGCTTCCAAGGCTGGAACCTGGATATGCTGCGTCAGTTGAATGTGACGAAGCTGCCTGCCAATGTGTTGCTGAATCCGCAGCGCAGGGTGTTGTACACGGACCTGCACGGCGAGGAGCTGGTGGACCGTGTGACGCAGCAGGTGAGGCGCGAGGAAGAGCGGATAAAGGCGTTGCAGAAGGCTGAGGAAGAGAAGAAAAAGAAGAACAGGAAATCAGGTAACAAGAGATAGCAGATGGCCCAATCGCCCATAAAGTCCAACGGAAACACCCCTGTGTCACGCTGTCACGCTGTGTCACGCAAGGGCAGGAAAAACTGGAGCCGTTTGGTTTTGGCAGGGCTGATGGTGCTGGGCGGATGTGCGTCGATTGGCAACCCTGACGGAGGGCCGTATGACGAGACACCGCCTGTCTTCGTGGGCAGTACGCCTGCACGAGGGGCCTTGAACGTGAAGGACGGCAAGGTGACGCTGTCGTTCGACGAGTATGTGAAGCTGGAGAAGGCGAGCGAGAAGATAGTGGTCTCGCCTCCGCAGGTACAGCAGCCCATCATCAAGACCTCGGGTAAGAAAATCACCGTTTCCATCGAGGATTCGTTGAAAGAGAACACCACCTATACCATCGACTTCAACGATGCCATCGTGGACAACAACGAGGGCAATCCGCTGGGAAACTTTGCCTTTGCCTTTTCGACGGGCGAGGTTATCGACACCCTGGCTGTGAGCGGGACTGTGCTGGATGCGCAGAACCTGGAGCCCGTGCAGGGAATGCTGGTGGGACTGCACGAGGAACTGGACGACTCGGCATTCACCACGCTGCCCTTCGTACGCGTGTCGCGCACGGATGCTGAGGGACGGTTTACGATACGTGGCATTGCGCCAGGCAGTTACAGGGCGTATGCGTTGAAGGACATGAACCAGAACTTCCGTTTCGACCAGAAGGCGGAAGCCATTGGCTGGCTCGACTCGCTGGTGGTGCCGCGGACGGAGGTTCGTATGGAGCCTGACACCACGTGGATTGACTCGCTCACCATCGACACGATTCGCATCCTGCCCGTCACACACTATCTTCCCGAAGACCTTGTGCTGCTGACGTTTACTGAGGAACCTACGTTCCGTTATCTGGTGAAGAACGAGCGTACGGCGCTCAACAAGTTCACCCTGATATTCTCCACGCCCTCGGACACGCTGCCGCTCATTGAGCCGCTGAACTTCCCGCAGGGCGACTCGGCCTACATCGTGGAGGCAAACCCGCGGAACGATACCATCACCTACTGGATGCGCGACACGTTGGTGTACTATCAGGACACGCTGTCTATGTGCCTGACGTATATGGCTACGGACACGCTGGGGCTGCTGTCGCCGCGGACGGACACGCTGCGGCTGGTGCCGAAGAAGACACGTGCCAAGCAGCTTGCCGAGGAGGCCAAGAAACGCAAGGAAGAGGAGAAAGAGCTGGAGAAGAGGCTGAAACGTGGCGATTCGACTGTGGTGAAGAAGCAGGACCCCGTGCTACCCGTGAAGGTAAACGGTGGGTCGTCGATGGACCTCAATGCGGTAGTGACGGTGACGGTGAACGAGCCGTTGGCATCGTACAACGACTCGGCGCTGCACCTGGTCCGTAAGGTCGATACGCTGTGGGTGGACGAGCCGTTTGTGTTCCGTCGCCAGAAAGCGAAGCTGATGACGTACGAGCTGCTGGCAGAGTGGCGCCCTGAGGAGGAGTACAAGCTCACGCTGGACTCAGCAGCATTCACAGGCATCTACGGGCTGTCTTCGAAGAAGACCGACACCAACTTGAGGTTCAACTCGTTGGAGAAGTATAGCTCGTTTGTGCTCACCCTATTGGGGCCCATCAGTCAACAGGCAGACAAGCAGACGGGCGGGCAGCTGATAGCGCAGCTGGTTGACAAGAGCGACAAGCTCATCCGTCAGGCGGTAGTGGACGACGACGGACGCGCCGAGTTCTACTTCGTAAAGCCTGCCACCTACTACGTGCGTCTGCTGGCTGACGACAACGGCAACGGCGTGTGGGACACGGGGCTGTGGGACGACCGTCGGCGGGCCGAACGGGTGTTCTACTACGGCAAGGCCATCGAGATGCGCGAAAACTGGGACTATTCCGAAGAGTGGGACCCCCTTGCCAAGCCCATCGAACGGCAGAAACCCGATGACCTGAAGAAGAACAAAAAGGAGAAGCGCGAGCGGAAGAGCAAGAACCAGCAGCGTGAGGAGCAGAAGCGGAAGAAACAGAAGAAGAAATAGGGTTTACTTCATAGTTCATAGTTAAGAGTTTCATAGTTCATAGTTGACACTTAACTTTAGATGATTAAACCTCAGGAGCAGAATCGGGTCAAAATAGAAACCATCAAAACGTAGAATAGAGGACATGAAACGGATTGCATTTACTATCGTCGCCATCATCTGGGCGGGGCTGGCCCTGTCGGCTGCCACCACCGAGCGGCTGGACTATACGCTATACTTCAACTGGAAATTCGTGTGGATTAAGGCGGGAACAGCCAGCCTGACAACGCGTCCCATCACCTACAAGGGGCAGGAAGCCGTGGAGGCTACGCTGCTGGCAAGCTCGTCGGGGACGGCGGATAACCTTTACTATCTGCGCGATACGCTGACGACAACGGTGTCGCGAAAGGGAGAGCCGCTCTTCTTCGAGAAGCACTGCATCGAGGGCAAGGACGTGGTGTGGGAACGGGCGTGGTATAGCCGAACCCAGCAGGGGCAGTACAAGGTGGACCTGCGGAAGGACTATGTGGACGGACACGTGCGCGAGGACCAATGGACGGGTTCACAGCAGCCTTACGACCTGGTCAGCATCATGCTTCACGCCCGCAGTCTCGACCTCGACGACCTCAACGTGGGGCAGCGCCTGACGTTCCCCATCGTGGACTCGAAGAAGGTGCTGAGCCAGACGCTGGTCTATCTGGGCCGCCAGCAGATAAAGGCCGAGGGCGGCGGACTGGTGGAGTGCCACGCCTTCTCGCTGAAGGGGACAATACTCTCCAACAAGGGAGCAAAGGAAGAGGAGAAAGAGGTGCTGCGCTTCTATCTCTCTACTGCCGCACAGCACGTCCCCGTGCAGATTGACATCAACTTCCGCTTCGGCTCAGCCAAGGCAAAGCTGCGCTGAGGCAAGTTCCCTTTTCAGGGCTTTTTCCCCACGAAAGAACATCAATATCTGTAGTTTTATTCGCCTGCGTTAATTTCTCAACGCAGGCGAATAAAATCTCTATCCCTTGCGATAAATAGAGGAATTTAGTTATTGGCTATAAACGCCTCTAACTCGTCAGCGTGGTAGGGGATTATCTGTTCGCCCAGCACACGGCAGCCGTCGGCGGTGATGAGCAAGTCGTCCTCCAGGCGGATGCCGCCGAAGTCGCGGTAGGTTTCCAGGAGGTCGTAGTTGATGAACTCGCGGTAGAGTCCCTCGCCGCGCCACTTGTCCATCAGGGCGGGGATGAAGTAGATGCCAGGCTCGTCGGTCAGCACCCATCCAGGCTGGATGCGTCGTCCGCAGCGCAGGCAATTGGTACCGAACTGTTCGCTGGGACGGACCTCGTCGTCGAAGCCCACATAGACCTGACCCAGACCCTCCATATCGTGGACGTCCATTCCCATCATGTGTCCCAGTCCGTGCTGGAGGAACATCGCGTGAGCACCAGCAGCCACGGCATCGTCCGTGTTGCCTCGCATAAGCCCCAGGTCCTTAAGTCGTTCGGCCATCAGGCGGCAGACATCCAAGTGCATATCCATCCATTTGACGTCGGGACGGGCCTTGGCTATCACCAGGTCGTGGCAGGCTACGACAATGTCGTAGATATCCCTTTGCTTGCGGGTGAACTTGCCTGAGACGGGCGTTACGCGCGTGTTGTCCGAGCAGTAGTGGTTTACCGTCTCTGCTCCTGCATCGACGAGCAGCAGCCGTCCCTCCTCCAATGGGCGAAGCGATGGCGACCCGTGGAAAATCTCGCCGTGTTGGCTAACGATGCTGGTGAACGATACCTTGGCACCGCGGCTGACGGCAATGCCCTCCATCAGTCCTGCAATGGCCTTCTCGGTATTCCCAGGTCGCACAGTCTTCATTGCCGCCGTGTGCATGGCGTGGCCGATGGCCATAGCCCGCTCAATTTCGGCAATCTCCTCGGCAGACTTCACGGCACGCATATCGACCACAGCCTTGATGAGTGCCACGCTGGCACGAGCGCGTGTTTCCAGCGGATGGATACCCATAAGGTCGGCAATCTGAATCATCGTATCGTGACGATAGGGGGGCAGATAGTGTACCGTCTGGCCCTTGGCACGCGCTCCGTCGATGAGCCGCTTCAGTTCGCCCATAGGCGCCGACTGGCCTACACCAGCCTCTTCAGCAAGGTCGTGTACAGAGGGAACGAAGCCCGTCCAGATGATGTCCTCGATGTCAATGTCATCGCCGAGAAGCCATTCCTGGCCTGTGTCAGCATCGATGACACCAGCCAGCCCCTCGCGATGCTGTCCGAAGAAATAGAGGAACGATGAGTCCTGGCGATGAGGCCCGTAGGCGTTGGCAGGGTAGTTGCAGGGCGCCTCGTTGTTGCCCATAATGACGATGAGGCCGCTGCCGACCTTCTCGCGCAGCGTGGCGCGACGTTGGATGTAGGTTTCCTTGGAGAATAACATATTGGTTTATTTACGATGGGGTGATTTGCGATTAACGATGCTGGATGCCTTTTCCTTAAGGTCTTTAAGGATTTGGGGAATCTTAACCTTAAGGCTTTTAAGGGTATTAAGGACTCTGGGAACTATTGGGGTTTTCGGTTCCTTGGGGTCTTTCTTGGTTTTCAGCCAGCCCTCGGCCAAGTACCAGGCGATGGTCTCGCGGGTGCCGCGGGCCAGGTCGTAGTCGGCCTTGAAACCCAGTTCGCGGACGAGAGGCTCGGTGTCGCACAGCCAGTTGCGTTGGCTGAGGATACGATATTTGTCGGTGTTCAGTGTGACGGCTTTGCCCGTCAGTCGACTGTAGAGGCTGCCGGTGGCACAGGCCACCCTGCCCAGCCACAGCGGTGCCGTCAGGCGGACGACAAAGCGCTTGTCCAATGCCCGCTTGACCAGCTGCGAGAAGTCCTTGCTGGTATGCACATCGCCGTCGGCTACAAAGTAGGCACGTTCCGTTACCTCTTTTTCAATCGCCAGGAAGACGGCTTTCACCAGGTCGCGGACGTAGATGAACGTGATGTCCTGATGCTTGAAACCCAGGGCGAAGTCAAACCCCCGTTGGATGCCCTGTACCATCAGCAGGTAGTCCTTGTCGCGCGGGCCATAGACGCCCGTCGGGCGGAATACCACCCACGGGAACCGCTCGGCATCCTTCAGGTACTCCTCCACACAGAGCTTCGATACGCCGTAGGCCGTATTAGGCTGCGGCTCGTCATCAGCTGTGATGGGCTGATGAGGCATACGTTCGTGTTGAGGCCCCCAGGCCCCCAGCGAGCTGAGGAAGATGAACTGCCTTGGCACCATCTGGCAGCGCATCAGCTCGTCGACGAAGTTCCTTGTTCCTACAAAGTTCACCTGATAGAACACCTCCTTGTTGGGGCATTTCGTAGCTCCTGCACAATGAATGATGTAGTCCCATCCCTGTCCGTCCTGCTCGCGCTTGAAGTCCAGCAGCTGGTTGTGCAGATGGTCGACGTTGGCATAGTCCAGCTCGATGAAGTGGATACGCTCGTCCTGGAGATAGCGTCGGCTGCTGGTGCTGCGGATGCCCGCCCACACGTCGAAACCCTTCTCCAGTGCCCGTTCGACCATAAACGAACCGATGAACCCGCTGGCGCCTGTCACCAGTAAGCGCTGACGGACCTCAGGAACATCCAAGTCCCACGAAAACGAGAGTTGTGTAGCCATTTCCACCTTCACGTTGCTTTCACGGATGCAAAAATAGCCATTTTTTCGCAAACTTGTGCACCATTCCGTTTTTTTTGTCTATCTTTGCGAATAAAATCCTACGCACTATGGGAAAATCACCAGAAAGAAAGGCCCGTCGGATGACCAAGCGTATGCTCACCGCTGCTATGGCCGACTTGTTCGAGGAGTACGACGACATCACCCTCAACAAAGTGTTTCAGGAACTCCGCCTGAAAACCCACCCCCTGAAGATGCTGGCCGCCGACGTCATCCAGGAGATGCTGGAGGACGGCTACATCGAAGAAGGCCGCAAGGGACACTATCACATCAGTGCCGCCCAACAGAACAGCGAGGAACCTGAGGAAGAGGAAGACACCATCATCGGGCGCCAGTTCGTAGGCACCCTTAAGGTGGGCAAGAACAGCGCTTACCTGCTCAGCAGCAGCCGTGACCTCTCAGCCGACATCTTCATCCCCAACAGCAAGCTCAAAGGCGGTCACACAGGCGACAAAGCCGTCGTCAAGGTCGTCGAATGGCCAGGCAACTCGCGTAATCCCATCGGTCATGTCGTGGACATTCTCGGGAAGACAGGCGACAATACCACCGAGATGCACGCCATTCTGGCCGAGTATGGTCTGCCCTACACCTATCCTCAGGTTGTCGAGGACGCAGCTAACCACATCACCGATGGCATTACCCCCGAGGAAATTGCCCGCCGCGAAGACTTCCGCGACGTCACCACCTTCACCATCGACCCCGCTGATGCCAAGGATTTCGACGATGCCCTCAGCATCCGCCGTATGAAGGACGGCCAATGGGAAATAGGCGTTCATATTGCCGACGTCACCCACTATGTGCAGGAAGGCGGCATCATCGACCGCGAGGCCCAGAAACGTGCCACCAGCGTCTATCTCGTTGACCGCACCATACCGATGCTGCCCGAACGGCTGTGCAACTACATCTGCTCGCTCCGACCCGACGAGGACAAGCTCTGCTACGCCGTCATCGTCCATATGGATGACAAGGGACGCGTGCGCTACCACAAGATTGTCCACACCGTCATCCGCAGCAACCGCCGCTACAACTACGAGGAGGTACAGGAAATCATAGACCGTGACAAGCGTGACAGCGTGACAAGGCAGGATTCTGACCCCTACACCAATGAACTCCTCACCCTCAATCGCTTGGCACAAATCCTGCGTGCCGACCGCTTTGCCCACGGCTCCATCGCCTTCGACCGCGTGGAGGTCGGCTTCGATATCGACGAGAAAGGCCACCCCATCAGTGTCCACCTCAAGGAGCAGACCGAGAGCCACCAACTTATCGAGGAGTTTATGCTGCTGGCTAACCGTATCGTGGCCACCACCATCGGCGCCGTACCCTCGAAGCAACAGAAGGTATTCCCCTACCGTATCCACGACCTCCCCGACGTAGAGAAGCTCGACAATGTCGCTCACTTTATCAGCCGCTTTGGCTACAAACTCAAGACTACGGGCGACAAGCAGGCCGTCTCTGCCAGCATCAACAAGCTCCTCGCCGACGTCAAGGGCAAGCGCGAGCAAAACCTCATTGAGACCATCTCACTGAAAGCGATGCAGAAAGCCCGCTACTCAACCGACAACATCGGCCACTACGGCCTTGCCTTCGACTACTATACCCACTTTACATCGCCCATCCGCCGCTATCCCGATATGATGGTTCATCGTCTCCTCGCCCGCTACCTGGCAGGCGGACGCAGCGTCTCCAAAGCCAAATACGAAGAGCTTTGCGACCACAGCAGCGCAATGGAGCAACTGGCAGCCTCAGCTGAACGCGCCAGCATCAAGTACAAACAAGTGGAGTTTATGCAGGACCGTATAGGGAGAGTGTTCGATGCCGTCATCAGCGGCGTCACCGAATGGGGGCTTTATGCCGAAATCACGGAGAACAAGTGCGAGGGACTCATCCCGATGCGCGACCTCGACGACGACCATTACGAGTTCGACGAACGCAACTATTGTCTCGTCGGCCGTCGCACCCACAATCGCTATTACTTGGGCGACCCTGTGAAGGTGGAAGTCTCCCATTGTGATTTGGAGAAGAAACAACTCAATTTCCTCCTCGTAGGATGATTCGCAGGGCTGACAACAACGACTTTCGCGAACTGGCTGCTCTGTTCCGTCAGAAAAGTATGACGTTGGGCACACTACTGGGTGTCTATTACATCGTGAAGTTCTGCCTGTTCCCGTTGAGTTTCCGTTCGGGTCTGGCAGGGATGCTGTTCATCGTTTTGACGCTGTTGGTGCCTCTTGTGGCATGGCGGATGGTCAAACGTTTTCAGATGGAGAAGATGCCCGAGGGAATGCCGTTCGTTACCGCGTGGACGTTTGCACTGAGGATTTTCTTTTTTGCATCGTTGTTGGTTGCTGTGGCACATTATGTCTATTTCGTTTTCCTTGACGGCGGAGCATTAGCCCAAGCCTATACCGACAACCTTGCCCAGTTACGCGAAACTTCTATTGAGGGAGTCACGGACCAACTGACATGGCAGAATCAGCTTGACGCGTTCGAGAAAACCTTCGAGTCCGTGGCCGCCTTGAAACCTATTCAACTGGTGATGGAGTTGCTGGTCAACAACCTTTTCTGGGGCAGCATTGCAGCTCTCTTCATCGCCCTGTTCACCAAACACCCTAAATCTTTTAACCCTTAACCTTTAACCCCTTACCCCTAAAATGGATATTTCAGTTGTAGTACCGCTTTATAACGAGGCTGAGTCGCTGCCTGAGTTGTATGCTTGGATTAAGCGAGTGATGGACGAGAACGGATTCTCCTACGAAGTTATCTTTGTCAACGACGGTTCGACCGACGAGTCGTGGGATGTCATCGAACGTCTTCACGCCGAACACCCCGAAGTGAAGGGCATCAAGTTTCGTCGTAACTATGGCAAGAGCCCAGCCCTTTTCTGCGGTTTCCGCCGTGCCCAGGGCGATGTGGTCATCACGATGGACGCAGACCTTCAGGATTCACCCGACGAGATTCCCGAACTCCGCCGTATGATTGTCGAGGACGGCTACGACCTCGTCAGCGGCTATAAGCAGAAGCGTTACGACCCCCTTTCGAAGACCATCCCCACCAAACTCTTCAACGCTACCGCTCGTAAGGTCAGTGGCATACACAACCTCCACGACTTCAACTGCGGTCTCAAGAGTTATCGTCGCGACGTTGTCAAGAGCATCGAAGTCTATGGCGAAATGCATCGTTATATTCCCTATCTCGCCAAGAACGCGGGCTTTACGAAAATTGGTGAGAAGGTCGTCCACCATCAGGCCCGCAAGTACGGCAAGACGAAATTCGGTCTCGACCGCTTTGTCAATGGCTACCTCGACCTGCTGACGCTCTGGTTTCTCAGTAAGTTCGGTGTTAAGCCGATGCACTTCTTCGGCCTGTGGGGCTCCGTGATGTTCATTGTCTGTTTCATCATCATCATCTGCCTTCTCATTGCCCGTTTGGTCAGCCATATCTACCTGACGAACAGCGTCTGGTTCTTCCTTTCTTTGGTGGGCATGATACTTGGCACGCAGATGTTCCTGACGGGCTTCATAGGCGACCTCATCAGCCGCAACTCCGAAGGCCGCAACAGCTACAACATCGAAAAGGAACTATGACCCACCTCCCCTTTGCGACGTTAAAGACCATAAGCCTAACGGCCTTAGTGTCATTGGCGTTGCTGGCTCTGTTTGCCAGCTGCGGAGGCGATGACTGCGTCATTAATAACACCGTCACGGCTACAATGAATTTCTATCTGTCCGACGGCAATCCCTGCCAGATTACCGATGAACTTACTGTTAGCGTGACGCGCGCCGAGCGCGACAGCGTGGTCCTCAACAAGAAAACGGGCGCTACGGGTCTCAGCTTCCCCCTTGGCTACGCCAGCGTGTGCGATACCTTTGTTTTCCAGTTTGCCCATATGGGTGTCAGCGATTCGGTGTTTATCTACCACGACAACCATCCCTACTTCATCTCGCTCGACTGCGGAACGGCAATGTTCCACACCCTCACTACTGCCGACTGCACGCACAATCTGATGCAGTCCGTCCAAATCACCCACCCTGAAATCAACTACGATGCGCAGGAGAACATTCGTATTGTGTTTGGCAATTAGTCTGCTTGTGTCGCTTGCGGCTCATGGGCAGGAGAAGGCGCCGTTTTTTCGTGGGCTCTCCGTCGGCGTGGATGTCTTTGGATGGATATATCCAATCTTCGTGAGCGATGCCTATTACAACAACGAGGTATCGGCTGCCGTGAACTTGCAGAACCGCTTCTTCCCTGTAGTAGAGGTGGGGTATGGCCATTGCAATACCGTAGGCGACCTCTACGGCATTCACTATACCACGGCTGCGCCCTACTACCGTGTGGGAATGGACTATAACTTCCAGTACAAGAAGCATTCGCCTGTGGGTGTTATCTTCAGCGGCGCTCGTCTGGGCTACAGCAATAGCACCTATGATGTGGAAGCTGCGCCGCTCACCGACCCTTTGACTGGCAACGAAGTCCCCTTCCATCTCTCCGATATCCCCTGCCGAGCCTTGTGGGGCGAGGCGTTAGTCGGCATCCGTAGTCGAGTGTGGAAGGGATTCTCCTTAGGCTGGAGCCTCCGCTACAAGCGTCTGTTTTCCAACTGCTCCTCTGTCAATGGCAATCCGTGGTTCATCCCAGGCTATGGCGTCCACGTCACGGAAACCTTTGGCGCCACTTACCAACTGATTTGGAACTTCTGATGATATGACAACTATTGAGATTTGGCTTCTGGCTATAGCACTTGCGATGGACTGTTTTGCGGTTTCCGTTACGAGCGGGTTGATATTGAAGCAAGTGCGTCTGCGTCCTATCTTGACGATGGCTCTGCTGTTCGGCCTTTTTCAGGGACTGATGCCATTAATTGGATGGATGGGAATGAGATATCTGAGCGGCTATATTGAGCGCTTCGACCATTGGATAGCCTTTGGTCTGTTGGCATTCATTGGCGGAAAGATGTTCTGGGAGGGCTTTAAGGGAAGCGAAGGCAGCCATTTCGACCCCACACGTTTGAACGTTGTCCTTGGTTTAGCAGTAGCCACCAGTATCGATGCCCTTGCCATCGGCATCTCGTTTGCCTGCACGGGTATGACGGCTTTCAGCGACATCTTGGTGCCCATTCTCATCATCGGCTTTGTGTCGTTCCTTTTTTCGCTTGTCGGCTCGCTCATCGGTGTTCATATCGGGGGGAGATTCCATTTGCCTGCTGAGCAGATAGGCGGCATCATCCTCATTCTCATCGGCATTAAGATTCTTATTGAGCACCTCTTATGAACGAAATGAAGAAACCCATCAACTGGCTCATCCTTCTTCTCCTTGTCGTGGGCACGGTGCTTGTCGTGCGTCACGACGGCAAGGGTGGCACAGGCACTTGGCACACCAATCAGGGTTACATCTTCGGCACCGTCTATAAGGTGACCTACCAATATAAGGACGACATCCAGACGCTCATCGAAGCGCGTATGCACGAGGTCGACAATTCGCTGTCGCCCTTTAACGAGCACTCCGTCATCACCCACATCAATACGGGTGAGAATATGGAGACCGACAGCCTCTTCCGTGCCGTCTGGCGCAAGGCGGCCGAGGTTTATCGGCTGACGAACGGCGCCTTCGACATCACCTGTGCTCCGCTTGTCAATGCTTGGGGTTTCGGTTTCCGCCAATCAGAGTTCCCCACTCCTCAGACCATCGATAGTCTGCTCGCCTTCGTTGGTATGGACAAAGTGCGGATGGAGGGCACGCGTATGGTGAAGGACGACCCCCGTACACTCCTCGATTGCAGCGCCATTGCCAAGGGTTTTGGCTCCGACTGCGTGGGAGCGCTTTTTGAAAGCCTTGGCATACGCAACTATATGGTGGAGATAGGAGGCGAAGTCGTTGTGCGCGGCGTCAATCCCAAGGGAAATCTCTGGCGTATCGGCATCAATCGTCCCACGGACGACAGCCTCTCCCTCTCCAACGAGCTCGATACCATCCTCTCTCTTACCGACTGCGGCCTTGCCACCTCAGGCAACTACCGCAACTTCTATTACAAGGACGGGCAGCGCTATGCCCACACCGTCGACCCGCGTCTAGGCTATCCCGTCCAGCACGCCGTGCTCTCCGCCACGGTCATTGCCCCCACATGTATGGAGGCCGATGCCCTCGCCACATCCTTCATGGTTATCGGCGCTGACAGCGCCCGCAGTATCGTTGATGCTCGCCCCGACCTCTGCGCCTACCTTATCCTCTCCGTCGACAGCGCCAGCTACACCACCCTACGCCTTGGCCGATGGGAGGAAAAGGATTGAAAAATAATAATTAGAAAAAAGGAATTAGATATTATGAAAAAAACGCTCCTCTGTCTTCTCGTCATTCTGTGTTCAATCTTCACGTTTCGGTCCTCAGCTGTACGTGCTGCCGACGTTACTGTCGCTTCCCCTGACGGCACACTTATCCTCACCCTTAAGACGGATGAGGGGTTGTCGTACAGTCTCACTTCTCACGGCACCCAGCTGATAGCCCCTTCGCCGATGGGCTTTGAGCTAAAGGGCGAGCGTCCGATGACGGGCGACTTCACCCTTGTTCGCCCTGCAGACGTCCGGCTGTGCAGCGACCATTGGCGCCCTGTGGTGAGGAATCGTCATGCTGAGGTTTCCCTCACCTGGAACGAGGCCACCCTGCAGTTGGTGGAGCGTCAGGGCGACCGTCGTCGTATGGACATCGAGGTGCGCGTCTTCGATGGTGGTGCAGCCTTCCGCTACACCCTCTACGGTGCTCCAAGGATTGGCGACCGTCAGATTACGCGCGAGATTACGGGTTTCAACGTGCCCGAGTCGGCATCGGCATGGGCGGCTATCTACAACCCCGACTACACCTCCAGTCAGGAGAACTCTTTTTGGAAGACGGCTGCTACCGAGCTTTCCACCGAGCGGGTGATGGGCTTGCCCTTCCTTATGGAGTTGGACACGGAGCATTACGTTGCCATCACCGAGGCCTGCATTGACGATTTTACATCGTGCTATATCGGGCGCAGCGAGGGCGTCCACGATGGCCTTGTCAGCCTCTCCACCCGTCTGTCGCCCCTGCCGGGAGAGCCTGTGGACGGGGTGAAGGTGCGTTTCGACGAGCAGACCACGTCGCCGTGGCGCGTGATTTTGGTTGCCGACCATCCGGGGCGGTTCATTGAGTCCGAGATCATACAGGGGCTCAATCCGCCTTGCGCCATTGCCGACCCCTCATGGATAAAGCCTGGCCTCTCGGCATGGGATCATTGGTGGAGCGGCGAGGTGAAGATGGAGACTGACGTCATCAAGCAGTACATTGACCTGGCTGCTGCCGAGGGATGGCCTTACATGCTGATTGACTGGCAATGGTACGGCCCCTATAACACCCCTCAAGCCGACATCACACGTCCTGCCCCACAGTTGGATATGCCAGGCATACTCGCCTACGCCCGCCAGAAGAACGTCCGCTGCTGGCTCTGGCTCTACTGCATGGACGTCAACCGTAACGGCGCCTTCCACCGTGCCTTTGCCGAGTACGAGAAGTGGGGCATTGCGGGCATAAAGATTGACTTCATGGATCGCGATGATCAGGAGATGATGCGCTGGTATCGCCGCATCGTACGCTGTGCTGCCGAGCACCATTTGATGGTCGATTTCCACGGAGCCACCAAGCCCGACGGCATTGAGCGCACATGGCCTAACCTGCTCACCCGCGAGGGCGTGCTGGGCGAGGAGTATTATAAATTCTCCACCCGTGTGACGCCCGAGCATAACACTACGCTGCCCTTCACCCGCATGCTGGCTGGGCCGATGGACTATACGCCAGGCGGCTTCCTCAACGTCACGCCTGCCGACTTCCGCCAGCAGACACCCACGCTCGTCACCAACACCCGCTGTGGCGAGCTGGCCAAATTTGTCATCTACGAGAGCCCTCTCACCGTCTTCAGCGAGCACCCCGATCACGTCCTCGGCCAGCCAGGAGCCGATTTCCTGAGTCGCGTGCAGACTACGTGGGATGACACCCGCTTCCTCGCGGGCTATCCCGGGGAGTACGTTGCCCTGGCTCACCGGAGCGGCAGTCAGTGGTTCATCGGCGTGCTGGGCAATAGCCAGCCGCGCACGCTCACCCTTGACACCTCGTTCCTGCCCGCAGGCGATTACGAGCTGGAGTATTGGGCTGACGGCGCGAAGGCCGGCAAGAAGCCCACGGAGGTTGCTCACAAGATCGTCACGTTGCGCGCAGGCCGCCCGTTGAAAATCCGCCTTGCCCCCGCAGGAGGCTACGTCGCCATTCTCAACCCAAAGTCTGCGTCCAAATAAAATCAAACGTTAGAAAAATAGAATCAAACTCTGCAAAATTAGAATCAAACGCTAGCAAATTAGCGTTTGATTCTATTTCTTAAAAGCCTTGCGCTATAATGCAAGCCTTTGCAGGTACTCGAAGTGGGACTTGAACCCACACGCCCATCACTGGGCAAGGGATTTTAAGTCCCTCGTGTCTACCGATTCCACCATTCGAGCATCGTTTCGGCTGCGAAGGTAGTGCAAAAAAACGGATTCGCGAACACAAAACGCAATTTTTTTCCGTTAGCGGGGTATTTTTCCCTGCGCGTCATTACCTTTCGCCGCACTTCATAACTTTCTTGCCGTTGTAGATGTAGATGACGCCGGGCAGCATGTCGTCAGGCGAGGCTACGGGACGGCCCATGAGGTCGAAGAGTCCCTGGCGGCAGGGGAGGGCATCGTCGGGCTGCAAGGGCGAAGCCGGGGCGAAGGGCGTGCGGACACCCGTGTCGATGTAGTTGGGGTCGCCCAGGTAGTAGAGGTGGAAGGCATCGCACTTGTACCATGTGTCGCCCTCAGCAATACCGATGGTGAGTTCACCGCTATCCACCCAGATGCTGTCAATGACAGCCTCGGTAAGGTAGTACTTGCCCAGTTCGGAGGCGGGGACGGCCAGAGTGTCGGCATCGGCGAAGATACGGACGGTGCCGCCTTCGTCAGTACCCGTCATGACGGTGAGCCGGTACCAACCTGTGAGCAGCCCCGTGATAGTCTGCGAGATGCCGGTAGACTTGTTCTGACTATTGTTGTGGAGAAAGAAGTTGCCTTCGCTGCGGGCGATAAAAGTGGCGGTATTGGTGATGGGGCGGACGACTGAGTGGTTGTCGGTCTTCCAGCCGGTCTTGTTGTTGGTCTCGAACGAGGGGTTGGTGATGAACGCTGTGAAGTCGACGGGCTGGGTGACGGTAGCCACCATCAGGGGATAGCTGACGCTGAAGGTCTCCATTTCCTTGATGATGTGGTTGATGTCGGTGGACTCCAGTTCCATGGCTTGCCAGACGTCGCGGGCATGGGCAATGAGAGCGCGCATCTGGATGTTGGCGCTGTCGCGGAGGGTGGCGTGGTGCGCATCGTAGAGCGCCTGTGCCTCATCGATGGCGAGGGCCAGTTTGCGGTAGGCTTTCTCAAACGTCTCGTTGACCGTGGCACGCACTTTTTTCGATGTTGAGGCGAGGACGAAGGTGAACGGAGCAGCCGTGTAGGTGGTGTCGGCCTCGGCATTGAAATACTGCGTCGAGACCGTGGGGTCGGTGTCGAGGACGAGGACGTGGGTCTTGACGTCAGGTACGAAGGCACGGGGGCGGAAGGTGGCGAAGGCGCCGATGAAGGGGCTTGTGACCATGGTGTCGGTAACTACGCTGACGGTGACGTCGGTGGCTGAGAAGGGTTTGGGGGTAGTGGTGCTGGCCAGCACCATGTAGGGCTTGGCGGCATCGAGGTGGCTCACCTTCGTAGCCTCGGTGAAGTACGACTTGCCCACTTCGGTGACGTAGCGGCAGACGTAGTCGCGCGGGCTGGGGCAGGCGAAGGGCAGGATGAGGGTGTTGAGCACACCGGGAGTGAAGTCGGGCGTGTACTGTGCCCTGGTGGCTTGGAACGGTTCAAGGGGGCGGAAGTCGTAACCCGCTGTGAGGCGCAGGTCGGCACAGCGGCCGCCGGCAACGATGTTGGTGCCACCGGGGACGCCATCTTTCACATAGAAGAGGGCGTTGGGGTTGGCGGCGCTGAGGCTACCCTTAACGCCGCTGACATGGCGTAGGTCGTAGGCGGTGACGGCGGGGTCGTGGGAGTAAGCGGCGAAGGCCGTGACATCCCAGGCACCAGAGAGGACGGCCGTGCCGTCGATGATCGTGTCGACAGCCAGCGACTCCTTGCCCACAACGAAGCGCAGCAGGGTATCGGTCGTGACGGCGGTCATGTCCTCAGCCGAGACATGGAGGATGAGGTGCAGCCCTTCGTTGAGGCGGTTGAAGGTGTGGTCGATGGTCTGACGTTCGCCCGAGTCAAAGGCAATGGTGTTGACGTTTTTGTTCTTGTAGCTCTTCACCTCGCCGGTTTCAGGATCCCACTGGTCGAGGACGAACTTCACGGTGGGCTGCCCCGGGGTGGCCTCGGCGCTGTTGCTGATGTCAGCAAAAACGCTGACGGTGTTGCCGTTGAGTTTATAGAACGCCATGCCGTCCACCATGACGGTGTCGGTGGAGACGGAGGCGTCGATGCCGTGGAGGTTGAACGACGGCGTGGGGTCAACGACGTTAACAGATGCGTGGGTGATTACCTGACGGTTGGCATCGGTGGCATAGATGAAATAAGAGCGCGTGAGGGAAGGACGGAATTCGAAGGGAACGGAAACCGTCTCGCCCGGGGCAATAGTAGTCTCGTTGTTAGTGGCCACGGCGGTGCTGGACGACGAAGGTGCTTTCTCCGTCGTCTGAAGATATAGCTGGAAGCCCTTGACAGGAACGGTGCCGTTGTTAGTGATGTCGACCGACACGGAGCCTAACACGCGTCGGTAGAGAGTGCTGTCGGTGTGAATAACGCCCGAGACATTGGGATGGGTGGGGGTGATGTTGTAAACGATTTCCTGCCAGATGCAGAAGCCGTTGACACCGTCCTTGAGGTCAAGAGTGTACCATCCGTCACCGCCTCCACCCCAGCCGAAGTTGAAGTGCCAAAGGCCGTTGCGGGCGTTATAGCCGTCGATGTTAATGGCGTGTCCGCTCTTTCCGTCGGTGGTGAAGCCCGAGTAAATGAGCGGCTTCTGGGCGGCAAGGCTGCCGTATATGAAGCTTTCCCAGTTTTCTATTTCCATTTCGTTGCGGCTAAGGTGAGTGCCGCCCAGCCCAAAATGGCTCTTCATGGCCTTGTTGGCTTCGCTGATGTAGCCGCCTGTGGAATGCCAGTAGCCTAGACGTGCTGCCGCGCCGATGGTGAAGCAGAGAGTGGCCACGGGGAGCTTGAGTTCCTGTGGCTCGTTGTTGTTGTAGCTGTCGAACATCAGGTCGTATTCAATAGGTGTGCCCTTGGGGTAGCTGACGGTGACGTCGCACTGCTCCTCGCCGCCCCTGTAGGTGGGGGTAGTGGCCAGCAGCTGGTGGGGGAGGTCCTTGCGGAAGTAGTAAATGACCTGCGATGTGGCGGTGGCTACACAGCCAACGACGGCATGGTCGCCATTATCGGGGCAGATGGGACAAAGGATATTCCAGGGAGCGCCTTGGTTCCAGTGGCTTTTCATGAGCGGAGTGATGGTCTCGCGATAGGCATTGGCACGACGCGGAGCGTACGACGGCAGCTTAGCCTCACGGCCCAAAGTCACCACGTCAGTAACGCAGTTCAGCATATCGCGCAGCGCAGGGGGAAGGTTGTTCTCGTCAAAGTCGCCGCTGTCGGTATAACCTAGCACGGCAGGTTGGCAGTCATCACCGCTGACAAGGATGTAGCCTTTGTCGTCGCCACGGGAGATGACATAGTAGGGAGCATTTTCCTGAGGGGCGGCAGAGGCTGTGCGGCGCATGGCACGAACACGTTGCGGGGCAAGCGATTCACCCAGGAATTCCTCGGCAATGCGGATGGCTTGAGAGGGAGTGACAACCTCGGCCTTCAAGGTGGCAAAACCAACAAAAACGGCTGCAAAGAGCAGGATAGTGTATTTTTTCATCTTTATAAATAAAAATTGAGTGCGCAAAGGTACATTTTTGTATGGTAAAAAAAAGTTAATGCCTGAATTATTTTAGAAAAACTCTTGCAAATGGAAAAAAAAGCAGTACTTTTGCGCCCCAAATCAAAAAAGAACACCTAAAAACAAGAACGAAACTATGTATTGGACACTTGAATTAGCATCAAAACTGGAGGACGCTCCCTGGCCAGCAACCAAGGACGAATTGATTGACTACGCCGTCCGCTCTGGCTCGCCACTGGAGGTTATTGAAAACTTGCAAGAGATAGAGGACGAGGGAGAAATATACGAAAGCATCGAGGATATCTGGCCCGACTACCCTAGCAAAGAAGACTTTTTCTTCAACGAGGATGAATATTAGGTAGTTTGATTTAAATTTCAATCAAAAACCAGCGGGAGGAGCAAAGATGCTTGCTTGTCTCGCTGGTTTTTTATGGTACTAAATAGTTCTTTTTGTTTGCCTTGGTTACGTTTTTACATTAAATATCTTTTTCTCATTTTCCTTGCCTCTTTTTGTTCTTTTTGGACATTGCGGCATCATACTTCTCCCAAAGTTTCTTCTTTGCTGTCAAAGCCTGTTGCCTGGCCGTGCTTTCGCGTGCGGCTTTCTCGGTAATTGCTTCATCTTCGGGAGAGGCGTATGCATGACGGAATGCTTTCTGTTCTTTCCAGTCCCCACGAGTGAAATCAGGGAAAGATACGGCTGCACAGCCGTTGTCCATACTCAGTGCCCCAAGTTCAGCCAAGGCGCACCACTCGGCTAAGTCATAGACGTCGATATCTAACGGTAGCCCGTTCTGAAGGCAATATACCAGCCGGGCATCCATAGTATAGTCCATGCCACCATGGCCAAATTCACGTCCGAGGTCGCCGAATTTTTTCAAGATTGGGTGGTAGTACTTCGTCATGAGTGCATCGTACTCTTTTGGGGGAAGAAAGGTGTGCCCGGAAATCTTACCCGCCATTTCGGCCAGGCCCATATCGCTGACACTCTTCCGGCTGATATAGATCTTTGGGTCAGGGTATTTGGTGCAGTAGCCTTTAGTGCCAGTGAGTTTATACAGACGATTGTAGGGCTGAGGACTCATCACGTTGTGTTGAATTTCTACGACCTTGCCCTTTTCAGTACGCATAAGTGTAGTTGTATGGTCGCCATTGCGGAATTCGTCGCACTCCTTACCAGTTACTTCCTGATAGCCTTCTCGGCCGCAGAAGCTTTCGGTGTCCATAGCGACAAGCGTTTTGAAGCGATCGCCGCGATGGATGTTCAGCGCCTGAGCTACTGGCCCCAGTCCGTGAGTGGGATAGATGTCGCCTCGGTTCTCCTTATTATATTTCAGTCGCCAGTGAAGATTTTCCGGATCCGAGCCGTCGGGGTTATGCCAATAACCGGTCCAGATGCCCGCTTCGTTCAGCGTGTGGATGTAGGCTCCTTCTGCACGGATAATCTCACCGAAGAGTCCTTGTTGTGCCATGTTTAATGCACACATTTCGTAGTAGTCATAGCAGCAGTTTTCCAATAGCATACAATGCAGGCGATTCTTCTCACTCAGGTTGATGAGCTCCCAGCATTGTTCTAAATTCATGACACTAGGTACTTCGATGGCTGCGTGCTTGCCGTTCTCCAGCGCACACTTGGCAACGGGGAAGTGGTGGTCCCAGTCCGTTGCTATATACACCAGATCGATATCCTCGCGCTTACACATTTCCTCGTAGCCCAGTTCTCCGCTGTAAATGGCGGCAGGCGGGAGGCCAGCGTCACGGAGATATTTCTGGGCATCTTGTGCGCGTTCTTCTTCATAGTCACAGAGGGCTACAATTTGTACGCCAGGGATGTGGCAGAAGCGGTTCACGGCCCAGGGACCGCGACTGCCCAGACCGGCAAATCCCACACGAACGGTTTCCAGCTTGGGGGCCGTCAGACCCAGAACGTTTTTCTGCCCTGCGGGGCGGGCAGGAGTGTCGATGACTATGGTACCCTTTTCCCAATGCCATTTTGTGCTAGGGCTGATACTCTGAGCACCCATGGAGGTGCAAAAGGCAAGCAGAGCTATGCCGAGAAAGATTCGATGCTTCATATCTTTTTTGTCATATGAAAAAAAATACTATTTCTTCACCTTCACTCCGTCGGCTTTGATGAGTGTCAGGAGGCTTTGTGTCCAAATCTCAGCCAGATGGACAGCACCTTCGGCATTGGGGTGGAGATAGAAGGTGCCAGAGTTGCCGCGTTCGGCGGTAAAGAGGGGACGGTTGTTCTCAAAAAACTCCCATACGCCACGTTCGCCAGCATAAACCTGGTCGTATTCGGCTACGAGGGCATCGATGATGGGGTAGTAGGAGCGGAGTCGCGTCATGCCTTCCTCAAGGTAGCGCGAGCCGTTGTGGGTGTTGGGGCTATACCAGAGGGGGTAGTTGACGATGATTTTGCAGGTGGGAAAGCGGCGGATGAGCTCGTCGATGATAACCTTCATGTTCGTGCGGTAGGTCTCGGTGCTGACGGGCGCCCCTTCGGTACCGATGATGGCGCTGTCGTTGGTACCCAGCATGATGCTGAAGTAGAGCAGGCCGCCATTGTTACGGACAAATGTGTTGGCAGCCATGGAAACGGTGGTAAAGTCAGAGCGTCCTGGCAGATAGCCCCAGGTAGTGATGCCTGAGTGCCCGCCGTTGAAAACGTGGGTGGTGACGCCGGTGGCTTCCTCGACCATCTGCCGGCAGATGATGGGCGGAGCCTGCGTGGTGGGGTTGCTGAGTGTGGCTCCGTAGGTGATGCTGTTTCCGATAAAGACGAGGTTTATGTTCTCCTTCGGGTTGCTGGGAGCGGGTTTTTCCTCTTCTTCTTTCTGGATGGCTTCATAGACTTGGAATCGGCCAAGGGAGAGCAGCAGGCCTGTGCGCGACGTACGGTCGCAGGTGCGGCTGGCTAACGTGCGCTTAACGACGAACTTGACGTCGGTATAGGCTGCGCCAAGGTCGATGTGGGGCGAGGTATAGCGTTCAGGGCGCATGGCTGTAAAGTCGGCGTCCATGTTCGTCAGCGTACGGATGAACTTCCATTTGCCGTCAGGCTGATTGGCAGCGAGGACATCCACCTCGAGGGGGGTGTCGTAGGTTGATTGCCAGTTTGAGCCCGTCATGGTGAAGATGATGTGTTGCTCAGCCTTGGTAAAGTGTACTTGCAGATAGGGGTCAACGCCAGCTGGAATGACGTTGGGGCCGCTCCAGGCGGTGTGGAAGATGTACTCGTCTGTACCCACGCCGTCGCTTTCAGGACGCAGCAGGTTCGCCACGCCGAACTGGTTGCTCTGCGGGGGAGTGGAGGTTATTTGTGCAGGGTCATTCAGCAGGGCACGGCCTTTTGTCCAGACCATCGTGGCAGCTATGCTGCACGTTGTCTGCAGGCTTGCCACGAAGACAAGCAGCAAAGGAAGGATGACATGTTTTTTCATAGAGAAGATAAAAGATTTTTGACGGCCCAAAGATAGTGCAAGGCGAGAGATAATGCAAATTTATTTGCAATTATCTGAGGTGATTTCTGCCGAATACGAAATCAGGCACATCGTCTACAAAAATCCCTTTTCCTTTATTGCTATAGGGGAAAGAGAGGGAAACGACAGAAATCTGTCACTCATTAGTTCCTGAACGCCAACAAGTTTGACGGATTGACGGATATGACGGAGAAAAAAACTTTTTTTCTGCATTATCTGTTTCCGCAGAGAATTGCAGGAATTGCCGCAGGCCATCCCCTCAACTGTCCAGACAGACCTTGCTTTCCAGAAAATTCCATCAAATGGAAAAAAAATTCCAGCTGATGGAACTTTTTTTCCAGTAGCTGGAATTTTTCAAACGTCAAACGTTATTTCAGCATAGGTTACAGCTTAGCGGTCTATCAGTAGAGTCGTGTGTATAACCCAGAAAGGTATCAGCTGAGCAACCTGAACAAATGCCTATACTAAATGGATGTTACGTGCCGATGCAGCAATAAACGATACAAATAGGGGATGAGGATGTGTCGGACGGCTACGGAATTCGGGATGGTACTGTACTCCTACGAAGTGGGGATGATCCTTCAACTCCATCGCCTCCACAAGGTCAAGGTCGGGGTTGATGCCTGCTGTTCGCAGACCGCCCTCCTCCAGCA
The DNA here is from genome assembly GCA_002309805.1 of Bacteroidales bacterium UBA1189. Lineage (GTDB taxonomy): Bacteria > Bacteroidota > Bacteroidia > Bacteroidales > Bacteroidaceae > UBA1189. Next base: position 31,453 of record DBYJ01000040.1, on the reverse strand, counting down.
CCTGACGGAATGCGTTGTTTAGTTCATAGCGATGTCGGTGGCGCTCGGTGATAATGCCCCCTTCAGGCATACCGTAAGCCGCTGCAATGAGCGTACCAGGTAAGAGGCGGCAGGCATAGTTGCCCAATCGCAACGTGCCACCCATGTCGTGAATATCCTGTTGCTCGTCCATGAGACAGACAACGGGATGAGGTGTATGGGGATTTAGTTCGGTTGAGCTTGCTCCGTCCAGATGGCAGACGTCACGTGCGAATTCAATGGCAGCTACTTGCATACCGAAGCAGATGCCGAAGAAGGGTATCTTGTGCTCCCTTGCATAACGGCAGGCCATCATCATCCCCTCTGTACCTCGGCTACCAAATCCGCCAGGAACGATGATGCCGGCGGCTGTGCTCAGCAATTCCGCCACTTCGGCATCGTTGCGTCCCTCTAATCGCTCTGCATCGAGATAATCGACCATTACCTTTGCCCCCAACGTGAAACCCGCATGGCGCATGGCTTCTGCTACGCTGATATAGGCATCGGGCAGATGGGTGTATTTGCCGACAAGGGAGATGTGCACCTCATGGCTGAGTCCATCAACCGTCGTTACCATCTGCTGCCAGGCACAGAGGTCGAAGCCGCGTGAAGGAAGGCGAAGGAGATCCAGTACTGCCTCGTCCATTCCTTGTTGATGAAAAACAAGGGGTACCTCATAAATATTTTTCACATCGATGCTGGCTATTACATGGGCTGCGGATACCGAGCAGAAAAGCGCTATCTTCGCCTTCACCTCGTCAGGAGGCATGATGGGGGTGCGGCAGACAATCACATCGGGTTGAATGCCTACGCTGCGCAGGGCGATGACGGAGTGCTGCGTGGGTTTCGTCTTCAGCTCGTCAGAGCCGTAGAGAGCCGGTAGCAGGGTTGTGTGGATGAAGAGGGTGTCGCCGTTGCCGTGTTCCAACCTCACTTGTCGAAGTGCTTCGAGAAAGGCTTCCGACTCAATGTCGCCCACCGTACCGCCTACCTCGGTAATAACCACATCGGCACCGGATGTCTCTGCAGCCTCATAGACCTTGCGTTTGATTTCGTCGGTAACGTGGGGTACAATCTGCACCGTTCCTCCCAAGTAATCGCCGCGTCGTTCGCCTTCGATGACGGTCTTCATCACACGGCCCAACGTGATGTTCGAGGTGTGGTTCAGCTCCTCATCAATGAAGCGCTCGTAGTGGCCAAGGTCGAGATCGGTCTCGGCACCATCAGCGGTGACGAACACCTCGCCATGCTGATAGGGGCTCATGGTGCCTGGGTCGACGTTGATGTAGGGGTCAAACTTCTGCATGAACACCTTGTAGCCGTGTGCCTTCAGCAGCAACGCCACACTCGATGCTGTGATGCCCTTACCCAATCCTGACACTACGCCACCTGTCACAAAAATATACTTTGCCATAATCTTTAACTTGTTGATTTGTTGACCTGTTGACTTCATCACTCCCATTCAATAGTCGATGGCGGTTTAGAAGAGATGTCATAGCAGACGCGGTTGACGCCTTTCACTTTGTCGACGATGGAACTGCTGACGGCAGCGAGGAAATCCTGTGGCAGATGTGCCCAGTCGGCCGTCATGGCATCGGTGCTGGTGACTGCCCGCAGTACTATGGGACTATCGTACGTCCGCTCATCGCCCATCACACCCACTGTCCTTACATCCGCAAGTAGCACCGCTCCCGCTTGCCAGACCGTATCGTAGAGGCTACGCCCATCGGAACAATGCCATTCACGCAGTGCACGGATGAAAATATCGTCGGCCTCCTGTACTATGCGAACAGTCTCACGGTTCACCTCTCCCACGATACGTACAGCTAGCCCCGGACCTGGGAAGGGATGACGACCAAGCAGTTTTTCGGGTATGCCCAGCTCACGACCCACGGCTCGCACCTCGTCCTTGAATAGCCAGCGTAGTGGCTCACATAGGCGCAATCCCATCTTTTCAGGCAGGCCGCCTACATTGTGATGACTCTTGATGACGGTACCCGTTACCGTGCGGCTCTCGATGCGGTCGGGGTAGATGGTGCCTTGTGCCAGCCAGCGTGCCCCGCCAATGGCTGTGGCCTCACGGCTGAATACTTCCACAAAGTCGCGTCCGATGATGCGTCGTTTCTGTTCAGGCTCACGCACTCCCGCCAGGTCACCGAGAAAACGTTCCGAGGCATCGACCCGTTTCACGTTTATTCCCAGCTGGCGATAGATTTCTATCACTTCGTCTGCTTCATTTTTGCGCATCAGGCCGTGATCAACAAAGATGCCCGTGAGTCTGTCACCGATGGCGCGGCTAACCAAAAGAGCACATACCGACGAATCGACACCGCCCGAAAGCCCTATGACGACGCGGTCGTCCGTGCCCACCATCTGCTTGATGTCGCTGATTGCAGCGGAAATGAAGTTCCCTGCACTCCAAAGTCCCTGACTGCCGCAGATGCCGCAAACAAAGTTTGTCAGCAAAGTCTGCCCCTGCTCCGTGTGGCTTACCTCGGGATGGAATTGTACACCCCAAACCCTCTGCCTGGGTATAGCAAACGCTGCAATGGCGACATCCGTTGTCGAGGCAATTACATGGGCACCATGCGGCAGGTCACGGATAGTGTCGCCGTGACTCATCCAAACCTGTGTGTCCACTGTCATTCCTTTCAGGAGTGGGTCGGCAGTATCGGCAGCCGTCAGACGCGCTCTTCCATATTCATGGGCACCTGTACGAATCACAGTGCCTCCTCCGTCAGCCGCTATCCGCTGGGCACCGTAGCAGATGCCCAGCACAGGCACGCGTCCCATGTATCGTCCGAGGCCTGCCTGCAATGCTTCATCGTCTGTGACCGAGTAGGGCGAGCCGCTCAGAATCACGCCAATTACATCCTCGTCGTCCCCGACGGGGTATTCACTTGGGAGCATAATTTCACAAAACGTGCCCGTTTCCCTTACCCGTCGCGCAATCAACTGCGTCGTCTGCGATCCAAAGTCCAAGATGATAATCCGCTGCATAATTCCTATTTTTAGTATTCAATCTTCAATTATTAATCTTTAATCTTCAATACCCATATTCCCCACGGTGCTTGACGAGCGGAAGGGCAATGGGAACTTTGCAGAAAGCCTCGATGAATGCTGCTGCCAGCCGCGCATTGGTAATTAGCGGCACATTGTGGTCAATAGCCGTTCGGCGGATGCGATAACCGTTCTCCAGCTCGCGCGGAGTGTGATTTTTGGGGATGTTCACCACGAGATCCAGCCGTCCGTCCGTGAGGTATTCCATTACGTTAGGTTTTTGTGCTGAGTCTGGCCAGTGTACCACCGTTATGTCCGTGATACCCTCCGCAGTAAGGAAGGCCGCCGTCCCGCTGGTGGCATAGAGTTTGTAGCCAGCATTGGCCAGCATCCGCGCCGCATCCGTCAGTTCCACCTTTGATTCGGCCGGTCCCGATGATAGCAGGATGCCGCCGCCCCGTCGGGGAATGCGGTAGCCCACACTGAGCATACCCTTCAACAGCGCCTCGTGGAACGTGTCGCCCATACCCACTGCCTCGCCTGTGCTGGCCATGTCGACACCCAATACAGGGTCGGCCCTCAGCAAACGAGCAAACGAGAACTGCGCCACCTTTACACCCACATAGTCTATGTCAGCATAACGGCAACCCTCTGCTGGGGACGATGACTGCTCCCCGAGCATGATGTCCGTCGCCAGGGCAATGAAGTCGTGTCCCGTCATCTTCGACACAAATGGCATGCTGCGCGATGCCCTTAGGTTGCACTCAATAACCCTCAATCCCCCATCCTTTGCCAAAAACTGGATGTTGAATGGGCCTGAGATGTGTAGCGCCCCGGCAATCTGTCGCGTAATGCGCTTCACTTGCCGCAGCGTGCCGACATATAGTTTCTGCGCAGGAAACACCACCGTGGCATCGCCCGAATGGACACCCGCAAACTCCACATGCTCGCTGATGGCATAGAGCTTCACTTGTCCGTCCTGCGCCACAGCATCAATTTCCACCTCCTTCGCCCGTTCGATGAACTCCGTCACCACCACAGGGTGGTCGCTGCTGACAGCTGCCGCATCGCGCAGGGCATTCTCCAGTTCGGCCTCGTTGCTGACAACACGCATGGCTGCACCCGACAGTACATACGACGGCCTTATCATCACCGGCCAGCCTACTTCGCGTACAAACTCGCGGATGGCCTCGGTACTTGTGAGTTCGCGCCAGCGTGGCTGGCCGATACCCAGACGGTCGCACAGTGCGGAGAACTTGCCGCGGTCCTCGGCCATGTCGATGCTCGTAGCCGATGTTCCCAGAAGGGGCACCCCCCGTGCCGCCAACGCAGGTGCTAACGTGTTAGGTGTCTGACCACCCACCGACACTACGACACCACGCGGATTCTCCACTTCACAGATATCCAGTACCCGTTCCAATGTCAGCTCTTCGAAATAGAGGCGGTCTGACATATCGTAGTCCGTGCTTACCGTTTCAGGATTGCAGTTCACGGTTACCGCACGATACCCCCTTTCTCTTATCCGCTTGATGGCCGAAACCTCACACCAGTCGAACTCCACGCTCGACCCGATGCGGTACGCCCCACTGCCCAGTACGATGACCGCCCCCTTTTCTTCACGGGGGAGTGGGGCAATGTCATCCGTTGTGCCGTGATACGTCAAATAGAGATAGTTGGTACGGGCAGGATATTCCCCGGCCAGCGTGTCAATCTGCTTCACCACAGGCACGATGCCTGCTTCTTTCCTAATACGGCGTATGCTGTCTTCACTTCTTCCCGTCAGACGGCCTATTTGGCTGTCGCTGAATCCCAGCTGCTTGGCCTGTCGGAGTTGGAGGGTGGACGGGATGGACGAAGTTGATCGACGCAGCATTTTCGCCATACGATGGATATTCTCCATCCGGCTGAGGAACCACGGGTCGATGTGCGTCAGCCCGTGCAACCGCTCCACTGTGTAGCCCTGTTCAAATGCCTGCGCGATGGCCAGCAAACGCTTGTCAGTAGGGGCAGAAAGGGCGTTGTCCAGCTTGTCTGTATCAACACTGTTTCTCTCGTCCACTTCGAATCCCTGCAAACCCTGACCTACCATGCGCATACCCTTCTGTAGCGCCTCCTCAAATGTCCGCCCGATAGCCATCACCTCACCCACCGATTTCATGGACGACCCCAGCAGGTGCGATACTCCGGAAAATTTTCCGAGGTCCCAGCGAGGCAGCTTCAGCGCCACATAGTCCAGTGCAGGTTCAAAGCAGGCCGTTGTCACACCCGTCACGCTGTTTGGCAGCTCGTCCAATCCGTAGCCCAGTGCCAGCTTGGCCGCCACAAACGCCAGTGGATAGCCCGTTGCCTTCGATGCCAGGGCGGACGAGCGGCTGAGGCGTGCATTCACCTCTATGACGCGAAAGCCCTCCCGCCCGTCAGGGTCGAGGGCATACTGCACATTACATTCGCCCACGATGCCCAGCTGGCGCACGATGCGGATGGCGGTACGGCGCAACAGGTGGTACTCGGCATCGGAGAGCGTCTGCGACGGTGCCGCCACAATGCTCTCGCCCGTATGGATGCCCAGCGGGTCGATGTTTTCCATATTGCAGACGGTGACGCAATTGTCGTACCGGTCGCGCACCACCTCATATTCTATCTCCTTCCATCCTTGCAACGACTCCTCCACCAGCACCTGCGGTGCATAGCTGAAGGCCGACCCGACGAGGGCCGTCAGTTCGTCGTCTGTCCGGCAGAAGCCCGAACCGAGCCCACCCAGCGCGTATGCCGCACGCACCATCACGGGGTAGCCCATCGCCTTTGCCGCCTCAAGCGCCTCAGCAGGAGTAGTGACGGCCACACTGCGTGGCGTAGGAGCATCGGTTTCGTGCATCGCTGCGGCAAACAGGTCGCGATCCTCCGTGCGGATGATGGCCTGGGTGGGTGTGCCCAGCACCCTTACGCCATACCGCTCCAACGTCCCGCTACGGGCAAGGCTGACGCCACAGTTCAGAGCTGTCTGCCCGCCAAAAGCCAGCATGATGCCGTCGGGGTGTTCCCGCCGAATCACCATCTCTACCCACTCAGGGGTCACGGGCAGATAATATACCCTGTCGGCTATCCCCTCTGTGGTTTGTACCGTTGCCACGTTGGGATTAATCAGCACGGTTTCGCATCCCTCTTCGCGCAGAGCCTTCAACGCCTGCGTACCCGAATAGTCGAATTCGCCGGATTGGCCTATCTTCAGGGCTCCCGAACCTAACACCAGAATTTTTCTCTTCTTCACGTTGACTAATTCTTCGTCTGTTACGACTCGACCATCTAAGCGAGTTTGATGGCTCTCGTTGTTTCGTCCGTTGGCTTCGCCTTCGTCCGTCACGACTCGGCCATTCGTGCAAGCACGATGGCTCTTGCTGCTCCATCCGTTCATAGCATGTTCACAAACTGGTCAAACAAATCTTCTGTATCGGTGGGCCCACCAGACGCCTCGGGATGGAACTGAACGGCAAAGAAAGGCTTCGATGTATGACGGATACCTTCGACTGTGCCATCGTTGACATTTTCATAGAGACATTCCCAATCGTTAGGCAGTGAGGCCGCATCAACAGCATAACCATGATTCTGCGCGGTGACAAAACAGCGGTGGGTACCCGCGAGGCGTACGGTATGGTTGTGTCCGCGATGTCCGTAGGTCATCTTGTATGTCCTTGCGCCTGCTGCTAAAGCCATCAATTGATGGCCCAGACAGATGCCCATAACAGGGCGGTCATCATGAGCCAGCATTGTGCGGAGGTGTTGAATGGTAGGAATACAGACGGCCGGGTCGCCTGGACCGTTAGAAAGAAGCAATCCATCATAGTCGTCAGAAGTGAAATTGTAGTCCCAAGGCACTATTCGGACGGAAATGCCGCGTCGCAACAGACAACGCAGAATGTTCATTTTTACCCCGCAGTCCACTAGCAAAACACGGCGACGACCATTGCCATAGTCTATCACACGGTCGGTGGATACCTCTGCCACAAGGTTCCTTTGTTGACTTGTTGGCCTGTTGAGCTTTGCTCTTCGTCCGTCGCGACTCGGCAAAGATTGTGCAAGCACTTCTTTGCTCTCGCTGCTCCGTCCGTTGCCATGTTGACCTTCTATTTCTATTTCCGCTATCATAGTTCCCCTCGAGCGGAGATGCTGCGTTAGCCGTCGGGTGTCGATACCGCAAAGGGCTGGAACACGTTCGTCATGTAGCCATTCGCCCAAACTGCCAGCCGCATCGTAGTGGCTGAAGGCAGCCGAATAGTCGGCACAGATGATGGCAGCACATTGTATGCGTTCCGACTCAAAGACCCCATCAATTTGTTGACTTGTTAACCTATTTACTTGTTGACCTTCTTTTGTGATGCGTGAGGGGACACCGTAGTTGCCAATCATGGGATAGGTGAAGGCTAGTATCTGTCCCCGGTAGGAAGGGTCGGTGAGGCTTTCGGGGTAGCCGGTCATAGCGGTGCAGAAGACCATCTCGCCAGTTGTGGGCTGTTCATAGCCAAAAGAATAGCCTTCGAACACGGTGTCGTCCGCCAGACGCAGCACTCCCCCCCTCATTTCATTGATTTCATTCTTCATTTCTCATTCCTCATTCCTAATTTTCTAATTCTTTATCACCCTTTCCATGCAGTCCATGGCTTCACGTGCATCATCGGCATCGGCGAAGGCCGAGAGGCGGAATCGCCCTCTTCCGCAGGCTCCGAAGCCCTCGCCTGGGGTTACAACCACCCCTGCCTCACGCAGCATCAGGTCGAAGAACGTCCAGGAATCCATCCCCTCAGGGGTATGTGCCCAGACGTAGGGTGAATGCAGGCCACCACAGGGGCGAAGCCCCATCTGCTGCAGGCGCTCCCGTATCATCCGCGCCGTACTCAGGTAATGGTCTGTCTGCGCCTGTACTGCGGCCCGTCCCTCAGGAGAGCAAACAGCTTCGGCTGCCCGCTGGCTGACGTAGGAGGCACCATTGAATTTACATCCTTGCCGTCGCTCCCATAGGGAGGAGAGGCGGACGGAGGCACCATTGGAGGCGGTGACGTGTAGTTCGTGGGGAATGACGGTATAGGCACAGCGTACCCCTGTAAAACCAGCTGTCTTGGAAAAGCTGCGGAATTCTATGGCACAATGCCGCGCACCCTCAATCTCGAAGATAGAATGGGGCAGGGCCGCATCGCGGATGAAGGCTTCATAGGCGGAGTCGTAAAGGATGATGGTTCCCGTTCGGAGTGCATAGTCCACCCAGCGGGTAAGCGCTTCGCGTGTGATGACGGCACCCGTAGGATTGTTGGGGTAGCAGAGATAGACGATGTCCAAACGACGGTCGTCAGGCGGGAGGGGGACGAAGTCGTTTGCCTCGTCCGAAGGCAATCCTATGACCGTCCGTCCGCTCATCACATTCGTATCGACATAGACAGGATAGACGGGGTCGGGGATGCCCACTACGGCTGTCGGGCTGAAGAGGTCGGTGATGTTTCCCGTGTCGCTCTTGGCACCATCACTGACATAGATTTCATTGGGCGAGACCACGACACCTCGCGAGGCATAGTCCTGCTGGGCGATAGCTTCGCGCAGCCAAAGGTAGCCTCGCTCTGGGCCGTAGCCGCGGAAAGTGTCGGCGTGGGAAAGGTCGTCAACGGCGCGATGCATAGCACTGATCACACAAGGGACCAGCGGACAGGTGACATCGCCGATGCCCATCCGGATGATCCTCGCCTGAGGTGACGACTGGGTGTGGGCGCGGACGCGCTTCTCTATCTCTTGAAACAGATAACGTCCGTCAAGCCGCAGGAAATTCTCATTAACAATAGACATAATTATTATTCACAAATCTCAATTTTTCCTTCAAACACCAAGGTGGCGGGCCCAGTCATCAGCACCTCACGGCTGACGGGATCCCAGCTGACGGCCAGCGTCCCACCATCCATGATGATCTGGCAGTCGCCGGGGTCGGTATATCCTTGCATGGCCGATGCCACCGCCGTGGCACAGGCGCCCGTGCCGCAGGCGCGGGTGATACCGCTACCTCGCTCCCATACGCGCATCCGTATATGACGGCGGTCCATCACCTGTGCAAACTCTATGTTCGCCCCGCCCGGGAACATGGGGCTCCGTTCCATCAGCGGCCCGATCCCCGATACATGCGCCTCCTCGGCATCCGTGACAAACATCACCAGATGAGGGTTACCCATGTCAATGGCCGTGCACACGGTAGGCCCCTCGCCTATGTCGATTGTCTCGCCTATCCACGGGGATTTCTGTCCGTCTCCCCGTACTACATCCAGCGGAACGCCTGCGCCCATACCTACGGTAACGCTGCTAATCTTTCCGTCAGCTCCGGGATGAAGCGTAAGATACTTGATCCCTGAGAGCGTTTCAAGCGTGATATCCGTCTTCGCGGTTAGACCCTTGTCGTGAACATATTTTCCTACACAGCGTGCCCCATTGCCACACATCTGTGCCTCTGAGCCGTCGGCATTCAGGATGCGCATGCTGAAATCAGCCTTCCGGGAGGGGGCGATGAGGATGAGTCCGTCAGCGCCAATGCCCGTATGACGGTCGCTGAGGAGGACGGATAACTTTGCAGGGTCGGCATCCCGTGGCAGCAGCGGCGCCCAGACGTAAATATAGTCGTTGCCCAAGCCGTGCATCTTAGTGAATCGTATAACTCTGGCCATCGGATGGTTCTTATTTAGGAGTTAAGGTATTCGTCCACACGAGTTGCAGTTTCGCGTCCGCTTGCTATGGCACGCACCACAAGGCTGGCGCCGTTCTTGGCATCGCCTGCCAAAAACACATTTTCGGCATACTGGGGATGCTGGGGCTTGAGGAATCCCATAGCCAGCAGCACCATATCGCAGTCTATCGTTTCCTTCCGCCCAGTTGGTTTCATCTGCGGGCGACCATCTTCGGGCGACACTGTCCACTCCACGGTTTCTACCCGAGCGCCCCTAATGTTTCCTTTGCCGTCATCGAGGAACTCCGTTGTCGCCAGGCACCAGCGTCGCTCACAACCTTCCTCATGGCTTGTAGTGGTTTTGAGAATATTGGGCCACTGTGGCCAGGGTGTTGCGGGATTATAGCCCACAGGTGGTTGGGGCATAATCTCAATTTGAGTAACACTCAAGGCACCTTGACGGTGGCAGGTTCCTATGCAGTCACTACCCGTGTCGCCACCACCTATCACCAGCACCCTCTTACCCTTGGCCGATACGGTCTCCTCTGGACTGAACTCCTGTCCTGCCAAACGCAGGTTCTGTTGCGTAAGCATTTGGAGAGCAAAATATATGCCTTTCAGTTCACGTCCCGGAATCTTGAGGTCACGAGCAATGGGTGTTCCGGTGGAGATAACGTATGCATCGTATCCTGCAGGCAGATTGTTTAGGTCAACTGTAGTGTTGTACTGGAACTTAATGCCCTCCTGCTCCATGAGCTTGATACGTCGGTCTACGACATATTTGTCAAGCTTGAAGTTTGGTATGCCATAACGCACTAATCCTCCAGCGGAAGGCATACGGTCTATCAGAGTCACTTCATAACCCTTACGGTTCAGGCAGGCAGCTGCAGAGAGACCTGCCGGGCCGGCACCAATCACAGCAACCTTTTTGCCGTTATATGAATAGGTGGAAGGCTTGACGTAACCCTCACGGAAAGCATGTTCTATAATGGAGCACTCGTTTTCGCGCACTGTCACTGGAGCATCTATGCAAAGGTTCAGGGCACAACTTTTTTCACAAAGCGCAGGGCATACGCGGCCCGTGAACTCCGGGAAGTCGTTGGTGGCGATGAGCAATTTGTAAGCCAGTTCCCACTTGCCTTTATAGACAGCGTCCTGCCATTCGGGTTGTTTGTTTCCTAATGGGCAGGCCCAGTGGCAGAACGGCACGCCACAGTCCATACAACGCGATGCCTGCAGTTGACGACTGCCGTCACCCAGTGTCTGCTCCACTTCACCGAAATCGGCTATGCGCTCATGTATGGGCCGATGACCGGCATCCTGACGGGGCACGGTTAGAAAAGCTCTTGGATTTCCCATAATACTTGTTAGTTAAGAGTTTAGAATTAATAATCGCGCTGCAGGCTGTCAATTTTCTGCTGTAGTGCCTTCATCTTCTCCTGCTGGAGTATGCGGCGGTATTCGATAGGGGTGACCTGAATGAACTCGGAGACTCGGTGCTCCCAATCGTCAAGGATGCGCCTCGCCAGGGGTGAGCCCGTATAGAGGTAATGCTTCTCTATCAGGCCACGCAACTCGTCACGGGCGGCCTTGTCCTCAATCAGGTCAAGCTCTATCATGTCCATGTTGCAGTAATAGTCGAAGTCGTGATTCTTGTCCCAGACATAAGCCAGACCTCCCGACATGCCTGCCGCGAAATTACGGCCTGTAGTGCCGAGTACAACCACGCGACCGCCTGTCATATACTCGCAGCAATGGTCGCCCGTACCCTCGACAACGGCAGTGGCACCTGAGTTGCGTACGGCAAAGCGCTCGCCCACGCGGCCGCAGATGAACAGCTCGCCACTGGTGGCACCATACAGGATGGTGTTGCCGGCAATGATGTTTTCCGATGAATCGAATGTGGATGCGACTGGCGGGCGTATGGCTATCCGACCCCCAGAGAGTCCTTTGCCCACGTAGTCGTTCGTTTCGCCCTCGAGGCGGAAAGTCACACCCCGCATCAGGAATGCGCCGAAGCTTTGGCCTGCAGAACCACGGAAACGGACGTCGAGGCGAGAGTCGGGCAGGCCGTCGTGGCCGTACTGGCGGGCAATGACGCCTGACAGCATGGCGCCCGTCGAACGGTCGGTACCCGTAATATCATAGGATAGTTCGACTTTTGTGCCGCCTGCTATGGCAGGAGTGGCAGCAGCGATAAGTTTGCGGTCCAGCACATCTTCTATCAAATGATGCTGTCCGCCCGCTATGGAAGAAGTGACGGAGGGGAACTGGCTAGCTGGGCGTCGGATTGCAAATTCGCCAGAACAGAGCAGGCGGCTGAAGTCCAGGTGGCGTGTCTTCTCGGTGAATTTGTCCGCATCAATCTCAATAAGGTCTGTTCGGCCTATAATATCGGTAAAGCGTGTGAAACCCAATTGGGCCAATAGCTCCCGCACGCCCTCGGCCATGAACCTATAGTAATTAATAAGGTACTGGCTGTGGCCACGGAAATGGGCACGCAATGCGGGGTCCTGCGTGGCTACGCCTACCGGGCAGGCGTTGGTATGGCATTTTCGCATGAGCAGACAACCCAGCACAATGAGCTGCGCCGTTCCGAATCCGAACTCACCGGCACCGAGCAACGCCATGGCGATGACGTCACGCGGAGTTTTCAACTGCCCGTCAACCTGAACCTCTATCTCACCCCGCAGGCCGTTACGGACGAGCGTCTGCTGAGTTTCTGAAAGTCCAATTTCAGGCGACACCCCGGCATAACGTATGGATGAGGCGGGTGATGCTCCTGTTCCGCCCTCAGAACCAGATATAACCACCAAGTCGGCCTTGGCCTTTGCCACACCTGCGGCAATGGTGCCCACACCGCTCTCGGCCACCAGCTTGACACTGATTTTGGCCGAGGGGTTCACGTTACGGAGGTCGAAGATGAGCTGTGCCAGATCTTCGATGGAATAGATGTCGTGATGAGGCGGAGGCGATATAAGTGAAATGCCAGCAATGGAGTTACGCGTACGGGCAATTACGTCGTCTACCTTGAATCCTGGCAGCTGACCTCCCTCACCCGGCTTTGCACCCTGGGCAATTTTTATCTGTATCTCCTCAGCGTTAATCAGATACTCCGCTGTTACGCCGAAGCGGCCTGAAGCTACCTGCTTAATCTTGCTGCTCAGCGAAACGCCGCCGACGGCCGTGTGGAAACGAGCGCTGTCCTCGCCGCCTTCACCCGTGTTGCTTCGTGACTCAAGCGTGTTCAGTGCAATGGCAATAGCCTCGTGAGCTTCCTTACTGATGGCACCGAACGACATGGCGGCACCAATAAAACGCTTGACGATATTCTCGGCCGGTTCAACTTGTTCCAAAGGAATGGGATTGGTCTTGAACTTGAAGAAATCACGCAGGAATAGAGGCTCCTTACGATCGTCAACGATGGAGCAGAACTCTTGGAACTTCTTATAGCTGCTCAGACGGGTGGCCAGCTGAAGCGTGGCAATGGCTTCAGGTGTCCATGCGTGGCGGATTCCGTCCTTGCGGAAAGCGTACTGGCCTATGAACGGTAACACATCATCGGGTTCGGATGGGCCGAATCCCCCGGCATGCATTCGTAAGGCATCCGTACAGATGCCGTCTAAAGTAACACCTCCGATGGTCGAGGAAGCTGTTCCAAAATAGGTGGAAAGCAGTTCCTCGCTTAAACCAATAGATTCGAAAATCTTGGCACCACGGTATGAGCGTATGGTGCTAATACCCATTTTGCTAAGTATCTTCTTCAGGCCTTTGTCAATGGCTTTGATATAGTTATGTTGGGCTGTTTCGTAGTCAAGCTGCAGGTCGCCCCGACGGACAAGGTCGTCTATGACGGCAAATGCCATATAGGGATTCACGGCACTGGCTCCGTAACCCAGCAGCAGGGCTGCGTGCATGACTTCACGAATCTCACCGCTCTCCACAATCAGAGCCGTCTGAACACGCTTTTGGATGGATACCAAATAGTGATGTATGGCACTCACAGCAAGCAGCGATGGGATGGCTGCGTGGGACTCGTCGATATTGCGGTCACTGAGTATGATATAGTTGATGCCGGCATCGACAGACTGCTCAGCTTTGCGACACAAATCCTTCAGGGCATCGGCCATCCCCTGAACGCCTTTCTCCTTGTCAAACAGGATGGGGAGAACCTCTGTGTTGAATCCCTTGTAGCGTATGTTGCAGAGGGTATCAAGCTCTGTGTTAGTAAGAACCGGTTGTGGCAGACGCACCATCTTGCAGTGGTCTTCGCTGGGAGTGAGGATGTTCATTCCTACCGCACCAATATATTCGGTGAGCGACATGACAAGTTCTTCGCGTATAGGGTCAATGGGCGGGTTGGTGACTTGAGCAAACTGTTGACGGAAGTAATTGAAAAGCAATTGTGGACGGTCAGAAAGTACGGCCAGTTGGGTATCATTGCCCATGGATGACAAAGGCTCCTGCGCTGTCTGGCACATGGGTACTATCACACGGTCAACGTCCTCGCGGGTGTAGTCAAATGCACGCAAACGACGGCTGAAATCAGGCACATCGTTAGATGCTTTACGGCCACTCTTGAGGCCTGCTAGTTCCACCCTACCGGCAGAAAGCCATCCGGAATAGTCTCGTTCATCAGCCAATGCGTCCTTTATCTCGTTGTTTCGGTAGAGACGTCCGGTGTCGGTGTCAACGAGCAGCATCTTGCCGGGCTGTAGCTTGCCTTTCTCCGCTATCTTGCCGTCATCGACCTTGAGTGCTCCTGCTTCTGACGCTATTATCAGCATATCGTCGTCGGTAATGAGGTAACGGGCGGGACGCAGACCATTGCGGTCAAGCATACCGCCGACGTAACGGCCGTCGGTGAACAGCATGGCTGCAGGGCCGTCCCAAGGCTCCATAAGGATGGAATGGTACTCGTAGAACGCTTTCAGCTTGCCCGTAATAGGGTTCTTCTCATTGAATGACTCAGGAATCATCATGGCCATGGCATGGGGTAACGACATCCCTGACTGGACAAAGAATTCCAGCGCATTGTCAAACGACGCGCTGTCGCTCATGTCGGGCTGCAGGATGGGATGGATGTCGCTCACGTCGCCCAGAGCGGGGGACGAAAGCACACTCTCGCGGGCTTCCATCCAACTGCGGTTGCCACGGATGGTGTTTATCTCGCCGTTGTGAGCCAGCATCCGGAATGGCTGGGCAAGTGACCATGTGGGGAAGGTGTTGGTGCTGAAACGGGAATGCACCATGGCCATGCCGCTCGTGAAGAACGGGCTGCTCAGGTCGGGGTAATACTCACGGAGCTGGGTGGAGGTGAGCATTCCTTTATAGACGATGACGCGGCTGGAAAGTGACACGATGTAGAAATCGTTGTCGTGGACGCGCTGCTCTACGTGTTTGCGTATTTTGTAAAGCAGGGTTGGGAGTCCGTCCGCCTCTGATGCGCCGGTAATGAAGATTTGCACCGTATGTGGTTCGGTGGCTCGAGCCGCCTCACCCAAAATGTGGCTGTTCACGGGCACGTCACGCACATGGGTGAGCTGGAGTCCCATCCGTGTCACCTCCTCGCGAATGATGTTCAGGTATTTCTCGCGGAGCGCACCAGCTTGGGGGAGGAATACAAGCCCAGTTCCGTAACTAAATCTTTCCGGTACAGGGATGCCTTGCAGCAGAATGAACTCATGCGGTATCTGCACCATGATGCCGGCTCCATCGCCGGATGCACCGTCGGCACCCTCCGCGCCACGGTGCTTCATATTCTCAAGCAGGGTGAGCGAACTATCGACAAGCTGGTGTGTCTTTCCTCCACGGAGACCCACCATCAGGCCTATGCCGCAGGCATCATGCTCGTATTGGGGGTTGTATAAACCGTAGCCTTGCATAAGGGAAATGAAAAAATTAGGAATCAGGAATTAGGAATTAGTTGATAAACAACAACTCGCGGTACTTGGGCAGGGGCCACATGTCATTATCGACGATTTCCTCGAGTTTGTCAATGGAACGGCGCAGCTTGAACAATGACTCGGCAATCTCGTGGTAGGCCTTGGCCTTGAGGTATTCGTCTTCAATCTTGTTGGCAGCCTTGCGGGCATTGACCATGGCATCAACCTGTACCCTGAGCTGGCTGACAAGCTCAGAGATCCGGGAGACAAAGCCCATACTGACACTTGCCATTTCGGCATAGCCGTCAGCATACACTTCTTTCATGAGCGATATGTTCTTGAGCAGCTTGGTCTGATAAGCCAAGGCGGCGGGAATGATATGATTCAGCGCCATACGGCCTATCACGCGGGCTTCAATCTGTACCTTTTTGGTGTAGGTTTCCCACTTGACCTCGTTACGGGCATGTAGCTCTTTTTCGGTATAGACACCCAGTTCAGTGAACATTTTGATGGCTTTGGGGGTGGTGAAAGCGCGGAACATCTCGGGTACGTTGGTTTCCACATCGAGTCCGCGGCGGCAGGCTTCGGCTTTCCACTCATCGGTATAACCATTGCCATCGAAGCAAACCACATCAATAATACTCTTGATAATGGGCTTCAGCGTGTCCATGATGGCTATGTTCATGGCTTTGCCGGCGGCCATCTCCTTGTCAACCGCAGTCTTGAACTCGATGAGCTGCTCGGCAACTGCGGCGTTCAGGGTGGTCATGGCACCTGCGCAGTTGGCGCTTGAACCTACGGCACGGAATTCGAAACGGTTGCCGGTGAAGGCGAAAGGCGATGTGCGGTTGCGGTCGGTGTTGTCAATGAATATCTCTGGTATCTCCACCAGACCCACGGATTTGCCCTTTTTGCCAGCAATCTCAATGGGAGTATCGGAAGGTACTTCAAGCAGTTTGCGGAGCACAGCGGTCATGGTGCGGCCAAGGAAGGCTGAGACGATGGCGGGGGGTGCCTCGTTGGCACCCAGACGGTGGGCGTTGGTGGCAGAGGCAATAGAGGCCTTGAGGAGGTCGTTGTGCTTCTGTACGGCTGCCAGTACGTTGACGAAGAAGGTGACGAACTGCAAGTTGCCCATTGCATCCTTACCGGGGGCAAGCAGCAGAGTGCCGGTGTCGGTACCGAGCGACCAGTTGTTGTGCTTACCTGAGCCATTGATGCCGTCGAACGGCTTCTCGTGGAAGAGTACCACAAATCCGTGCTTGCGGGCAATGGTATTCATCACGTTCATCATCTGCTGGTTCTGGTCGTTTGAGAGGTTGGTCTCGCCGTAGATAGGTGCGAGCTCAAACTGGTTGGGTGCTACCTCGTTATGGCGCGTTTTGAGGGGAATGCCCAGCTTGTACCCTGCAATCTCAATGTCACGCATGAATGCTGCAACACGTGAAGGAATGGCACCAAAATAGTGGTCGTCAAGCTGCTGGTTCTTAGATGAGGCATGACCCATCAGCGTGCGTCCTGTCAGCATCAGGTCGGGACGGGCAGCATAGAGGTCTTCATCGACAAGAAAATACTCCTGCTCCCAGCCCAGATAGGAATAGACCTTTTTGACCTTGGGGTCGAACATACGGCAAATGGGCACTGCTGCATCGCTGACAGCTTTGAGGGCCTTCTTGAGCGGGGTTTTATAGTCAAGAGCTTCACCCGTATAGGAGATGAAGACGGTGGGGATGCAAAGAGTGTCGTCCTGTATGAAGACGGGCGATGTGGGATCCCATGCGGTATAGCCGCGGGCCTCGAATGTGGCACGTATGCCGCCGCTGGGGAATGAGGATGCATCAGGCTCCTGCTGTGCCAGAGCTTTGCCGTCGAAGGTCTCAATCATACCACCCTTGCCGTCATACTCCATGAAAGAGTCGTGCTTCTCGGCAGTTCCTTCGGTAAGTGGCTGAAACCAGTGGGTAGTGTGTGTCACTCCGTGCTCCATGGCCCACTGCTTCATTCCGGCGGCTACACTGTCGGCTGTTTTGTGATCCAGAGGTTCGCCATTGTCAATGCAATTCACAATAGCTTTGAAGGTCTTGTCGTCAAGATACTTGCGCATCTTTTCCCTGTTGAACACCAACTCTCCGAAGTACTCGGAGGTCTTCTTGTCGGGTGTCTCCACTACAGCTGCCTTCTTCTTGAAAGCATCCTGTACCACGTCAAATCTCAGTTTACTCATAGTCATATAATATTAATGGTTATATAATTAAATGCTTGTTGAAACGGAAGAAACAGTTCACCCTTTGTGAACATCATTTACAGCCCGGCCACTGGGGTCGTTGAGGGCTTTCCATTTTGCATCCCAAGCCAGAGCTACGCTTGAAGAACAAGCTACACTTGGCACACTGGGAACGCTTAAGGCTGCCGAATCACTGGGGAAATGTTCTTCGAAAATCGTACGATAGTAATATTCCTCTTTATTCATAGGTGTATGGATGGGGAAGCGCTCAGCGGCATGGGCCATCTCTTCATCAGACACCAAGGCTGACGTCATCTGCTTCAAGGTGTCTATCCAGTTATATCCCACGCCATCACTGAACTGCTCTTTTTGTCGCCATACGATTTCAGAAGGTAACAGATCGCTGACGGCTTCACGGACAATACGTTTCTCGATTTCCAATCCAGGGCACATCTTCAGACTGGGATTCAAGCGCATGGCTACGTCGAGAAATTCCTTGTCAAGAAATGGTACACGTCCTTCCACTCCCCATGCTGCCAACGATTTGTTCGCCCGCAGGCAATCGTATTGATAGAGCAGGCTCAGTTTCCTGACCGTTTCCTCATGGAAGGCCTTTGCATCGGGTGCCTTATGGAAATAGAGGTAGCCTCCAAACACCTCATCTGCTCCTTCGCCACTCAGCACCATCTTGATTCCCATGCTGCGAATAACCCTTGCTAACAGATACATGGGGGTACTGGCACGCACGGTAGTGACATCGTATGTCTCCGTAAACCAGATAACATCACGAATGGCATCCAGTCCCTCCTGAACGGTGTAGTTTATCTCGTGGTGGACAGTGCCGATGTGAGCAGCAACAAGTCTCGCCTTATCCAGATCAGGAGCGCCTTTTAATCCTACGGCAAAGGAGTGGAGGCTGGGCCACCATGCTTCAGACTGCCCATCCGTCTCTATTCTTCGTTTGGAATATTTTTTTGCAATGGCCGAAACAGCAGAACTATCAAGTCCTCCTGAAAGCAGCACACCGTACGGCACATCACTCATCAGCTGTCTTTTCACGGCCTCTTCCAACGCCTCTCTGATAGTTGCTGGACTTTGGGACGGATTATCACATACGGCATCGTATTCCATCCAATCCCTTTGATACCAACGCTGGAAACCTTTATGTTGAGCTTTGCTCTTCGTCCGTCGCGACTCGGCATAGTCCAAACAAGTTTGGCTCTGCTCTCGCTGCTCCGTCTGTTGACTTTGTTCTCGTCCGTCTATTGTTCCCCACAAATAACATCCAGGTGGGAAGGGCTCGTATTTTTCGCAGAAGCCCTCCAGTCCCTTCAGTTCGCTGCAAACATACAGTGTGCCGTCTGTGTCATAGCCTATATAAAGAGGTATCACTCCAATGGCATCACGTGCTATCAAATAACTGCCTGTTTCTGAGTCATAAAGCGCAAATGCAAATATGCCGTTCAAATCTTCGAGAAAGTCCTTTCCTTTTTCTTGGTAGAGCGCCAGGATAACTTCGCAGTCCGACTGGGTCTGGAAAGCGTATTTTTTCTTCAGACGATTCCTGAGTTCCCGATGGTTATAGATTTCGCCATTGACAGCCAATACCTGCCTGCCGTCAGGTGACCGTAGCGGCTGGCCTCCAGAAAGGGGGTCCACGATGGCAAGACGTTCGTGAGCCAGCACACAATGTTCACTGCTATAGACACCACTCCAATCTGGTCCACGGTGACGAATACGTGCCGACATCTTCAACGCTTTTTCACGCATGGCTGCTGTCCGCCCTGCCCGAATGCTGAATATTCCTGTTATTCCACACATAGCTTTTCCTTTTTTACGAATACCTTAATCTATAAAAAGGTCGAAAGGCTGGCCTCCCAGAGGAAGCCAGCCTTTCGACAACTGAAGGTCTTTGCCACCGATGACGGTGCACAGCATTATCCGCAGGGGGCACAGGCTCCTGCACAATGTACTTTTTACCTCAAAAAACAAAACGCTCATAGACCTTCTTTTCTTTTGAACTAAAAAATAAGGCTGATTTTTTCAAACCAGCCTTACATATAAATTTACCTAACTTCTTCTTCATCTATCAATCGGACTGGCAAAACTGATAAACGAATTCCACTGAACCTGCTGATTATTTTGCTGGTTCAGCTTATCATTCATCTTATTAAACAAGCAATTGTATGCAAGCATAACTTTCAGTCCTTCTATTTTGACGCGACAAAGGTACGGCTATTTTTTCAGTTTGCAAATTTTTTGCCCATTTTTTTTCATTCCTTTCGTATTTTTTTGAAGAAACGCTCCATTCTAAAAGGTTTTTGTCTGCAATTGCCTTTACTACAGCATACAGATATGTAGTCATTTCTGCTAATGCAATAGCTAATGGTAAATGATATTTTTTCATCGTGTTCCAATTTTTAGATGTTGTAAGCCGTTTCTCCATGCTCGTAAATGTCGAGTCCTTCCTCCTCTATTCTGGGCTCCACGCGGATACCATGAACTTTCTTGAGAAGGATAAAAGTGAGCAGACCCAGGCCAAATGACCATACGATTGTAGCAAGGGAACCAAGTGCCTCTATGCCCAAGAATGCCCATCCTCCGCCATAAAATAGCCCTCTGTCAACCGCAAACAATCCTGTCATGAGCGTACCAAGTATTCCGCATGTTCCATGAACAGATACGGCACCAACAGGATCGTCTATCTTGCAGACCTTATCAATCAATGCAACGGAGCCTACCATAGCCATTCCGCAGACAGCACCTATTATAGCTGCACCTCCTATTGATACCAAGTCACATCCGGCTGTGATACCTACAAGCCCTGCCAGGATGCCGTTGCATACCAACGAGAGCGACGGCTTGCCATAGACCAGCCATGTAAGGAACAAGACTGACAATCCTCCTGTGGCTGCAGCCATGTTTGTGGTACACATCACGTGTGATATGGCTATCGCGTTCTTGGCGCCTTCGGCAGCCAGTTGTGAACCTGGGTTGAAACCGAACCATCCGAACCAGAGAACGAACACGCCCAAAGCGCCGAATGTAAGGTTATGTCCAGGTATGGCGCGTGATTCACCTGACTTGGAATACTTGCCGATTCGTGGACCGAGCACCATTGCCCCAGCAAGTGCTATCACACCTCCGCAGGAATGGACTACTGTGGATCCTGCAAAATCATGAAAGCCGAGCTCGCTCAGCCAACCACCACCCCAGGTCCAATGGCCTTCAATGGGGTAGATGACAACCGATATGATAATTGAAATGAGAATGTACATAGAGAATTTAGTCCTCTCAGCCATACCACCTGATACTATTGTGGCAGCAGTAGCACAGAATACCGTTTGAAAAATCAAGGTACACTCGGCAGGAACGTTGCTGTCGCCGATGAATGTCCAGTCAAACAGATGCAGGCTACCTATAAAACCGCTGCCGTTGCCGTGCATCAGACCGAAGCCTATTACCCAGAACAGAAACGAGCCTATCATGAAATCCACGAAATTCTTCATCAGAATGTTGGCTGTGTTCTTGGATCGGGTGAAACCTGCCTCAACCAGCGCGAAGCCTGGCTGCATGAAGAACACCAGCATTGCCGCAATTAATACCCAGACTGTGTCCAGTCCGCTTATTCCACTCTCCATTGCACTTACGCCTTCAATAATTTCTTCCATTTTCTTTCTTTTTTATGGTTTTACTTCTTATCGGCCAACACCAAATCGCCGTGTTCTCCAGTTCGGATGGACCAGGTATCATCGACAGGACTCACAAATATACGGCCATCGCCCACGCTTCCTGTCCGAGCTGCACCCATGATGGCGTCGATTGCCGGCTGGACGAATTGATCACGACAAATAATCGTAATCTCAATGCGAGAGATGATGTCCGTACTGTACATCACTCCTCGATAGATTCTGTCCTCACGGTCCTGACCTATGGCATGGACCTCGGCGTAGGAGAACCAGTTGATGTCTGCTGCAAACAGCGCTTCTTTGACATCCTCAAAACGAGTCTTTCTGATAATTGCTTCAATCTTTTTCATTGTTCATACTATTATGGGGTTAATGTTATTGCCTTTTTGGGGTTTCATAATTACTTTTTTCTGCCAGCATTTCTTTAACAAAAAAAGACTGATCTATAAAAGACCAGTCTCTTTATGATTCCTTATTATAATAAAACGATGATTAGCTTACCGACTGGTCTATAGGTATAACCATCTGAACCTGATTATTCTGGTTCTGATTATTCTGCTGTTGATTATTATTCAGCTGAATATTGGTTATATAGACCACGCTGTTTAACATAAACTGCCTATTGCTTTCTTAATTTCGGCGCAAAGGTACGGGCTTTTTGTCAAACTGCAAATAAAATCTGGAAAAAATTTACATTTTAACATATTTCGGAGATAATATCCGATAAAATACAACGGTTCTTGTTCCGATTCATAATAAACCCCAATCGGTCATTAGGCCGTAATTCTTGCTTATTTTGTGGCTTTTCATGTCATGGCAGCATTTTTCAGAGTTATATTATCTGATATCAGAATGACAAAATCAAGGAATACAGTTTTTTCATCGCAATGAAAAGAATTAATCATCGCAGTGAAAACAATCTTTCATTGCAGTGAAAACTTTCTTTCATTGCGATGAAAACATTTAACCATTGCGATGAAAATTTTCTATCCCTTGATTCCGCCAGAAAACGAGCCTTTTACGAATGGCAGAAAAAGCCTTTTCTCAAATGGGAAAAAGACACCCTGTTCAACCCAAATCTAATGACCGATTGGGGAAAAAGTATATATTCTAAAGGGCCTGTGCCTGACGCATTACGCAGAGGAAGTTCTCGCCCCAGATTTTGCGTAAGTCATCGTCGGTGAGTCCCTCGGCTTGCAGGCGACGAGTG
The DNA here is from genome assembly GCA_002309805.1 of Bacteroidales bacterium UBA1189. Lineage (GTDB taxonomy): Bacteria > Bacteroidota > Bacteroidia > Bacteroidales > Bacteroidaceae > UBA1189. The sequence continues at coordinate 8,739 of DBYJ01000040.1, read as the reverse complement.
ATGTTCATTACCTCTGAAGCATCGGCACAACCGATGATGCCCCCGTCTCCATCGAAATCGGTACCGATACCCACGTGGTCGATACCGCAGACGTCAATCATGTGAAGGAGGTGGCGCACGGCATCGCGGGCGGTAGCGCGTCCTTCGGCTTCAGGACGGAGGAAGCCGCTGTAGAGGCATACCTGCGCCACGCCGCCGCAGTCGCGCAGGGCGCGCAGTTGGTCGTCGGTAAGGTTACGAGGATGGTTGCAGAGGGCACGGCTGCTGCTGTGGCTGCACACGATGGGGGTGCGGCTCAAAGCAAGGGCATCGTAGAAGCTCTGCTCGGCGGCATGGGAGAGGTCTACCATCATACCCACACGGTTCATTTCGCTCACTACCTCGCGCCCGAAGTCGCTCAAGCCACGATGGGTGAAGGTGGTTTCGTTGTCTCGTGGACGGGCTGAGGCACAGATGGCATTATTGCCGTTGTGGCAAAGAGTCATATAGACAACTCCACGACGGCGGAAGTGCTCCACGCGGCTGAGGTCGTCGCCGATGGCATAGCCGTTTTCGATACCGAGCATAATGGACTTGCGCCCTTTCTCCTTATTAATATATAGTTCTTCAGGCGTCCGCGCAATTCCTATTTCCTCATTTCCGATACCTAATTCCTCGATGCCGTCAAGCAGTTCGTCTGCTTTGCGAGTAGCGGCGGCATAGTCGTAGTGCCCAGGAAGGTCTTGCGGAATGTAGGCTACCATAATGGTTGCATCAAGGTTGCCGTCCTTCATGTTGGGTAGGTTGACGAGAATGCGTGGGTCGCGGCTGTGGAAATCGATGTGCTGATGGAAGAACATCGGGGTGTCGCAATGGGTGTCGAGGGTAAGGTTATGGCGATGGAATCTGCGTGCCTCGGCAAACGATTTCGCTTCGCCCACTAACCAACGGAAGAGGGGGAGCATAGAAGTGTCGTTACCCAGAATCATGCATTCGGGATGCCATTGCACACCTATCATTGGCTTACCCTCCGTACTCTCAACAGCTTCGATGATTCCGTCTGGCGATAGGGCGCTGACGCGGAATCCAGGTGCTGCCTCGCGTACCGCCTGATGGTGGAAGCTGTTGACTCGTTGACCTGTTGACTTGTTGAGCTTTGCTCTTCGTCCGTCGCGACTCGGCAGAGATTGTGCAAGCACATCTTTGCTCTCGCTGCTCCGTCCGTTGACCTGTTGACCGAATATCTTTCCCAGCAGCGTGTCGGGCAGAATGGTAACGGCGTGTGACGTAGTATGGCGGGGAGCCGGACTTTGGTCGTGGTTCAGGGTGGCATTGGCTTGGACATATATATCCTGCCAAAGTTTACCGCCCAACGCAGCCGTCATCACCTGTACACCACGACAGATGCCCAACAGGGGAATCTGTTTATGTACAGCCATACGGACGAGCGGCAACTCCTGCGCATCGCGGGGCACATTCGGCTGGCCCACTTCGGGCAACGGCTCTTCGCCTAACAGATGCGGATCTATGTCGCCCCCTCCACTCAGGATGAGGCCGTCGACATGCTCCAGCAAACTCTCCATCAGCGCCTCATCGGCGTAGGGAGGGATAATGACAGGACTGCCTCCGGCTTGGACTACAGAAGCAAAATACCCCTCCAGCATGGTGCACATGCCGGAGGAGTAATTACCTGTAATGGCAATCAGGGGTGCCATTACTCAACGATGTCCAGCACCTCAACGTCGAAAATGAGCGTGGAGAAGGGCTTGATGGTGCCCTGGTTGCGCTCGCCATAGGCGAGGTCCTGCGGGATGTAGAGCATCCAATGACTGCCGACGGGCATCATGGTGAGAGCCTCCGTCCAGCCGGGGATGACCTGATTGGCGCGGAATGTCGAGGGCTCGTTGCGCTTATAGCTGCTGTCGAACTCTGTACCGTCGATGAGTGTGCCACGGTAGTTCACCTTCACGCGGTCGGTCTTGGCGGGCACCTTGCCCTTACCCTGTGTGATGACCTTGTAGCAGAGGCCGCTCTCGGTCTTCACCACGTCGGGAGTCTTGGCGATGCTGTCCATGAATGCTTCGCCGGCCTTCATGTTGTCGCCATACTCAGCCATCAGGCTTTCCTTGTGGAATTCGTCCATCAGTCGCTGGGCTGTCTGCTGAGCTTCAGCCTGCGGCATCAGCATGCCTTTCTCAGTCGTTCCGGCAATGAAGCCAGCGAGGAAGTTCTTCATGCTAAGCACCTTGGTGGAGTCGTCGCCGAAAGCTTCACGGCTAACACCCGGGATAATCTGCTCAGCAACCTGCTGGCCAATCTGCATACCGGACTGGCGAGCCGTCTGCTTGGGGTTGACCTTGCCCGTGGCACCTGCGAGGATGCCCTGCACGAAATCGGCCATATAAGTCGTATCGACGCCAAGGCGGTTCACCATATAGTCCTTCAGACCCTGCGACTGGGCAAGACCCATCGTATAAGAGAGGCTGTCAATCTTGTCACCGGCATTGAATGTTGCTTTGGGAGTTGAAACTTTCTGGCAGGAAGCAAAAACTGCCATGATGGCAACGGCCATCAAAATCATTGTTTTTTTCATTGTTGTTAGTTGGTTATAAAACATTCAGTAATTCCACTTCAAATACCAATGCGCTGCACGGGGGGATGGCATCGCCCGCGCCTTGCTCGCCATAGGCCAGCTGATAGGGGATGAAGAGCTTCCACTTGTCGCCCTCGCGCATCAGTTGCAAGGCTTCTACCCAGCCCTGAATGACTTGATTCACGCCAAACACGGCAGGCTCACCGCGTTCGATGCTGCTGTCGAACAGTGTGCCGTCGATGAGGCGACCTTCGTAGTGGCAGCGCACACGGTCCGTGGCCTTTGGCTGACGTCCGTTGCCCCGTTTCAGCACCTGATACTGCAGGCCGCTCTTCGTTGTCACCACACCCGGGCGTTCCTTGTTCATGCGGAGGAAGGTTTCGCCTTGTTCAGTAGCAGCTGCTGCAGCACGCTGCTGAATATCAGCAAAATGTTTGTTCACAATGTCGTGGGCTTCGCCAAACGTGATGACTGTCGGATTACCCTCAAACACATCGCGCAACGCCTGAATGAAATCGTCCAGACAAATGTCGCCCGCACCCATCGAACGAAGGTTTTGGGCCATTCCAAGCCCTAATCCATAGCTAAACTTATCCATCGTTTTCGAAAAATCGGGCAAAAGTACTATTTTTTATTTAAATAAGGAGCGAGATACTGAAGAATTTACACTATTTTTGCATTTTGAAGAAAAATCATTCCCATGAAAATGTGATTGCTTACGTAAAAGAGAAAGAAAATGAAAAAGAAATTAGTCGTTTTAACAGGTGCCGGCATGAGTGCCGAGAGTGGAATCAGTACCTTCCGCGATGCAGGCGGACTATGGGAACAGTATCGTGTGGAAGACGTCGCTACCCCTGAGGGTTACGAACGCGACCCCAAGACTGTCATTGAGTTCTACAACAAACGCCGTCTTGAGTTGTTGCATACGGAGCCCAACGAAGGGCATCGCTTGCTTGCTTCCCTTGAAAGCGACTATGATGTGACTATCATCACCCAGAATATTGATAATCTCCATGAGCGTGCTGGTAGCACCCACGTTGTCCACCTCCACGGCGAACTGATGAAGGTTACTTCCAGTTTTCAGCCCAACAATCCGAAGTATATCCGCACGCTCAGCGCCGATGCTCCTGAGATTCACGTAGGTGACCGTGCTGCCGACGGCAGTCAGCTTCGCCCCTTCATCGTGTGGTTTGGTGAGAGCGTACCCAATATCGAAATTGCTGTCGACTATTGCGAGCAAGCCGACATTTTCCTCATTATTGGTACAGCGCTGGCTGTCTATCCCGCCGCCGGCCTCCTCGCCTATGTCCCCTCGTCTGCCGACGTTTACCTTATCGATCCCAAACCCGTAGATGTTCATTCCCGTCGCCCCGTCCACGTCATCGCCCGTGGTGCCTCTGAGGGTATGAAGGAATTCATCGCAGCGTTAGGGAAATAGACTTCCGTCATCATTTAAGTACCACTTTGCTTCCATTCACAATCTGTATGAAACCAGAGGGGTTGATGAGGCGGCGGCCGGAGAGGTCGTAAATGGCATGTGCGTGAGCATCGGTGTGAGGGGAGGCAACGGACACGTCATCGTTACCGTAGCGCACAAGCTTCACCCGTGAGGCACGGAACTCCTGCTCACCCGGACCTTCGAGCAAGTTGGCCTGAAAACCCAGTACAATATTCTGGCTGTCGGGCAGCTCAAAATAGATGCCGCGAAAGGTAACATTGTCCTTACCAGCATCCAAGATGTGGTCGTAAGCCAGGGAGAGGGTGGGGATATCGGATGTTCTTAGTGTATTACTGGAAGCAAAGATGTAGGCCTGCGCAAGTTGGTAATTGGCTTCGTAGGTGGCGCCAAAGTAGTAGCGTCCTGCGGGGAGGCTGATGGTGCGATAGAGGCGGGCATCGGAGAGGTCGCCGTCGGTGTTCTTCTCGCGGTCGTCCCATATGCCAAGCGTCAGGCAGTCGTAGCCTGGGTAGCGGTCAAGGCCGTGGCGGGTGCCCTCATTGGTGGGGATAGTATAGTTCTCCACTGTCCAATAGGCAGGTGTACCGTAGCGGGTTGTGGTAGACTGCCCGCTTATGCGGGAGAAGCGGCTGGATTGGATGAGTTTTTCAACAGTAAGGTCGTTCTGCGTGAGTACGTCTGGGTTATCGTAGTACTGCAGCTTGACCTCCTGCACGCGGAATTCCTGATTGCTATTGCCACCCTGCATGTTGGCTTGGAAGACGAGCACGACATCCTGCTCCTCGTCAAGAGTGAAGTTGAGGCTGTAGAACTTACCGTCAGCAGCACACCTGCTCATGGGCAGATTGGCAATGGACTGGCGGGCAATAGCTGAAGTAGCCAGAGGAGTGGTGGCCACATAGATGTAGGCAGCGCCGAGCTGGTAGAGGGCGTTGAATGTGAAACTGAAACGGTAGTGGCCTGCGGGTAGGCGGACGGAGCGGAAAATACGGGCGTCAGTCATATTATAGGCAGGGCTGCCATCCTCGCCCGACCATTTGCCCAGCATCAGGCAACGGGTGCCGGGATAGTTGTCAATGCCGTTCTTGGTACCTCGGGAGGCATCGAGCTGGGGGATGCTGAAGTTTTCCACCGTCCAATGGACGGGGCGGCCGAATCGGGAGCTCATCTCCGTAGCAGAGAAGTCCGACTTCTCAAGCAGATAATTGAGCGTGATATCGGTAAGCACGGCGTCATCGGCTGTGCCGGCGGGATTGTAACCTGTCTGGCAGAAGGTGATATAGTCCTGATGCAATTGCATGGCGGCCTGAAATCGTGTCTCTTCATCGGATGTAAGCGCCTGACGGGCAACGACAATCTGGCGGTTGAAGAGCTCAACCTTTAAGGGATTGGGCTTACCGGTGTTATTCGAAGCCTGAGCGAGCAGTTCCTGTGCTTTTTGTTCGTAGATGACGATTATCTCATCGAGCGGCAGTGTACGAGGAGCCTCCGGGTCGAAAGTGATGGCCATGACGGGAGCTATCTCGTTAGGATGTTTTTGGGGGAGGGTGAGTTCAAGTCCGTCGATGCCCTGGCTGAAGGGCAGCTCACCATAACCCAACAGATGGACGCTTTGTACCTTGCCAGAATAGTAGGGCGAAGCCATGCCGAGGGCCTTGAAGGTGAAGCTTTCAGTCGATGGCCAGCACATAATAGTGGCAAACAGCGTGTCGCCCCGCTCGACGTAACGGACATCTTGGGCGGAATAGTTGATGCCTTCGTTGAAGCCCTGTTCGGAGAGTGGGTTGGTACTTTCGAAGAGAGGGCCTTCGCCATACACTTTCCAGGGGCGGGTGGCATAGATGCTCTCCTTATTGATGTCCATCCAGGCCTTGATGCCGGCAACGATGCGAAGCTCGTTCGCATCCAGTGTGCCATTGCCGCGGACTGGGATGCTGAGCAGCAGGTTTCCGTTCTTTGAGACGATATCAACAAGCATGCGGATGACCTGGTCGGCCGTCTTGTACGCATTGCGGTCGGCATCGGACTTGCTGTAGTGCCATCCACCGATGCAGGTGCAGGTTTGCCAAGGAAGATCCTGACTGCGGTCGGGAATGCCACGCTCAACGTCCCAGAGTAGTGCTTGCTTATGTTGTTCGTTGAGAATCTTACCTGTGACAACCACCTGCTGTTGGCCGTCGTTCAGCGCGGCACTGTGGTTGTAGAAGTGCTTCAGGATATTGAGGCTATACATGTCGTCCTTGTTCGTGCTGGCTCCGTAGAAGGGCAGCACGGTGTCATCGAAATAGAGCATGTCGGGGTTGTACTTGTCGATGCATTGCAGTACGCGGTTCTGGAACTTCTGCATATAGGGCACAGAGGGCGGGCAGACGCCATTTCCCCATCCCCATTGGCGGTGAATGGCACCCCAGTCAGACCAGTCGGCACTGTGGGCGTGGTTCTGCGCGTAGAGTTCCTGCGGGTCAAGGCCGTGCCACCAGTACTTAAAGGTGCCGTCAGCCTCCTTGACAAGTCCGTCTTCCAGCGTGAGGCTGGCGTCATAGTCGCGCGCTACCTCAAAGAATGTCCAGGTATGGGCTCCGTGCATGGAGACACCCACCTTCAACCCGTGACGCCGACAGGCCTCGACCCAACCGCCCACGATGTCCTTCATCGGCCCAATGTGCATCGAGTTCCACTCCTGATAGGGGCTGTCCCAGCAGTCGAAGTTGTCGTGGTGCTGGCCCATGGTCATGAAGTACTTCGCTCCGGCATCGGCATAGAGCTGGATGAGCGCTTCTGGATCCCATTTGTCGGCCTTCCAATGGTCGCAGAGATCCTTGTAACCCAACTCGCGGCTGGGGGGAGCGCCGAAAATGCGCTTGAATGTGTTCCATTGGCTGCTGTTCACGCTGTACATGCTGCGGGCATACCAGTCGCCATCTTCTGCCTCGCATTGCGGATCCCAGTGAGCCCAGATGCCGAATTTTGCATCGCGGAACCATTCGGGGCATTGCCAGGCAGACAGATTATCCCAATCAGCCTCGAAAGGGCCGTCCTTCACGGAAACATCGTCGAGCTGGGCGAATGCCGATAGCGGCATCCATGCCAGCAAAAAGAAGAAAGATTTCAATTTCAAAAAGGAGAATCCGTTCAATCGTGTGTTCATAGGGAGAGGTATTTTCGCGACAAAGATAGTGAAAAATCCTAATTCCTAATTTCTAATTCTAATTTTTATGCTATCTTTGCAGGCAGAAAAGCATGTAAGAATATGAAACGAAGAGAATTCCTGAAGAGTAGTGCTTTGTTGGCTGTGGCTACGGGAACGAGCGGTCTGGCACAGGCGATGACAGTAGGTCAAAAAGTCGAAAAGTCAACCGGTCAACAAGTGGAAGATGATGAAGAGAAGTCGGTTGAGCCGCTCATCTCCTCTGCTCCCATGCTGCAGAATTTTGCCGAGACGTCCATCGGCATTGCCTTCGCTGTCAGCGACTGGGCTAACGGCTACGTCATCATCGGCGAACGTCCCGATCTCAGCGATGGGCGCAAGGTGATGTGTGGCGGCTATCGCTTAACCGAATTCAGCAACTCCGTCATCCAAGTGCGCATCACCGACCTCCGTCCTGCTACCACCTATTACTACCGTATCGGCGCCGACCGTATTGTCTATAAGGGCGGCTACGACATGCACATCCTCGGTACGGAGGAAGATTCCCGTATCTATCGCTTTACTACCGCTGGTGCAGCTGCCAAGGGGCACTTCTGCGTCATCAACGACACCCACGTTCAATGGGAGCCTTTTGGTCGCGCCATCGAGAAGATAGCTTCGCTGCATCCCTCGTGTGTCATCTGGAATGGCGATGCCTGTAACGTCGAGGAGACCATCAAGGCCCAGACGCGCATCTTCCTCAAACCTCAGATTGAGCGGGCGGACTATGCCGCTGAGATGCCTTACCTCTTCTGTGCGGGCAATCACGACCTGCGTGGTATGGCCAATCGCCATTTGGAGCGCGTGTGGATGTATCGTCAGCCTGAGGAACGCTTGCCGCGTGACTGGGACTTGGGACGTAACTTTGCCGTTCGTCTTGGTGACATCGCCCTCATCGGGCTCGACACGGGCGAGGATAAGATGGACACCAACCCCCTCTTCGCCGGGCTTTTCAACAGCAGCGCCTATCGCCGTGCACAGACCGACTGGCTGCGAGATGCCCTTGCCCAGAAGGAGATACGTACTGCGCCCTATCTGGTAGCCATCTGCCATATCCCTCTTTTTGATGATAACCCCCGTCATAATCCGGGTGATGTCGCCCCTGCGGATAAGGATCCGCAGTACTCAACGGACTTTGCCATGTGGCAGCGCACGTGTGCCCAGTTGTGGACGCCTCTGCTGGAGCAGGCAGGCTGTCAGCTCGTCATCACGGCTCACCAGCATCGCTACCGCTACGATGCTCCCACAGCCGAACGTCCTTGGGCGCAACTTGTAGGCGGAGGCCCTGAGCATGCCGCCGACGAATCTGATGAAAGCCCAGGGGAATACCCCACCGTTATTGAAGGCGAGGTCCGCGATGGCGCGCTCGTCGTCACTATCTACAACCTCCGCCGTCATACCGTGCAGGACACCTTCACCTTCCGTCCTCGCAAGAAGCGCCGCAAAGGAAAGATTTAATAACGCGAGTTCGCTAAGCACCTACCTAACTCCTACCTTGTCTTACGCTAGAAAAAGTTGACA
>DBYJ01000005.1:295-14359 GCA_002309805.1 Bacteroidales bacterium UBA1189 | reverse complement strand
CAAAATTTCCTCTTTTTCTTCTTGACTTAAATACTTACGTTTCTTTTTCATTCATTGTTGACTGTTGTGTCAACTTTTTCTAGCGTAAGACACTCATCAGTTACAAAAACTATAAAAAGCGATAAACCGTAGGATTCCTGATTATGTTAGGGAGAAAAACGTCAGGATATGGCTTCTGAGGCTAAGCGGCGACGGAATGCTACAGCGATATTTTTGCGTGCGAAATCTGTCAATCCCACAAATGTGGTTTTTTGTTTGAGTTCTTCTAATGACATCGTCAGTAATAGTTTTGCAAGACATTCGTCTGCAAATGAATTGGAAACGACGTTTACTCCATGAAAGTCAAGCACGAGTTTTTCGTCGTCGCTTAATAAGGGCATTAGTTCCATTCGGACTTTCTCGCCTAATTGTCTTGTCCCTAAATTTTCGCCTATTTTTCTGAATTCAAATGTTGCCATATTACCACAGATTATCTAATTCGCTGTTTCCTAAAAAAGTCTCGTTGAATTCTGTCTCGCAATCCGTCCGATTATCTACTATATCATTAGGATTAATCTCTCGGTTGGAGTGTAGTTCAAAGAAAACAATGGTTCCTTGCCAGTTCGCTGTCTCATTTACGTTCACAGTCTCTCCATCATACACGAGGACGCTTGAGCCAGAATGGATAATCATCTGGATTCCGGCATTTCTTACGAGGCGTGCTGTTGTATAAAGACCAAATCCCATCCCCTTGCCATCTGTAACTTTATCTTGTATGGAAAGGCGAAGCGCATCCACTTCTGAAATATCTTTATACAAGTCGTTCTCCTGCAAGGAAGCACATATCCCAATTCCATCGTCTGCCACGAGGATTCTGATAGTGTTCTTTTTCTCATCATAGCATGAAAGAGCTGTCCCGCATTTTTTATTAGAATGTGTCAAGACATTATCCAGAACTTCATAGAAGCAATAACTGAGTGATTGGAGGATACTTGTTTCAATGTCAGGATATGCCATCAACATTTTGACAATATCAGCATAAACCGCATAGATGTTCTTGTCGTCAAAAACTTCTATGTTAGGTGACAATCCTTCAGGAAAGTACCGCTGTATGATTTTGTCGATATTCATATGGGATGAAACGTTTTCTGCGGCAAAGATAAGGGGAAGTGAGAGAAAAAGCAAATTAATTAGGGATTTTGTTTGTTTTTGCGACAGAAGTGGCGGAGTTGCTCCATTTTTGTCAGTCGTTGGGAGGCGGAAAGTCCGTTGGCATGGTTTTCGCATAGTATGGGGTGCTATTGAACGCTGATTATTAACAATTAAAACTATTATAATATGGACAATTACAACATTAATCCCAACGAGAAGAATGCGTTTCTGAACCGTTTCGGCATTAACCTGAACGAGGCGGCGAAGAACGGAAAGCTCGACCCCGTCATCGGACGTGACGAGGAGATCCGCCGCATCCTGCAGATTCTGAGCCGTAGGACGAAAAACAACCCCATCCTCATCGGCGAGCCGGGTACGGGCAAGACGGCAATCGTGGAGGGGCTGGCGCAGCGTATCGTGCGCGGCGATGTCCCTGAGAACCTGCGGCGCAAGCAGGTGTACAGCCTTGACATGGGCGCGCTGGTGGCTGGCGCCAAATACAAGGGTGAGTTCGAGGAGCGTCTGAAGGGCGTCATCAACGACGTCATCAAGGCCGAAGGCGAGGTAATCCTTTTTATCGACGAAATCCACACGCTGGTGGGCGCTGGCGGAGGCGAGGGGGCTATGGATGCGGCTAACATCCTGAAGCCGGCCTTGGCACGTGGCGACTTGCGCAGCATCGGCGCTACGACGCTGGACGAATACCAGAAGTACTTCGAGAAGGACAAGGCGCTGGAGCGACGCTTCCAGAGCGTGATGGTCGATGAGCCCGACGTGGCGTCGAGCATCTCCATCCTGCGTGGACTGAAGGAGCGCTACGAGGCTCACCACAAGGTGCGTATCAAGGACGAGGCGGTAGTGGCAGCCGTGGAGCTGTCGAACCGCTACATCACCGAGCGATTCCTGCCCGACAAGGCCATCGACCTGATGGACGAGGCGGCTGCCAAGCTGCGTATGGAACGCGACAGCGTGCCCGAGGAGCTGGACGAAATCACGCGCCGGCTGAAGCAGCTCGAGATTGAGCGCGAGGCCATCAAGCGCGAGAAGGACGAGCAGAAGCTCCGCCAGCTGAACACCGAGATTGACGACCTGCGCCGTCAGGAGCAGACCGTCCGCAGCAAGTGGGAGGGCGAGCGCAAGCTGCTGAACGACATCCAGCAGAAGAAGCAGCTCATGGAGCAGCTGCGCACCGAGGCTGACCGCGCCGAGCGCGAGGGCAACTACGGGCGCGTGGCCGAGATACGCTACGGACGTCTGCAGGAGATTGAGAAGCAGATCAGCGAGACGCAGGCCCGTCTGCACGACCAGCAGGGCTCGGAGGCGCTGGTGAAGGAAGAGGTGGATGCCGACGACATCGCCGACGTCGTGAGCCGCTGGACGGGCATCCCCGTCAACCGCATGATGGAGAGCGAGCGCACCAAGCTGCTGCGCCTCGAGGACGAGCTGCATCGCCGCGTGGTGGGGCAGGAGGAGGCCATCAGCGCCGTCGCCAACGCCATACGCCGCAGCCGTGCCGGCATGCAGGACCCCAAGCGGCCCATCGGCTCGTTCATCTTCCTGGGCACCACCGGCGTGGGCAAGACCGAGCTGGCCAAGGCGCTGGCTGACTACCTCTTCAACGACGAGCGCATGATGACGCGTATCGACATGAGCGAGTANNGAGTATCAGGAGAAGTTCAGCGTGACGCGACTCATCGGCGCCCCTCCAGGATACATCGGCTACGAGGAGGGCGGACAGCTCACCGAGGCTGTGCGACGCAAGCCCTACAGCGTCGTCTTGTTCGACGAGATTGAAAAAGCCCATCCCGACGTCTTCAACACCCTGCTGCAGGTGCTCGACGACGGCCGTCTGACGGACAACAAGGGGCGCACGGTGAACTTCAAGAACACCATCATCATCATGACGTCGAACCTCGGCAGCGACTACATCCGTCAGCAGTTTGCCGGCATGAACGACAGCAACCGCGAGCGCGTGCTCGACGAGACGCAGAAGACCGTCATGGCCATGCTGAAGCAGCAGATACGGCCCGAGTTCCTGAACCGTGTGGACGAGACCATCATGTTCCTGCCGCTGACGAAGGACGAAATCCGACGGGTGGTGGAGCTGCAGGTGGGTGCCGTCTGCCGCATGCTGGGCGAGAACGGCGTACGGCTGGAGCTGACACCTGCTGCCATCGACTATGTGGCCGAGGTGGGCTACGACCCCGAGTTCGGTGCACGGCCCGTGAAACGTGCCATCCAGCACCTGCTGCTCGACGAGCTCTCGCGCCGTCTGCTCGCCTTCAGCATCGACAAGGAGAAGCCCATCCGCGTGGATGTAAAAGAAGGTCAGCTTACATTTGCAAATTAAATAGTTTGTCAGTACCTTTGCAGTCGGAATGGACAACGACTACGCAAAAGAACTGAATGAGAGCCAGCTGAAGGCCGTCGAATACAACGACGGCCCTTCGCTGGTTATAGCCGGCGCGGGCTCGGGCAAGACGCGCGTGCTGACGTACAAGATTGCCCATCTGATGGAGGTGGAGGGTTACAAGCCGTGGGAAATCCTCGCACTCACCTTCACCAACAAGGCTGCGGCAGAGATGAAAAGCCGAATCGCCGGCAAGGTGGGCGAGGAGCAGGCACGCTACCTCTGGATGGGGACGTTCCATAGCCTCTTTGCCAAGATCCTGCGCCGCGAGGCGGAGGCGCTGGGCTATACCTCGAACTTCACCATCTACGACCAGACGGACTCGCGCAGCCTCGTCAAGGCCATCATCAAGGAGATGGGGCTCGACGACAAGCTCTATAAGCCCAACTCCGTTCAAGGCCGCATCAGCGAAGCAAAGAACGTCCTCATCACGGCGGGCATGTACTACAACGACCCGGCCATGAACGAGGAGGACATGCGGCGCCGGCTGCCTGCCATACGCGACATCTACCAGCGCTATGCCAACCGCCTGAGACAGTCCGACGCGATGGACTTCGACGACCTGCTGATGATGACCTATTACCTTTTTAAAAATAGGGAGGACGTGCTGCAGCGCTATCGTGAGCGCTTCCACTTTGTGCTCGTCGATGAGTATCAGGACACCAACCTGGCGCAACACGAAATCGTCTGGCAGCTCACATCTGGTCATCAGCACATCTGCGTGGTGGGCGACGACTCGCAGAGCATCTACAGCTTCCGCGGCGCCCGCATCGACAACATCCTCACCTTCCAGAACCGCTATGACCATCCGCGCCTCTTCAAACTGGAGGAAAACTACCGCTCGACGCAGACCATCGTGGGTGCTGCCAACAGCCTCATAGCCCACAACCAGCGCCGCATCCCCAAGGAGGTGTTCTCGAACAAGGAGCAGGGCGAGCCGATAACCGTCTTCGAGGCGGCTGCCGACAAGGAAGAGGCGGGCTACGTGGCACGACAGCTGATGGCCATCCGACGACGGAATGGACTGGACTGGGACGATTTTGCCATCCTCTACCGCACGAACGCCCAGTCGCGCATCTTCGAGGAGGAGTTCCGGAAGAACAGCATCGACTACCGCATCTACGGCGGACTGTCGTTCTACCAGCGTAAGGAGATAAAGGACATCATCGCCTACTTCCGCCTGATGGTCAACCCGCACGACGAGGAGGCGTTCAAGCGCATCATCAACTATCCGGCACGTGGCATTGGCGACACGACGCTCGGTCGCATCATCGAGACGGCTTCTCAGGCAGGCGCCAGCCTGTGGGACGTCATCTCTGACCCCGAGCACTACGAGCTGCCTGTCTCGAAGGGCACGATAACGAAGCTGGGCCACTTCCGCGAGCTGATAGCGTCGTTCCGCGAGCTGTCGCGCACCAGCGATGCCTACGAAACGGCGCTGGAGGTGGTGAACCGCAGCGGCATCAAGAGCGACATCTTCAGCGACATGTCCGACGAGGGACGCAGCCGTCAGGAGAACGTGCAGGAGTTGATGGACGCCATGCACGACTTCGTGCAGTCGGCACGCGAGGAGGGTAGCGACGCCATCTGGCTGCCCGACTTCCTGGCAACCGTCGCCCTGCTCACCGACCAGGATAATCCCCACGATGCCGACGTGCCCCGCGTGACGCTGATGACGGTTCACTCGGCAAAGGGACTGGAATTCAACACCGTGTTCGTGGTGGGGCTGGAGGAAGACTTGTTCCCCAACAGCATGGCTGAGACGGAAGCCGACGTAGAGGAAGAGCGCCGCCTGTTCTACGTCGCCATCACCCGTGCCGAGAAACGCTGTCTGCTCACCTACGCCAGGACACGCTTCCGCTACGGGCAACTGCAGTTCGGCACCCGCAGCCGTTTCCTGAACGAAATCGATCCCAGCTACCTGACAGGCGGGCAAGGCAGCAGGCAGGCCAGCGGGCAAGTGGGCTACAGGCCGTCAAGCGGGCAGGGTTATGGACCGTCAGGAAGGCAGGGTTATGGACCGTCAAGGCAAACGCCTACCCAAAAGCCTATGTCGTCGTCAACAACACCGACCTCAACGTCAGCGCCTTCGCTTACTGCGGCGTCAACACCCCGTCGCTGGGTCTCGCTGGGCGAAAGAAGTGCCGTTTCAAGCAGGCCGTCCTCTTCCTCCTCATCCTCTTCTTCCTCGTCTAACCTTCAGCCCGGGTCGCGCATCGAACACGAGCGTTTCGGACAAGGCAGCGTCGTCAGGATTGAGGGGGATGGCGAGAACGCCAAAGCCGTCATACGCTTCGACAACGTGGGCGAAAAGACACTTCTTTTGAAGTTTGCTCGCATCAAATTGCTTTGATTTTAAGTCTGCTTTCAAAAAAAAGCATTTGTCCCACCGCCTTCAGAAGGCCTTGCAGAAGGTTTTTTCGTTTTTTTTGAAAAAAAGTCTGATTTTCTGTTTGTAATTGCCAATTATTCACTACCTTTGCACCGTGTATTAATTTTTATAATTCAAATTACATGGAAGTTTTAGCAAAAATCGAAGCAGCTTATGAAGCTTTTGTTAAGGACGCAAAGGCTCAGGTAGAAAAAGGTAACAAGACCGCTGGCACTCGCGCTCGCGTCGCTTCTCTCGAACTTGAGAAGCTGATGAAGGAGTACCGCAAGGAATCTCTTGCCGCTTCTAAGGCCTAAGGGTAGGATATTTTTCTACACACAAAGCTAAGCAAAAAGCCATCCCTACAAGCGAGGGTGGCTTTTTTTACAAACTAAGCAAAAAGCCATCTTTACAAATGAAGGTGGCTTTTTTCATTAGTGCGGCATGGGAGGTATCGGCCCCATGGGTCCCATCGGCCCCATCGGCGGGGCACCCTCTTTCCGCATACGGTTGTTGATGATGATGCTTTTCAGCAGTCCGCCGAAGTCGATGCCCAGTTTCTGCCCTTGCAGGTTGTAATAGGGCATGACGATGGGCGTGGCTTCCAGACGTCCCGTGTAGGGGTTCACCTCTGTCTTCTCGCCCAGGTCGACGCCCCACTTCTTGTTTTCGGTGTGGAGGGTGACGAAGCCTCCGAAAAGAACGTTCTGACGAGTGTGGTAGGTGCTCATGAAGCTGGGCGACTGGTAGGCGCCGAAGGCATTGACGCTGACGTAGTCCGTCAGCTGATAGCTCAGCTGGGCGTGGACGCTGGCGGTGTTGTAGAGGAGGCCCGTCTTTTGCAGCATCGCACCACCCGTGAGCGTGAGTTCGTCGCTGAAATGGTGTACGGCGGTGACGCCAGCTGTGGCTACGCCGCCTATGCCGGGCAGCAGCTCGGTGCTGTTGTAGCCTGTCAGACGGCCTTCGTCCCAGCGGAGCAGATAGTCCTTGGGGGCATACTGCTGGAAGTTGAACTTGCGATTCAGCTCATAGTGGCTGACGACATAGGAGGGCTGTGAATAACGGGTGAGCGGACGTCGCAGCTTGAATTCCGGAAATGCGCTGACGACACCCGTTCCCATGCCCGAAGGAACAGGTTTCATGAAAGGCAGTGTCAGGCTGTCTATGTCAGCTATATCGGAAGTCCTGACGGACTCCTGCGCCAACAGAATGCCGACATGGATGGCCATTATCGCAAGTAGGGGTATTCGTTTCATATGCTGAGGCAAAGGTAGGGCTTTATTTCGTATCTCGACGTTAAAAACCGTATAATTAACGTTAAAGTAACGAAAAAGCGGGAGACGCACTTATGGGCTGCTTATGTGACAGCTTGAAGAGTCGGGAAAAAGCCCTTTTGCGTCTCTTTGCTCCTTTGCCCCTTCTGTTTTCAGTAGGTGAAGGAGCCGGTGCAGCAGTTCACGGGAGTGGAATCGATGTCTTCGGGTAAAAAAAGTACCTTGTAGTCGGTTTTTCGGGCGCTGTTTGAATGACACCAGTCAACCCGGATACGTTCGCCCAGAAACAGTTCGTGAGCATAGCGGATGCTGAAGCCCTTCAGTGGCGCCTCATAGTGGAAGGCATTGAACATAAACTCCATGTATTTACATGAATTACAGTGCCGGTTGAAATCTGTTTCTGAAAACTCTATCTGATGTTCCCACGAGCCTTGAGCGTAGTCATCCTCATTTGCCAGGCATGAATGTCGGGTACGGTTCAGACGAATCGTTTCGCCTAAAGGCTGAGTGAGGAATGGCCGTTGCCAGAATACGTCCGTGCTCGCACGGGTTTTGAGGTCAATAATTGCCCATGTCGATTTGACGAGACCTATTTGTTCTTTTCCCATTGTGATGCGGAAGTTGCGTAGTGTCAGACGATGTGCGTTCTCTTCCACCCAACTCTCTATTTCTATGGTTTCGTCTATGGTTGGCATATAATGCAGTTCGGCATTGAGGGATGTGATGACCCATACTAAGCCAAGGGATGAAAGATACTTTAATCCAACGCCATCGGTTTCTGAGGCTTGTCCGGCTGTATCAAGAATCCAGCTTTCGAGGACGTATGGACGCAGACGCATCTTTGTATCAACGTCGTTGTATTGTACTCTGTAAAGGTATTTCATGCTTTTTCTTTATTAAGGGCGTCGCAAAGGTAGGGAAGGTTGGTGATGTTGTCAAGCGTCTCCTTCCTTTTAGGACACTTTTGCGAAATAATGGGAAATTATTATATGAATGAACTGTTGTACATTTGCCGCCGAAAATTCAAAGATGTACTCAGGAAGATAATTCTAAACCTTATAAAAACAACTATGATGGAAAAGGAGAAAAACATCCGGCACTTTTATTCGTATCTGGAACGCGCTATCCGCGAGAACTGGGAAAGCCCTGCGTTAACAGACTATGGCGGTGAAACCAGCTATACATACGGAGAGATGTCCCGCAAGATGGCTTACTTGCAGGCGCTTCTTGAGAGGGCCGGCATCAGGGCGGGCGACCGCGTGGCTATCTGCAGCCGTAACTGTGCCAACTGGGCCGTAGCTTCGTTGGCCATATTCTTCAACCGGAGCGTGATGGTTTCTCTCATGGACGCATTTGTGGCTGAGGACATAGAGAAATTGACACGCCACAGTGGTGCACGGGTTATGTTTGTCAGCATCAATGTCTGGGAGCGGATAGACACAGAGCGCCTGCCGGATGTGGTGATGGTCTTGGATACGGAGAAGTTCGGCCTGCTCTATGCCCGGACAGAAGAAGTGAGAAATGCTTATTCTTGTGCATCCCGGGACTTTGCGGAGAGATACGGCGAAGGGTTTTGTGCAGACAGCATCCGTTTTCCCATGGACAACATGGATGAACTGATGATGATAAACTACACTTCCGGGACCACCAGCGAGCCGAAGGGCGTGATGCTCTCATATCGCAACATATCTGCTAATATCCAATATAGCCAGGACACTATTCCCAATCATGCCGGATGGTCTGAAATCTGCATGCTGCCGTTGGCACATATGTTCGGTTTCACTATTGAGTTTCTCTACCAGGTGGCAGGTGGCTGCCATGTCTATTTCCTGTGCAAGAAGCCATCGCCAAGCGTGCTGATGAAGGCATACGTCGAGGTGAAGCCTTACATGATACTGACCGTACCGCTGGTGTTGGAGAAGATATTCAGAGGCAAGGTGTTTCCCGTGCTTGAGAAGCCTTTTGTCAAGTTTCTTTGGAACACGCCTGTCCTTTGCAAAATTGTAGAGCGTCGCATTTATAAGTCACTGATGAAGGCCTTCGGTGGTCAGCTGCTCTGGCTGATAACGGGCGGGGCGGCCATCAATGCCGAGGTGGAACGTGTCTTCCGCCGCATCAGCTTCCCCTTTGTGGTGGGCTATGGCATGACCGAGACAGGGCCTCTTGCTTGTTACGCTCATCCTTGGGAGGAGGTCGTCGGGTGTTGCGGTAAGGTCGTTGACCGGTGTGAGTTTATCATTGACTCTCTTGACCCTGAACATATTGCAGGGGAGGTGCTTTTCCGAGGCGCACATGTGATGATGGGCTACTATAACAACGAGGCTGCCACTCATGCTGCCATTGATGATAACGGCTGGCTGCACACCGGCGACTTGGGCGTGACGGACAAGAAGGGGAGACTCTTCCTAAAGGGCAGGATGAAGGCGTTGATTCTTTCCTCCGACGGACAAAACATCTATCCCGAAGAGATTGAAGACCGTTTGAACTCTTTGCCGCTGGTGGTGGAGTCATTGGTAGTGAAGTATCAGGAACGGCTGGTAGCTCTTGTCTACGCGGACAAGAACGCCCAACCCGACAGTGAGAAAATCCGTCAGCAGATGGACGAAAACCTCCGTGTCCTGAATGCTCAGCTGCCACGTTACGAACAAGTACATTCCATTCGCTTGATGGAGAAGGAATTTGAGAAGACGCCCAAGCAATCCATCCGCCGGTTCCTTTATCAATAGGGAGGGGCCGGCATATTCAGTATAATAAAGCGCGATGATATGCCTCTGACCGGACGTTTCTGCGCGCGCGTAAAGCGTAATAAGAGAAAAACGTTTTCCTGACGTTGCATCCGTAGTGTTTGATGACGACATCAAACGTCGTGCCGCCAGCGTTTAACGTCGTGCCGCCAGCGTTTAACGTTATGGACACAGCGTTAAACGCTGGCGGAATAACGTTAAACTTCTGCTCTTCGAATTTGGTCTTTGGGGTTTAGCGGAAAGAAAAATAAGGAAGACACTAAAATTGTAGAGAATAACTTGTCTTTTCTTTTTTTTTCGTACCTTTGCAGCCTATGGAAAAAAATATGCCTATACAACAGGGTAATGATATAATGCTTCTGTCGCATATAGAGGATATACCAGTTCACCTTCCTGATTACGAGGCTCAGTGCCTTTGCATCCTCTATTGTGCGGCGGGCAGCATCAGGGCGCAGGTTAACGGTAATAAGGTGACGATGCATGCAGGAGACCTCTTTGTTTCAATGCCTCGCCATCTGATAGGCAACTGCGAATATGACGATGTCTTCCGTTGCCGTATGCTGCTGGTAGGGAGCAGCCTTTTCGACGAGCTGATAGACAAAAGCTCCCGTCCCAGCACCCAGTGGTGGAATACACGGATGCACGTCCTGCACCAGCCCCTTCTCTCGCTGTCTGAGCGGCAAGAGCAACTGTTCGGGAGGTACTACGACCTGCTTGAACTCTATCTGAAAGAAGCAGATGACACTCGCCATAGAATCATCTGTACCATTGTGCAGGCGATGGTGAATGAGCTGGTGATGTGTCTTGACAAGCAGTTGGATGCGGAACTTCCGGTGTCGGTGCCAACGGCACCCCTGCCTGTCACATTCCAGAAGAACAGTCTCCTGCAGCGCTTCTTTCAGCTCGTCCAGTCCAATGCTGCCACGCAGCGCATGGTACAGTGGTATGCCGAGCGGCTAAACGTCACTTCACGATACTTGACGCAGGTGTGCACGTGTCTGACAGGCAAGTCCGCCATAACATGGATAACGGAGGTGGCTGTACAGGAGGTGAAGAAGCAGCTGCTTGGCACAGGGCTTTCGATAAAGGAGATTGTCTATCGGCTGAACTTTCCAAGCCTGTCCTACTTCGGCCGCTATGTGCGCAAGCATCTCGGACTTTCACCCACAAACTACCGCCTGGCGTATGGGACAGAACACCCGGCAGCGAAGTGATGGCGTGTACGGCTTGAAGAGGCAGATGATATAGTTCGCGCACGTGCCATTGCACGCGCGCGAACGGATAGGGCAGGGCTTCTCCCGAGGGGGAGGGGCTCTTTTCTTATTTCTTCCCGAGGATGGAGCCGAGGATGCCCTTGGCGGCATTGCCGAGGATGGAGCCTGCTGCGGATGAGCCGCCGGCCTTCTTGCCGCCTACGCCGAGGGTGATGAGGATGTCGTTGAAATCGACGTCACCATCGCCGTCCTGGTCCTTGAGGATGCCGCCCAGCTTGCCAATGATGCCGGGGATGAGGCCTGTGAGGGCGCTGTTGATGCCGCCGCCCAGATTGAGCGACGAGAGGATGTTCTTCGTGAAGAGGTTCGAAGCCAGAGCCGTTACGGGGCTGCTGGCAGCAGGAGAGGCGCCTGTGAGTAGGCCTTTAATCATGTCGATGCCACCGGGCTTGGCGGCCGTCTGCGTCAGGCTGCCGAAGATGGAGTCGGAGAGACCGTTCAGGACGGTGTTCTTGGCTTGTGAGGGCACTTCTACGCCCGTTACTGCCGATGTAACTTGCTTCGTGATGAAGTCTTGAATGTTGAATGCCATGGGATTAAATGATTAAAAGTGAATAATAAAAAAAGTATACGTAGATGTATTTGCAGAGGGAAGCGGGTTTCAGTTCTTCATCTTGGATCATCACTTGATGACGGGCTTCTGCTGCTCGAGCGTGGGGTGTCCGCCAGGGAAAGCAGGCCAGCCGTCGTCGCTCCAGACGATGCGGTCGAGGTTCATGGCGCGGCCTCTGTAGTCGTTCTGACGCCAGAAGGTGTGGTAGTACATCCAGTCTTGTCCGGCATCGTCCTTAATGATTTGCGAGTTGTGGCCTGTGCCGACGAAGAGGCTGTCGGCCGTGCCGCTGAGGATGACGTTGGGGTAGTCGTGGGCCAGCAGCGATTCGCCCTCGCGTCCCACAAACGGTCCGAGGGGCTTGCGTGAACGGGCCACGAGCACATGATAGGTGCTGCGTGCACCTTCGCAGCAGCTGCCGCGTGAGGTGAAGAGGTAGCACCATCGTCCTCGGCGAATCATGTAGGCACCCTCCATGTTGTCGGCACCGAGCTGCACGGGCTTGGCTCCTTTTTTCAGCGAGAGGCCGTCCTTGCTGAGCCGGATGCCCCACACGCCCGAGCCCTTGCCGAGGCTTCCCCAAATGAGGTATTTCTTGCCGCGGTCCACGAAGAGGTTGGGGTCGATGCTGTTCATCACCCCGATGGCTTCGAAATCTACCAGTCTGCCACAGTCCTTGAACGGTCCTGTGGGGCTGTCGCTGACGGCTACGCCGCTGGCTGAGGCCACCAGGTCACCCCATACGCCAAGGGCATAGTAGAGCACATAGTGTCCATCGACATAGTTGATGTCGGGTGCCCAAAGGCGTGAGCCTTTCCGCCACGAGGGCATGCCGACGCCGGCAAAGCCGTCGCAGACGAACTCCCAGTTTACCATGTCCTTTGACCGATAGACGGGTAGCGTGACAGAGCCGCGTGCCGAGCGGTCGCCCGTACATTCAGCCATATTTGCAGCTGTGCTGTAGGCATAGAACCAGCCCGTACGCGCACGATCGTCGAGAACCGTGGGGTCGGGGCAGTTGTGAGGGATGACGGGGTTCTGGAACGTATCCTGTGCCCAAGTCACTTTGGGGACAAGGCAGAGGAGCAGAAGGAGAAGAGAAAAGTGCCGGGAGGTCTTTTTCATCTTAGAATCTTTTTATTTGGTGGATTTTACGATAAGGATGCGGGCATCGACGGCGGTGATGCTGTCGGCTGTGGCTATGAGCGGATTGATGTCAATCTCCTTGATTTCCGTAGCGAAACGGAGCAGGGTAGAGAGACGGACGATGATTTCGGCATACTTCTGCTCGTTGACGCCTTGCTGGCCGCGTGTGCCGCTGATGATTTTGTATCCCCTCAGGGAGCGGATCATCGAGTAGGCTTCGGCGTACGAGAGGGGTGCGAGGCCGCTGCTGACGTCCTTCAGCACCTCGACGAAGATACCTCCCAGTCCACAGAGGACGACATGGCCGAAGCGAGGCTCATACTTGGCGCCGATGAAGAGCTCGGTGCCGCTCAGCATGGGTTGCACCATGACGGCGCGGGCATCGGGAATCTGCATGAGGCGGTCGAACTCGAAAGCGAGGTGCTCTTTGCTGCCGATGCCCAGCACCACGCCGCCCACGTCGCTCTTGTGGATGGGGCCGACGACCTTGGCCACCACGGGGAAGCTCACCTGTTCGGCAAAGCGGATGAGCTCGTCCTTGTCGGCTGAGACACACTCGGCCACCATGGGTATGCCCGCCGAGGTGAGCAGCTCGCGCACCTTGTCGGGCGGCAGGTAGCCGTCGTCCTTGACGGCATCGATGATGCTGCGTATGTGCATGATGTCCACACCGTAGAGCTCAATCTCAGGCGGAGCGGGCGAGGGCGTCCGCATAATCTGCGTCAGCGCCGTAGCCAGCGTCACCTCGTCGCTGAAGTTCACGTGTCCCTTCTTCAGGAACTCCTCCACCTCGGGCCCGGCCGTGTGGAGGCAAGGAAGGATGGGAAAGATGGGCTTCTTGCATTCGAGAATCTTCTGATGGAGGACGTCGTAGGCCTCGTAGAGGGTGACAAGTCCTGGGGTGCCGAAGATGACGAAGATGGCATCGATATTCTTAAAGCGGTTTTCGCAGTAGTCGATGGCCAGGGCGAGGTGCTGGGGGGTGCCCGTTGCGAGGATGTCGATGGGGTTGCTGACGGCAGCACCCGGGTAGAGCTTCGACTTCAGCTCATCGACGTCGGGCCCTTCGAGCTTGGGCACGCAGAGGCCACCCTTCGAGAGGGCATCGGTGAGCATGACGCCAGGGCCGCCGGCATGGGTGACGATGGCGAAGTTCTT
>DBYJ01000005.1:0-185 GCA_002309805.1 Bacteroidales bacterium UBA1189 | reverse complement strand
CTGGAGGCGGCGCGGCTGCCACTCTCGCTCGATCCTGCTTTTATGGCGGCTATGCGGCATCCCTTGCGGATGAGCGAACTGGCATGGAAGAGCAGTTTGTCGGGGTTGGCAATGTTCTCGATGTAGAGCAGTTTAACGTGCGAGTCGGTCTTGGGGTTAAAGTGCTCGTCCATGTATTGCAGGAC
>DBYJ01000048.1:211-24546 GCA_002309805.1 Bacteroidales bacterium UBA1189 | reverse complement strand
CCGCTGCAAACTTAGAGTTTAACTCTATTTCCGTAGAGTTAAACTCTGTGCGCTCAGAGTTAAACTCTGTCAGCATAGAATCAAACGTTATCGACACAACGTTATAGAGGTATAAAAAAGTGGGGACGCTTTTGGCGTCCCTACGAATTATTCTATCTTTCCCAGTCGGATTAGAAGATCGTCTTGCGTCCGTTGACAATATAGATGCCTTTCAGCTTCGAGGTGTCTTTAACCCTGCGTCCTAGCAAGTCATAGACTTCGACATCATTAGCGATGACGATATTCTGGATTCCATCGTCAGATGTGACATTGACTTTTAGCGTGATGGTCTTGGCAGCCTTGTAGTTGTCATTCCCTTCCTGTGACAGCTTGATGGAAGTCGAACCAGGCATAAGACCTGTGACAGTTAATGTGCTAAAGTCTTTAATGCTGACACTTGCGATTAGTTCGTTATCAACTGTAGCCTTGATGGGGAGGTCGCTCGTTGCATAGGCCGCGAATGATACTTCCTCAGATACTTTCACTTCGATGGGAGCTTCCTCGCACTTGATGGTTTGAGAGGCTTGGGTGATAGTCAGCGTGCCGTCTACGTAGATGAAAACGCATTTGTCCATGACGGCACCAGAGGCTGAGATGGTATATTTGCCGACATTGCTGAACTTCCCTGCTTCAGTCGTTAGTGTGGGCTGAGCGGCTAAAGTCTCAATGGTGACGCCCTCAGGAGCATTCTCCAACGTATAAGAGAACTGAGGATTGTTTTCACCATAGGTCTTTGTTGCGTTGTTTACCCGGACGGTAACAGTATCGCGTCTGTTTTCTTCTATAGCAGCGAGAAAAGCCTCGTATTCGCTGCTTGTCATGATTTTCAGTTCGTCAGGAGCGCTTGCAGGAACAGGCAGATATGCCTTGTTGGCCGGAATATAGTTAATCTCGGACTTCTTGAATCCTATGCTACCATCTGCAAGCTGGCCTAATACGCGCATAGTCTTTGCGTC
The DNA here is from genome assembly GCA_002309805.1 of Bacteroidales bacterium UBA1189. Lineage (GTDB taxonomy): Bacteria > Bacteroidota > Bacteroidia > Bacteroidales > Bacteroidaceae > UBA1189. Next base: position 23,551 of record DBYJ01000048.1, on the reverse strand, counting down.
ATAGCTGGTACGATTTGCGTGGGGGCCTTTTTCCAAGTCAAAGTAAACGCCTCTTAGAAGGTTGTCTGATGCTGCTTTGGCGTTGCTGGTATGGATGTCCAGACGGTTCGTGGCAGGGCTGTTCGTTGAACTTGCAATGATAACGGGCATAGAAGCGGGAATATCACCTGTTACTTCTTTCCAAACGGCAATACCGTATTGACTGTCTATGGCGCATACATAGTAGGCCTTCATCCCTTCGGAATAGAAGGAGAAGGGGAAGGATGCATAGATGGTTGAGTAATAGGACGCTCCGCTTCCGTATTCAGGCGTAATGCCGAAGTATTTGCCATCCTCCTGGTTCATAGGATGAATCCACCATTCACGTGTTTTGGTTTCTTTGGGATCAATAACCCCATATTCTTCGAATTCGCCATTTACAAGATAATACTCATCAGCTACATATGCGGTCTGACCGTATGCTGACGCAAAAGCATGATAAGTGCCTCCCTTGCGGGTCTCTTTGATTTGGCCATAGTGCCCGATGATTTCATAGACACCTGTTCCTTGGGACTTTAAATCATAGCGGGGGGTATTATCGCTACCGGCTCCGACCTTTTTTATGTAAATGATGGTACCAGGATCTGAAACTACATTATTAAAATCTCTCACAGTACGAATTGCACCTAAATCGGCAGTAGCTGCCTGAATGTTAAGGCTTCCCCGATTGTCTGCAATTCGTACATACCTACCTGTGGTAACATTTTGTACCCTATAGAAACCATCTCCATTCAATTGGGCATGGCTTGCAATTGTAAACGTTAGTAGTAAGGTGAAAAGTAAAGTTTTCCTCATGAAGTTTCATTAAAAATTCTGCCCTATTCCCTATCTAAGTAATAGAAGGAAATAGGGCAGAATGGTTGATTGTTAGAACTTATCTATTGATAAGGTTTTATTCAGCAATACAGATGGTGACACGGTTCTTGTCGTTCTCGGCGAACGGCTGGACGCGTGATCCGTGGCTCTCATAAGAGATGCGGTCAACGGAGATGCCATACTTCTGAACGAGGACGTTCATCACCTTCTCAGCACGCTGAGCAGCCAGACGATCGTTGATCTTGTTGTTACCTGTACCGGCATCAGCATAACCAGCAAGAGAAACCTTTGCTTCGGGATACTTCTTCAGGTAGTCAGCAACATCCTGAACCTTTACACCTTCAACCTCAGAGATAACTGTGCTGTTGATCTTGAAGAAGATGTCGCGGCGAATCGGTTCGCGAACGACCTTGACGACCTCGACGGGCTTCTCAACAATCTTCTCAACAACCTTCTCTTCTGCATTGGTCACAGGAACAGGAACTGCAATGACGCGAGTTGTGTAGGTGCCACCAAGGTTAATCTTAATGCCTGCAAGAGCATTGAAATACCAGTCGGCATTGCCTGCTCTCTTGGAGTTATAGTGGTCATTCAGCGTATTTGCTGCAAGCTCAATGCCGAGGCTGACAGCATCGCTAAGACGGAAGTCAACGGTTCCACCGAAGCGGCCTACGAGACGAGTCTTCGTGCCATTCCAAAGGTAGGCAAGGGGATCATAGGTTGCGGTTGCACCTGCTTGTTTAATCGTTGCTGCAGTAAGATTTGTCTTAGCATTAGCAGCTTCATCGTTCTTGAAACCAACGTTTGCACCCAGACCTGCGAAAACTCCGAAGGAGCAGAGGCGGTCATACTTGTAACCACCGAACAAGTTGCTGAGGTTAAAAGTCAAATCAAGAGCGGGAGCAACATAGTTCCACTTCCAGACCTCTTTCGTGTTGTTGATGATAGAGCCACCTTTGCTCTGCCATCCGTTAACGGAGAAACGAGTGCCAAAAACAGGAGTGAACTGATAGCCGAGACCCAGCTGAGCGTTAAGAGAGTTGAGTTCACTGAAGCTGACCTCACCAAGAGTGTGCTGGCCACCGAACTGACCTTGGAGATACCAATGCGGTGCGAAATCATAAGCGATTTCCTGAGCGGATACGGAGACGGCACCCAGCAGCAACATGCTGTACAATATAGCTTTTTTGAGTTTCATAATCCTTATTATTTATTTAAATGTTGATAATCCGTTAATGTTGTCTGAAGGTTTGTCATTATTTAACGCGAACATAGAACTTTCTGGCAACATTGAAGCCATTGTAGTCAACAGCGGCATAGGTAATCTCGTAGATATAGCCTTTCTTAGTAGTATCCGGAGCGAATACAATACCTGTCTGCTTGCCAGGAATAACCGTATTCATGAAATTACCCGGATTGTTAACTGTTTCGGCAAGTTCCTTGCAAGTCGCATCGCCACTCTGAGCGCTGACGCTGAAGTCAGGAGCAATAACGTTGGTGACGGCAATAAACTTCTGGAATGCAGGAGCAAGTACTTCTGCTGTATAGGAAGTGGGGATAAGCTGGATGGCATTTCCTGTTCCTGTCTTGAACTCTGTAGGAATGGCAGGAGACATACTCATGTGGTGATAAGCGCCTTCGCTTTCGTATGCTAAGAACGGCTGCAGGAGGTTGTTAGGCTTCTGTAGGAAGAAGTTAATAGTCTTAAGATATTGGCTAACTTTGCTAACGACGTTATTGTTCTTGATCTTATCTTCAGCTTCGTCCACGTTGCTCTCGACCTCTTCCTTAATGTTGTCTATAAGATCGTTGATATCACCACTAAGGTCTGCGTGTTCGTCGTTCAATTGGGCAATAAGACCATTAAGGCCATCAAGACCCTGAACGTTGTACTTCTTACCGTCAACTTCAACGTAGATATCACCTAATTCGTAATCAATAGTACCCGTGGATGAGTACGAGAGATTCATTTTGACATCAATGTCCAGTGCGCCAAGCGGGGTGATGGACGGTCCTTCTACATCAGCAAGGAAGTTGAAAGAAAGGGCAGGAATCGCTGTGGCAGCAATGTCGTAGCCTGAGTAAACGCTATGTGTGCCAAGTGTGTCTTCCCACTCAACCTTTACGCCGTTGCAGACGAGAACGTCCTTCAACTGACCTTGAATGGTGTAGTAGATGTTTGTGAGGTCGATTTCTTTCTCATTGAGAATCTGCTTTGCAAGCGGTTTCAATTCGTTGATGTCAAAGTTAGGCTTTACATCTTCAACCTTGGAGGGATCGAGAGTGGCCTTAGCCTCATAGAAACCGTTTTGTACGCGTGCTGCTCTTTTATTCCAGCCGAAATCAAGCAATTTGCTGCTCGGAGCAATTGGGCTCAATGTGATGCCTGATTCTACGTCGCGGCTATTTACGAGCTTCGGGGTGATGCCAGAGAAGTCAACCTCAGCAGGGTTAATTGTCAGGTAAAGAGTACCGGCGTTGCCTTCGCTCTCATCCATAATGTATTTGTCATAAGTGGTCTTGGTAACAATGTCTTTACCACCAAGAACTGCAAAAGCCTCATCGGAGATGACCTGATTGCTGAACACATAGCTTGCGCTTCTGTCAGAGGGGAAGTAAACATCTCCAGTACCGCCATTGGCTGCAGGTTCGCCATAATAAGCAGCGAGAATATTGGACTTGACGCCGATGGGAAGAGCGAAGTAACCAATAACGGGGCTTTCTGCTCCCTGAAGCTCAATGCTGGTGATTTTATTTACCAAAGCATCAATAGCCTTGTTAAGTTGTTTTTTCAAAGCATCAAGTTCATCTTGAACAGCTTTAATCTTGCTTTCAAGGCCATTGACAATGGGGGTCAGGTATTCCTGAACCTCTTTCATAGTCAGACCCTCTTTATTGGCGAGGTTGTTGATTTGTTCCTGAAGGCTGGCGAGAGCTTCGTTGATAACCTTAAGGGCATTGTCATACTTCTTTTTGGCATCTGCAAGATCTTTGGCATTCTGCTCAATGTCTTTCTTGTTTTGCTCGATATCCTTCTGAGCCTGCTCTAATGCGGGTTCTATTTTATCAAGACGAGCTACAGCATCTTGTAAGCCTTTTTGTACAACATCGAGACGGATGGAGTCGCGAATAGCCATAGCCAAAGCGTCAGAAGCGTCTTTCTCCACCTTTGTCAATCTGTTGTCAAGGTTAATAACGGCACCGCGGAGAGAGTCGACTGTTGCTGCAAGTGCATTAACCGTTGCGGTGTCAGCCTTTCCTTTTAGCAACTCCATGGCCTGTGAAGCCAGGGCTGTGGCAGCCAGGGCCTGCTGGTTGACTTTGCCCATACTATCGGTAAGAATTGCTTCTCTATCCTGAAGCTTCTTAATAGCCTCCCACAACAAGTTGTCAGCTGTAATCATATCTGCCAGATTAGCCTTTGTCTTCTCAAGATTTGCGATGGAATCGCGAATGCCCTGTAAATCAACTGGTTTGCAATCGCAACTCTTAATCTTGGATAAAAGCTCTTCAATCTTTGCAGTGACTGCAGCAAGGCTGTCTTCTCTTTCATTACTTTTGGAGCGTAATTTGTCCAGCTGGGCTTGCAAGTCATTTACTTGGGTTTGTAAAGCTGCAATCTGCTGAGCTTTTAATGTGCTCAGAAGATAGTTCTGATCGTCAATCTGGCCTTGCAGTTCTGCAATGTAGTCAGATTCGTAATCCTTGCAGGATACTAATGCGCTCATGGCAACAAATGTTACTGCCAAAAGCAATCCATTAATGATTTTCTTTCTCATTTTTAAATGATTTTAATGATGAAACTTAAGTTATTTATAAAATTTTATTTAATTTACATTTTGAACTTAAAATACACTCTCTCACAAATCGGTGCAAAATTAGTTGTTTTTTTCTTTCGCGGATACATAGCATTGTTAAAATATATTAAAATGACGTTAAAAAGTGCATTTTTCTCAATTGTGGAGAGAAAAAGCGCTTTTTTGCGGTAATTTGTGAACTTTGAAAACTGCATGGAAAAACTATGAAAACATCCTTGAAAATTCTTGTTCGTCGATAATTGAAATGATTTTTTTCCCATCGGGGGTGTAGTTGGGCATAGGGCATGCTAATAACTCGGAAACGACAGCATTCATTTCCTCATTGGAGAGGACTTGCCCGACGATTATAGCAGCTGAGCGAGCCATCGTCAGGGCCATACTGTCCCAAACATCAGATTTGACATTATCTTTCTTTTCTAATGCTGATGAGAGCATCTCAACAACCAGTTTGCAAGGATCAAGTCCTTCTATTCCCGGCGGGATGCCTTGGATAGAGAAACTCCCTCCTCCCATATTGCTAATGTCGAATCCTAAGTTAGCAAAGTCGCTAAGCAGTAAATCCATCTGAATGGCTTCTGAAGGAGACACCTGAATCATTTCGGGGAATAACATTCCTTGGGACACGCCATGTTTGTCTTGCAGCTGGTGCATGTATCTGTCGTAGAGGATGCGGACGTGGGCTCTGTGCTGTTCAATAACCATCAATCCTGTTCCTACTGACGTAACAATATACTGCCCGTTAAACTGTATGCAATCATAGGTCGATATCTGCTTCTCTGCTTCGTTTTTGAACAACGCTGATTGTTCGCTTGTGTCAGGAGGAATCGCGTCGTAGAGTTTTTCCCAGTCGATAGGGGCTTTTCGCTCTGGTAGCTCACGGTGTGTCTTGAAAGGGTTATAGTCTGGGTGGACATCCGGTTGGGGCGGAGCGAAGTTCCTTTCTTTGGGCATGACGGGGATGTCGGGCTTATCTTTTGTATCAAAATCAATGGAGGGGACGGCATGAGAACGCCCTAATACTTCACGGATGGAAGCTACAAGGATTTGCCATATGGCATGTTCGTCTTCGAATTTGATTTCTGTCTTTGTGGGATGGATGTTGACGTCTATCCTTGAAGGATCAACATCGAAGTATATGAAATAGGAGACCTGTTCATTCTCTGGAATGAGCTTTGAGAAGGCTTCCTGAACGGCCTTATGGAAATAGGGATGTCGCATGAATCGTCCGTTGACAAAAAAGAACTGATGACATCCCTTTTTGCGCGCACTTTCAGGGCTACCCACAAAGCCGGAGATATTGGCAATGGAGGTTTCTACGTGGATTCCAAGTAATTCCTGATTAGACTTTTTCCCAAATAGCTGCATGATGCGTTGGCGCTCTCCAGCTTGGGGCAGATTCAGGATTTCTGTACCATTATGGTGGAGAGTAAAAGCTACATTGTTGTTGGCGAGGGCAACGCGCTCCACCTCGGCAATGATGTTGCTTAGCTCTGTCTGGTCTGATTTGAGGAATTTGCGTCGAGCGGGGACATTGAAGAAGAGATTCTTGACTAGAAAGTTACATCCTCTTGCACATGTGTCCACCTCTTGTCGGACGACCTTCGACCCTTCTAGGAAGATAACTGTGCCGAGCTCGTCCTCTTCTGTGCGAGTATGCATTTCAATCTGGGCTACGGCAGCGATGGAGGGAAGAGCCTCTCCTCGGAAACCGAACGTGCCTAATGCAAAAAGGTCGGCGGCTTGTTGGATTTTCGATGTGGCATGCCGCTCAAAAGCCATTCGTGCATCTGTTTCCGACATGCCTTTGCCGTCGTCGATAACCTGAATACACGTCCTTCCTGCATCGGTGATAAGGACGTGGATGGTCTTCGCTCCTGCATCAATGGAGTTCTCGACCAGTTCCTTTACAACCGAAGCCGGGCGTTGTATGACTTCTCCTGCCGCAATTTGGTTGGCAACGGAGTCGGGAAGAAGATGTATCAGGTCACTCATATTTTTTTATATCGAAAAACTATTGAAGCAGGAAACGCCAAATAAGTAATAGACCAATGATAATCATAAAAATGCCAAAGACAGAGAGGCGATGGCCGTTGCCTTCTTCTCTCCCTTCTTTGAAGCGCTTGAGGTGTGTGGTCTGTTCGACGAATTTGCCTCGGATGTCCTCAGGGTTGAATTCCTTTTCAGGAAGTAGACCCAGCTCACGTTTGGCTTTCTCCTCAATTTTGCGGAGTTTCTCTTTACGCTCGTCGTAATAAATATAGTTATGCTGGAACCTTCGGGGTTCTCTTTGTTTAAAGAAACTCATGGCTGTAATCCTTTTAATGATGGCAGCGGGACTGGGCTGCGGTTGGTTTTCTTTAGTTTATCTTCTGAATTCTTTCCTCTCCAAATAAGAATGTCGTAGGGACTCAGCGGGCGGAGCTTGTTGAACCATCCAAATGTCGGCAACTTCATCTTGTCAGGAGGAATCTGTAGGATAGGGTAGAAGACGCCATTTGATTTCTTGGTAATAAGCAGTTTCTCCATCTGGCGGTCCACCATATAGGCTGTCAGATTGCTTGCTTCGGTAGTGTTCAAGCCTACAAGCTCTTTACCTCCTTCTTCCTGATAATAGTAGACAACAAGAACGTTGCCAATGACGTCTGTATGATCGATTTCGCCATCCTTAAAGTAGGCTTTGATTTCGCGTCCACTTATTTGGTTGAAATGGATGGAATCAAGTTGCTCAACCACAAGAGCCTGTTCCTGAATGTGTGCCCATTCAATAGTGCTGTCGTTCAGGTAAATCAATATTTTCTCGCCCAACACCTGTTGCCCTCCGTTCCAAATAATGGGGTCGTAGTACATGGTGATGCAGGAGTCGAGTGTGTTGAAGACAAGAGAATCACAAACTGCTTGTATATCGCTGCGATACATCCTGACCTTGTGGTATCCCTTGATGATGCGATAGGTTGAGTCGGTGGGTTCGGGAGGAATCGTATCTTGGGAGAGGGAAAGTGTTGAAGATGCTAAAATAGTAGTGTCTTGCGGTAAAACGATGGAGTCTGTAATGTGCTGCAAATAGTCATCTTCGTGAATGGATCGTAGGGATAGGGAATCTGACATTCCTAGGGAGTCTGGAGCTTCTGGAATTTCAAGGCTGTCCGGTAGGATATGAAGTGACTCTGAAGAAGAACGGGATGAGTGCGGCGTTGGCTTCTTTTTCTCTTTTTCTTTCTGTTCTTCTGGGGGAGGAGGAATAAGGTGCGTAGTAAGGGCAAGTGTGTCAGCATGAATGAAGAGACTATCTCCTTGCGAGTAATCAATAGCAATGGCTTTTCCCGTTGCATAGGCCGAATCTACGACCTCGTTGTAATAAGCATATTCCCCCGTGAGGCGGCATTGGTCTTTGAAGTCGTCCATGATGACGTTACGGAAGGCTTCACCATAACCACCGGCACGGTCGTAGAATAAACTGTCGCCCACCATACGGTAGTTGTCATTAAAAAGGACGGAACGCTCCATCAGCTGTGCCTGATCTTCATTTGTATAATAGTAACCGAGGGTGGACGTAATGTGGTTGTTGCCATTGTCGATTTCCGAGGGACCGGTGATGACGGCGATGCGGGTGTTGGTGTTATAACCAAGCGTATCGGAAGTCAGAACAAAGTTGTCGTTCTTTAAGGTGACGTTGTAGTTGAAGATGGCGTCCTTGGTCTTCGTGTCGTATTCCCCCCAGTCAGAGACGAGCGTATTGACGGAATCCTTTAGTGTGCCACCCTCGAAGTAATAACCTAGATTTAGTGTGCGGTCGTAGTTCAGACTGTCTGTGGTGAGCACCATGCGGGGGTCCTTCATGCGGACGTTGTAGCGGATTTCTGCTAACATAGCGTCTCCGTCGTAATAGAGTTGTTCTCCATCGAGAAACAAGGTGTCGCCTTGAGCCATGTGTACTCTTCCGTAGGCTTTTAGCGAATTGCTACCTTCGAAGAACAAAGCGCTGTCGCAGTACATGTAGAGGCTATCGTGGCGGAAGGCCACATTGCCAATTAAGATTTGTGCATCGGCATTGATACGCTGGTTGTAACGAGTTTCGTTGGCATGAAGGAGATAAACGTATTCCCGTTTCTTCCCTGTTTCGGAGGCTGGCGTTCCTTGAGCCAATACAAGAGTCGGCATTGCCAGCGTCAGCAATGCGACGAGCCATTTTGTATGTGAACATCGCTTCAATCCTTAATCCATCCGGGGTATTTGAATTCGTCTTTTTTCTTCCAGCTGTCGTTAATGCGGATATACGTGGTTTTTTGTTTTTCGACGATCCATTTCTCCAGTTTCTCCTCGCTGAGTTCGGCAATCATCATGTCCTTGAGCGTCTGGAAATCTTCCTGTACGGTGGCTTTGTGGCCATTCACTTTTGTTTTCAGCTTGACGATGGCGCAGATCTCCTTGCCTGTTTTCTGGTCAACCATCGTGAAGGGCTTGGAAATCTCGCCGACGTTGAGGGGATAAATGGCCTTAGCCACCTCTTGTGGGAGTTGAGACATCTCGAAGCGTGAACCTAAGGTGTTGGGGTTGGACATGATGCCGAAGTTGGCGCGGGTATCCTTGTCCATTGAGATGGCTGTGGCTCCTTCATCGAAAGAGAATTTGCCGTTCCGGATATCGTCGGCGATGCTGTCGAGGCGGCTTAATGTGGCATCGATATTTTCTTGCGGGATGGTGGGCTTCATGAGGATATGGCGCACCTTTACACGGTCGCCGCGCTTCTCGATGAGTTGTATAATATGGTAGCCAAATTCTGTCTCCACGATTTTGGAAATTTTGTTCGGGTCGGTGAGGCTGAAGGCTACGGTGGCAAACTCGGGAACCATTTCGGCTTTGCCGTAGAAGGGTAGTTCGCCTCCGTTCATGGCGCTTCCGTCCTTCGAGTTGATTAGCGCCTGAATGGCAAATGTTGTTTCGCCACTCTGGATGCGTTCGGTGATATCGCGCAGCTTCTGCTTCACATAGTCAATCTCTTCTTGTGGAACTTCGGGCTCTTGGGTGATGATCTGCACTTCCACCTCGGTGGGGACGTAGGGAATCTCGTCCTCGCTCAGCTTATCATAGCGACGGCGCACCTCTGAGGGCGTCAGCTTGATGTCGCCCACGATGGACTGCTGTGTCAGCTGCACGATAATCTGGTCGCGAATCTGTTCGCGCAGTTCATCGCGCTGCTGTTTAATGGTTTTGCCGAGGTATTGCTCCAGTTTCTCCTGCGAGCCGATGGAGCTGATGCGTCGATTGATTTCCTTATCCACCTCGCCCAGCACCTGGGCGTCGGTCACCTGTGTATCGATGCTGTCGATAGCGGCTTGGTGAAGGAAGAGTTTCTGTACGGCAATCTGTTCGGGGATGACGGCGTAGGGGTCACCGTCGATGCGTTGCCCGCTCTCAATCATGGCTCGACGTGTGTTCTCGACGTCGGATTTCAGGATAGCTTCATCGCCTACCACCCATACCACCTCGTCGATGACATTGTCCTGGGCCGCGGCGTGGAGGGCTGCCATGAGCAGCATTGGGCAGATGATGAGGAAAAACTTATTTCTCATTGTTGTTTGTATTATCGGTTTTCAGTTTCACGCGTCCTGTTTCAGCTGCGTGTTCGTAAAGGTCATGACGGACTTGGCGGATGAGAGCAACTTGCCGGTAGTTGCCCAGCAAATCGGCAATCTCTGGGCGTGCCAGTTCAAAGGGCTTTGTGCTGCCCTCGGGCACGATGTCCTCCACATGCAGCAGATAGACGAATTCCTCGTCCGTCGTCTCCAGGCTTGCCTGGTCTTTTAGGCTGCTTCTCATGCCGGGAGTCATCTTCAGCTTACCTTCAAGGTCTGAGAGGGGCATCCAGCGGTCGTAGAAGTACTCGTAAATGACGGCATTGCGGAAGCAGTATTTCTCGATTTTCTCCAATGTGGCATCGTCGCTCAGACGATACCATTTGCGAAGGTCTGCAAGGTCTGGGGCAGTCTTAGGCACTTTGATGAAAAGGCCTTTCAGGGCAGGCTCTTTCAAGGTGAAAAGTGTCTTGTTGTCGTTGTAGAAGCGGAGCATTTCCTCCTCCGTGAGTTCTTCGTTTAGGAATTGGGTGACGAGCTGCTGCTGGTAGTCCTCAATGATGAGCGACTTGCGGTAGGCCTGTACCATTTGCTCGATACGCTCGGTACTGCGGACGTTGCGCTCGGCCTGCTGCCAGAGCAGTTCCTCCTCCACCCAGTTGCGGATGAAGTCATTGGCAAGCTGGATGCTATCTTCGCGAGGAAGGTCGAGGGGCAGGGCTCGATGGACATCCTCCTCATAGAGGAAGACCCCGTTCACCTCTGCTACCGGCTGTCGCCCCTCGTGGTAGACTTTTTGTTGGCAGCCAACTAATAAGAACGAAAAAAGAAAAAAGAAGAATGAGAAATAGATAGTTCTGCAAGCTGGAACGCCTGCAGACAAGAATTTTGATTTACGAAACAATCTATTTCTCATTCTTCACTTATAGAATTTCATTTGTGGTTGTTCACCGTGTTCAGCACATCGGGATAGACGGTCCAGGTGTACTTGCGACGCAGCACCTTCACCCACTCCTTTTCCAGATAGTTCTGGTAGTCGGTGGTGACGGCTCCGCGTACATCCTCGTAGGAATCGGGGCCTTTCTTCTGCAGCTTGCCGATGACGCCCACGACGGGGAAGCCCTCGATGGCCTCGGGCTGCTCCTGCGTAGTCTTGAAGATGTAGTAGTCGGCATACTTGTTTTTCCCTGCCTTGAAGGGACCGCGGATAATCTTCACCTGCAACGTCGAGTCGTTGTTGAACTGCTCGCGGATGGTCTGTACCCATTCCGCCTCCTTCTTGCCCTTGACGCTCTTCTTCACCTTCTCAAGTACGTCGGCTGTGGTGCAGTTGACGATGATGCCGCGATAGACAGGTTCGTCGTAGGCATACTGTTTCTTGTGCTTCTTGAAGAATTTCTCAAGCCCTTTCTCGTCCTTGGCGGCCTTGTCCCACACCTCGCGGTTGCTGATTTCATAGAGCATGCTGCCGTCGTGGAACTCTTTCATCAGGTAGTGGAAGTCGGGGTATTTGGCGTCAAGTTCCTGCTCGGCCTTGTCCAGCGCCTCCTGAGGGGTGACGTCGCCACCCATCTGGGCGGCAAGCTTTTTTCCCATCGACTGCTTGGCTGCTGCGGTAATACCCCGCTGGTTCAGCCATTCGATGATGCTTTTGCGGTGGAACTCATAAGGCTCGAACTGTTTCCGCTCGTCCATCTTGATGATGTGGTAGCCAACCGCTGAGAGTACGGGCTCAGACAGCTCGCCGGGCTGGAGTGAGAAGGCCACGCGCTCGAAGTCGGGGATGGTCTGCCCTTTTTGAATCCAGGGCAGCTGCCCTCCATGTTGGGCCGTGCTGGGGTCTTGCGACAGACGCTTGGCCAGTTCGGCGAAGTCGGCACCAGCCTTCAGGGCGGCGTAGATGGAGTCGGCACGCACCTTGGCCGCAGCCTGAGCTGCGTCGTCGGCATCCTGCGACAGACGCAGCAGGATGTGCGACACCAGTATCAGCCCGTCCTCGCCTATGCGTTGGGCCGTCTGCTCGTACACTTCGCGCGCCTGTTCCTCAATGAACGTCGAGTCCACCAGATAGGCTTCAGCCTGCTGTGTGCGGTACTCTTGTTGCTCCTTGATGAAGGCTGCCGACGTGTCCATGCGCTCTTCGGCAGCTGCAGCCACCTTCAGCTTGTAGTTGATGAACAGCTCCACGTACTCGTCGAGTGACTTGCGGTCGAGCACGGTCTCGGTATTGTTCTTGTTATACGAATACTCAAATTCAGAACGAGGAACATCCACACCGTTTACTGTCATTACGATAGGGTCGTCTTTCGTCTGTGCCGATGTGCATAAGGTAGCCGTCAGGACGGCTAGTGTAACCAAGAATTGTTTCATTTTTCGTTTCTTAAAATCCACATTTATACAAATTGCTGCGAAGGTACGGATTCTTTCTGAATTATCTTCACTTTTTTTGTAAAATTTAAGGGAAGGACGGTTTATAAGCAGATTCTCGTTGAAAAATGTATGGAACCAATACAGATTATTTGATTTCCGCAATAATATCCTTTATGGCCATCTGGCAAGCGACAAACTTGGTTGCTGCCACATCAGACTCTGGAAAAATTCCAGCCTGTGGAATTTAAATTCCATTTGATGGAACTTTTTTTCCAGCCTATGGAACTTTTTTTCCATTTGATGGAATTTTTACGGAATTTGATTCTGCTTGGACAGTTGATGAAGTGGGCTGACGTGATGCCTGCAATCTGTCGTGGAAGCAAAATGCGTAGGATAAAAAGGTAGGGGATGTCTCCGGCGAATAATCAGAATAAAAACCATCGCGATGACCAGAGTAATGCCATCGCGATGGTTGCCGAGTGACAAATCGTCTGTTACTTCACGACTACCTTTCGTCCGTTTACGATATAGACGCCTTTCTCCTTTGGCGTGCCCAAAAGGCGGCGGCCCTGAAGGTCGAAGGACTTATCATTTGCCAATCCGCCATACAGGATTCCTTCAATGGAGGTGGCATTCTTGATGTCGATGACGTAGGGCTCCCACGGCGTACCGATGTTGCTGTCGCTGGTGTAGGTGAGGTTGCGGTCGATGGTCAGGATTTCTCCGTTAATGCATGTCCGTATGTCTAACGCTTGTCCGCTTCCGTCACCTGCTATGATGAGGTAGTAGAGACCGTCGTCGGCACGAGTGGCACCTCGGCATTCGTCGTCGATGAAGGCGGCCACCTCAGCACTATCGACGGGCTCTTGTCCGTCGACTAGTCGAATGACCATTGTCATGTTGTCGGGATAGGTGGTGGGGTCAACGGGTTCGAACATATGTAGCGGAGCTCTCCTGACGGCGATAATTGGGGCATGCATCGAGGAGCTGGTGGTCGTCTTCTCGGGATATGCGAACTGCTTTACCACGCCGCTGCTGTTATAGTACATATATCCGTGTCCGCTTTCGAGTGCTTTCAGGTTGCCCTCCCATCCATTATAGTTGTAGATGGCCAAGCCCGTCTGCGATTTCACGTAGTCGCCTCGTTGGGGATTGGCACCAGCTAAGGCTTCGTCGAGCGTCATAGAGGTCATGGGGGTATAAGCTATCCAGTTCCACTCTTTTTTTAGCGTCACGGGATTCTCGCCGAGGTTCACCTGACGGCCCTTCACCGATAGTCCGGCTGAGATATCGTTGCTTCCTTCCCCCTTTGTGAGGTGCATCTTATACATTTTGGCGGCTTCAATAGTCAGGTTACCCTTCCATAAGGAGCCATTGCTGTAGACAGAGCTGTATTGGTCTTTGATGACAGTCTTCCATGTGGTGAGGTCGGGGAATACTATTTCGGGGCGGTTGTCGGCAGGCACTACGCCAAGCGCAATCCAGTTCCAGTTCGGATTCAGCAAAAGTGTCTGCTCCAAATTATCGCCCTTAGTGAGGATGACAGGGGCGTCGAAGTTACCAACAATCTGATCAATCTGGAAACTGATGTTCATCTGCGATCCGTCTGTGTCTACAACGTTTGCATCAGTATAGGCTACGCCCTTGGTAGCATCCCAGATTCGGAAAGAGATGGGGGCACCTGCGTCCTCATCATCGTAGCCGTTGCCGTAGATGGTCATTGTCACATAGGCTGCGCTGCGCACGGCCTCGGGAGCGGCTATGCCTCGACATTCATCGTTGATAAAGGCGGCCACGCGACTGTCAGCGTTCTCCATCAGCGTGCCGTTGATGTAGATTTGTCCGATGACGTTCATTCGGTGCTCATATTGTGTGGGATCTACTGTCCACTCGGGCATCTGGCCTTGCACCTTCATCACGATGCGGAGGGGTTCCATTATCTCACTATTGCCCTGAAGGCCTATGGTCACATCGTAGTTGCCCACAGCAACGAGTGGATTTACCTTGAAACGTAGTGTTTTCTGCGAAAGTGGGCCAAGGTTGTCGCTCATTTCGCTACCGATGGGCGTGAGCCAGCTAGGCAGGTTTCTCAAGGAGTAATATTCCGTGCTGCCACCCTTGTTCTCGATGCTGACGTCGAAGGTGTAGTCTGTGCCATAACGCTTGTTGATATTCACCGAATCGCGGGTCCACTTCAGCGTGTTCTGCTGCACGTATGCCGTCCAGCGGATGGGAGTCGATTGGTTGCCGTGCATGTCGAATACCTTATCAACGGTGATGTTGAGTGTGGCGCCCTCGATGTCACGCGGACTGATGCCTGCTCCGCTCAAATTGACCACCACCTTTCGGTCGGAGGCTACGGGCGAGGCGATAAGGGTGTTTTCACGGGGAGCACTCTTGAGGGGAGGTGTCGAGGAAGCCCATACGTTCTCACTGGGGTTGTTCAGGGTGAGCGTTGTCGGAAGGCTGCTGGGAGCCATATTCTCTAAGGTAGCCACCTTGGTGGCGACGCCATTGACTACTCCTTCTTTTTCAAAGGGATAGTAGGCCACGAGTCCGCGTGAATAGACGTCAGCGGTGTCGATGCAATTGTACCTGTTCGCCAATAGGCGGTTCTCGGTCAGAGCAGCTCGCCAGATGCGCAGTTCGTCGATGTTTCCATTAAGGCCCTCGCCAATGGTCATCTGTTGGCCCTCCATCATAGGCACGTCCCGTTCGGCGATGACTGCCGTGCGTTGTCCGTCATAGTAGAAGCTGGCTGCCTGTCCGCGTACCACGTTCAATGCCAAATGGTGCCAGCTGTAGCTGTTGGGGAAGTCCTCAGCGCTGGCTACCATTTGCGACCGTTCGCCATAGTCGAGCCAGAGGTTCATGTCTTCGTCATAACGCAGGCACAGTTTGTTTTCGGCCACGCTGCCTGTTTCGAAGAGTGTGCAGGCCTTTTTGAAAGCGAGGGTCCACAATTCGATGGCATAGCTGTCGCCCACTGAGGTATTGATGCGCGAAATATCGGCTGTTGCACCTTCGGCTTCATCGAGTTTGAGTGCAAAGTTCACGCCTGCAATCTCCCAGCGGTTGTTCACGATGAAATCGTGTGTATGGCGCATGTCAGCGGCCACGGTGCCGTGACCTTCGTTCATGGGCCAGTAGTTAGTGAGGCCGTAGGTGTAGTTGTCCTTCGAGACGTATTTCTTCGAAGCAGCATCATTAACGTCGCGGTAGATGTTGTAGAGGGCCAAGTCGTGGATGGTGCCGGTAATGCCGCTGCCTAAATAGAGATGGTTGTCATCGACATAATTGATGGCATCGACGGCCGAGAAGGTCACAGGTTCTTTGTCGAAGAGCAGTACCGACGTTGTTTCGTACTCTCCCAGCATGGAGAAGGTCATGTCGCTCGCCTTGAAGCTCAGCACGAAGAATATCCACGTGTCCCGGGGCAGTTGTTCGGTGCTGACGAAGTCGTTCCCGCCGAGTGACACGGCCACTTGCCCGGTGTTAGTGATTTTCAGTGCCATCCGTCCAAAGCTGTTTCCTTGTCGGATGACGACGCCGCCCTGTGTGTATTTCAGCCACATCTCCATTGAGAAGTCGCCGCTCAGGAATACGGGGTTCTCCGTTTTTGCTGCCACACCGTAGGGCATGAGCATCAAGGCCGTCTCGTGGTTGATGGGTTGGTCGTTCAGCTTAGCTGAGACGATGACGTTCTTGGCGTCCACATAGCCGGGCACGATGTCCTCGTTGAATTCAATGCTGATGTCGTCGCCCACGCCCAATATGCCGCTGGCAGGAGTGGGGGTGACGAGCTGGCGTGGACGTGTCATGTCCTTAACTACCTTCACCTCGTCGGAATAGACATAGACGTTCTCTTGTCCGTACTTCGTCATGGTGTAGGCGCGGAAGGTGTAGTTTCCTTCGGGGTAAGTGGTGTTGGCCTTCATGTTGAGGGTCAGCTGCAGGTCGCCCGCCTCGGGCAGTATCTTGTCGGTAACGTGGGTGGAGTCAGCTTTATCAACCAAATAGGTAAAGGGTGTGACCCATGTGGTGCTACCCTCATAGCGGTACTGCACGCCTATCTCTTTCATGCCCCGGAACTGGCGATTGAAGTTGCTGACCTTCAGCTCCAGGTTGCCCTTATTGAGCTCCAGCGTCTCGATGTTCATTACCGGTTCGGTTACAGCGAGGCTGATGGGGCTTGAGCTGGGCTTGAAGTGTACGCTCAGGTTGGCAATGTCCTTTATCTTTGCCGGCTGGTACTGTGAACTGAGCCACAGCTCAATTCCTTCGTAGTCGAGCACGCTTTGGTCGGTTTGGCGGACGGTAATGACCTTCTTGATGGTCTCGCCGGCAGGAATATAGATGCTGCGGCCGTTGGCGGGTACGCCGTCCATCAGAATCTCCAGTCCATGTGTGTTCGTGTAGTCCATCACTTGCAGGTTGTAGATGAACGGCACGTCCTGATTGGTTGTTGTTCCGTTGGTGAGGTGCAAGGTAAACTGTCCCATCTGTCCTGCCGATACATCAGTCAACGTAGCACTCTTTGCTCCTACGCTGCCGTCGGTGCTGATGGCAATGATGGGCTGTTCCATGCGCTCTGTGCCGTAGGAGATGGTGTAACCCTTTTCTGTCTCGTAGTATTTGGTCTTCTCTTCCGCCTCGTAGGGGTTGTAGCTTTGTCCGCCGCGCAGGAGAAAGATATCACCCCAGCCGCTGGGCGAATGGTAGATATCCACGGTGAAGTCGGTGCCCGGGTTGCCGTCGGTGAGGTCGTAGGCAATTTCGGCGTAGGTCTTAATGTTATCGTCGTAGTCGGCGGTTTCGGTTGTTCTCTTATAACCAGTCTCAGTCTTCATCTCGAAGTTGGCACCGAAGTAGGCTCCTGCGGATATGCCAATGCGGGTTTTGGTGTTAAAGACGAAGCCCAGCGAGATGGATTCGACGTCCTTGACAACATGGGTGGTGTCATGGCGTTCGCTGTAGCTGTAGCTGGTGCCGCCGTCGAACGAGCGGTTTTCCTTATAATAGGTGGCGGCATCTTCAAAGGCCATGATCTTGTCTTTCTCGTTTGTCCGTAACGCTTCACGCCAGCGTTCCACGGCTTGGTTGTACTTCAGCACCATGTCCTGCGACTTGCCATGGATGCCCTGCTTCCATACATACGTGCTGTCCTGACCATAGCGAGGGTCGTCGGGGGTAAGCCAAGTAAGATATACATCCTGCTCTGTGTCGTTTACGAAACCGGCGGCTGACAGGCTGTCCTTGTATTCAAGCATGGCGTTGCGGGTGTCGATAAGCTTCGGAATCATGGTGTTCTCGATGTCGTAGGCAGCGTAGGCAAAGTCGGTGCGTATGCTGTCGGAGAGGCTGATGGCCTCCTTCAGCCCCAGGACTATGCCCTCTGCCTCGCGGTGGAAACCGAGCTTGCGGCAGGTGCCGACGATGAGGTTGTGGGAGGTGCCGATGAACACGTCGCCCGCAGCACCTACGTACTTCGAGCCGGTGCTGGTAGCGATGTTCTCGCCGGTGGTATATACCCACGTGTTCTCCTTCTTGGTGAGGATTTCCAACGTGCCGTGCTCGCCGACGTTATCAACGCTAACAGCTTCCTTCGTAGAGACCAGCATCACGCCCACGCCGGTAGCGGTCCTGAGGTCGGCACCCCAAATCAATTCGGCCTGAACTGTCTCGTTCTCATACCCACCGCTGGTGCGATTCTCTATCTTGGTTTTGATGGTGCCGGTCTTCCATGTGGTCTTGGATTTTGCCCCTGGTGGGTCGCGTAACACCATCGATACCACCTCGGGGCCTTCGGTGACAAAGTTGTTGCCGTTGGTCAACTCGCCCAGTACGATGGCATTCATTTCGAAGCCGTTATAGAAACGTCCATTCCGCTCGTAGGTGATGCCGAAGTGACGGGTATAAGGGGCTGTGATGTTCGGCAAGCCGGTGGTGAAGCTGAGTTCGTTCCTGCCGTCGGTGTCCAGCCGTATCTGGTTAAGCTTGAGGTCGTAGATTTCACCCTCCTTAAGGTCCGTCAGCGAAGGGTCGATCACGCGGGCTACCACCGTCTGGGCGTTACTCATCTCGTTTTGGATGGTGAGTACCTGCCCGTTGAGGGGGATGGTGTCGGCAATGACTGTTCCGTTGTCGTGGTTGATATACACCTCGTATGCGTAGATGTCGAAGAAGTATTCGGTGTTACGGCCGAAGACGGGGAAATCATAGGTGTAATTGACGGAGCCATCGCCTTTTCGTGTCCAGATGTCGGTGATGTTGGTGGTCTCGGTGTTGCTGACACGGTAGTTCTTCAGCTCTTGCTCTCCAAAGGCTCCCTTGCCGCCGCGTTGCACGACTTCCACCTGTGGTTCGGCAAAAAAGGTGCGCACCATCTTCGTGTTGTAGTAGTAGCGTGCCAAAGTGGTTCCGCCGCCTTCGCTGGAGATGAACATCGAGTCCTTCATTTCCTTCTGTACGGATGTGAGGTCAATTTCGGGCAAATCGTAGATCTCTATGTCCTCGTTCGTGTCCACCTTTATGCTCTTGGTGATGTATTTCAGCGGGGGCAGCAAGGCTGAGAATTCGCCGGTCTGGGGGTCGGTATGGATGTAGATGTAACGGGCGTCGTATCCTGTACCTGTCCAGGCTGTGCTGTTGATGCTGGTTGTGTCGCTATCCCAAGTGCGCTGGGTGGTGGCATCGCTGATGTGGTCATCCTGGCAGTTGAAAGAGAACGACTCGTTGTTCAGTTTCAGCTGCACGGTGGCGGTGCCAATGTTGTTCACTGAGGCTCCGAAGCCTACGGCAATGGTGTCGTTGCGCAAACCACCGCTTACACGTCCTACGAAATTCACCAGTGTTGAATCGGTGAAGTCGTGGGTCAGGGCGCGGTTGAAGTTATATGTACCCTGTGTGGGGAAGCGTCCTCCATCCACCATTGTGTGGCCTTCGAGCTTGGCTTCGACGTAGTGGTTGCCGATGGGGACGGAGATTTTGTAGTAACCATTGGCATCGGTAGTCTTGAATTCGCCATTACCCGTCAGCAGTTCGCCATCGACATAGAACTTTATGCCTTCAGCGGGGATGTTGGTGCCGGCATAATAGATGTAACCCTCCATAGGGAAGCTCGACACGTCTTCGAAGTTGACGCTATTGGCCGTCAGACTGGTAGGGCTGATGAACATTGATGACGAGTTGGGGTTGAATTCGTGGATGCCGAGCTGGGGCACCACCTTGTAGTTCGTGCCGCCCTGCTGGAAGGGAATACCGCGGATGATGTAGTCGCCCTCGGCATCGGTAAGGCCATAGAGCCGCAGCTGCTGGGGCACGGTAGCTGAGGGACGGGCATTGACACCCACCTCCGGATGATTCTGCTGCCAGATACCATCCTGACAAGCAACGTCAAAGATATACTTCTCCACATTGAGCCCTTCGTCCATAGGCCAGTAGAGGATAAGTCCGTTCTCAGTACCTCCGAGAATACGGGTATAGTTGGCAGCGACCTCCTTTGCGCTGAGGGCGCGATTCCATAAGCGCACATCGTCGACATAGCCCTTGAAGGCAGCCTGCAGTTCGCCAGTCATGCATCCGAAACTGAGCGTGGTAGCGGGTACGTTGTCGTCGGCATCAGCCGAGCAGCAGTTCCAGGCGGGGTTCGCAACTGACATTCGGGCGGATAGCAACGTGTCGTTACCTACGTAGAATGTCCACTCACCCTTAGCGTAGGCGGCGGTGATATGGTTGAAGTCGTAGACATCAATCGGGAGTTCATCCATCTCCCGCTTCTCCGTGGCATCGGAGCCGGTGGATTTGTCTACAGCATATAGATGCCAGCCCGAACCGCTGTTGATAAAGCCCAGTTCAAGAGTATTCGCTAACTCAAGCAGGGTTTGATAGGAGGTGTCGTCAACGACGGGACGTGCCCATAGCTGCAGCGTGAGTGCCTTGCTGCCTGAGAGCACGTTGGCATACTTGGTAGAGTCAGCCTTCCATGTCAGTCCCTTGCCCAGACCGTCGATGTAGCGTGAGAGGTACTGAGGGGTGTCAGTTGATTCGTCAGACGACGATTTCACCAGGTTCACTTGTACGCCTGCCACAGCTGTTCCAGTACCATAGGCCACGTGGCCGGTGATGGTGCCGCGGGCTTGTGAGAATCCGGGAACGATTTTCGAGTCGGTGCGAACTAATTGTTCGTCGCACTTGGCATCATAGGCCTCGACGGTGTATTCATAGTACGAGCCGGCCATCACACGGTTGTCGATGTAGGTGTATTCCGAGGCTGTGCCGTGAATCTCGTCGGTAAGCAATGTCCACTCATCGGTGCCAATCTGTCGGCGCAGCACGCGGTAGGAAATGTCGTTGAAGGCGTCGGCACGAGCGATATTCCATTTCACGATGACGTTATTCTCTTCTGTGCCTGCCGTTGCACGGACTTGGCTAATATAACTGCCGGCAGGAAGGTTGGCTGTCAGGATGTTGGAATAGACCTCACGGCCGTTGAGGACGATCATTAAGCGATAGTCGTTGAAGTCGCACACCGTGCCTTCTGTCAGGTAGCTGGCTGAGGACTGACGGGTGTCGACGGGCAACGTGGTGAGCTGTGTCCAGGTAGTTTCGCCCGTCGGACGGCGGTCTATGCGCCAGTCGAGGCCAGAGGTCTGCACATTGTAGTCCCATATCAGGCGGATACCCGTGTTGTCGCTGCGGTCTTGGGTCAGCGTGATGGGGACATCCAGCTTTGTGTTCACCGATGTCTCTTCCCAGAGGTCATACTGTGTGTGGCTATCCGATTCGCCGGGCAGGCTAGTCAGCCTGTCCTTATAGTTCTCTTGCAGAAGTTTCGGCAGGAATACGACCCTGTAGATGTATTCCTTATCATAGTCTATTTTGTCGTCGGTGACCTTCAGGTTGGTGCTGTTTCCGCCGATTTGGCCAATTAC
Organism: Bacteroidales bacterium UBA1189; assembly: GCA_002309805.1. Lineage (GTDB taxonomy): Bacteria > Bacteroidota > Bacteroidia > Bacteroidales > Bacteroidaceae > UBA1189. The sequence goes on along the minus strand of DBYJ01000048.1, from coordinate 2,002 downwards.
GATATAGCTCGTTGGCTCCTCGCCTTTTTCGTAGCGGATAACGTACCATGTACCTTCGGTCTGGCAATCGACGTCAATATAGCGCGGCGATATCCAGTCCTTCACCTGCTTGATGCGCGTCCATTGGATGACGTTCTGCTTGGTCCATTGGTCGAAACTGACGTTGAGGTTGTCGACACGAGTATAGGGCTTGAAGAGGATGCCTTCGCGGTAGGCATCGCCCGAGGCGGACTTGACCGTGTAGGCATAGTGGTCCGTGTTTCTATTGCTCTGGGTGTGGCGCTTCGCATCAATGGTATAATCAACATTGTAGATTCGTAAGGGTTGGGTGTAAGACCTGACGGGAACTCTAAACTGATAGTCGGCGTTTTCGTCGGTGCCGCCCGAGCGATGCTCATCATCGAGGGTGAAGGTAATCTCGTCCGTGCCGAGGTTGCTGATTCCGTAGGTGGTGTGGGCTGTGAAATACTTCTCACGGTAATGATTGTACTTGTTAATGGCTTTGTCGCCGGTGACGTTGAACAAGTAGTTACCTTCGTTGTCCAGCTCGCAGTTGTAGCTGGGTGCCATGTTTGTGTACGACGAGATGTCGAGGTCGCGCTCGTACTGGAAGTTGCGGACGTTATTGCCCCATTTTGTCACGCCCTCAATGTAGATACGCTTAACCCCTTCCTCAAGGTCGTAGGCTGTGGGCTGGTACTCCAGGGTAAACATATACTTGAAATCGCCGCTACTTTTAATGCGGCTGATATAGACAGGGCGGTTATATGTCGTCACAGTAGGTGCCAGATAGCCTACGAAACTGGCTTCGGCTATCAGCATGCGGTAGCCGTCGGCATACTCGATGGTGACGGACACATGGGTGGTATTGTTATTGTCAACCGTTCCGTAGTTCACCTTGAGATCGAAATTCCACAGGAATTGGTTGTTGTTGACATCGAAGCGGTAATAAGTCTTAAAGCACATGATGTCTTTTTTGGTCGCCTCCAAGTCGTAGCGGAAGACGTAGTTGCCTCCGTCCGACTCACGGCCTTCGTCTTTTGCCGTAGTGGAGTAGTTCCAGAAGGAGGAATATGACCATGTTCCCAAAGCATTTGTCACGAGCAGGACGGCGCTCAGGGCGATTCGGTAAATGGATTGTTTTGCTTTCATAAAGTCAATAATTACACTAAATGCGACAAAGATACGGATTCTTTTTGTTTTTTCCGCACTTTTTCTAATTAAATGTATGTGTACGCGCGAAAAAACCTCTCGCGAGGCAGATGTAAATAGGGGAAAATGGAAAACTGAAAAAGGAGAAGAAGATACCAACGGGCTCTGGCGGAACAGAATAGTGCGCTAGCAAATTAGAATAGGGGACTGGCGAATTAGAATAGGGGACTGGCGAATTAGAATAGGGGACTGGCAAATTAGAATAGTGCTCTGGCGAAATAGAATAGGCGAAAAAAGTGGAGGCTCCCCTGCGTGGGAAGTCTCCGTTATTGAAGAGACGCAACCCTGTGACGTCCGTAGACTTGAGAGCCGCGTTTACTTCGTGGCAGCCTCGATCTTCTTCATCATAGCCAGCATGATGGCACCTGCAAGGACGCAGAGGCTCATTAGGATAGCCCAGTTGGCCCAGAGGGGAACCTTCTCCCAAAGCAGGCCGGGGATGGAGCTGAGGTAGTTGCCCACGGCCGTGGAAGCGAACCAGAGACCCATCATCAGGCCCTTGTACTTGGGCGGCGCGACCTTGGACACGAAGGAGATGCCCATCGGGCTGAGGAGCAGCTCGGCGAAGGTCAGCACGAG
>DBYJ01000048.1:0-203 GCA_002309805.1 Bacteroidales bacterium UBA1189 | reverse complement strand
CCTGCCAGTTCGGCGGGTGAGGCCTGGCCCTGGGAGGCGAGAACCATAATCAGATAGCCGACTGCAGCAACAAACATACCGATGCTGATTTTCTTCGGGGCAGAGGGCTCCATGCCGTCGGGATGCTTGGCACTCTTCTTGTTCGCCAGCCAGCTGAAGATAGCCATGGAAACGGGTGTCAGGGCAACCACGAAGAAGGGGTT
>DBYJ01000019.1:10711-11142 GCA_002309805.1 Bacteroidales bacterium UBA1189 | reverse complement strand
AGCTCTGCACGCTTAGCGTGCCCACAATCGCCGTCAGCACGGCAATCACGATTTCGAGAATCTTTTTCCATGGAATGGTCTTCATAATGGTGAAGTTTAAGAGACCCACCCCCATCCCCTCCCGTAATGGAGGGGCGCAAGGGCAAACGGGTTATTTTGTTTAATTTTTTGATTAAATTTGTTTAATTTCTGCCCCGCAGGGGCACTTCTTCTGCCCGCCAGGGCACTCCTTCCCCCCCACCTCCCCTCCCTCACGGGAGGGGTCGGGGGTGGGTCTTTTAGGCCAAGAGTTCCGAGGGAACTCTCTTCAGCGTCTTGTTCGTGCGGACGTACTTCAGGAGGTCGGCCTCGGGGCGGAAGCGGATGCCCACCTTCTTGATGTAGCTCGACGGGTCGAACGACTCAGCGGGGATGACGCTCTGCGCGAAGCA
>DBYJ01000019.1:401-10668 GCA_002309805.1 Bacteroidales bacterium UBA1189 | reverse complement strand
GTCTTGATGAACTCCTTCGCGGCGGTCAGGACCGCCACCACGTCAGCCTTCGTCACGGTAGTGGCAAACTGGATGTCCTCGGCGAGGCTCTTGAAATCATAGTCGCCGGTCTTCACGGCGCGGTTGGTGGCGTAATCGACGCCCTCGGCACCACGGGGGTTACTGCACCCCACAATCTGATAAGTTATTGGCATAGTTGTAAAAAGTTTAATTGTTGAAAAACACGATTTAATTCTCACTGCGTGTGAGGCTTGGCTCGGCCTGGGCGTCGATGAGGCGTCGCAGGCGTACGTCAGGCGTGTAGATCACCTTGAACTGCCGGACAGCGTCGGCGACGGAGAAGCCCCGCCGGGTGGTCTCGTCGAGTGTGCACAGGCGCGACTTGACCGATATGCGGAACCGTCCGAGGCCCTCCATCTCCACCGTCTGCCCGGCAAGCAAGGCTTCGCGGGCGAAGTGGAGCATGCTCCGCATGGCCGCCGTCACGTCGCCCTCGGTCAGCGAGCAGGAGTGGCAGATGTCCTCCGCCATCTGCTCGAAGCCGTAGAGCCCCGTGCTGACGGCACGGACCACCCGTTTCTCGTCCTCCGCCTCCGGATTGCGGGGGTCGATGCACTTGATGAGTTTGCACTGTACTGCCATGTTCCTGATATCCTTCCTTTTGGATCGTTAGGTTATTACACACACTAAAAAGTCTCACACGCTGAATGTCCGGAGGGTTGCGCGGTGTGCTGGAGCGGCTTGCCGGAGAGACGATGCGGATCGTCCATGTCCTCAGCCTCGTCGCTGTGGGCCGACGCGCGTGGCCCTGAGTGATGAGGCGCGTCGCTGGGGATGTTGAGGCGCGTCACCGTCTGCCAGAAGGCTCTTTCGCCCCGCGATTCCCCCCTTCCATTCACCTACAAAGATACAACTTATTTTCCACTCCACCAAATATTTAAGTAGATTTTTTCATAAAAAAAGAGAACTTTTTTAGTAATCAGTGAACAGGGAATAAGCAATGCCGCAACTCCCCTCTCTTAGCACTGGATGAGGGGCGGGGTAGTGTGTTGGGGGTGTAGGGGATGTAGGGCTCTCTTTATAACTTAGCACGGAAAAATAAAAATGCATTCTTCAAGTTGAAAAGTGATAAGGGTATTTTTTGAATTTTCTATTGTGCTCTTTAAAAAACACCCCAACACCCCTAACACACCCGACACACTCAAGTGGTGATGTTGCCGTCAGGATTCTCTTCTAAAAACATGTTATGTCCTTCATTTACAGCCTCCATCTGGCTTTCTGAAGGGGTGATTTCGATGACGTACCAGCGCGTGCAATTCCTGTTCCTCTTGGGCCTGAAACCTAAATTCCTCAAAGCTGCCGAGACGTTTTTCGGGTTTATTTCAGAAGAATTATTCATCCATTTCAGCTTGTTTATGATTTCGCTAAACGATAATGCCTTGCCCTGCTCGTTTCTCTGGGGAACGCGATAGTTGGCGGCGATGAGCTGCTCGCAGAGGTCGGGCACGGTGTATTCCTCGTTATACTTCTCGATGCGTCGGGCATCGTCGGAGGTCAGACGGTATTCGTCGAAACAATGGTTGGCGAGGTACCATGCCTGGGCGTAAGCCTGATCGTGGGGGAGGGTGTCGTCGGTGAAGTCATTCGTGCCCTCGATAGACACGGAGAGATAGCGGCGGTTGCCGTCGGACTCAGTGATGTACTGGAAGTCGTTGCACGACCCGATGAACGAGGCATGGCGCTGGCGATGCTCGCTGTAACGGGCATAGGGGGCGCGGACGTCGGAGCTCGTGCTGGTGATAGTGGAGCGCATGGCGCCTGCCGTGCGGGAGCTGATCTTCAGTTCGTCCATAATCAGCAATCCCTTCTCGGAGATGGCAATCTGGAAGTCCTTGTCAATGTTCTCGTTGGGATTGATGGTCTTGGCGTACTGTCGCAGCGCGGGTGGCAGCAGGTGGTTGCAGAAATAGGTCTTTCCAGCACGAGGGGGGCCCACGAGCACAGGCATCAGCTGGTTGTCGTCGGTCAGCTCGCACCAGAGCGCCGTCATGGTTACAAACCATTTCTTCAGGTACGGCATGAGGAACTGCTTTTCCGTCTCGTTCTTGAATTGGAAGACGCTGAAGATATCGCTGATGTAGTCGTGTTGGCCGTCCCATTCGGGCAGGGTGCTGTAGTAGTCGCAGAAGGGGTTGTAGGAAATGGATGTCTGGGAGTTCTCAATGATGGCGTTGAGGTTGTCCTTCGTGATGCTGATATCCTCCTTGCGGATGTTGACGAAGAACAGGTTGAGCGTGCGGTCGTCCATGGGCCGCCACTCGCCGAGGTGCTTGCCCTCGATGTCACGCGACAGGACTTCCGTCTTGTGCGTAATCTCGTTGTAGCGAAACTCTGCCATCTCGGTCAGCTTCTCCTCGGCCAGATGAAAGGTGGTGCGCTCGTCCCTCGCCTCGTCGGCCCCGTCTGCATGCTGATGCTTTTTCGGGCGACCCCGTTTGGGACGAAGCTCTGCGGGCATGCTGACGTCGATGCCGGCATCCTTGGCGATGTGGAAGAAGGTTCCCAACCCCATGGAGTTTCGGCTTGTCTGCAGGCAGTTTGAGAATTTCTGGTCGCAGTCGTCATAGTCGTATTTCCCGCTCAGGCAGCTGATGCGATGGAACAGCGGCCGTCCCTCTTCACCCAGCGAGGCAAAAGAGAAGCACAGCCTCACCCATTGGTCGTAGTCGTCGGTGAGGTCGATGCCTTGGTTAGCTACTCGCTCCACTACGGCCTTGGCGTGGAGCAGATTGGTGTCGGCGCCGTTAGTCTTCTTCGTGGCTGCCGAAAAGTTTGTTGAATGACTATTTGCCATAGTAGGAAAAAAAAGTGATGGTTATCCTAAATATGTGTTTGAATGTATTTCGGGTTGATGTAGCAGTCAGGGTCATGGCTGAGGTAACATGCCCTCGGGATGTCCTTTCCACTCTCGTCGGGGATGATGCCATACTGAAACTGGAGATAGCGCGACACACGGCGGAAGTAGTTCTTCAGTTCCATGCCGCCCATGTCGCCAACGTGGATGAACCATTTCAGTCCATGTCCGCGGGGCGAGATGAAAAGGAGGTCTGTCTCGTAATGCGTGTCGGCGAGAAGCAGGTTCTTCAGACGCTCCAGCTCGTCGGAATCCTTGATGTCGTCGATGTCTATAACCATCATACCGCTGCGCTCCATCAGTCCCAGCTTGTCTCGGTGGCTGAAGGTGCCGAATGGAGTACAGTGTTTCAGCGACAACATTTTCAGCTGATCTTGCCGCTCCTTGTCGGTCTCAGCCCGCAGTTCGTCTGTGGCACGCTTGGCGCGCTGACCCCTGATATAGTCCCACACCTCAACCAGTGTTGCGGTCTTGTAGGGCTTACATTGCAACACGGCCTTGCCGTTCTTTTTACTGATGTATCCAGGATTGAAAACGGATACAGAAGGGGGATAGATATTATTATTATCCATAAAAACATTTTTAATTTCCCCTCTGAGAGGGGTATTTGAAATAGTTAAAAGTTTGTTGTCAGAGCGTGTTTTTCGTTGCTCTGATTACGCTACAAAGGTAGGAATTTTTTCTGGAACTGACCTACATCTTTGAGACTTTTTTTCGAAAAAAATGTCTTTTTTTTGACCTATTATTATCCCCCCTTCAGATAAACGAAAACTCAGCCCTTGAGGTAGGGCTGAGTAGGGAAAAGACAGCGTTTCGTTGCCTGATTCAGTGGGGAATATCGGATCAGGCAAATTTTTTGTGTAAAAAAAGTTTGTTCTTCCATGCAGTATTTACAGGTTTGGCGCGTTTATATTAGTGAAGTGTTTACCTTAAAAAGCATTCTGATTATGAAAAAGACTTTCAAAACCCTCCTTGCACTCGCCGTCTGCGGACTGATGACGTCGTGCGATTATGAGAACCCTTTTATGTACCAGCTCGACGGCTCATGGAAACTCGTGAGCAAGACTGTCACCACTACTTTCGACGGCGTGGAACACGAGGAGGTCGTTGACCTCGACTACGACTATATACTGACCTTAAGAAATGGTTATTGGAAAGCCGTCAGCATCGAGACTTTCGGCTACAACAACAAGCGCACCGAAAAATATGAGGGCAACTTTGATGCCGAGTCCGAGGAGGTACTGATTTTTTACAGCGGCGGCGTGGAGATTGAGTCGAGGTTAGTGCATATCGACAATCTTGACAAGAAGAACATGACACTGTCCTACGACGAGTTCGAACCTGACTTCGGTCTCCGCCATTTCGTTGCCAAGTTCAAGAGGAAGTAGTGCCGAATTGCCTTTGACTCCTTTGTTTATTTCTTCTGATTGTCGTTTGTCGGGCCTGGCCTCCCATTATTCCCATTGTTCTCATCACACCCAGTCCTCCCATTATAATACCCGTGTTCCTCCCTCCAGCTCCTTCGCGCGGCGGACATCTGCTCTTTGATGCCGCCGTGGGTGAGGAAGTCGGTCTTGTAGCGCTCCAGCAGCTGGCGCAGCAGATAGTCCGTCTGGTGTATCAGCACGAGTGCAATGTTGGCGATGGTGATGTCGTCGCGCAGTTCGCAGACGCGCAGGTAGTCGGCAGACTGCGAGTGCTGGCGGCACCACTGGCGGGCATTGCGGCATTGCTGGCTGTCCGCGTCCCACACCTCGCCGCCGTGGGTGCGCAGGTAGTCCTCGTAGTCCTCCTGCAGCTCCTTCAGGCTGGCCTTCGCCACGTTCACCAGCTTGATGCACGCCTCCATCGACGTGGTGCCCGTCTCAATGCCCTCGGCGATGTTCTGCTTGCCCGAGCGGGCAGCCTGCTTCATCTGGTCCACCGTGCGGTCGCCGATGGCCGGCAGGTAGTGCTCGATGAAATAGCAGGTGAGGTCGTAGATGCACTCCGACTTCTGGAAGGCGATGAGACGCTTGTAGTCGCCCTTGGGAACGAGGAAACTGCTGGTGTCGGTGGGCATGGGAGTTGATGGGTGTTATGGGTGTTGATGGGAACTGATAGGAGTGATGTGACTGCAAAGATAGGCATTTCTTTTGTCTTTCCGGCATGGGATGGGGAAAAAGTGTGTGCTTTGTGGATAAGTTTTTTTCTCCGTTCCAGAATCCAGTTGTTTTTCGGTATAGGGGGAGCGGTTAGCGGTTAATGGGGAAGGGGATTGATTCAGTGATTCAGTATACAGTTTTCAGGTGAGCACATACTTTTGACCTATTATTATCCCCCCTCCAGATAAACGAAAACTCAGCCCTTGGGGTGGGGCTGAGTAGGGGAAATGCAAAGTGTTGTTACCTGATTCAGAGGGGGATAATCGGCCTATTCCTTCTTCTCAGGAGCGGTGATGGTGTGGATGGAGAAGGCGGCGTCGGAGAGCATGTGGGAGGAGCCGTAATGCTCGACGGTGAACCAGCCGCGATAGCCGCTGCGGATGAGCTGTGCGATGACCTCGCGGGTGGGGACGATGCCCTTGCCGATGGCAGGGGAGGCGCCGTCGTGGGGGGCGAGGCGGTCCTTGAGGTGGACGTGGTAGATGCGGTCGCGGAAGTGGGTGAGGGCGGTCAGCACGTCCTCGCCGCCATAGACGTAGTTACCCGTGTCGAAGACGTGGCCCAGCGCTGGCGAGGCGGCGAAGAGGCGGTCGAGCGAGGGGGTGTCGTAGCAGAGCGAGCGGGGGTTGTCGAAGTCCTCGACGAGGACACGCAGTCCGCGCTGGGCGGCCTTGTCGGCAAAGGCGGCGATGCGGCTGATGGCGGCGTCGCGGAGGCTATCGGTGTAGGCTGCGGGACGGTTGGCGGGCAGGAAGCCGGGCACAAGTAGCAGCTGCGACCATTGGCGCGTCTCCATGAACGAGAGTGCCTGCTCCTCGGCGGCAGGCTGCGGGCCAGCCACGAAGTCTATCCAGGCGATGGCGCAGGCGTGGGCGAAGCCGAGGCTGTCGAGGGTGTTGAGATGGGCATGGCTGTAGTTGGTGCCGACGTCGACGCCAGTGTAGCCCAGATTGCGGATGCGCGTGGCGGCCTCGGCGAAGCTGATGTGCTCCTGCTGGGCGATGGTGCCGATGTGGTCGGCGAAGATGGAGATGCGGGGGGCGGGGGCGGTGCATGAGGTGGCGAACATGAGCGTCAGTGCGGTGAGGAGGAAGGAGATTGTTTTCATTTTTATTTTGTGAAGAGTTAGGGATTAAGGACTTTTTTTTTCAGTTGGTTGTAGGTATGGCGGTGGCGAAGGTGGTACTGGACGAGGATGCTCCAGGGGCGGCGCTCAGCAACGGCAAGGGCGGGGTTTCCGGCAGCAGTGGCGGCAGCGATGTTCTCCTGCCGACTGGCGGTGAAATCGGGCTTCAGACGGCGGAAGGCGCGGCGGGCACGGAACACGGCGAGGAAGTTGCGCCCTTCGCCCTTCAGCAGGAACGTGAAGGCGGCAACGACATCGAGCACGGCACGCACACGCAGCACGGGGCGTAGCTCGCGCGGCGGGAGGTTCTTGTAGAGCATCAGCAGGTTGTTGCGGAAGTTGAGGAACGTCTTGCGCGGGCTGCCGGCTTGCAGCGAGGCTCCGCCGACGTGATAGACCACGCTGTCCGTCACGCAGGCTATGCGGCGGCCACGACAGCGCAGACGCCAGCAGAGGTCGACCTCCTCCATGTGGGCGAAGAAACGGCCGTCGAGCCCGCCCGCCGCGCGGTAGTCTGCCATGCGGATGAACAGGCAGGCGCCGGTGGCCCAGAGGAGGTCAGGAGAATTCTTGATTCCTGATGCCTCATTCTTCAATTCTCCATCGTACTGCCCCCGGTCCGTCTCGATGGTGTTGAAGATACGGCCGCGGCAGAAGGGGTAGCCGTAGCGGTCGAGGTAGCCGCCGCAGGCACCGGCATACTCGAAGTGGTCGCGCTCGTGCCAGCTCATCAGCTTGGGCTGACAGGCGGCGTAGCCGGGGTGGGTGTCCATGAAGGTGGCGAGCGGCGTGAGCCAGCCGGGGGTGACCTCCACATCGTCGTTGAGCAGCACGGCATATTCGGCATCGACGTGAGCCAGGGCGCGGTTGTAGCCCTCGGCAAAGCCGTAGTTCTGGTCGAGGGCGATGATGCGCACGGTGGGGAATTCTGACGCCAGCAGAGCCAGTGAGCCGTCGGTGGAGCCGTTGTCGGCTACCACGACCTCGATGCCCTCGCCCTCGCTGTGATGGACGACGGACGGAAGGAACTGGCGCAGCAGGTGCTCGGCATTCCAGTTGAGTATGACGACGGATACTTTCATTGTTCAGATTCTTCTTTTCCCTTTAGTGCCGTGCCGTCAGCAGAGAAATCGCCGAGGCGGACATGGACGAGGGTGTTGTCTTTCAAAGGGGTGGGGGATGGCGCCATCTCCACGCGGATGTAGTTCTCCGTAAAGCCTGAGATGGGGAGGCCGCGTTTCTGATGCTCGAGCAGCACGGTGGCCGTGCTGCCGATGTGGGAGGCGTAGAAGGCGTGCGTCTTCTCGGCGGAGAGTGCCAGCAGGAGCTCGCTGCGGCGGTGTTTCTCGGCCGAGGGCACAGGGCCGTCAATCTTCAGGGCTGCCGTGCCTGGGCGCTCGGAGTAGCTGAAGACGTGCAGCTGGGTGACATCGAGGCTGCGGAGGAAGTCGTACGTCTGGCGGAAGTGCTCGTCGGTCTCGCCGCGCGTGCCCACGATGACATCGACGCCGATGAAGGCATGGGGCATGACGGCCTTGATGCGCTGGACCTTCTGGCGGAAGAGCGCCGAGTCGTAACGGCGGCGCATGAGGCGCAGCACCTCGTCGCTGCCCGACTGGAGGGGGATATGGAAGTGGGGCATGAACGCCCGCGAACAGGCTACGAAGTCGATGATTTCGTCGGTGAGGAGGTCGGGCTCGAGGGAGGAGATGCGGTAGCGGCTGATGCCCGCCACGCCGTCGAGAGCGCGGATGAGGTCGATGAACGATTCGCCGGTGGTCTTGCCGAAGTCGCCGATGTTGACGCCTGTCAGCACGATTTCCTTGCCTCCCTGCTTTGCTGCCTCTTCTGCCTGACGGACGAGTGATGCAATGCTCCCGTTTCTGCTTCGCCCTCTGGCGAAGGGTATGGTGCAGTAGGTGCAGAAGTAGTTGCAGCCGTCCTGTACCTTCAGGAAGAAGCGCGTCCGTTCGCCGCAAGCACAAGCGGGGAAGAAAGTTCCAGCCTCCTTTTCCTCATCCTTGGCGGAGCCTTTTAGCTCCAGTGCTTCTTCAATGAGCATGGGGATGTCTCCCTTCTGCTTTGCGTTCACCACGAGGTCGATGTTTTCGAGGCACTTTTTGTCCTCTTCCTTTAAGGGAGTGCTGGAGAGGACTCGTAGCTGTGCGTAGCAGCCGGTCACCACCATCAATGCTTCTGTGTGCTTGCGTCGGAGGCGGCTGATGGCTTGCCGGCTCTTGCTGTCTGCCACCTCTGTGACGCTGCAAGTGTTGACGATGCAGATGTCCGCTGCTTCGCCATTGCCAGCCGTCTCTACGCCGGCAGCCTTCAGTTGCTGCTGGATAGAGCTTGTCTCTGCGAAGTTGAGTTTGCAACCGAGCGTGTAGAAGACAGCCTTTTTGCCTTTTAAGGTATTCACGCCGCAAAGTTACGAAAATTCATTGAACATTGCACATTGAGCAAAGAGAATTTATTATTTGTTAAGGTTTCGTGTCTGGCGAATCAAAGTCCATTGTTTGCCGAAGAAGTGCGAAAGTTTCAGTTTTTTGTGTTCAACGGCGAAAAACGTGGTGTTGAATATCAAGTATTTAACAAAAAAACACAAAAAAAGATGAAAAAAAGTTCCTAAAAGTTGCATGTAATTCAGAAAATCGCCGTACCTTTGCAGCGTTTTAATAAACAATTGATTGTTTTACACGTTTAAAAAAGCAAAAAAGAAATGAAAAAGTTAGCATTTTTGTTCGCAGCTGTTGTAGCTGTATCTTTCGCATCTTGTGGTCAGAAGACTGATAAGACTTGTGAGGAAGTTGATAGCGTATGCGAAGTTGTTGAAGAAGCTTGCGCTGACACATGCGCTTGCGACACTTGCGTATGCGATAGCTGCGCTTGCCCCGAAGCTGAATAAACAACAGACGAGCAAAAAAGTCCCAGAGAGTCGTGCCGATAGGCATGGCTCTCTTTTTTTGTTTATGTGGGAATTACCGGAAGGCCAGCGGCTGTTGTGCTGGAATCATATTGTGTTCTGAGCCTTGCCGTGCAGGAAGCAGGCGACATTGCTTGTCGCTATGTCGATGAGGCGCCGGCGGGCGGCAGCAGAAGCCCAGGCGATGTGGGGGGTGATGAAGCAATTGGGTGCAGACCCCCCAGCCCCCTTTAGGGGGAGTAAAGGACTGCCTTTGCGGGGAGGTTCTTCGGTGAGGACATCAATGCCGACGGCATAGAGGCGACCTTCGGCAAGGGCGTCGCTGACGGCCTGTTCGTCGAGCAGCGGGCCGCGGCCTGTGTTGATGAGGATGGCTGTGGGTTTCATCAGAGCCAGGCGTTCGCGATTGACAAGATGCCGCGTCTCCTCGGTCAGAGGGCAATGCAGGCTCACGACGTCCGCTTCGCTGAACAACTGTGCGTAGTTCACGGCTTTACGTATTCCAAGTGGCCGGAGCTCCTCTTCTGTCTTGCTGCTCACAGCCATTACCTTCATGCCCATTGCCTGAGCCATTCGCGCCACTTGTCTGCCGATATTGCCAAGACCGACGATGCCCATCGTGCGCCCGTCCAACTCGATGAGCGGTGTTTTGGCAAAGGAGAAGTCGGGGCTTTTCTCCCATTCGCCTTGCCTGACCGCTTCTGCATGGAGCGCCACTTGATTCGTGATGTTCAGCAGGTGGGCCATCACCATCTGAGCCACAGACATCGTGCTGTAGGCCGGGATGTTCGTCACAACGATGCCTCTGCGATGCGCTTCTTCGATGTCAACCACGTTATAGCCTGTTGCCAGCACGCCGATGTAGCGCAACTGGGGCAGGGCAGCCATGGCTGCTGCGTTGATGATGACTTTGTTGGTGAGCAGCACCTCGGCTCCTTCGGCACGGCAGAGTAATTCATCGGGAGCTGTGCGGTCGAAGACCTCAAGTTCGCCATACTTCCGTAGCTCATCCCAGGACAAGTCGCCCGGATTGGCTGTATATCCGTCCAATATGACTATTTTCATTTTCTTTCCTGTTTACAAATTTTATTCATTTCCGTATGGTGCTTATGACAGAGATGGCGAAGGCTTCCAGAAAACGAGGCACGCTCTTATTGCCA
>DBYJ01000019.1:0-367 GCA_002309805.1 Bacteroidales bacterium UBA1189 | reverse complement strand
CGCTCTTATTGAAATAAGGCCATGCTGTTCTTTTATTTCAGAGTGTCGCTTATCTACGTATGGTAAGCGGTATGGCTTCGCTGTGCGCTTTGCAGAAGGCCCCGACGTCTGATATGACAAGTGCCAGGTAGCCGCCGCCGCCTGCACCGGGCATCTTCCATGCCAGCACGCCGTCCATTGCGGAGTAGCGGTCGATGTAGTCCTGGACACCAGGCTGTATCATTGCCGGGAACATGCTGGTCTGGGCATTGAAGGAGGCTTTGTAGGCAGAGGCGAAGGCTTGCAGGTCGGACTGCATGATGGCATCCCAGCAGTCGTCGGCTGCCTGCGCCAATGCTTTAACCTTCGGCTCCGTGATGTCCTTGCC
>DBYJ01000012.1 GCA_002309805.1 Bacteroidales bacterium UBA1189 | reverse complement strand
TTCAACGTTTTTCAGGGTAAGACATATTTTAGATGCATTACTTTTTTCCTTGCACAATTCCCATTCAATTTAAAAAAACTTAAAAAAATGAACCTTTGGCATTGTAATTTGTATGCATCTGTGTGTTCATTGAAAATAAAAAAAATGAAAAAACTGACTCTGCTTTTAATCGTCTGTCTGATGGCAGCGACAATACAAGCACAAAATGAGAATGATAGCATTAGGGCCGAGGCTCTGCCCGAAATTGTAGTAAACGCTGACGGACAGATAGAAATGGCTGACAAAACGGTACTATTGCCTACGGCATTGGAGAAGAAGCACTCGACCAACGGATTCGATTTATTGAGTGTGATGCAGACAACAGAACTGGAGGTTTCGCCACACACAAGAAGCATTACAACCCATAGCGGCGGCGAGGTGGTAGTATGCATTAACGGTATGGAGGCGCAGCCTGAAGACGTAGCAACCCTCCGCGTAAAGAACATCCGAAGCATCGAATACATCCGTACGCCAAGCGGTAAGTATGCTGGCAAGGCAGGGCTGGTGAACTTCATCACCTACAAACTCGAATATGGTGGAAACGTTTATCTTTCTGCCACCGAAGGGCTGTTCTATAAAATGGGCGACTATCTTGCCTTCACTGATTTCACGAAGAAGAAGTTCACTTTATCGTTGACAGCATCGGGCGATTGGGCACATGACCACAGCTTTTCGGAAGGAAATGAGGCTTTCTTCTTCGCCGATGGTTCAACTTTAGCAAGAGTTTTTACGAACGAGTCATCGTTACGTAAAACCAACAATCAAGCCATGCGACTGAAGCTAACATCAACAGGTAACCGCCACCGGCTGAACGCTTATATCAGTCTGACGCGTCAAGCCACTCCATGTGAAGAATCTATTATGAATGCCTTATATGATGGACGGTATAATGGTACGACCCAACGCCACATCTCATCGAATAGCCAGGGAATTGTACCTACTTTCTATGCTAACTATACACTTTATCTCCCCAAAGACCAAGCGTTTGATTTCACCACATTAGCCTCGTTCGGCCATAACAAATACAATAGTATTTACAACGAGACGGCCCAGAGTGCAATATCCTCTAACGTCATCGAAGAAAATAACAGCCTGCGTGGAATGGCTCGCTACTACAAATCATGGAAGACTCTTACTCTCTCCAGTTCGCTGACCTATGACCACAACCACTACAAGGACAATTACACAGGGACTTCTACGGGCGACCAACGACTGACTACCGACGTGACAATGGGTCTTGTGCAACTCAGCAGTTCTTCGCAGAAGTATTACTACTATGTGTCAGCTGGCCTGTCGAACTCTGCTGTCAATCTCAATGACAACCACTACAATTATAGCAGTCCCGTAGCCTTTTACGGCGGCAATTATGCATTGAACCCAAAGCATGCACTCTCGCTCAACGGCCTTTTTACCCACACGCTCTTCGACCCGTCGAACAAAAATGACATGACCGTTCCCACCTCATTCTTCGAAGCCGTCAAGGGTAACCCCAATCTCGCCCCACTTAGAGTATTGGGAAATACGCTTTCGTACAATGGCCAGTTGGGAAATACCAAAATCTCCGTCTCCTACGATAACAACATCTATTTCGATAACATCCTTCATCAGTACGACGCCGACCAAAACATCATCTACGACAGCCGTACGAATGATGGTACTTTCTACGGCAACATGCTCTCGGCTACCTATGCCTATGCAGCTTTCGGAGGCAAGTTACGCCTCAGCATGACGGCCATCGAGGAATACAATAAGCTACGTGGCAACACCTATAACCTGTCGCGTAACATCATCCGTGCGAAAGCCTCCCTTACATACCTGACAGGCGACTGGAAACTGAGATTCAACTATCATACACCTTATACTACAATCGACATCCGAGGCCCGTTCCTCACTCATCGTAGCCCCGTCTATGAGTGGCTCGTCAATTGGAACCACAAAAACTGGGGCATCGAGGCGCTGGTGCGAAATCCCTTCAGTCGCTACTCTTTACAAAACATCACGATGGACTATGGCTGCTTTTGTCGCGACACTCGAAACTATAGCGAAACAGACGGTTTCAACGTCAACCTTACTCTGACCTATAGCCTCGGCTACGGCAAGAAGTCGGAACGTGGTGACACGTCCATCAGCAAGCAGATTAACAGCGCCATTATGAAAACGTATTATTAGAAGAGCGAACTCTTTTTCTGCCATGCGTAAAAGGCTCGTTTTCTGTGCGGAATTTCGGTTTGCAAAAGAAAAGGGAAATTGTGTTTGCGTGCGCGTCAGGAATCGTGGAATTCGTCTGTGCCGTAGAACTCGTCGGGGTCGTAGTACTCGCTTGTGTCGTAGAGGTCGTCCAGCTCCTGCTGATGGCGGGTGGCTGTGGCATCGATGGCCTCGCTGTGGCCCGTGAGGGCGGCAAAGGGGGCGAACTGGGCAGCCCGGTTGGCAAGGGACATCTGGGGATGACGCTTGCTGACGGGGTGGGGGAGGTGGATGATGTCGTCGTAGTCCATAGTCTTCAAATCTTCATTCATGCCTTGTGCCCTCCGATCTGGTTGTTGCGTTCGCGGGCGGTGGCGCCCTCCTCGAAGTTAAGGCCGCGCAGGATGGCGTTCTTGCCGAATTTCTCCTTGATGCGGAGCACGGCTTCCTGCACGCGTTGCTCTTTCTCAAGGTCGAGGACGGGGCGTGCAGGCTTGGACGAGGCGGTGTCGAAAAGGCTGAGCTGCGCAGGGGGTGCGGCGTCGCGCACCATCAAGGGGCCTGTGGAGAGGTTGAGGTAGCGGATGAGCAGGGTGGGGTTGACAATCTTGTTGAAGAGGGCGGCAGCGGTGCTCATGATGGCACGGGCGCTGCTGGTGGGGAAGTCGAGGCGGGCGCTCCCATGGGCACGAGCGGGTACCTGACGCCCGTAGTGGTCGGTGGTAATCTTGCCCGTGTAGGCGGCGCGCCGGGCAGGGTCGGTGAGGTTGGTGACGTCGTAGCCGATGCTGAGTGTCAGATGGTCGGTGACGAGGCCTTTGCGGACGAGTTTCAGCGCCATGCCGTCGGCCATTTCGCGTACTACTACGAGGGCTTTCTTGGCGTCGTAGGGCGTGGCAAGCACCTGCCCGCTGGAGAACGAGTGGGAGTCGGGGTGGTAGGCCTTGATGGCCTCCATCGTGCAGGGCTCCCAGCCCCAGGCGTGGTCGATGAGCAGTTCGGCATTGACGCCGAAGAGGTTGTAGAGCAGGTCCTCGTACTGGAGGGAGAAGCGTGCGAGCTTGCCCATGGTGTTGATGCCGTAGGGTGCGAGGCGACGGACGATGCCGCGTCCCACACGCCAGAAGTCGGTGAGGGGCTGGTGGTCCCAGAGCTGCTGGCGGTAGGTCATCTCGTCGAGCTCGGCGATGCGCACGCCGTCGGCATCGGGGACGGTATGTTTGGCCACGATGTCCATGGCTACCTTGCAGAGGTAGAGGTTGGTGCCGATGCCTGCCGTGGCGGTAATGCCCGTCTCGCTGAGGATGTCCTGGATGATGCGGCTGGCGAGCTGGCGCGTCGTCATACGGTAGGTGGCGAGGTAGGGCGTGGTGTCGATGAAGACTTCGTCGATGGAGTAGACGTGGATGTCCTCGGGGGCGATATAGCGGAGGTAGATGTTGTAGATGCGCGAACTGAACTCGATGTAATGGGCCATGCGGGGCGGAGCAGCGATGTATTCGACCTTCCAGTCGGGGTGGGCGGCAAGCTCGTCGGGGAGGTACGAATGGCCTGTGAAACGCCGGACGGGGAGGCGGCGCAGGCGCTCGTCGTTGATGCCGCAGAGACGCTGGTTGACCTCGAAGAGACGCGCGCGCCCTCCGATGCCATAGGCCTTCAGCGAGGGCGAAACGGCAAGGCAGATAGTCTTGTCCGTGCGGCTGGCATCGGCAACGACAAGGTGGGTGCGGAGGGGGTCGAGGCCCCGCTCAACACACTCTACGGAGGCGTAGAACGACTTGAGGTCAATGGCGAGGAAAGGCAAGGAGATTGAAGATAAAAGATTGAAGATTGAGGATTGAAAAATGAAGATTAAGGGCGTGCGGCTCGGAGCTGCGAAAAGCTATTGGCTGCTGATTGTGGACTCTGGACCGTTATTATGCGTAGCGGGCTGAAACAGACGCTATTCCTCCTTGATTTTCACGAAGGCGGCAACGAGGAAGGTGATGGCGCAGCAGGCCGTGACCCAGATGAAGAAGGTGCGGTAGCCCATCCACTCCTGCAGATAGCCGGCAAACATGCCGGGCAGCATCATGCCCGCTGCCATGAAGGCTGTGGCAATGGCGTAGTGGGCGGTTTCGTGGCTGCCCCGTGCGTAGTAGAGCAGGAACAGCATGTAGGCGGTGAAGCCGAAGCCGTAGCCGAACTGCTCGATGAACAGGCAGCCCCCGATGGCGTAGAGGCTTGTGGGCTGGGCAAAGCTGAGCCAGATATAGACGATGTCGGGCAGCGAGATGGCCCACACCATGGGCCACAGCCACTTCTTGAGGCCTCCCTTCGAGGCAACGATGCCGCCCAGGATGCCGCCCAGCGTGAGCCCGATGACGCCTACCGTGCCCTTGACGAGCCCTATCTGTGCCGTTGTCAGCCCCAGTCCGCCCTCGCTGATGGGGTCGAGCAGGAAGAGAGTGCTGATTTTCGTCAGCTGCGCCTCAGGGAAGCGGAACAGCAGCATGAAGAGCAGCGCCGCCCATACATGATCCTTCTTGAAGAATGTGGCAAACGTGGCACCGAACTCGCGGAAGAACGCGCCCCAGCGGCTCGTGCCTGATTCCTCATTCCTCGTTCCTATCTTTTCATTTTTCTTGTCGTCGGCAGGGCGGGGGAGCACCAGACGGTGCCACAGGGCGAGGAGCACGAAGACGGCAGCGACGATGCAAAGGGCTGTCGTCCAGCCGTGCCGCGTGGCATCCATATCGGGTAGGCGCGTGGAGAAACGCCCCGTCAGCCACCCGATGAGCGCCAGCATGCCCCCTTCGGAGGCAATGGTTGCCAGGCGGTAGAAGGTGCTGCGGATGCCCACGAAGAACGACTGACGGCTGGTGTCGAGGCCCATCATGTAGAAACCGTCGGCAGCAATGTCGTGCGTGGCGCTACTGAACGCCAGCAGCCAGAAGATGCCCATCGTCCATGCCAGCCAGCCCTTGAGCGGCAGCGTGAAGGCAATGGCAGCCAGGCCCACGCCGATGAGCATCTCCATGGCGACAATCCACCAGCGACGCGTCCTGAGCATGCCCACAAGAGGACTCCACAGGGGTTTGATGAGCCATGGCAGATAGAACCAGCCCGTGTAGAAGGCTACGTCGCCGTTGCTCATGCCGAACTGCTTGTACATAACGACGGAGAGGGTGATGACGATTACGTAGGGCACGCCCTCTGCAAAATAGACGCTGGGCACCCATGCCCAAGGGGATGTTTTCTTCATTGTTCTGTTTTTTATCGTTTAACGTTTAAGGTTTAAGGTTTAACGAACAAGTCCTTTGGATTTCGTAAAACGTCAAACACTCTCCGTTAAACCAAAAATGCGCACAAAGATATAAAAATCCTTGCTTCCGATGGCTATTTCCCCAAGAAAAATGGCTATCTTTGCGCGAAAAAAAGAAAGAACGTATGACCGAGACGTTGGAAACCCTCTTCCGGCAGGTGGTTGGCAGCGCTGCCGACAGCATCCAAGCCTTGACTCCTGCCGGCTCAAACCGCCGCTACTACCGACTCCAGACGAGTGGGACGTCGCTGGTGGGTGTAGTCGGCACTTCCGTGGAGGAGAACGAAGCTTTCTTTCTGATAGCTGGGCAGCTGCACCAGGCGGGCGTCAGCGTTCCCGTGGTACGGGCTGTGAGCAACGACAGGCTCTGCTACGTGCAGGATGACCTGGGCGACACGTCGCTTTTCAGCCTTATCCAACAGGACGGAGTCGAGGCACCGTACGTTTGGGCGCTGCTCGAGGAGGCTCTGCACCAGCTGCCCCTCATCCAATTCCGCGGGGCGAAGGGAATGGACTTCACGAAGTGCTACCCTTCACCCGCCATGGACCGACGAGGCATCCTCTGGGATCTGAATTACTTCAAATACTGCTACCTGAAGGCTACGGGCATCGACTTTCTGGAGGCAGCGCTCGAGGACGACTTCGAGCACTTCGCCGACGTGCTGCTCAGCGAGCCGTTCGATACATTCATGTATCGCGATTTCCAGTCGCGCAACGTAATGGTACACGACGGACGTCCCTGGTTCATCGACTTTCAGGGCGGGCGCCGGGGACCCATCTGCTACGATGTGGCATCGTTCCTCTGGCAGGCACGCGCAGGCTTTACCGATGCGGAGCGCAGCCGCCTTATCGACGTCTATCTGGAGGCGCTGCAGCCTTTCCGCAAGGTGGACGGGAAGACGTTCCGCGCGAGGCTGCGCTACTTCGTGCTCTTCCGCCTGCTGCAGGTGTTAGGCGCCTACGGTTTCAGGGGGTATTTCGAGCGCAAGGCACATTTCCTGCAGAGCATCCCACAGGCTATCGGAAGCCTTGCCAACGAGCTGCAGAACAGCTTTCCTGAGATTCCCTACCTGGTGGAGGTACTGCAGAAGGTCGTCAGCCTGCCGCAGCAGACACTTTCGCTTGAAACCGAGGGGCTGACGGTGGAAATCAACAGTTTCTCCTTCCGGCGAGGCATCCCCGATGACCTGAGCGGCAACGGGGGTGGCTTTGTCTTCGATTGCCGCGCCATACACAATCCCGGGCGCTACGAGCAATATAAGACCTTCACAGGGCGCGACAAGCCTGTCATCGACTTTCTGGATGCTACGGACGATATGGCTGTATTCTTGAGCCATGTCTATGCCCTTGTGGATCAGGCTGTCGAACGCTATCTGGCACGTGGGTTCAGCCACCTGATGGTGAGCTTCGGCTGTACGGGCGGGCAGCATCGCTCAGTGTATGCCGCGGAGCATCTGGCGCAGCATCTCAGGGAGAAGTATCCCGTACATATTCTATTGAATCATAGGGCACAGAAATAGTGATTAGTGTTTAGTGAAATGAAAGAGAAGAAAGACATCTTGATAGCCGACAGCGGCTCGACGAAAACCGACTGGTGCGTCTGTCGAAACGGCGAAATTGTGCAAGCCCTGCAGACACAGGGTCTCAACCCCTATCATCAGACAGAGGAGGTGATTGCCGAGGTGCTGACGAACGAACTGAAAAGCGCCTTGCGTACCGAACTGAAGCCCGATACGCAGGTCATCTTCTACGGCGCGGGGTGCGCGAATGAGGCAGCATGCAGCCGCGTCAGAAACGTGATAGAGGCCGTCCTCGGGCTGACGGACGTGCAGGTGTACACCGACCTGCTGGGTGCTGCACGGGCGCTCTGCGGACACAAAGAGGGCATTGCCTGCGTGCTGGGTACGGGCAGCAACTCGTGCCTCTACGACGGCAAGCAGATTGTGGCAAACGTCCCCCCGCTGGGCTATATCCTTGGCGACGAGGGCAGCAGTGCTGTGCTGGGACGTCGCCTGCTCTCCGACTGCTTCAAGAACCAGCTGCCTCCCGCCCTGCAGGAGGAGTTCCTGAAGAAGTACAACCTCAGTCAGGAGAAGGTGCTGGATCGGGTCTATCGGCAACCCCTTGTCAACCGGTTCCTTGCCAGCCTGACGCCGTTTCTCTCTGAGCATCGCGAAGTGCCCGAGGTACATAAGCTGCTGGTGGAGAGCTTCACGGAGTTCCTGCAGCGCAATGTCATCCAGTACCGCCGTCCCTGGCTGCCCATCAACTGTGTGGGCTCCATTGCCAGCGTCTTCTCAGCGGAGCTGAAGGAGGCTGCCGAAGCCCTCGGTATGGAGATGGGCGTCATCCTACAAAGCCCCATGAAAGGCCTGATTGCTTACCACAAATGAATGCGCTGATTCTTGCTGCTGGGTTGGGCACTCGTCTGCGCCCCTATACCGACACGCTGCCCAAGGCTCTGGTGCCCATTGCGGGGCGCCCTATGCTGGAACATCAGATACGGAAACTGAAGGCTGCAGGCTTCGACCATATCGTTGTCAACGTACACCACTTTGCTGAAAAAATCATCGATTTCATCGGGGAAAATCACTCTTTCGGCATCCAAATCGACATCTCCGACGAGCGCGGATTGCTGCTCGACACAGGGGGAGCCGTGCGACAGGCAATGCGCTTCTTTCGCGGCAGTACGGAGCCCGTCCTGGTGCATAACGTCGACATCTTTTCCAACGCCCCGTTAGCCGAGCTCTATGCCCAGCATTGCGCAGACGGCAGGGCTGATGCCTCGCTGGTTGTCAGCAAGCGCAAGACCTCACGCTACCTTGCTTTTGACACGAATGGGCGTTTGGTAGGCTGGAAGAACGTAAATACGGGCGCAATAAAAACCCCCTTTCCTGAACTCCGTCCCGCGCTGGAGGCATTAGCTTATTCCCTCCAACCCGAGGATTCCGAACTGAGCCTTTGGGCATTCTCTGGCATTCACATTATTTCGCCTACGCTTGCTGCTGATTTGGAGGCCTTTGGCGAAGCCTTCTCTATTATCGATTTCTACCTCTCAGTTGCAGGGAAAGGTGATATCAGGGCCTTCACTCCCTCCGACTTCCGTCTTGTTGATGCCGGTAAGCCTGAAGCCCTTCCCCTCGCTGCTGAGTTACTCCCAACAGTCTAAGTCTTTTTCCAGTTCCGGCATCTGCTGACGGTGGAAGACAGGGTCTTTGATGCCCTGGCGCTTTTGCTGACGATAGTCGTCGAGCAGGCGGAAGACATGACGCCCCAATGCCGTGATAGCTATCAGGTTGCAGGCGGTAACCAGCGCCATGAAGAGGTCTCCGATGCTCCACACAAGCTCAAGTGTGGCAAGGGCGCCGAATATCACCAGTACACCCGCTGAGAAGATGCGATAGACCACCATGACGCCCTTGTTTGGGGTGAGGAATCGGATGTTGGCTTCGCCGTAATAATAGTTGCCGATGATACTGCTGAAGGCAAAGAGGAAGATGGCAGCTGCTACGAACACAGAACCGAAGCTGCCTATTTCTGCTTGAAGAGCCGATTGCGTAAGGGCAATGCCATTGAGCTCGGGTGTCTGGTAAAGTCCACTGATAAGGATGATGAATGCCGTGCACGAGCAGACCAGCAGCGTGTCGGTAAAGACACCGAGCGCCTGGATAAGTCCCTGCTTGACAGGATGTGACACATTGGCAGTAGCTGCCACATTGGGTGCGCTTCCTTCGCCGGCTTCGTTAGAAAATAGTCCGCGCTTGATGCCCGTCATCATCGTAGCACCCAGCCCGCCTCCGGCTATCTGCTCTACTCCGAAGGCATTGGAAATGATGACGTGCAGGACGTGGGGGATGTGCTCGATGTTAATGACTATGATAACAAAAGCCAGCAGGAAGTACCCGATGGCCATTACCGGCACCAGCACGGAGCTGACGCGCGCTATACGGTGGATACCTCCGAAAACAATAACCAATCCCATGCCTGCCAGCACAACGCCCACCCACAACGGAGACCATCCGAAGGCCTGCTGCATAGCTCCGCAGATGGCGTTGGACTGGATGGAATTGTAGGTGAGCCCGAATGTAACGGTAAACAATACGGCAAAGAGTACCGACATCCACCGGCTGTGCAGACCGTGCCGGATGTAGTAGGCAGGGCCTCCGATGAACGAATCCTTGTGGTGCCGCTTGAAAAGCTGGCTCAACGTCGATTCCACAAAGGCTGTTGCCGAGCCTATGAGGGCCGTAACCCACATCCAGAACACGGCTCCCGGTCCGCCTATGGCAATAGCTGTGGCAACGCCTGCCAGATTGCCTGTGCCTACTCGGGTGGCAACGGAAACGGCAAAGGCCTGAAACGACGAGATGTGGCGCTTGCCCTTCTCCGATGGCGTGCCGGGGTCGGTGAGCAGACGCAACATTTCGCCTATCATGCGGAACTGCACGAAGCGTGTCCGAATGGTAAACCATAGCCCGCAGCCTAACAGCGCTGCTATCAGCACATAGCCCCACAGCGCATCGTTCACAGTGGAAATCAGTTCAGTGATTTTCATTCTTCAGTTTTGTTGGCAAAATTACAAATTATTTTTTAATTATCCGCAAAATAGCCCCAAATATAGCGAAATAAAGGCCTTTCATCAGGCGGTGGAACGTTTCGTTACTGATGTCCAAACGTTCCATTACATTTCATCAAACGTTTCAAGCCGCGATGGTTATTGAGTTTGGGCGTTTTTTTCAGACAATCATTTTGAAAATAACCGCGTCAATGACAAAAACCGCGTTTTCTTGCAAACATCTGAAAAATATCACTATCTTTGCCACGGATAAAGATTATTCAAGAAATCCATAAAAACACCGGAAAAATATGAAGCGAAAAGTGATATGCATTTTTATGCTGGCGACATGGCTGATAGAAATGTCCGTCATGGGGCAGAGTGAAGTCAATTACGACGAAGCGAAGGTACCGGAATATGTGTTGCCTGACGTGTTGACGTGTGCCGATGGGACGGTTGTCACCTCCGCGCGAGAGTGGGAACGGCATCGCAGACCGGAGGTGATGGCGCTGCTCTCCCATCTGGAGTATGGCGTCACGCCGAAGGGGATGAAGAAGGTACACGTCAAGCATAAGGTGCTTCAGGAGGACAAACAGGCGCTGGACGGACTGGCAACAATGCAGCAGGTGCAGTTTACCTTCACGGGGCAGGGAAAGACGGTGGAGGCGCTGTTGCTCGTCTTTATCCCCAATGCGCGTCAGGGGCGTGTGCCAGTTTTCATCGGATATAACTTTCGGG
This sequence comes from Bacteroidales bacterium UBA1189, assembly GCA_002309805.1. Classification (GTDB taxonomy): domain Bacteria; phylum Bacteroidota; class Bacteroidia; order Bacteroidales; family Bacteroidaceae; genus UBA1189. Next base: position 46,620 of record DBYJ01000012.1, on the reverse strand, counting down.
GCAATCACAGCGTGTTGGATGATGAGAGTATCCTTTATTCTCCTTATTTCCAGCAGCTTGAAAACCGAGAAGATCCTGTGCTTCAGCGGGGCAACCAGTCGAGCCGTTGGGCGGTACGTGATATCGTCAGCCGAGGGTACGCCCTGGCGACCATGTGCTATCAGGACATCTTTCCTGACCATGCCGAAGGGGGACCAAAAAGCGTTACAGCACTCTGTGCCCCTGAAGGAGAGTCCAGTACAGCGTGGCAAGCACTCGGCGCATGGGCATGGGGCAGCAGCCGTATAGCCGACTGGGTGATCCGGCAGCGTTGGGCGAATAAGCACCAACTGGCTATCATGGGACATTCGCGTCAGGGTAAGGCGGCTCTGTGGGCAGGGGCACAGGACAAACGTTTTGCTGTCGTCATTTCCAACGACTCAGGGTGCGGAGGCGCTGCGCTTTCCAAAAGGGCCTTCGGCGAACGCGTGGGAAGAATAACAAGCAGCTTCCCCCATTGGTTTTGTCCGAACTTCAGCCTCTATGCCGGACGTGAACAGGAACTGCCTTTTGACCAGCACGAACTGTTGGCTTTGATTGCGCCGCGCTATCTTTATGTAGCCAGTGCGCAGGAAGACCAATGGGCCGATCCGCGAGGTGAATACCTTGCTGCCTACTATGCCTCGCCCGTCTATGCCCTCTACGGCTTCAGCGGCCTGCCTTCGCCCGACATGCCTGCCATCCACAAGCCCATCATGAACCATATAGGCTATCACATTCGGGCTGGAGTCCATGATGTTACAGACTACGATTGGGCTTGCTATTTGGATTTCTGCGATAAGGCCTTCGGCAGATAGTGCCTTTTGCGATTTTTATGACGAAGATAATAAAATAAAAAAAAAGGATTTTTCTTTCAGAAAAAATGCGTATCTTCGCCCACGGAATTTAATACTATAATTTATGAAATTATGAAACACTCTACACTGAAAATTATTACAGCCATTGTGGCGGTGTTTGCAGCAGGAGCCGTGCAGGCTCAGTCAGTAACTTTTTCGCAGGATCGTGATGCACGTGATGCTATCGGATGGCCTTCGCACCGTGCGGTGCCTGTCGTGGCAGACTGGAACGGCGATGGCATCATGGATGCCTACTACGGAGGCACCTCGTGTACCAACGGCTGGCAGGTACGCGGTGTGCTGGTGAAGGGCCTTGGAAATGGTGTCTTCGCGGGAGACGTGGAAACGCTTCTTGAAGACTACGAAACACAGGAGCGTGTACCAGAAACCGACGAAGAGGGCAATCCTCTGCGCGACGACAATGGCGACATTATCTACAAGACCGACGAAACGGGAGAATTCATTTGGGAGACCGTGACGCGCCAGCGCGTAGCAGGCATGAAGAATGGACTACCCTATTCGGCATACGGTATGGCCAGCCAGACACTCGACTTCGATCAGGACGGCTTCATAGATCTCCTTATCCAGAACATCGGAGGTAACGACACAGGTACTGCCCAAGCATTGATTCTCGTGAGGAACAATGGCGACTACACGTTCACTGTCGTGAATGACTCCGTTCTTGCTTCGTTGACAATGAATAATGCGGGCGATGGTTGGAACGAGAGCAACGAATGGGGCGCTGTAGCTTTAGGTGACTACGACAACGACGGCTATCCCGACATCCTATATCAGACGTGGGGCTGGAACCGCACAGATGATCAGTGGCGTCGCGACGTCGCCCTGCTTCATAACTGCGAGGGTAAGGCTTATGAGATGGCCAACGTCTTCCGTCCGCTGCCTGCCGACGTGGAACCCAATCGCCTCGGCGTCTACGTGAAAACAGAAGACAGCATCACTATCGACGAGGATGGTGTGGAGGTTGTCGTTCCCGGAGAATGGACTGACCAGCCCACTTATGCTATCAAGCGCATGTCGAACGGCAACGTCAACTTCATTGACCTCAACAACGACGGTTGGCAGGACATCGTCATCACCGGCTGGGCTGATGGCGACGATACCGAGCGGGGTGGATACGAGCTGCGCTACTATGAGAATACCTGCGACGGGTGGTTTAAGGATGCTACCGACAAGCTGATAGCCTCTATCGAAGGAGCTGAGACGGTGGCAGACGTCTGGGACACATGGGGTGGTACGGATAACATCATTGCCGTCATTGACTATGATCAGGATGGCTGTCAGGATCTGCTCCTTATTGGTTCAGCTGTGAATCGTAGTGGCAAGCAGGCATACGTCCTCCTCAATACGGGCGAGGGCGCAGGCAATGTGTCTGTCGAGGAACTGACTACGGGCTTGGTTCCCCAAAGTGGTTTGGGCTGTCGAACATTTATATTGGCAGACTTCAACGGCGATGACATCTGTGACAACTTCACCCGCGGATGGACTGACTATGAGGGACGCAATGACTGGGCGGAGGCTATCTGCCTTAGCGAGGGCAGCATTGACGGCTATAACGTCACTCTGCATGGCCATGAGAGCAACTGGAGCGGGGCCTACATCGGTGAGCGTAGCACTTCGTTTGGTGATCTTAATGGTGACGGCAAGCTGGATATCGTGGCAACCGGCTGGACAGACAAACAGGACGACTTCATCCCCTCGTACAACACGACGGAATACACTCCTTCCGTCCCTTCGGCACCAGAGGATATTAATGCCTTGTTAGACCCGAATGGCGCACTTGTTGTCAGTTGGAGCGATGTGCAGCTGAACTCCTATGGCGATGCGCTTTACAACGTATATGTGAAGAGCAATACCACAGGTGCTCTCCGTCAGGTGGTTCCTGCAAACCTTGCCACAGGTGCTCAGCTGGGCTACAGCCGCTTCGGAGCCTACGTGCCCAGCCTCGGTGGCAAAACGGCCTCAAAACGCTTCGTCGGACTCCCCGACGGCTCCTACACCATAGGTGTGCAGGCCGTAAATTACTCTTATGTTGCCAGTCCATTTACTACGGCAACGGTGGATATTAACAATGGAATTGCGCGGGTAATGGCCGACAAGATGCGTGTGTTCCGTCAGAATGATATGCTTATTGTGCAGGGCAAGGGCGTACAGCCTGTGCAGATTTACAACGCAGCCGGACAACGTGTCGCTGAAGGCGTGACAGGGAACCCCATTCCTGTTCCTGCGCAAGGTGTCTGCATCGTTCGCTGCGGTTCCGAAACGGTGAAAATGGCTTTGTAACATGAAACGGCTTCTTTTGACGTTCGTTCTGCTTACCTTGTTGGCGTCGGCACTCACGTTCACGGAGTGTCGTGCCGACGAAGTTTTTACCTTTGGGCGTTGGAAGGTGACCTACGTCAGTGAAAAGGGTACTGTGAAGGTCAACCACGCCGATAGTGAGGGAGACTATCGTCCTGTTATCATTAGCTCCGTTCCTGAGGCTCACTACGATAATGCTTCTGGCGTCAGCCGTAGTGTACAGGCTTCCGACTTTGCGGATGTAAAGACGACGGAAGTTTCCACAAATGATGCCTTTGGTCCGGGCACCTGCTTTGACATTATCTTCAGCCGCCCATCGAACGGCGACAACATCACCCTCACGCAGCACTTCTACTTCTTCGAGCATCATCCTTGGATGCTCACTTCGCTGGAAATTTCGTCATCCGACACGCTTCGTTCAAACTATCTCGCTCCTTTCAGCACCCAGCAGACGTATGCCCTCTTTAACGCTTCGCCTAATAACCGTATGCTGCGTGTACCCTTTGATAACGATAGTTTTGTGCGCTACGGACGTCATCCCCTCAGTACTACTATCACCTCTTATGAGGTCACGGCAATCTACGAGGGCGAAAGCCGACGTGGCGTGATTATCGGCTCCGTGGACCATGATCATTGGAAGAGCGCCATCCGTATTGATGCTACATCGGATAGCCGTATACGCGCGCTTTGTGCCTACTCTGGCGCCTCTGACCCTAAGGGCACTTGGGATGTTCTCCCGCATGGTAAGCTCGTCGGCACCAGAATAACATCTGCCCGCTTCTTCCTTGATTGCGACGATGATTGGCGTCAAGGTATGGAAGCATTTACTGACGCCTGCAATCTGGTAGTCCCGAAGCGCAGCAATTGGCTCTATGGCACACCTGTGGGTTGGATGAGCTGGAACGTGATGGAAACGAAGAATAACTTCACTGATGACCATGAAATCATGGAATACATCAGCACCGTGCTACGTCCTCTAGGTTTTCACAACCGGCAGAGCGCTCCAAATGTCATGAGCATCGACGCGTGGTCGAACTTAAATCGTGGCCAGGAGCGTGAGCTGTGCGAAGATGCTGCTCCCTTGAGTGCCATTGTCGGTTGCTATGGAAATCCTTTCAGCCTTTGGTGGAACGAAAATGACCTCGACAATACTTATTACAAAAGTTCTCTCAGTTCCTACACAGGGCGCGACGTGGTGCTGAAGGCGAATGGTAAGCCTTTGAAGTTCGAAGGTGCTTTCTGTCTCGATCCTACTCATCCTGCTGTCAAAGCCAGCATGGCAAAGTGGATTACGGAACAGATACAGAAGGGCTTCCGCTACATGAAACTTGATTTTGTCACATGTGGCATCCTCCAAGCAGACAGTTACTATAACCCCGATGTCCATACTGCTGTTGAGGCTTACAACGAGGGTTTCAGCTATTTCTGCAAGAAAGTCGATGAGGTGAAAACTCCCATCTTCATCCTCAACTCCATTGCGCCTCTTTTCCCTTATCAGTACGCCAATGCACGCCGCGTTTCGTGCGATACATGGGGTAGCTTCAACTGGACGGAGTACAGCATGAACGCCCTCACGGCTGGTTGGTGGACAGCAGGACTCTACCAGTTCAACGATCCCGACGGAGTACCCCTCATCGGACGTGGTGACCAGTCCGCCCTCACGTTGGGGGAGAACCGCGCCCGCCTTACCAACGCCGCTATCACCGGCATGGTGCTGCTGGCAGATAACCTCAGCAAGTCCAACGTTTCTGGACAGGGCAACCCGACTGTGTCGCGCAAGCGTGCCGAGCATCTCTTTTCCAATACAGAGTCTAATGCCCTTCTCGGCACGGGCCGTACCTTTAAGCCCGTCTATGGATATAAAGAATATGGTGGAAAAGCAGACGGGGCAGAGAACTTTGCCATGCTCCGCACAGGCGATACGCTCTATGTGGCTGTTATCAACTACGATTCCTCTTCTTCTCTAACGGGACGTCTTCCCCTTTCGTTACTTGGAATCAATGGGAATGATTGTCTCAGCATCCGTGAGCTATGGCAGTGCGAGGAAATCGGAACACCTCTTCTTCAGGACGGAGAGGCTCTGCTTCCTTACGACGTACCTGCTAAGGACGCCCGTATCTACCGTATTACTCAAAAGAATACTTCGCTGGGACAGCAGCTGAAGACTAAAGGGAAACAGGAGGGCATACAGTCAATCTCCCACGTCAGCGTCTTTTCCCCTGCAGGAATTCCTTTAGATGACATCTCCCCGGAAGGTCTTCGTTTGGTGAAGGTCCTTTTTGCCGACGGGACTTTTACTACACTAAAATATGCAGGCAAATAAAGCGCTTTATAAACGAAAATCCCCCATTTCATCGGGGGATTTTCGTTTTTTCGTAGGTTGTATTACTCGTAGATGCGCCATTCCCATACACCGGGGATGCCCGTTTTGATGCGGACGCGGAGGTATCGGAATGTTTGGTTGATGACATCCGTGTGGGGAGATTGCCGGCGTACGTCTTCATGCCCTCCGCATGGTTGCCAGTGGATGCCATCGGCAGATCCTTCAAGCAGGTAGGCGTGACCTTCAGTGGGGCGGACAAAGCAGAGCTCACTATGCGTGATGGCAATCTCTCTACCTAAGTCAGCAAGGAGCCAGCAGTCCTTATCACCCTCGGCTGCCATCCAACGGGAACCGTTGGCATCATCGAAAGCGAAGGCGGGAAAGAATTGTTCGGTACGCTGACAGCGCTCGTCCTTATTGTGGCGGATAGAATAAGCCGCTGCCGTAGAGGAAGCTGATGTCGCTCTGACAATCGCCTCTTTCCTCTCCTTAGATAAGGGCGTTGAGGCTCCCGTTCCTTTCGTAGAGGGCGAGGTACCTACACCATCTAATGTTACCTCAACGGGACGAATGGTGCCGTCAGGATTGAATTCGAGGCGGTTGACGTATGTCTGTCGGTTGGTGCTGCGCCGACTGAACTCAAGGAAGGCAAAGTAATAGTCGTTGTCCACATTGAATACGCTGCCGTGACCCGGGCCGAATACCCCACGATTGACATTGGTAGTAGACACGCAGTCGTCGGCAGGCGTCTCATACGGGCCGAGGGGCGAAGTACGACTCATCATATAGTAGTACTCATAGCGTTCATCCCCTCCGATGGTGTAAAGATAGTAATAGATACCGTTGCGCTTGAAGAAGATGGGGCCTTCGCTGTACTCTTTGCGCCGTGTGGTAAGGGTGCGGATGGAATCAATGGTCATCATATCCTCTGCAAGGCGTGCTACATGGCGCTTGCCCCAGAAGATATATGCTTGTCCGTCATCATCGATGAACACCTCCGCATCGATGCCGTTACGGTCACCTTCTTTTAGGAGTGTTGCTGCTTCGGCATAGGGAAGATTGAAGCGGTCTTCGCCTCGCGCCAATCGGAATGGGCCGTCGGGGCTTTCGGCCACACCGACGTGCATGATGCCGTTGACGGTGGGGTAGATGTACCATCGGCCACCCCGTTCTACGGCCTTACTCGGCGCCCAGTATTTCTCTCCGTCGGCAGAGGGGAAGCAAATGCCATCAAAACTCCAATGAACGAAATCTTTTGATTTCCATACGACAGGTGGCCCTGAGGTCTCTAATCCACGTCCATAACCATCTGTAGTGGCATAGCAGTAGAATGTGGAGTCGATGAGTTCAATACTGGCATCGGCAATCATGTCGGGTACGATGGGGTGCCCAAAGGGATTATTTAACTGACGCTGCATGTCGTAGCGTAGGTAATCGACATCCACATAGCCACTCTCGGAATTGTTGTTGTAATTATAGATGCCGATGCGGTCTCCACGGTAGTGCCCCCATGAGAGTCGATAGCTGCCAAAGTATTCATAGTGAACGCCATCGGTGCTATAGGCAAAGTGGGAGAGGCCGTCAAGCCCCCATGTGGAACGTAGCCAAATATCAGAGGATATGATTTCGGGACCCCGCTCGGCATGGTCGTTGAAGCGATGCTCCAGATAGTTCTTGCCATCCTGACGCACCACGCCGAGGCTGCCAGAGTGAGCCGCGAAGTGGCAGAGGCCCGCGTGCTGCCCATCAGCCATGCCGCGGAGATCCATTCGAATGCTTACTTCGTTCCATACTGCACGAAACGAGCGTACGGTAAGGGTGTTGCCAGCCTTCATCAGGCAATCTTCCTCCAAAGGAAGGAAGGCGTGCAACCGTAGCCACCCCGGACGTTCAGTAAGACTATACTTATCGGAGCGAGGTTGATAGTTCCATTGCCATTGTGGACCAAGTGTAGTGTTGTCAAATTCGCCGTCAAGCTGCATTGAAAGCCTCTCGTCCTCGCTGATGAGAGGCATAGGTGCTTGCCAAACCATCGTTCCTGGCTCGCCCTGACGTGTGTCGCCCATCATAGGCCAGCCGTCGCGCCACTCGACGGACAGCAGGCTGACGATGCGCCCGCTCCAGTCGCCCGAGCCATGATGTGTCAGAAAGTACCATTTGCCGTCGGGGCCTTCTACTATTCCGCCTTGATTGGGTTCGTTGGCATCCACACAGGGCAATAACAATTGCTTTTCTTCGCTGAACGTTCCCGTGATTTTTCGGTCGCGTTTGGCCATGACATAGCGTCCAATGCCGTTACGGTGTTCGCTGAAGATAAGATAATAGTAGCCGTCGTGATAGAGAAGCTTGTTCGCTTCACGTCCGTTGCCTTCGTTAATCAGCTGGGCGCTTTTCCGTTTGATGCTTTTTCCGTTTTTTGCCATACGGAAACGGTAGGTCTTATAATTGTCGGCAAACCGTGTGCCTACAAACCAGCCACGTCCCTTTTCGTCCCACATTGCTGTGCAGTCGTCCCATCCGCTCTCTTGCAGTAGCGGCGTGAGCGGTTCCCACGGCCCTTCGGCTTTGGGAGCGGAAGTCATGAAATAGCCTTCGTCGGGTGTACCGAAAAAGAGGTAGAATTTTCCCTTGTGATAGCGCAGTGTACCAGCCCAGATACCTCGTCCGTAACGGTCCATTTCTTTCCAAGATAGGCCGTTGCCAATCTGTGTGAGGTCTGTTACGGCATTCCCGGCAATCTCCCAGTTCACCAAATCCTTGGAGTGCAGCACAGTCATGCCGGGCGAAAACTGCATGGTGGAGGAGATGGCGTAATAGTCGTCGCCTACGCGGATGCAGTCGAGATCGCTGTAGTCGGCAGGGATAACAGGATTGCGGTAGGTGCTGTCTGTCTGCTCTCCCCACGTTTGCCAGTCGCCCCAGCGGACATCAATCTGTGAAGAGGCTGTCAGCCATCCCGCAAGAAGGAAAAAAGACAAGAGAATCCTGTTCATGTTAATGGGTATTAAGGACGGCGTCAGCAAGCTGCATGAAGGCTTGTCCAGTAATGGTATTGGGATAGAGGGCAACGGGCATACCGGCATCGCCTCCGTTGCATATGCTCTGTACAAGAGGGATTTGGCCCAGTAAGGGAACTTTCAACTCTTCGGCAAGGCGCTTACCACCATCTCGTCCGAAAATGTAGTAGCGATTCTCAGGCAATTCGGCAGGGGTGAACCAAGCCATGTTTTCTACAAGGCCGATGATGGGGACATTGATTTTGTCGTTTTGGAACATATCAATGGCTTTGCGGGCATCAGCAAGAGCAACTTCTTGTGGTGTGGTAACGACGATAGCACCTGTAAGGCTCACCGTTTGGACGGTGGTGAGGTGGATGTCACTGGTGCCAGGAGGAAGGTCAATCAGCAAATAATCGAGGTCGCCCCAGAGTGTTTCGCTTAGCAGTTGTTTGATGGCTCCGCTAGCCATGCCTCCGCGCCAAATGGCTGCCTGACCTGGATTGATGAAAAAGCCGATAGAAAGAATCTTCAGTCCATAGCGCTCGATGGGTAGAATCCACGACTTTCCTTCAATCTCCTGAGCATAGGCACGTTCGTTCTCCACAAGGAACATTTTGGGAATGCTTGGGCCGAAGATGTCAGCATCCAGCAAACCTACCTTGCAGCCTTTTTGGACGAGAGCCACGGCGAGATTGCTGGCCACAGTGGATTTGCCCACGCCGCCCTTACCGGAAGCAATAGCGATGATATTCTTAACGCCTGGAAGCAGCGGCTCGTCAGTCGGATGGGGCTGCTGAAGGGTCTTTGTGGTGATGGTTACATCAACGTCCTTGCCGACGTAAGTATGGATGGCGGCTTCGGCGCTCTTGATAAGTGATTTCATGAAAGGGTCGGTGTTCTTCTCGAAAATGAGCGAGAAGCTGACCTTCATGCCGTCAATGCGGATATTGTCTTCCACCATGCCCGCCTCAATGATGTTTTTGCCCGTTCCTGGATAGCGCACATTGGACAGGGCATCGGTGATAAGTTTTGGATATAAGGTCATTATGGTTTACGGATTTACTGTTTACAATTTGGCGGCTGGACGTGAGGTAACGCCGCTGCGTGTCGTTCGGCCATAGCTGCGATAGTCGTCAAGTGGTATTTCGATGTCAGGTTCCACTAACGTAGGATTGGCCGGAAGACGGAAGCGAATATACTTGATAGCCATGCCACGTGACAACCATTGGCTCTCGTAGTAGGTTTGAATGGCGGCTGCATTGATTTCTATCCCTTTGTCTTCGTACAAATCCGTCGTGTTGACTTCCACTGGCAAATGGTTTTCTTTCAGCAAGGCATCTGTGTAGGTGTAGAGGAAGGGGCTGTCGGTCTTCAGATGGATGATACCGTTAGGGACAAGAATATGGCTATACCGCATGAGGAAGGGTGTGGAGGTGAGTCGTTTGGTGTACTTCTTCATCTGTGGGTCAGGGAAGGTAATCCAGATCTGCTCTACTTCTCCTTCGCTGAAGAATTGATTAATGAACTCAATGGAGGTACGTAGGAAAGCCACATTTTTCAAACCCTTGTTCAGCGCCTCTGTAGCACCGCTCCACATGCGCGCACCCTTGATGTCTACACCAATAAAGTTTTGTTCGGGATAGCGTTCGGCCAGCCCGACGGTGTATTCTCCCCGGCCACAACCAAGTTCAAGGACGATAGGATTGGCGTTATGGAAGAAATCCTCCCGCCAGCGTCCTTTCAAGTGGCAATTGGGTTGAGTTTCGTTCTTATAATAGAAAGGATATTCAAAGACATGAGGGTATTCCCTCATATCTGCGAACTTACTGAGTTTGTTTTTCCCCATCTCACTGCGGCTTGCTGTAGTTGGGCGCCTCGCTAGTGATGGAGACATCATGCGGGTGGCTCTCCAGTATGCCGGCATTGGTGATGCGGACGAACTTGGCATTATGTAAGGCTTCGATGGTCTCTGCGCCGCAGTAGCCCATACCGCTCTTCAGACCTCCTGCCAGTTGATAGACTACTTCGTAGAGGCTTCCCTTGTAGGGGACGCGGGCAGCGATGCCTTCGGGGACGAGTTTCTTTGTGTCCTTTTGGTCGGCTTGGAAATAACGGTCTTTACTGCCATTCTCCATTGCCTCCAAGGAACCCATACCGCGATAGGACTTGAATTTACGTCCATTGAAGATAATAGTGTCGCCAGGAGATTCCTCGGTGCCGGCTACGAGTGAGCCTATCATCACGCAGTAGCCACCGGCTGCAAGAGCCTTGGTGACGTCGCCCGAGTAGCGGATACCACCGTCGGCAATGACGGGAATATCCGATCCCTGTAACTCCTTCGCCACCTCATAGATTGCGGAGAGCTGCGGGACGCCCACACCAGCCACGACGCGCGTGGTACAGATGGAGCCCGGTCCGATACCCACCTTGATGGCATCGGCTCCAGCATCAGCCAACATACGGGCGGCCGCAGCAGTAGCCACGTTACCGACAACAATGTCGATGTGCGGGAAGATTTGTTTGGCCTCTTTCAGCTTTTCAATAACAGATTTGGAGTGGCCGTGTGCTGTGTCGATGACGATAGCATCAGCACCTGCATCCACAAGTGCCTGCATCCGTTGGAGGGTGTCCTTGGTTACGCCTACACCGGCAGCCACACGTAGACGGCCCTTGGCGTCCTTGCAAGCCATAGGCTTGTCCTGCGCTTTGGTGATGTCTTTATAGGTGATGAGGCCGATGATGCGTCCTTCGTTGTCCACCACAGGCAGTTTCTCAATCTTGTGCAGTTGCAGGATGCGCGACGCAGCCTCCATATCGACCTGCTGATGGGTAGTGATGAGGTTCTCCTTCGTCATGACGCTGCTGATAGGGGTGTTGAGCGCCCGCTCAAAGCGGAGGTCGCGATTGGTAACGATGCCTACCAGCTTCTGATTCTCGTCGATGACGGGGATGCCTCCAATGTGATATTCCGTCATAATGGCAAGGGCATCACGTACGGTGGCGTGCTGGTTGATGGTGATGGGGTCATAGATCATGCCGTTCTCAGCGCGTTTCACGATAGCCACCTGGTGCGCTTGCTCCTCGATGGACATATTCTTGTGAATGACACCGATACCGCCTTCACGAGCAATGGCAATAGCCATCTTGGCTTCAGTGACCGTGTCCATTGCCGCGGTTACAAAAGGAATCTTCAACTCGATGTTACGTGAGAACCGAGTCGTTAAGGAGACATTGACAGGAAGAACCTCTGAATAGGCCGGGACGAGCAGTACATCGTCAAAGGTGACGCCGTCCATGATGATTTTATCCGCAACAAAAGACATACTGATAATGAGTTTTATGGTTTAGGAAACGGGTTGTCGTCAATACTTGGATTATAGAGACTGGTGGTCAGTTTTGTAGCTGTACTATAGGTGGTGCCCTTTTCGTTGGTAGCGTAGAACACGAAGTAATAGGTAGTGTTTGTCTTCAGCGTGACTTCAGCAGTGAAGTTGCTGCCCTCCAGATTGCCATTGACAATAGCGTCTTTTGCGTTAAGGTCAGGTGACGTGTTTTTGGTGCTGTAGATGAGGCCATATTCGTCGATTTCCTTAGACGTCATGGTGGCTTTGGCACTGATAGTACCCGGGGTGAGTTCCTCCACCGTGGCATCGGTGATGGTAGGGACGGTTAACTTTTCGCAGCCTACGAGGTGGAAGGCAACGGCGAAGAGGATGGCGGCTATATAGAAATGTCTGTTTTTCATAACGATTGTAATATATAAGGTCTTTTTTCTTGTAGCTTTTATCGGACAAGGATTTTCTTTCCTTTGGTGATGTACGTTCCGTGTCGCAGCCCGTCAGTGCCGTTTGTTGCCGATTCCTCTACCGGACGGATAAGGCGTCCGTCGGGTGTGAAGATTGCTGTGGAGGGAATCAAAACGTCAGAGGCATCTCCTTCGTTGTCGTCGAAGCAGATGGGGAATTCACGCGGAGCTTTAGAACCGCCCTTGGGCTGCATGAAGGCGCCGAAGGTACGCAGCGACATCTTATCGCTTTGGAAGGTGCTGCCGGCAGGGGATGAAGTGGAATAGTCGTAGGTGTTCAGCATGTAACGATCCGGAGCTTTGTAAACCTTTTTATAAATTGGGACAAAGTCAAATTCCGTTCCACTGACTGCGGGGACGTTAGTCGTCGTGTGAACGATGGCATTGTCGGCACTGAAAGTGATGGCACCACTGATGCAGCGAGCGGGGTCATAGTCGGTGCTGTTGGGGAAGGATACAATGTAGGGCACGTGGGCATGCATGATGGTAGCATGTTCAAAAGCTTTTCCATTCCAGGCACCGAGCCAGAAATGGTTGTCGGATCCGCTGACACCGAAGGGGGTGATGACGCCCATCTCTTCGTGCGAAACCTTTTGTACGTCGAAGGGGAGGACTACAGTTTCCCAGCCTGATGTAGTGCCGATGATATTCTTCTGACTGAAGTCTTTTGTATACGCAATGTACTGCGCCTTGAATTCATAGGGAACGATGAACGGGCTGTTCAGGTTCAGGGTGATGCTGTCGGCCTGCCCATCACGGACAACGATGGCATCTTCGGTAGTTGCTTCGGTATCGCCATAGACGTAGAGCAGCGTGTTGTAACCAACACCGACGAAATAGGTGGAGTCGATAGGTGCCGGGCTTCTCCAATCGACGTATTCCAGCTGGCGGCAGCCTTTGAACAGCGTGCTGCCGGCATAGGCGATGGAGGCAGGGACGGTGACGGAGTTCAGTTGGTTGCATCCGCGGAAGACGCTGTCGCCCAAGGCAGTGACGGCATAGGTGACGCCTTCGTGAGTGATGGTTTCAGGAACCGCGATGTCGCCTTTGTAGGTGCGTTCGTCGTTGAAGGGAACCATCTGCACCGTCAGCTTTTCTTCTGAGGTAAGCTCGAAGAACATGTTGTTGACGTTAAAGAAGTCCTTGCCGATCGTAAGGCTCCGCATGTCGGAATAGGGCGAATAGTTGTCGCCTTTCAAGGCGCGAACACGGCAGGTATAGGTGCCATCCTCCATTTCGTTCAATTGGAATGTCGTGTCGGTGGTCTCGACATAGATTCTATCGGAAGTGGGTACGCGTGCCGCAGGAGTGAAGCGGGGCGCTTCGGCCACGTTTCTGTCTTGGGATTGTATGCGCTGGGCGCCGATGCCTTCAAGGTCATCGCTCAAGTCGCCCCAGAAGACCATCAGGTTGTCGAGACGGACACGCGGCGTGTCATCGGAGTCGCTTCTCTTTTCGGAGATGAACGCGACGTAAGAACCCGTATCCAAAGAACCAAGTACGGCGTAGTAATTCACAGCGTCAGTCGATTCGACGTAGAGGCCAATCATATCTGTATAGTGGATCTTGTCAGCATCGGTGGCCAGGCCGATGTAGAGTATGGGCTTCTCGTCTTTGCTGCTGTGTTTGCTGACGGTAAAAAAGATGGTTATCTTGCCGTTCGTCTGGGGCAGGATGGGGGTTATGAGGTAGCCGCGCTCCTCTTCATTGCCGATGTACACCTCACCTGCCTGTCCATAGACTTCGTCTCCGCGCCAGTCGGTGGTATCGGTGTACATATCCAGCACGCGGCTGATGTCACCACTATTACTTTTAACAGTCTTGAATTCTTCTCCCACCAAGAGTCTGCCATCAGGGATGTTGGATGCATCACCCTCGTTGACGGGGCCATATTCAAGGATGTACTTCTCAGCACCTTCAACGGGGCTCCACGAGAACGTCGCGTTAGTATCCTCTTTCTTGGGTGCGTACATCACCGGCGCGGCAACTATACCTTGGTCAGCATTCGTCTGCACGTAAATCAGGTTGGAGAAGGGTGACAGATTGCCGTCTTTGAGGCAGCGTACGCGGTAGCAGTACAGATGTCCGGCTTCAAGGTTGGTGATGACCTCTTCGGAGCGTTGTGTCTGAACCGTGGTAATCAGTTCGCCCTGGGCGTTAAGCAGAGGAACATCCCATGCTTTCGAGTCCTCGGGGATATCGCCCTTGATGTGGAACACCTCAAGCGTGTAGTTCTCCGTGCCGAGACGGTATTTCCATCGTGCCTTGAAGGAGTAGTCGTTGACGTTCGTGGCTTGTAGGGCTGTGGTAGCCTCGCCGCTGTTCTTCATGAATTCGAAGGTGACGATGCCGTCCTGTTCCGTAATTTCCGTGATGGGTTGGCTGAAGAAGTTTCCGTCGTTCGTCAGCGCTAACGGGTCAGAGTAGTCCGTCAGTTCATTGTTGCCCGATGTGCCAGGGTAGGGGTCGCCCGCAAGGCTGGATCGGGTTTTCGCGCGTGTGCCGTCGGCAGGGATGATGGTCATTCTTTGGGGGTCGGAGTTGTTGACGGTATTGCTCATCCAGGCCGACTGCTTGTAGTCCACATGAGTGACCAGCATGCCGTGTCCGTAGGCGCTACGGTTCCATCCCTTCTGCTGGATGTTTTCCACCAGTAAGTATTCGTTTGTATTGGAGCTGTTCTCAATACGGTAGGCCTTGCCTCCATCGGCAGTGGGAGCGAGGGTTACAGCCTGTTCCTCGTTGAGCGTCTCAATGTCCATCCAACCGAGGAATTCCTTTTCGTAGGCGGTGTAGCCACAGGGGGTGTAGCCGCCTTCGTTGTAGCAGCCGTAGTCCATGATGCTCCAGGTGTTCATACCGAAGTTGCCCTTGTCGCCCGTATCGTAGAAGTCGGGCAGGCCGAGGCAATGGCCGAATTCGTGGCAGATGGTGCCGATACCGTCGATTTTGCTACCTGAATTGCCGTATAGTTCGCAGCTGCAGGCGTATTCGTCCACTTGAACGCCATCGAGCTTCATGGCAGCGCCGGTGCCGCTGGCGAGGTTCCACTGGTGGGGCCAGATGGTGTTCGGGTCTGCTTGGTGGGCTTCACCATAGCCGGCATAGATGACGTAGCAAAAGTCCACCACGCCGTCATTGTCCGTGTCGTAATCACGGAAATTGATGTCGGGGTTGGCCAGCTTCAGCACATCGGCTATCAGCTGGGCGGCATTCTTGTCGTGACCTTCTTCATTGTTGCCGCCGTAGAACTTCATGGGGTTGGGTGCTTTATAGGGTCCCCAAACGTCGAATTTAGGGGTGAACTTGCCGTCTGACTGGGCGATAAAGTAATCGCGTGCGCTTCCGAAGCCGCCGCTTGCGGTATAGCCCTCCTCGTTCAGGTGGCGTTTGAAGGTCTCCTGTGGATTATCGATGATAAACGACAAGTCGCTGAATTCGGCCAATATCACCAGTACGCGTTGCTCGCCTACGGGATGCTTCGACGTGCCTGCGCGCCGGCTCGGAGCATTCGTACTGCTCTGCTGGCTGGGCCAACGCTTGCGTTGAGCCTCCAGACGACGCTGCTGGATGGCAGCCAGTTCGAAGGTACTACAGGGTACAAACATGCCGTTGGCGTTACGCTTAACGGCACGACCGTCGGGGGTAGTCCACCAATGGCCGAACTCATCGCCCTGAAGGGTCAGCGTGATGACGCTTCCATCGGGTTGGGTAAACTGCTGAGGTGTGCGGAGGGCCGGGACGGCGTGCGCACAAGCTGTGCCTATGGCTAATGCGGCAAAAAATGCGGCAATCTTTTTCATCGGGATATTTCTTGTTTACTTTTTCGTTATACTTTGAAACTGCAAAGATAGGCTTTTTCTAGAAAAGAAAAAAGAAAAAACCGAAAAAACTGACAGACGGTATGCGGCGTAAGGATTTCCATATGCTTGAAACTGCAATTCCACGCACGTGGAAAGATAAATCCAAGCACATGGAATGCTGTTTTGCTCAATAGATTTTAATACTTCCTACGACATGAATATCTAATGTCGGATTTGTCGTTAATGCTATGTCGACAACGTTTGATTCTGGAAAAATAGAATCAAACTCTAAAAAATTAGAATCAAACGTTGAGAAATTAGAATCAAACGCTGTGGAATAGAAGCGAGGGGCGTGCCGTGTGGCGCGCCCCTCGTGGAAAAATGTAGGGTAGAAAACCCTTAGGAGTTTTTACTTGATGCGGATGTCGCTCATCTTACCCATGATGCGGGTAGCCTTGACGTTGAAGAACGAGCGGGCCTCCTCCAGCGACTGAGCAACGGTCTTGATGCTCTTGGCAGGAGCCTCAGCTTGCTCAGCAGGCGTCAGCACGATGTTGCAGGGGATGTAGTCGGCACCAAGATAGGTATGCATCTGTTCGTCGTCTCCCATGGCTTCGAAGAGGTTGATGATACCATCGACAACATCTTCCCCGTTGTAGGAGTAGTTGACAAACTGGATGTCGCCATTCTCCTTGAAGCCGCCAACGAGCATAGCCTCATCGTAGTAGTAACCCGTTTCGCTGCTGTAGGTAAAGGCATAGACCTCATCGGCATACTTGTTCTTGCCAATCACCTGGCCAGGCTGGACGTAAAGCAGTCCGCCGAAGATGTCAAGCACGAGACCCGCATCCTCGAATTCGTACTTGGAGCCGAACAAACCTGTCATGCTGACGGTGTTGTCGTTCACCTTGGTGAGGGTGACTTCTGCGGAACCTTCCTTCTTGCCGTCGTTGATGAACGTGGCGGTGTAGGTGCCTACATAGTCATCAGCCGTACCACCGGCAACGATGGCGCCGAAGCCGTTACCAGCCTCTTCTTCGGGTTCTTCTTCCTCTTCTTCAGGAAGATCGCCTGTCCAGCCTTCCGTCCATGTGAACTCCAGGTTGTAGTACCAGCCAGCCGAAATGGACGAGCCATAGCTGTCGTAGCCAACGTAGCCGGAGAGGGCGTAGACATTGTACTCACGGGTAAAGGTGTGACCTGAGGCGGGGCTGTAAATCCAATAGAAGTTGCCGTAGTCGCTGTCGGACTCGCCCATGGCCTGGACGGTGGCTGCCGTGCCGACGGGGTCATAAGTGCCCTTGGCAAGGAAGAACTGGAAGTGATAGCCAGGAACGGCTGCATTGGGTTCCAGCAAATATTCCATGTTGGCGAAGCGGCAGAGGATGACGTCTGCGCTCTCGTACTCAGGGGCATACTCAAGGTCGATTTCAACCGTATTGCCCGACCAGTCGTCAGATACTTCGCAAACACCCATCTTGGTCCATGAATAATCCACGGCAAAGGTAAGCTCTGTCTTGGCAATGCCTTTCGTTTCGCCAAGGGATGAAACCTTTGCGGAGTCAATGCCAAGGGTAAAGCTGTAGGACTTACCAGTCTCCATGCCTGCGATGCCGATGGTAACGTCAGCCAGGGTTTCGCCAGCCTTGAACTCAACAGAGGTGGGAACCGTGAACAGAGGATTGGCGCCTTCGCAAGTGAGGGCAAGAGTCTCAGCTTCGCCAGCGAAGTTACGGGCCATCTTAAAGGAATAGGTCTTTTCAGTATAGGCGGGGCCATAGCTGGCACCAGCGCTCTCAGTCAGGAAGGAGTATCCCTGTTCTTCTGCAGGCATGTTGTAGATGGCACCTTCGTTACCGTCGTCGCACGACACCAGGGTGAAGGCAGCCACGCCTGCCATAATAGCAAATAATTTCGTTATCTTTTTCATATTCGTGTACGTTTAAAGTGAATTACTGCTGCTGAGAATCGGATACGTAGATGTTCTTCAGCGCTTCGCCTTCAGGCTGGCCTTTCAGTCCGGCAAAGTTCTGATCGACAGCCAATTTCATGTTGTCGTTGCCATCGAACTCCTTCTGGGGGATGGTGAGCACCCAAGCCCAGGTGTTGGGGTCGTTGACGTCGCAGTTGTTCAGCAGGGCATTGGTGGGGTAACCCTGAGCTTCGGTGCGCTTGAAGCCCTGTCCGAGACGGCGGATGTCAATCAGACGGCCATACTCGCCCCAGAGCTCAATACGGCGCTGGACGAGGATTTCGTCGAGCAGCGAGCCGGTGAAGTCGGAGGTGAGGGCACCAAGGGCTTGACCCGACTTGGCGGAGCAGTCGTAAGCAGCATCACGCGTCTGGATAAGTTTGTTCAGCACGCTCTTGGCACCGGCCTCGTCGCCAAGGCGGCAGAGGCACTCAGCCTCGGTGAGGTACATTTCCTCTACGCGCATCCACATCTTGTCGCCAAGGCTCTGTGAAGCGTCGGAGAAACGGAACTTGTACTGCATGAGGTTGGCCGTGTAGTCCTCGAATTCTATTTCGAAACGGCTCTTCAGTTCTTCGGTTGTGAGCCACCAGCCGCGACGAACGTCGCCTGCACCCAGTTTGGCGTAGAGCTCGGCGTTCAGGCACTTGGGAGCAGCATAGCCGTAGTTCTGTGTACCATCAAGGACGTACATGGAGATACCGTCCATGTGGTAGAGGATGGGACCCCATCCTTGAGTCTGGTCGGTGATGACCTCGGCACCCCACATGACGTCGCCCTGCTTTACGTTGTTGAAACCGGCGAGGCACTCGCTGGCGGTAGCGATGGTGTATCCCGTCTGGGCGGCGCGGGCAGCCTCAAGAGCGCCCTGATAGTCCTGCATGGAGAGGTAGATACGCGACTTGATGCCGTTGGCAACGCGGTAGTCGATGTGCGTCTTGTGGCTCTGGTTGGGAGCGTCCTTCAGCAGCTCAACAGCCTTGTCGATATCGCTCTTGATCTGTGCATAGACGGCAGCAATGCTGGCGCGGGGCTGGCCTTCGGTGCCGGCGGCGCTGGGCTTCGTGTAGATGGGAACGCACTTCTCGCGCATACGGTCGGCATCGCCCTTCACGTAGGGACGTGAGAAGAAGTTGGCCAACATATAGTAGCTGTAGGCGCGGATGGCATAGGCCTGGCCGATGACGTAGTTAACTTCGGAGGGCGTGCCACCCATTGTCTCCTCAGCGTCGATGATGTAATTGGCGTTGGCAATGATGGTGTAGTAGCCGTTCCAGAGGTCGTAGGAACGCCAGCCTCCGCTGGTGTAGCGGCTCTTGACGCCATAAATGCAGTCGTACCAGTACCAGCCGTTGCCGGTGTTGGCCATGACGCAGTCGTCGCCCATGACTTCGGCGCAGAGGTTCCAGGCGGTGAGGCCGTCGCACTGCTGCGTGTTGGCTGTAGTGGACCAGCCCTGGGTGTACATCAGGCGGTAGATACCGTTCAGGGGTACGAGGGCGGCCGTAGCGTTATCGAACAGACCGGCGCCGGACACCTTGTCGGTCGGATTGGTTTCAAGCAATTCGTCGCTGCAAGAGGCAAAACCCATGGCCATAGCAGCGGTCAGGATATAAACTAAATGCTTTTTCATATTCGTAGGTTATTTTCTGTTTTAGAAATTGATGTCCACACCGAAGGCAACGGTCTTGTTGGGCGAATAGGTGTAGTCCGTACCACCAGAGAAGTTGTACTGGGGATCCATACCGTCGAGGTGAGAGAACAGATAGAGGTTGTCGGCCGTAGCGAAGACACGGGCTGACTGCATACCGGCCTTACGGGCAAGGCGTGCGGGCAGTGTGTAGCCGCAGGTGATATTCCTGATAGCCAGATAGGAGGCGTCAATCAGGTAACGGTCGTTGTTGGCGTAGGTGCCGTTGAGTTCCACGCGGGGGACGTCGGTGACATCGCCGGGCTTCTGCCAACGACGGAGGACATCCTTGCTGAAGTTGTTACCAGCATACTGAATCTCCATGAGGCCACGGTAGTTGCTCTCGTAGATCTTACCACCGAGGGAGTAGGCGGTGTTGATGCTGAGGTCGAAGCTCTTGAAGAACTCGAAGTCGAAGTTGACAGCGCCGTTGAGCTTAGGAATACGGCTGCCCATGTACCAGCGGTGAGCCTGAGCATAGGCGTAGTCATCAGTGATGTACACCTTGGCTTCGCGGGTCTTGTCATCCATGATGACATTACCTTCATCATCCTTTACGGGGTCGCCGTTTGCATCAACGCGAGCCTCTTGATAGTCAATCATAGGCGTGGTTTGGTTGTCGGCGGTGAAGTAGCCACCGTCCTCATAAACGGTGTAGAGCTGCTTACCAGTAGCGGGATCAACGCCGGCGGACTTAGCCAAATAGAACGTGTTGATTTCGAAGCCCGGACGGATGGTGCGGATGCCGCTGAGGATTTCTTCCTTGTCTTTTCCTTCGCCAGTCTTGGTCAGCTGGATCACCTTGTTCTTCAGCACGGAGCCGAGGATGGTGGCACGCCACTTGAAGTTGCTGGCATCGACAATCTGTGCACCGAGGGTAAACTCAAGACCCTTGTTCTCGACCTGACCGATGTTGGCGTTGTAGCCGGTGAAGCCAGTGGACATAGCCATCGGGAACTCAAGGAGCAGGTCAGTAGTCTGCTTGTTGTAGTACTCAACGCTGAGGTCTAAGCGGTTGAAAAGGCGGGCGTCAAAACCAACGTTGAAGTTGGCGTTCTTTTCCCAAGTGACTTCCTTGTTCTCCAGAGAGGAGACAATAGCACCAGAGTTGCTGGCGTTGGGATAGGTCATGTCGTAGAAGCTCTGCCATGCATAGTAGCTGCCCAGGTCGTCGTTACCCTGGCTACCGTAGCTGGCACGGACAGCGAGGTTGTTCACCCAGTCAACATCCTTCAGGAAGGCTTCCTGAGAGATACGCCAGTTGAGACCAACCGACCAGAACTGACCCCAACGGTTGTCCTTGTAGAAACGTGAGGAACCATCGGTACGATAGCTGAAGGAAGCATAGTATTTTTCCTTGTAGTTATAGTTGAAACGTGACAGCCACGATTCAATGCGGTAGTTGTGCTCGTAGGAACCGGTGCCCTGTACGGTGGTAGCGGGCTCGAGTTCGTAGATACCATCGACCAAACCGCTCTTCTCGCCGTAGAGGACGTTGTACTTCATGTTGTAGAACTCATGACCGGCCAGGATGTCGAAGTTGTGGCCGTTGAAGGTGCGGTTGTAGGTAAGCAACTGGTTGAAGGTGTAGCTGAACGTGCGGTAGTTCAGTTTCTCAAGGATACCACCGTAGCTGCTGAAATTGCCGTGGTACATATTGTAGTAGTACATCTGGTTGCGGTTGAGATAGTCCACACCGAAGTTGACGGTGAACTTCAGGCCCTGAGCCCATCCTGCGGAAGCCTTGTCGGAACCGAGGGTGATGTAGGAACGGCCGCTGAAGTTGTCGCGCTTGTTGTAGAACTTATCGTCAATCAGCGTACCGATACAGTTGAAGTTGCCCATCTGAGGACGGCTCTTACCGTAGTCGAGCTGCTTCTCACCCATTTCGTCCAGCACATCCTTACCGTCAGCGTCCTTGACATAGACGGGATAGATGGGGGCGAGGAACTGAGCGGTGTACCAAACGTTGCTCAAGGACGAGCCGTCGTAGTCGCTGTAGTTCTGGTTGGTATGGCTGAAAGAGGCGTTGAGGCCGGTCTTGAACCAATCCTTGGCCTGGTTGTCCACATTCAGACGGCCGCTGTAGCGCTGGAAACCTGTGGTGAGCAGGACACCATTCTCATCGAGATAGCCGAGGGAGAGCAGGGACTTGGTGTTCTTGCTACCGCCGGTGACAGTCATCTGGTATTCCTGACGGAGGGCGTTCTTCTGCTCAAGGGCGTCCATCCAGTTCTCGTCGTAGGCCGAAACGGCATCGTCGTGAACCTTGCCCGTGGCAGGGTCGATAAGAGTAGCCCAAGTGTAGTTCTTGAAGGGGTTGTAAATAGCACCGCCGAGGGTTCCCTGAAGATCGTTCATAGCCATGGTGCTGGCATCATCCCAAGCGTAGCCGCCGTCGAAGACATAACCGTTACGCAGAGCCTCGTACATCAGCTCGACGTATTCCTTCTGGTCGACGGTGTTGTAGCGCTTAAGGGCGCGGTTGGACATACCCCATGATGCCTTGAAGTTGACGTTCGACTTCTCGGTACCTTTCTTGGTGGTGATGATGATGACACCGTTGGCACCGCGGGCACCGTAAAGGGCACCAGCAGAAGCGTCTTTCAGGACGGTCATGTTCTCAATGTCGTTGGGGTTGATAGCAGCAAGGTTGCCGTCGTAGGGGATACCATCAACAACATACAGCGGTGAGCTGCTGGCGTTGATGGAGCCGAAACCACGGACGCGGACAGCGGCACCTTCACCAGGCTGGCCACCACCAGAGGTGGTCTGGATACCAGCGACCTGGCTGTCGAGAGCCTTGGACACGTTCGACACGGGACGGCTGGCGAGCTTCTTCGTGCTAACCGTAGCGGCAGAGCCCGTGAAGGATTCCTTCTTAGCCGTACCGTAAGCGACAACCAAAACGTCCTCGAGAACTTCAGCGTCCTCAACAAGAGTGACTTTCACGTAGGGACGGATGGTCACTTCAGTAGTGGCCATACCCACATAAGAAACCACCAGCGTACGTGCGGAAGCAGGAATGCCGGAGATTTCAAACTTACCGTCGATATCGGTGATTGCGCCGAGGGTTGCGACACCTCTAACGGCCACCGATGCACCGACTACTGGCTCTTCGTCCGAGCCACTGACAACAACGCCAGTGACCTTTTGGGTCTGAGCCGTCATCACACCTGCCACCATAAGGAAACAGGCCAGTAACGTCATCAATTTTCCTTTCATAAAAACTTGATTTGAGTTAAACATTAATAATTATCTGTTACTATCCTTTTTACCGAAAATCAAATTGGGCGCAAAGATACGACGATTTCTTTTGAAAAACAAAAAAAAGCTTAAAATTTTTCTTTGCCTTGTTATAAAACCCTTCAAAAGCCAAAAATTTAACATTTGCTCAACGGGTGAAAGTGCCATAAAGCCCCTTAAAAGAATCCTTTCATTGACAAAAGGAGTAAATTGCCGATGATAAGGCAGGGCGGCCTAAATCTAATAATGTTTGGGCGCGCGTGCGTAGGAGGATGAGGCTATTCCTCTTTCTTTCCTTTGAAAAAGCGGTTGACAACGGGGATGCTGCTAAGGGGGAGGTCACGGCGTACAATGTAGGCCATGAAAAGCAGAAGCAGGAATGTGCCGACAATAATCTGTAGGACAACCGGTAGCCGCGCCGTCAGGAACGAGCAGCCATAGAGGGCAGCAGCCAGCAGGACGTAAATGGCGATGTCCTTCATCGGATAGGCGATGGGGAACTTCTTTTGCCCGACAAAGTAGCTAAGTAGCATCGACGTGCCATAGCCGCAGAAGATTCCCCAGGCACAGGCCATGTAGCCGTGAGTGGGAACAAACAGAATGTTGATGGCAATCATCACAATGGCTCCTGCGGCGCTGAGGATAGCGCCCCACCACGTTTGGTCGGTCAGCTTGTACCAGAATGAGAGGTTGAAGTAGATGCCCATGAAAATTTCGCCTGCCATGACGATGGGCACCACGCGCAGGCCGACCCAGTAGTCGTGGTTCGCCACAAGGTACTTGACGAGAGGCATGTAGAACACCACGGCAAGGAAGGCCAGCAGGGTGAAGATGATGAAGTATTTCATGCCCGCGGCAAGCATCTCCGGCGAATCCTTATCCTTGGCTCCCCCAAAAACAAAGGGCTCGTAGGCATAGCGGAACGCCTGCGTCAGCAAGCTCATAATCATGGCAATCTTGACGCAAGCGCCGTAGATGCCGAGCTGCACAAAACCTTCTTCTCCAGGCATCAGACGGGGGTAGGCCATCTTGTCGAAGGTTTGGCCGAGATTGCCCACAATACCAAGTAGCAGGATGGGCCAGGCATAATGCAGCATTCGCCCGGCCAACTTCCGGCTGAAACCGTAGGCGATGCCCTTTATCTCGTTCCAAAAACCGAACATAACAATGAGCGTGCAAAGCAGATTGGCGAAGAAGATGAGGCCCACGCCGTAGTTGTACCGCTCGTAGAATGCCTGCACGGCAGGGAATCGGTTGAAGAGCAGGGGAAGGACAAGGAAGATGACGAGGTTAAGGATGACGTTGACGACGATAAACAACAGCTTGAGTGCCATGAACTTTATGGGACGATGCTGCTGGCGCAGATAGCCGAAGAGGATAGCCTGAAAGGCATCCATCGCGCCGATAATGGCAAAGCAGGCGACATACTCAGGGTGTGCAGCATAGCCCATCGCCCCGCTGATGGGGTGCAATAGGCAAAAGACAAGTACCAAAAACAATATCCCAATACCGCCCACCAGCCGCAGGGCGGTGCTGAACACCATGCGCGGGTCCTCGACCTCCTTGTTGGCAAAGCGGAAGTAGGTGGTTTCCATGCCGAAGGTAAGCAGCACGAACAACAGGGCCGCCCAGGCGTAGAGGTTGCTGACGATGCCGTAGCCTCCGCTTTCAGCTGCGATTTTAGCTGTGTGAAGGGGTACGAGCAGGTAGTTGAGAAAGCGGCCGACGATGCTGCTGAGGCCGTAGATGGCCGTGTCCTTAGCGAGAGTTTTCAGATTTGCCATAAAAAGACTTTTTATGAAGAATGAAAAAAGAAGAATGAAGAATAAATACCATGCCTTGGAGAGCGCCGCAAATAGAACTTTCTATTCTTCATTTTTCATTATGAGGAGATTCGGTTGTGAGAAGGTAGCGCGGAACTCGGGGGCGTAGAGGCACTGAAGGGTGACGGTTCCTGAGAGGAACGAGCCTGCCTGCGAAGCCCAACAATCGAATTCTACGGTATAATCGCCTTTGTTGAGGTAGTCAATGTAGAGTGATGTGGCAGCATCCTCGACGGCGAGATAGTAGCTCAACCCGCCGTTCCATGCGCGGCCTGAGCGGGTGCTAACAGGTTCCAGACCAGCAGGACGAAGTGCTTTCACTTGAACGTATTCCAAATTGCGGTCAACGGTAAAGCGCAGACGAACGCGAATCTTGTCGCCTATGCTGACGGGGCCATCGATATTGGCCAGAGTTCCTTCGTCCGTTACCTTATAATAATAGGCGCTGACAGAGAAACCCTGTTCGGAATGTTCCACCTTATCGAGATTCTCGAAGTACTGCCAGTAGAGCGCGCCCCACGAACAGGAGGGATTTTTCGAGTTGTCGATGGTGACGTTAGCCATGGAGCGGGTGATTTCCGAAGACGACCAATTCTTGCGGAAGTAGCCTGTACCAGCCTCTTGTTTCTCAGGGACAACCTTCTTGCCTCCAACGGTAAGGGTGGCAGTCTGATTGTTGTCCAGCGCTTGACTGCCTCCGCCGATGAGCAGGGCATAGACGGCATGAGCAGACGATACGCTGTTGGCCCAGCGGGTAGTCTGTTTTTGCTTGAGCAGCCATTGCTGCATGAGGCCAACATCGCGCTTGCCACCGCTACATTCGTCGTAGGCGCGGATAATCATCGATTGCGTTTCGATGGGGGCATTGTACCAGAACCACCCTGCCACGTTGTCGCGCCAGTACTGGCCCATCTCGTCGCTGAAGAGGGTAGACTCATCGAAGAGTTTCAGGATGTCGTCGGACAGTTTCTTGTCGCCGTTGCGGTAGAAGGTGAGAGCCGTGAGAGCTTTCATCATCAGCCCGTCGTCGATATGACTGACACGCTTCAGGGCAGCGTAGAAGTAGTCGTAGGAGGTTTTTGTCTTGGCCTTGAAGCTATAGTCTTTCCAGAAACTGCGGGTGAAGAGATAATGGATGCAGATGGGGCTGAAGGTGCGCTTCTCCCAGAACGTGCTGTTCTCTTTCTCCCATTTCAGCCATTCGAGGTAGTCCTTGTAGTATTCGCCATCGACGTAGGCAATGGCTTTCGTCAGTGCCGATCTCAGTTCAGTATCCTCGTCTGGGTCAATGCAGGCCTGCTCTCGCAGTTCGCCAAAACCACGAAGCATCGTTAGCGTGATGTAGGTGTTGCTCTCGAAACCGGGCATCCAGCTCCAGCCGCCATCGGCATTCTGGAGTTTGAGCAGTTGCTCGCGCAGTTCAGCCAAGGTGGCTTCGGCGCGTTCGGTCTGGAAGAAGTCGGCGATACGCCGGCGGTCGGCTGTCTCGCTTTCGGCTTGCAGGAGCCACGGCGTCTCGCTTAGGACAATCTGCTTGAGGTCGTTGTTCTTCTCCAGTTGGCTGAGGAAGGCATCGGGCGTCTCGTCAGCCCAACGTTGGAAGATGGGCTCTATCTGCGGATGACGACGCAGGATGCCCAGCGAGAGGCTGTTGGCGTAGTAGCGATGGAAGAGCTGCTCGATGCTGGGGTTAGTGGTTTCGTCAAGGGCGGGTAGCGCTTGGATGGCATACCAGATAGGGTTGGAGGTGTATTCCAGCGACAGCTTGTGGTGCGTGAGCGTCTTGGAGGTGTTCTTCTTCAGCGTTTCCAACGTGTAAGTCTTCTTCTCGCCGGCATTGGCGTACATGGAGAGCGACTCGGTGACGAGCGTGCGATTGGTAAGTACGGCAATGACGCCTTGTTCGCCGTCGGAGTGCTGGTCGCCTACTGCGGTGATGAGGTAGGTGATGGCGAAGACGTCCTCAGGTACGCTGACGGCAAACGAGACGGCCTTCACCTCGCCCTTCGTCAGGTGGACTTTCTGTGTCTTGGCTTTCGTCCAGCCCTTCAGCGGCCTGCCCGTGCGGGAGTCTGTGAGTTGCAGGCGCACCTTTGCTTCCATGTCTGTTTCGGAGATATTAGACACCTTAGCCGTGAACTCGAACTGATCGCCCTGACGGAGGAAACGGGGCAGGTTAGGCTGCACCATCAGCTCTTTGCGGGTGATGACCTTTTCGAGGAACTTGCTGACCTTGATATCCTTTGTGAAGGCAAGGCCGCGGAAATTCCATTCCGTCAGCAAGTCGGGGGCGGTGAAGGAGACCTCGGCGTTGCCGTTGGCATCCGTGCGGATGCAGGGCTCGAAGAAGGCGGTATGGGTGAGATCCTGACGGATATAGACATTTTCGGGAACGCCCTCGTCCTCTTCGGCTTCCACAGGTCCACCAGCTATAACTCCAACAAGACCTTCATCATGGTTATAGACGGCTTCTTGAGAAGCGGTGGGGGCGGCAACTTCTACTTCGTGTAAGACAGTCTTATCATCCATCGCCATCGCGGCCTCCTCGACGAAGGCGGAGTTCTTTGCCATAGCCATCGTAGGGATGCCGCGGGTCCGGCGGCGGCCGAAGGCGACGACCTCCTGCAGCATCTTTTCGTCCAGATAAATGAGGAAGGGATAGGCAATCTCCGGCATAGGATACCAGATCGTACTGGGATTGACGCCGCATGACCATTCTTTGCCTGCTGGGCGTCCGAGCGTGTTCCACATATAGAACGTATGCCACGGCGAGAGGTTCCAGTTGTTCTCGCCATAGACATCAAGCGCCGCGTCATAGAGGGCAGCAACCAGATTCGCCTCGACGGGCTGTTTCTCGTTATTCTGGATGTGGAGTGTCCACTTCTCCGGCTCGCCCGGCGTGAGTCGGTCGCGGAAGGTGGTGAGGGTAATGCCCAGTTCGCGCTCACGATGGGGAACGTCGAAGGTGTAGGAGAGCTCCTTCATTTGGTTCTCCTTGTAGGTGACGAGCCGGAGGGTGAAGCCTCCCTTCCACGAGTCGTCGGTCTGAAGTGTCCAGTCGCGTACTTCGTCAGAGAGCATCATCGTGCCGTAATCGACAACATCGTAGCCCTTTTCAAGCATCCAGACCACGCAGACGTCCTGCTTCGTGGTGCCGATTTTAAGGACGGCTGTCTCGCCGGCCTCCACTTTCTTCTCGGCCTGATAGCCCCAGAGGAGGGCATCGGCAGGCATCACGTCGGCAGGCGTGTCGTCCTTGGGCGGCTCGTAAGGTTTGCCGATGCGGACATGGGCATCGCCAGCCTGCGTCTCGCCATCGACGGCGGTGATTTCCACGTGGATGTCGTAGCGGTAGCAGCGGTCTTTCAGTTTGGGGCTATCCTTGCTGAACATCGGAGCGATGTCGAAATGGAACGTGCCGTCGGCGGCTGTCTGTGTGGTGCCGCGGGCAACGGTCTTGCTGCGCCCGATACAGCGCCACCAGTAGATGGAGGGTTGCTCGGTACGGGTGATGACATAGCTGACAGCAGCATTCTGCACAGGTACAGCGGTGTAGGAGATGGCTGAGCCGGCAACGGGGACGGTAGCCGTGAGGGGGATGTCCTTGGCAAACTCCTCAAAGCTGATGGCGAAGGTAGGCTGTTTGTAAGCTTCCACATTCAGATAACGTTGGCTGCGGGCATCGTCGGTGCGGGCCTGAAGGTAGATGCGGCCTGGTAGCATCGTGAGCCCCAATTTGAACGAGCCGCGCAGGCAGCCGAATTCGTCCGTCTTGCCCTCCATAGTGCTGACTACCTTGCCGTTGACATCGTGCAGCTCAACGGTAACTTCCCTGTTGGAACAAACGGCGAAGTGGTTGACGTCCGTCTCGTTATAGACTACGAGGCTGAACTGCACCTCGTCACCTGGGCGATAGCTGTAGCGGTCTGAGAAGAGGGTGATGTTCTCGCGCTGCTCAAAGGTGTAGGGCGTATTGTCGCTGAACGAGCGTTCGGTCGTTGAGGCTCCGTCGGTAGCGACGAGGACGCGGGTGGTGTTCTGCTCCACAGCGGGAATGCGGTAGAAACCCTTGTCGTTGATGTCGCAGTCGAATAGTTTCTCTCCCCGTGTCTTGCCTGTGCGCCATTCGCGGCGATAGACGGCCACAGAACAGTCTGTGCGGATTTGGCCCGTCTTACGGTCGATGACGGCGCCAAGATGCTGACCATTCTGCTTGATGGTTTCCAGATAGAGGGTAATGCCTGAGCTCTCGATATCGACGGCGCAGACGTTTTGCTTCTTGTCGAACTTGGCTGTGGAGGAGGCCAGCAGGAGATACTTGCCTGGAGCAAGGGCAGGGAGTTCCAGCGGGTTGTCGTGGCTCTCGTAGTCCTTCGGGTCAATGATGTCAGCCGTCCAGCTCTTCAGCACGGATTGCTTGAGGTAATAGTCGAGTTCACATTTGCTTTTGTCCTTGTTGGCTTTGACGATGCGCAGCCACACCTTATTGATATTTGTTGCCTCGAGGATGGCGGTATTGACTTGCTCCGGCAAGATGGGCGTGGGAACGGTTATCGACAGGTCTGGATGCTCCAAAAGGCTGATGACGTTCTTACAATGGGTGGCACCATAGCTCTTGGGAGCAATCTCAATGGCTTTTCGGGCGAGGCCGTAGGCTTTTACCTTCGGCTTATCCACACCAATGTGGTCTTCATCCTCCTCTTCAAGGTTCCTCCAATACTCTGCCAGACGGTAATACCACGTCGTGCGCTCGTCGGAGAGCTTATAAGCCTCCACGAGCCGCTCCAGTCCCTCGCGGTAGCGCACTTTTTCAAAGAAAGCATGGTCTTGGATGAGGTCGAGTCGTTGTTCGTCAAGTGTACGACGCAGTTCATAGGCGTCCTTATCCTTCTGATGGAAACGTACCAATTCCTGCAAGAGCTCCAGATTACGCACCAGGGGCACGTCATTTTTAATTTCTAATTCCTCATTTCCAATTTTTAATTTTAGGAATTCCTCCGCTGTCCCATACAGCGCATCTTCCTCAAAGAGTGCCTGTACGGCTTCGTCGTCGTTGTCGCTGTTGTCGTCGTTGAGGATGCTTTGCACCACCACGTCGTAGAGTGTGGGGCGTAGCGTTTGTCCAGCCTTGTTGCCCATTTCCAGCATCTCGGCATAGTCGGCAATAACGGTCTTCTTCAGCACGTCAGCAGCGGCTAATGCCTTGTCCTGCAAGGTGCGGATGGTGGTCCGGAAGGTCTTCTCGTCCCATTGGGCAATGTCGTCCGTCGGCTCCTCCAGGGGGAGATTCTTTCGGAGGCTCCACGAGTTCCAGTCGTAGAACTGCTGATAGGCTTTCGAGAGATAGAGGCAGCGAAGCGCTTCGTCGGTATCGTTCAGGCTGCCTTCGATGGAGCGGTAACGGTCAATGGCCTTCTGGAAGGCGTCCTCCTCGTAGGCACCTTCGGCTTGTGTCAGCATGACAGCGCCTTGTAGGATGCGGAAGCTGTTCTGCTCCGTCCGTGCGGCGTCGAAAAGCGTTTGCGCCTTCTCGTGGGCTGTGCGGTAGTTGCCCTTCTTGATGAGCTCACGCACGTCTGCCCAGCCTTTGGTATAGTTTGTTGCGCTGAATCCTGTCATTATACTTAATGCTAATAAAATAAAAGAGATAATTCGTTTCATACGTTTCTCTTGTTAAACGTTAAACCTTAAACGTTAAACATATCCTCCATTTCTGCGTTGCCTGTGGCGAAACGGCTCTTGCCGAGGTGGCGGTAGGCGAGGTCGGTGACTTCGCGCCCGCGTGGGGTACGTTTCAGGAAGCCCTCCATGATGAGGAACGGCTCGTAGACCTCCTCCAGCGTGCCTGGGTCTTCGCCGAGGGCTGTGGCGATGGTGCCGACGCCCACGGGGCCGCCCTTGAACTTGTCGATGATGGTGTTGAGAATCTTATTGTCGATTTCGTCCAGTCCGTAGCGGTCGATGTTGAGTGCCTCGAGGGCATAGCGGGCGATGTCGAGGTCGATGGTGCCGCTTCCCTTCACTTGGGCAAAGTCGCGCACGCGGCGCAGCAGGGCGTTTGCCACACGGGGCGTGCCGCGACTGCGACGGGCAATCTCGTTGAGTGCCTCCTCCTGACAGGGGACGCCCAGCAGGCGGGCCGAGCGGCGCACGATGCGCGCCAGCGTCTTGGCGTCGTAGTATTCCAAGTGCATGTTGATGCCGAATCGGGCACGCAACGGAGCCGTCAGCAGGCCACTTCGCGTGGTAGCGCCTACGAGCGTGAAGGGGTTGAGGTCAATCTGGATGCTGCGTGCCGAGGGACCTTTATCAATCATGATGTCAATGCGATAGTCCTCCATGGCGCTATAGAGGTACTCCTCCACAACGGGGCTGAGGCGATGGATTTCATCGATGAAGAGCACGTCGTGCGGCTCCAGCGAGGTGAGCAGACCAGCCAGGTCGCCCGGCTTGTCGAGCACAGGGCCTGACGTCACCTTGAAGCCCACGCCCAGCTCGTTGGCAATGATGTTGCTGAGCGTCGTCTTGCCCAGGCCGGGAGGCCCGTGCAACAGCGTGTGGTCCAGGCTCTCGCCACGCAGCCGAGCCGCCTGCACGAACACCCGCAGGTTGTCGACCACCTTCTCCTGCCCGCTGAAGTCGTCGAAGCACAAGGGCCTGAGGGCATTCTCGTAGTCCTTGTCCTTTCCGCCCAGCTGCTGGCTTCTGATATCAAACGTCTCGTCCATGATGCTTTCCGTTCGGTTGTTTAGTGGTGACAAAGGTACGGTTAAGCAAGCGAAAAAGCAAGAAAATAACTTTTTTTTTGTTTTCCTGAGACGAAGCCTATTTAAAACATTTTGTGGTTTCAACTTTTAATCTTTAATCTTCATTTTTCAATCTTCTATCTATTGTGACGGGTTGCAAAATTCCCATTCCTATAACAAAGTGCCCTCTGCTGAGCGGTTTCCTTTTCAACCCGTCACCACTTTGGTACGTTTTTCTTTTGTTTTACGTTATTCCCGTAACGCTAAACTCTACGCGCTCAGAGTTAAACTCTGGCAAAATAGAATCAAACTCTGGCAAATTAAAGTCAAACTCTGTCGGCACAACGTCAAACGCCATCCATTCTTTCTTTTTTTCTTTTTAACACGAATAACCATGAATATCCACTAATTTTTCATGAATTAATTTTTGGATTATTCGTGTTTATTCATGGTTATTCGTGTTTAAAAAAACTCCCTCCCCCCATTCGGCGTGCGAAGCCCCACGCCGCAACGCCATTCGTCAAATTCGTTCCCTTCGCCGTTTTAAAAACTTTTTTGTCGGCCAATTATCCGAATTATGCGAATACTCTTTTTCGTAGTATTTTATCAAAAACCCCTAACACTTACCTTTTTCGTCCTAACCCACTATGAAAAAGCGTATTAACCGAGGTAAGTGTTGCTCAAACACCTACCTAACACTTACCTGACACTTACCTCTACACTTACCGAATGAGCGAACAAGATAACAGATTAGGTAGGAAACAGTTAGTAGATGGGAAGAGATTGGAAAAGATAGGCAGAAGACAGGAGAAGAATGTTAGGAGTCAGGTAAATGTATGGTAAGTGTTTGGTAAGTGTTCAACAAACACTTACCACATCTAACGCACTATTATATAATCCGTTGAGCGGAAAAAGGTAAGTGTTGGCATTTTTTTCGCAAAAACTAAAAAATACGGAAAAGGGAGAAAAAAACTCCTCTATTGTTGGGAAAATGAAAAATAACCCCTACATTTGCATCGTGTTCTTCGGAATACAAACATTATAGTTGCTCAATTTTCCTGCCGAACTGCGACCTCGAGAGGGATTTAACGAGCATTTTCTAATTCACATTGAAGCTTTGCGCTAAGCGCAGGCTTCTCCATAGTGAATTAGAGGCTGTCGCAGGCCTGGCAGGAAATATGGTTGGTCTGCGCTTTCTTTATGCCCTAAAGTTTGCGCTGGTGAAGAATGGCAAAGAAATACTACTGATAATTATAAAAAATAATAAAACTACTGATTATGAAAAAGAGACATTTAATAACGTTTTCATTAGTTCTATTTGTATCTTTCACAATAGAAGCACAAAACAATTATACTCTGAGGTATTCATATAGAAGTAATGAAAAAGATGGAGATGTCGCAGATGTCTCAGGATGTAGCATTAGTGAAAAAGCAGATGTCATTATTCCTGAATATGTATCACATGATGGTTTCAAATATAAAGTTGTTGGAATTGGTAATTACGCTTTTGATGAGGATGATGAAAAAAATCATTATCTCCAAAGCATTTCACTTCCTCAAACAATCGAAACAATAGGAACATGCGCTTTTCGTGAATGTTATGGTTTGAGTTTTTTGGAATTACCTGAAAATATTAAATCTATTGGGTCTTCTGCATTTGAACTTTGTTCTATTATTACAACTGCCTTTATACATTGTTCTGGGGAATTCTATAATGACTCTTTTAAGCTTTGTAAATCCCTCTCAACTATTATTTATACAAATCCAAGAGCTCCCAAGAATTGGGTCGCTACAACTAGAACTTACGTACCAGACAAGGAAGAATATTCATCTCCCAAAAGCAATCTTACGTCTACGCCACATATTATAGAAATGATAACGTTCAGCGAGCACACATTTGAATATAATGGTAGTGTGCCGAATGTAACATGGACAAATAATATTGAAGGCTATACTGCGACGTTAGATATGAAAGTGTTGAGTGCTGATGCAGGCTCTCATGTAGATACTATTGCTGCCATATTCACCAATGGAGAACATACATTTAGTGCAAAGATTCCATATCGCTACACAATAAAACCTGCTGTATTAGCTGCAAAAGTAAACGATGTCAGCCGAGAGTATGGGGAAGATAATCCTAACTTTAATGTTTCCTTTTCTGGGTTTGTAGGTGAAGAGAATGAAAGTGTTTTTACTACAATGCCTACTGCAAGTACCATTGCCACAAAAACAAGTAATGCAGGAGATTATCCCATTTCAATTAGTGGGGGTAGTGCAACAAACTATGAATTTGTCTACGAGCCTGGTACTCTAACGATAACGAAAGCACCGCTTTCTGCCAAAGTAAAAGATGCCCAAAAGGTATATGGAGAGCAGAATCCTACATTCTCCATAGAATATGATGGGTTGAAAAACGGGGAAACAGCCCCAGCATGGACTACGACGCCAATCTTCCAAACTGAGGCTACAACAAGCAGCAATGTGGGACAGTATGCTGTAACAGCAAAGGATGGTGTGCCTGTAAACTATGATTTGAAGGAGATAAAGGCTGGTACACTCAACATTATGCCTGCATCGCTGACAATAACAGCCAATGATGCAACAAGACAATACTATAGCGATAATCCCACGTCCAGCTTTAGGAGTGAAGGATTTGTAAACAATGAAGATGAAAATGTGCTGTCGGCTGTTCCAACGCTTTCCACCTCTGCTACAAAAACAAGCGATGTGGGTGATTATCAGATAGAGGTGTCGGGCACATCAAGCAAGAACTATAACATTTCATTCGTCAGCGGAACGCTTTCTGTCACTCCTCGTACCTTGATAGCCTCCGTAGGCAATTATGAGAGGGCATATAATGAAGATAATCCTGCCTTCGAAGTGACGTATGACGGATTTGTGGGGAATGATAATGAAAGCGTCCTTAGTGCAAAAGCCATAGCAAGCACATCGGCAACTAAAAAAACGGATGTGGGAGCATATCCAATTGTCGTGTCGGGTGGTTTGGCTATCAATTATGACTTCTCCTACAACTCAGGTACACTTACCATCCATAAGGCAGAGCAGACGCTATCGTGGGAGCAGGAATTGACAGGGCTGAAAGTAGGAGACCAAGTAGAGCTTAAAGCAACTGCGTCATCGGATTTGCCCATCACCTATATTTTAGATGATGACACATTTGTAGAAATATATTATACCGGAAACAAGTACTATCTTGACTGCAAGGCAGATGGCCAAACACAGATTTTGGCTACACAGGATGGTAACCGCAACTATTATTCTGCTGCAAGAGTTCGAAAAATGGTAGTTGTAGGCGATGGCGATGCCATTCATGCTATTGAGGCATCCGATATAATTATACAAGGAACTCCTTTCGGCATTAGGGTAACGAATGCAGAAATAGGCGAAACAATAAGTGTCTATTCCCTGAATGGCGTTCTACAGAAGTCCTTGAAGGTAGAGGAAAAAACAACGGATATTCTTTTGCCATTGGACAATGTCTATATTATAAAGGTAGGAGGGAAGATGGTGAAGCTGAAACTGTAGCATTTTCCATGTTTTTGCTCAAAAACACCCGATGAGAAAGAACAGAAAAGGAGGAACGTCGTTTGTTGCGTCCCTCCTTTTGGGTAAATCTATCTTCTTTTCCTTAGTTACTCCAGCACGGGAACTCGGTCGGAGTAGAAGGGGCAAGATGTGGCGACTTTCCCTTGGCTCTCGCCGTTCGGAACATTCGTTAGATAATCTGTCAGTCTGATTTAGTCTTTAATCAGGTTCATAAACTCCTGACGGGTCTTGGCTTGCTGGAAGGCTCCTGTGAAGTCGGACGTGGTGGTGATGGCATGGGGTTTCTCGACGCCGCGCATCTGCATGCACATGTGCTGGGCCTCGACAACCACCATCACGCCAAGCGGCTTGAGCGTTTGCTGGATGCACTCCTTGATTTGCAGCGTCATGCGCTCCTGTACTTGCAGCCGATGGCTGAAGATATCCACCACGCGGGCTATCTTGCTCAGGCCGGTGATGTAGCCGTTGGGGATATAGGCCACGTGTACCTTGCCAAAGAAGGGCAGCATGTGGTGTTCGCAGAGACTGTAGAAATCGATGTCGCGCACGATGACCATCTGGCGATAGTCTTCGCGGAACATAGCCGAGCGCAATACCTCGGCAGGGTCTTCGCGATAGCCGCGCGTGAGCACTTGCAGGGCTTTGGCTACCCGCTCGGGGGTTTTGAGGAGTCCTTCGCGACAAGGGTCTTCACCAATGAGACGCAGTACCGATGTGGTGTTTTCCTTCAACAACTCAGTAACCTTCTCGTCGTAAATCGGTTCGTTCATCTCAGAGCTGGATGTTTATGACTTGGTTGGGAAGTATGGTGACTTCCTTGAAAGTGCCGAGGGAACGGATATCGCGTAGCAGATTGTCGGCCTCCTCATAGGTGCGGCAGTCGCCCACACGGCACACCCATCGGGGCGAGATGAACTCGGTGTAGATGGAGAGGTCGGGGAAGGCTGAGCGGATGGCGGAAGCGGCGCGGAGGGCAGCCTCGCGGGCGGCGCGGGTGTTACCTCCGGCATAGACCTGCACACGATAGCCTCTGGCCTGAATACGGGTGCCAGTAAGGGACGGCGAGGAGATGTTACCCAAGAGGCGGTAGAGTGCCGCATCCTGATGGATGATAACGGTGCCCTTGCCTGGCACAGGACGCTGCAGGCGGTCGGTAATCTTCTCCTGAGCTGCCACAGACAGCGTGGCAGCAAGGAGAAGCAGGGATAAGGCAATACGTTTCAATGTAGTTAAGGTTTTTGGTTTAAGGTTTAGCGAGAACGTCGCGCAGCCTCATTAAACGTTAAACATTAAACGTTAAACGAATTATCAAGCAAAAGCATCGATGATACCCTTGAAGTCGGCAGCCTTGAGTGAGGCGCCACCGATGAGGCCACCATCGACATCGGGATTAGCAAAGAGTTCCTTCGCATTGGAGGGCTTGCAGCTGCCCCCGTAGAGGATGGATGTATTGTCGGCCACTTCCTTGCCCCATTTGCCTGCGAGGACGCTGCGGATAAAGGCGTGCATCTCCTGAGCCTGCTCGGGAGTGGCGGTAAGGCCAGTACCGATAGCCCAGACGGGTTCGTAGGCAAGGACAATCTTCGAGAACTCCTCAGCCGTGAGATCGAAGAGCGAGCCCTCGATCTGAGCGCGGACGACCTCGTTCTGGCGGTTCTCCAGACGCTCTTCCTTCACTTCACCGATGCAGAAGATAGGCGTAAGGCCGTTGGCAAGGGCAAGGCGCACCTTCTCCTTCAGGATCTCAGGCGTTTCGTGGTAGTAAGCGCGACGCTCGCTGTGTCCGAGGATGACGTACTGGGCACCCGTCGAGGCCACCATAGCGGCGCTGACCTCGCCAGTATAGGCTCCAGACTCCTTGTCAGCGCAGTTCTCGGCACCAACGCCGATGATAGCCTTATCGACGATAGGCGTTACGGATGCGAGGTGGATGAACGGCGTGCAGATGACGACGTCGCACTTCGGTTTGTCGGCTGCCAACACGGTGTTCAACTCCTTTGCCAACTCAATGCCCTCCTGAAGGGTCTTGTTCATTTTCCAGTTTCCTGCAACAATGTTTTTTCTCATGTTTTTTGTTTGTTTTATGATTAAACGAATATGTTTCTAATCTTTTATCTTTAACCTCTAATCTTTAACCTTTAACCTTTTCCTTCCGTCGGACCAGAAAGTCTAGCAGGCCGATAAAGAGGTAGGGGAAGAACATCAGCACGAGGGCGCGAGTCCTGCGTTGCTGCTGCATGGCGGGTGTTTGTATGGCCCATGGTTGTTCTTCTAACGGCCCGCCATCGAAAAGGTTCTCTCGCGGCAAGTCGCGTCGGCTCCACTTGGCCGTGATGGTGCCGTCGTGGACGACGACAAGGCCAGGATTGGAGCGTACGATGGTCTTCAGGGTGATGTCGTCCATCCGGCAGAAAGGGTAGCTGGCGCCGGTGTGGTCTATCCATCGCTCGATGTCGTCCGTTGTGGCGGAGGTAAGAGCATAGAAGGGATAGTCGTGGATGACGGCATAGTCGTAGAGGTCGTTGATGATGTCGAGCATTTCCTCTCGGCGCAATTCGTTCATGACAAGCAGCATCGTCCAGCCTGGCTCAAAGAGATTGTTGGTAATGTCCTCGCCCTCTTCGTTGATAAGGGCAAAGTCGTGGATGGGTGGTACATACCCCTTGTCAACCATTGTGGTGCGCGAGGTAACGAATGTCCAGGTGCTGTCGGGATAGTCATCGAGGGCGAACTCGCGCTGTTCGCCGTCCTTGCTGAGGATGAACGTGGTTTCAAAACGGGGCTGTGGGGCATCGTCGGGCACAGCCATTGCAGCCTCGATGTTCGTGCCAACGCGGTAGGGGCGGAAGTCATAGAGCGGCAGATGGCGCAGGTTCGTCCACATGAAAACCAGCATGCTGACGAAGGCGAAGCCTGAAATGACCCATTGTACATTCTCGTGGATGAGGCGGAAGAGCAGCCGGTTGTAGATGAGCAAGGGAACGAGCATCGCCAGTAACACCACGTTCTTCAGGAACGTCTGCCAATTGGTGAGGTGGATGGCGTCGCCGAAGCAGCCGCAGTCGGCAATAGGATTGGTGAGAGCGAGGTAAAGCGTCAGGGGCGTCATCAGGACGATAAACGCCAATGCTGCCGTTAGCGTCGTACGCCGGCGGACAGAGAACAGCAGGCAGATGCCTACGCTGAACTCGAAGATGCAGAGCAGCAACGTGGCAATCATCAGCAGCCCACGGGGGAAAACAGCCGTGAGGCCAAACGCCTCGATGTAATCCCCCAGTTTATATATAGTGCCCATCGGGTCGATGGCCTTGACGAAGCCGGAGAAGATGAAGACAGCCGCCACGATGAAGCGCATCGTGTTAATCAGCACGCAGAGAAGCCTGTGCCGACGGTTCTTCCTGTCTTTTCCTTTCTCCATGTCAGCCTTTAACCTTTCAACCCTCGAAATCTATCTTTATCAAGCCGAAAACGGCATAATTTATCATGTCCATGTAGTTGGCGTCGATGCCCTCCGAGACGAGCGTCTGCCCTCCGTTACCCTCAATCTCCTTCGTGCGGTTCAGCTTCATGAGGATAAGGTCGGTATAGGAGCTGATGCGCATTTCGCGCCAGGCCTCGCCGTAGTCGTGGTTCTTGGCTTTCATCAGTTCCAGAGCCTTACGGGCGTTGACGTCGTATTCTGTCAAGGCCTCCTCGGGCGTCATATCGCATTGGTCGGCTGCGCCGTGAGCCAGTTGGATGAGGCCGATGATGCCATAGTTGACGATGCCGATGAATTCAGGACGGATGCCCTCGTCCACCATAGCGATTCCCGTGGTCTCCAGCGTGCGGATGCGCTTGGCCTTGATGTAGATCTGATCCGTTACCGAGGGGATGCGCAGGATGCGCCATGCGGCACCATAGTCCTTCAGTTTCTTGGCAAATAGGTCGCGGCATTTCGCTATCGTCTGCTCAAACTGCTCGTTCGTATTATTCTTCATTTCTACTTCCTGTTTTCTTGTTATTCTCATCTCACTCTTAACCTTTGTCCAGGTCGGATGATGGATTTCTGCGTGATGCCGTTAAGCTTGCAGATGGTCTTTACCGATGAGCCTGAGCGCTTGGCAATGGCTGAGAGCGTATCGCCCTGACGCACTTTCACGTAGGCTGCGCTACTCTGCACCTCTTTCGTAGCTGCCTTGCGGGAGAAGATGTATTGATTTCCTGTTGATTGTCCCTTCTGAAAATCGAACATCAGCGCAGGATTCAGCGCCGTGCCCAGCAGACGCGTTTCGAAGTGCAGATGATTGCCCGTGCTGCGTCCCGTGCTGCCGCCCAGTCCGATGGGGTCACCTGCATGCACCAGCTGGTTCTCGCGCACCAGCGATTCCGAAAGATGCCCGTAGAGTGTCTCCAGCCCGTTTTCGTGGCGGATGATGACGTAGTTGCCGTAGCCTCGTTTGTTAAATGTGCGCGTGCGCACCTTGCCGTCGAATGCCGCACGGATGGTGTCGCCCTTTTCCACTTTGATGTCAAGCCCGTAGTGTACGCGGCGCCGGCGCGGGCGGAAGCCGAACACGTCGTTGATGCGCGACGAGGGGGTAGGCATGCAGTATCCGCGCAGG
This sequence comes from Bacteroidales bacterium UBA1189, assembly GCA_002309805.1. Lineage (GTDB taxonomy): Bacteria > Bacteroidota > Bacteroidia > Bacteroidales > Bacteroidaceae > UBA1189. The sequence continues at coordinate 6,848 of DBYJ01000012.1, read as the reverse complement.
TCGATGGCAAGCGTGTCGGGCAGCTGGAGGTTCGGATAGCTGAATGTGGCACCCTGATTCCAGATGCCGTGATAGAGCTCGTTGGCGGGATTGTCCGTCAAGGGTAGTGGGCCGTCAAGATTATACACCAGGAAATCAAATCGATCAACCTCCGCCATAGGCGTGTCGGGTTGCATCTCAGATGGCAGGGCATCCTGTGCCCTGACGCCTCCTGCGCCTGCTATCCACAAAGCTGTGGTAAAAGCCAAAAACTGTATTTTGTGAAGCATCTTTTTTCCTTATTATCTCCTTATTTAAAAGAAACGGACAAAGTTAGGGCGAACCGAGCGAAAAAGCAAGAAAATTGATGTTTTTTTAGATTTTTCTGAGGCGAGCCCTGACTAAGAAGGGGTAAAAAACCATTAAAGGTAGTGTAATCCGAGCGGAAGACAAAAACATATTGTTTATTCTAATTCCGAGGCATATGCAAGTCTTTTCGTAGCGCAGGCAAATAAATTTTTAGCGCAGGCAAATAAAAAAACAGAATAAGCAAATAAAAAATTAGCGCAGGCTATTTTTTTATGAGTTGCTTGGTGTGAATGCCTCCAGAACCTTCGGGCCTCTTTTCCCTTTTGAATGCAGATGGAGTCAGAGTCAAGAAAAAATGATTTATTATCGCTCGGCTCACCCTATCCTTGACCTTCGGTTTTAGTTACCTCGCTCGGAAAAACTCAAATAAATTTGGTATTTCTCTCGCTTACTTGTAACTTTGCGACAAAATTCAAAATAAACGGATGGTAAGGCTGACGCAGGAGGACTTGGTGAGGGCACTCGACAAGCGGGTGTTCCACCTAATAGGCGAGACGGCCGACGAACTCGGTATGCCCTGCTATGTAGTGGGCGGATGGGTGCGCGACTTGTTTCTCGAGCGTCCCTCGACAGACATCGATGTGGTGGTTATCGGTAGCGGAATTGCCTTGGCGGAGGCTTTGCGAAAACGTTGTGGGCGAGGCGCTCATGTGAGCGTGTTCCGTAACTTCGGTACCGCCCAGCTGAAGTGGCACGGACTGGAGATTGAGTTCGTGGGGGCCCGCAAGGAGTCGTATAGCCACGACAGCCGCAAGCCTGTCGTGGAGGATGGTACGCTGGAGGACGACCAGAACCGACGCGACTTTACCATCAACGCTATGGCCCTCTGCCTTAACAAGGCACATTTCGGCGAGCTTGTCGATCCCTTCGAGGGCGTCTTCGACTTGGAGGACAGGCTTATCCGCACCCCCCTCGACCCCGATATCACCTTCAGCGACGACCCCTTGCGCATGATGCGTTGCATACGTTTTGCCACACAGCTGAACTTCTATATTGATGATGAGACGTTCGATGCGCTGGAGCGCAACAAGGAGCGTATCAACATCATCTCAAAGGAGCGCATCAGCGAGGAACTGAACAAGATAATAGCCTCTCCCATACCTTCGAAGGGCTTTGTGGAACTAGAGCGTTGTGGGCTGCTGCCGTTGGTCTTCCCAGAATTGGCTGCGCTTTGTGGCGTGGAGCAGGTGAACGGACGCAAGCATAAGGATAATTTCTATCACACGCTTGAGGTGCTTGATAACGTGGCCCGTTCGTCCGATAACCTCTGGCTGCGTTGGGCGGCGCTTTTGCACGACATCGGCAAGCCCAAATCCAAGCGCTGGGACGCAAAGCTGGGATGGACATTCCATAACCACGACTTTGTGGGGGAGAAAATGGTGCCAGGCATCTTCCGCACCATGAAGCTGCCCCTGAACGAGAAGATGAAGTACGTGCAAAAGCTTGTTGGCTTGCACATGCGCCCCATAGTCATAGCCGACGAGGTGGTGACGGATAGTGCCGTACGTCGTCTGCTGTTTGAGGCGGGCGACGACATCGACGACCTGATGGTATTGTGCGAGGCGGATATCACGTCGAAGAACGCCGAGAAGAAGCAGCGTTTTCTCGACAACTTCCGTTTGGTGCGCCAGAAACTGAAGGATTTGGAGGAGCGGGACCGTATCCGCAACTTCCAGCCGCCTGTGGATGGTACGGAGATCATGGAGGTATTTGGGCTGGAGCCCTGTGCCGAGGTGGGTACCCTGAAGGCTGCCATCAAGGATGCCATCCTCGATGGCGTCATCCCCAACGACCATGATGCCGCTTACGCCTACCTCCTCACCAAAGCCGCAGAAGTGGGGCTAAAGCCAATAGAGAAGAGTTGAGCAATCGAAAAATGTCAAATTGTAAATAATATCAGCATTATGCAGACAAAGATTCGTCTTATTATCATGAACTTCCTGGTGTTTGCCGTGTGGGGTTCGTATCTGACCAGCATGGGCTCGTACCTTGCCGAAGTGGGCATGGGTCCTCAGATTGGCTGGTTCTATAGTGTGCAGGGCTTCGTGTCGCTTTTCATGCCGGCTCTCATCGGCATCCTTGCCGATAAGTTCATTCCGGCGCAGAAGATGCTCAGCCTCTGCCATTTCCTGGCAGCTGTCTTTATGGGCATTGCCGGTTGGCAGGGAATGCGCTACGGCAGCGATGTCACCTTCGGGCAATTGTTCCCCTGGTATGCGCTGAGTGTGGCATTCTTCATGCCGACTATCGCATTGGACAACTCCGTCTCCTACAATGCGTTGACTAAGGCAGGCTTGGACACCGTAAAGTCCTTCCCGCCCATTCGCGTCTTCGGTACCGTCGGCTTCATCTGCTCGATGTGGCTGGTTGATCTGATGGGCTTCCAGCACGACTATCGTCAGTTCCTTGTGTGCGCCGCTTGGAGCATCATACTCGGCTTCTATGCCCTGACGCTGCCCAACTGCCCCACGAACAAGGGCACGGGCGAGAAGCAGTCGTTGGTGGATGCGCTTGGCCTGAGGGCTTTCTCGCTGTTCAAGGATAAGAAGATGTGCGTGTTCTTCATCTTTTCCATGTTCCTTGGCGTATCGCTGCAGATTACCAACGGCTATGCCAACACGTTCATCTCGGCCTTTGCTGACATCCCTGCTTACGCCAACACGTTTGCCGTCAAGCATGCCAATATCCTTATTTCGCTTAGCCAAATCAGCGAGACACTCTGTATCCTGCTCATCCCCTTCTTCCTGCGTCGTTTGGGCATCAAGAAGGTGGTGCTCATAGCCATGTTGGCGTGGGTGCTCCGATTCGGGTTCTTTGCTGTGGGCAATCCAGGCAACGGCGTCTGGCTGTTTATTCTCTCGATGATTGTCTATGGTGTGGCGTTCGACTTCTTCAACATCAGCGGCTCGCTCTTTGTGGAGGAGAATACTACCGAGAGCATCCGCTCCAGCGCGCAGGGCCTCTTTATGATGATGACGAACGGCTTTGGCGCTACGATTGGCACTTTGTCGGCTCAGGCTGTCGTCAATGCGCTAGTCTATTCCAAGCCCGCAGGCGAGGCTCAGATGCAGGCTTGGTCAACCTGTTGGTACGTCTTCGCAGCTTACGCCCTCGTCGTTGGCGTGCTCTTCGCCATCATCTTCAAGTATAAGCACGAACGCAAATAATGCTCAAGGTGCCTCTTTTCTATTGCCCCGATATCTCCACGCGGCATGAGCTGCCCGAAGAGGAAGCGGCTCATGCCCTGCGTGTGCTGCGCCTTGGGGTAGGGGAGAAGGTACAGTTGACCGATGGCGTGGGGCATTTTTACGAGGCGGTTATTGCCGATGTATCGGGCAAGCGTTGCCGTGTGGACATCCTCAGCCAGACGACGCCTGCCCCCTCGTGGCAGGGGCACCTGCATCTGGCTGTCGCTCCGACGAAGAACATGGATCGCATGGAGTGGCTGGCTGAGAAGGCTACGGAGATTGGTTTCGACGAGCTGAGCCTATTGGATTGCCGTTTTTCTGAACGCCGCGTGGTGAAGACAGAACGTCTCGACAAGATTCTGGTAGCTGCCATGAAGCAAAGTCTTAAGGCCACCAAGCCCGTTCTCCACGAGATGATGCCGTTCGACAAGTTTGTCCGTCAGTCCTTCAAAGGGCAAAAGTTTATTGCCCATTGCTATAGCGAAGAGGAGGTAGAGAAGGATGTTAGCGGTGAGGGACTGGGCCAGTCCTACGGCACATCCGCTTTCCGTCTCTCGTTGTTAGATGCCTTGAACCCTGATGAGGATGCCCTTGTCCTTATTGGCCCTGAAGGGGATTTCAGCGTGGAAGAGGTACGGCTGGCGCTTTCCCTCGGCTTTCAGTCCGTCAGTCTCTCTGCCTCCCGTTTGCGTACAGAGACTGCCGCCCTCGTTGCCGTCCATCTGATGAACTTGACACACTAAAATGCGTTTCTTCCTCACCCTATCCTACGACGGCACCAACTATAGCGGTTGGCAGACGCAGCCCAATGCGCCGACGGTGCAGCAGACCCTCGAGGAGGCGTTGACTACGCTGTTGCGTGTGCCTGCTCCTGTGGTAGGGGCTGGGCGTACGGATGCAGGTGTGCATGCCCGCATGATGGTAGCGCATCTGGATGTGGACGAGGCGTGTGTGGCAGCGCAGCCCCAGCCCTTCACGGATTGGCTCTGCGAGAAGCTCAATCGTCTGCTCCCCTCCGACATCGCCATCCACAATATCCGTCAGGTAAGGGACGATGCCCATGCGCGGTTCGATGCCCTTGCGCGTACCTATATATATTACGTCCATACAGCCAAGTCTCCCTTCGGGCGCGACTACTCCATGCGTCTGTTCACGGCTCCTGACTTCGAGGCTATGAACGAAGCCGCTGCGCGCCTATTTGACTACACGGACTTCACCTCGTTCAGCAAACTCCACACCGATGTGAAAACCAACAACTGCCGCATCATGCAGGCACGTTGGGAGCAGGAGAGCGAGGGCGTGTGGACGTTCACCATTCAGGCCGACCGTTTCCTCCGCAATATGGTGCGGGCCATCGTCGGCACCTTGCTTGAGGTAGGACGAGGCCGAATGACAATCGAAGAGTTCTGCCGCGTCATCGAGCAGAAGGACCGTTGTAGCGCAGGCACCTCCGTCCCAGGGCGCGGCTTGTTCCTCACCCATATCGACTACCCCCAAGAATTGTTCATTCCTAATACCTAATTCCTAATTTCTAATTTCAATTCCTAATTTATAATTTTATAATTTTCTATGTGGTTAATCCTGGCCTTTCTGTCAGCCTTTTTGTTGGGCTTCTATGACGTGTTCAAGAAACAGTCGTTGCGCGGCAATGCTGTCATTCCCGTGCTGTTTTTCAGCACGTTGATTTCGTCGTGCATCTTCTTGCCGCTCATTCTACTGTCTGCTTACACTCCTGTACTCGACGGCACGCTGGTACACGTCCCCGTTGCCTCGTGGGACACCCATAAGTACATCCTTCTGAAAGCCTGCATCGTCTCTGCCTCGTGGACCTTCGGCTATTTCGGCATGAAGAACCTGCCCATCACCATCGTCGGCACCATCAACGCCACACGTCCCGTCATGGTGCTGCTGGGCGCTCTGCTCATCTTCGGCGAGCGGCTCAATGCCTGGCAATGGATTGGTGTGGCCTTTGCCATCATCTCCTTCTATATGCTCAGCCTGGGCGGAAAAAAGGAGGGCATCGACTTCAAGCACAACCGTTGGATATGGTTTGCCGTAACAGCCTCGCTGCTGGGAGCCGTCAGCGCGCTCTACGACAAGGCGCTCATGCGGCAACTCGACAATATGCTCGTTCAGGCGTGGTGTAATGTCTATATCATGCTCATTATGTGTGTGGTGATGTTCATCCTCTGGTATCCGAAACGCAAGGAGCAGCCCTTCCAATGGCGCTGGACCATCCTGCTCATCTCGCTTTTCCTGACGGTAGCCGACTTTGCCTACTTCAAGGCGTTGAGCCAGGAGGGCTCCATGATTTCCATTGTCTCTATGGTACGACGCGGCAATGTCATCATCTCCTTCCTCTGCGGCGCCCTCTTCTTGCACGAGAAGAACATCAAGAGCAAGCTCATCGCCCTCGCTATGGTGCTCATCGGCCTGCTCTTCCTCTACTTTGGTACACGATAATATAGATTGAAGATTGAAAATTGAGCATTGAAGATGGATATGGAACGGATGTTTAAGAGAAGGTATATGGATGTTAAAGGGAGGTCTTTGACAACCCTTATGGTTTTGTTTTTTATCCTCCAATTTCCAGTTTTCACTTTTCAATCTTCAATCTCTCTCTCTGCTCAGGTGCGGATGCGCGACTGCATTGTCCGTATGCCCGACTCCTTGATGACCCTGCTGACGTCGGTGAATCGTGCCGACTGCGTCGATTTCCGCGAAGCCGGCATGGAGGCGAAGGTTACCAACCGTCTTGGCGGCACAACTGAGCTCACCCAGCTCACGGCCGACTACGCCCTTTGGCAGTACACCTCCGCTTCACAGGTGGAGATGAAGCTGCTCCCCTTGACGGACTCCACCAGCGTCATCTGCCTGGTTCGTACCGTACAGCTCCCTGCGCCCGACTCACGTATCGCCTTCTACGACGAAGCCTGGGCGCCCCTTCCCCTCTCCCGCTTTATCCAGCTGGCCTCGCCCGAGCAACACGCAGAACCCGTTGCCAATCATTTCCTCCGCCTCACCCTTTCCCCTCTCAATTCGTCGTTGCAAGCCGATTATACCGTTGAGACCTACGAGCCTAAGGACGAGGATGCCGAGCTCATCCCCTCCACTACCGTCACCTACTACGACTGGGCCGAAGGCCGCTTCGTCCCCCGCTGATTCTGAAAGACCATGAAAGCACCTGCCCTCTTCCGCGAATATTCGCCCGAACGGGTGCGAAATTGATTATTAATCCGCCCGAATGGGCAAAATAAAAAACAAATGAATTATGGAAGTATGTGCAAAAAAAATATCAGGTTATGATATCGA
>DBYJ01000042.1 GCA_002309805.1 Bacteroidales bacterium UBA1189 | reverse complement strand
TAATTGGAACAATTGGAACTGGAACAGCATGATTATACTCTATTGTCTTTCTGTCTTTTAGAAGAGGCAAAACCAGCCGAGCATTACAATTACAGTTATTACAGTTGTTTTTTCGAAGGGTGTACTTTTCCTTTTTTCATCCATTTCTATATATAATATACTAATTATTAATAATATATATAATAAAAAGGAGGATTAAAGAGATAGCCTACCCTCAAAAAACTAACTGTAATTGTAATAACTGTAATGCTTCCACGTTAACTTTCTCTCCTACAAGGCCTTTACTAAGAAAAAGACGCTTCATGCCGCGTCTCAGGGAGCCACAGCAAGTTTCCCCTCCCTTCCCTCAACGGGCGCCACGAACTGGCACGCGAAATAACGCCCAAAATTTCGCCTCTGGGCGCGTCAGGGGCAAAAGATGACGAACGCGCCACCCGCCGCCTCGTGCGCGTGTGCGCGCGAGAAAAAAGGCGTAAAATCGGCTGAACGGGAAAACCCTCTCGGCGTGCGAAGCCCACGCCGCAATGCCATTCGTACAATTCGCCTAATTTGCCGACAAAGATATTTCCTGTTTATGTCTCTAAACGGCGAATTATCCGAATTATCCGAATATTTTTAGTGCTTTCTGCGTAAGAATTAGATTTCCGTTCAGGCGGCAAAAATCTCCCCGCCGCCTTCGCAGGCAACGGGGAGATGGTGATGCATCGTATCGAAAAAGTAAGCTTATTGTAGAACCGCTTAGCGGTTTTCCTCGGCCGTGGGCGAAGGGTTACTTCACCAAGACTTTCTTTCCGTCATGAATGAGGATGCCCTTCTGCGTGCCATCCACGGGACAGCCGGTAAGGTCGTATAACTCCACTTTTTGTGGCATTGATACAGACTCTATCTTCATTGCTATTTTAATTTCTTCAGTAATCATATAATTCTTAAGCAGTAACTCACCGTCACGCCAGTATTCAAGCACAGTGGTTCCATATCTTGATGCCGGTCCTAACAGCCGACTTTCAAACAGAGTACTAGTATTCCCAATACCATAAATGAGAAATCCGAACTGTGCTCTGGGGATTTCTTCTCCATTCTCAGCTATTATCCTGTCTTCTACACCATATAATTTAATGGTTCTGTGATCATTAGGGTCGCTACTGCCTACTTCTATTGCTATTCCATTTTTCCAGTCGGGATTGGAAAAGTCATACAGAAATGCCCAGTTATTAGTCAATCCGCAGTAGTCTAACTGCTTAGAAATCCAATCACTATCACCACCTACCAACTTTGAATAATCCCAGTAATAGCGCCAAACAAAGCCATTCTCATCTTCACGTAAACATCCGACAAGCTTCGGTTCCTCACCTTCGTTCTGATCCCAAAGTGTAACACAGGAGTAACCATCCACAATGGTGTCGTTGCCAGTCCACATTTCCGCAAACCAGACTTTGTCACGGTTCGGATCTACGTCCGAAGCCTCAACAAGCCAATAAAGATACTTTATACGAACGCTGTTTGCTTTGTAGAATCTTGACTCCGCAGAGGTGCTCATCATACCGCATACAATGACTATCAGACATGATATAAATCGTAAAGTTTTCATAGTAGTACTTTTTTTTCCTCCGTTCGGATGTTTAGTTAAACATTTTTGTGGACAAAAGTAACGCATTCGAGAGAATTAACCAAGAAAAAAACCTTACAAAAATCTTACAATTCGTCCGTTCGGGCGGTTTTCCTTCTCTGCCGGCCGTGTCGTCAAAAAGGGGTATGTTTCGTATAGGTTATGGGAATCTTTGTCTTTTTCAACTGCTTTATGAAAAGGTTACAATCGGAATGATCTTCGCATGATTCAACCAAAAAACTCGGTCGTTCAGACATAAGCCTATCGCCATCTAACGCAATGCTTAATCCTTTAGGAATGTAAGACTGTATTCCAGGCCAAAGTATAGCCTTCACAATTGGCTTTCCCAGGCAACTTATTGTCAGGGAATCACACCTGTTGTAATAAAAATCTTTCATATACGTCAACATTCGTTCCTTCACATCGGGGTTTATTTCTACCTCAACCCTTTTACCACTCCCATCGAAAAAAAGGGAATCTTCGATGACGACTTTCTTTATCTCTGCAAAGTCCAAATAAGGACCTTCGGGAATACCGCTCCATTCCTTTTCCGACAGGTCAATCTTGCCGCAGGCAACAGCGAGCAACGCGATAGATAGCAATAACAGATAATTCCTTTTCATACCCTACGATTTATTAGTAAACTTTTAATTTGAATTTCAGATGAGCCTCTACTATATAAACGGAGCGATAGTCCCTAATACTGCATGAGAGAACCGACTTTTTTTCATTTTATAACTTTTATAGTTCCTTTCTGCCAATTGCCGCATTATTTTACCAGGATTTTCTTCCCGTCTTTGATGTAGAGCCCTCTTTGTGCTCTTTCAGAAGGTCGGCCTTGCAAATCATAGAATATTGGCGAAGGAGAATCGTAGAGCGTATTATTGACGGATGTAAAGTCGTATTTCAGCGTGTTATAGATTTGATGATGGGCTGTATATCCGTTATTGGTATAGGAGCGTCCATATTTTTCTGCCACATGGATGGTGCAATGATCGTCGTTGAAGGGAACGGTGAAATCTATGGGAAAGAGTCCTCCATAAGGGGATGTTGGCAAGAATCTTCCCCATTTTTCTGCTGTTTCCAGATAGATGGAGTCGCCATGAACTTCGTAATAGCAGTATTGCTCGGCCCAGTCATTAAAGAAGAGCCATCCCGAAATACGTAGGCTGTCGTTTTCTATGGTGGCTGTAATATCGGTAACATAGTCTATTGTGGGATGAAATTCATGGTCCTTTGCTGCTCCATACAAAGGAATCAGTCCACGAGGTACATCAACAGCAATTTCGTTGACCGTCAGGGGGATATAGTTTACGACATCTAGCATGAAATCCGAGTCATCAACAGCAGTATAGACAATCTGGTATTCCCCTGCCTCGAAGCTGCCTAAATTGATTTTATAGTTGTCACTTGTGACTTTGTTGTTATAATGTCCGCTGACGTAAATGTGGTTTCCCCTGATGCTGTCGAGACGGATATCTTCTCCTTGAACGAGCCCTTCCCATTCGGAATAGAGCCAGACATCAACGCCGGCTGTGGGTGGCATATTTCGGGTGAAGACTTCGCAATGAACGAACTGTTTTTTATAGTCGTAGATAAGTTTCCCGTCTCGGCTGAACGAAAGCAGCTGGCATTGTCGTGTGGCATGTTCCATCTCGTCGGGCAGCATACAGCCCAGGATACAGCAATCCTTATAAGGCTCTGTTGCCATGCCGATTCCATAAAGCATCTGCACAGCATCGAAATCGAAGTATTCAAATTCAATATAGAAGTTGTCATAATACGATTCTAAGCACACAACTGACTTCCTATCAATATAGAAGGTATCTTCCTTCAGCACGCCTTTTTCAACGTATTGCCGGACGTTGGTCTTGTAATATACATAATATTGATCGTACCAGGCAAAATTGTAGAGCATGATTTCCTTCGGGAAATCATCCCTTCGCAGCCAGACGCGCTGTTTTTCTTCGCGTAACCATTTGCCGCTTTCTGCTCCATTCACCAGAATGCGCTTGTAGATGGTATCATTAATAAGGGTATCGGTACCCACTTCATACGTTGTGGAAGGCAATTCGCCCTTCACTTCTCCTGTGAGAATCCAGGCTTCCGACCATGTGGTTCCTGTGGGGAAGAAAGGGCCTTTGTACTGCGCCCATATACTGCTTACAGAGAGAAGGGATATAATCAGTATGACCAGCTTTTTCATAGTGTTTTTTATTGAAGGTTAGACCGTTTTATTTGATGATTATTTTCTTTCCGTCTCGGATGGCAATGCCTTTGTAATGGCTATCGACAGGACGTCCCAAAAGGTCGTATGTCGTTTCATCGGTATCGGAAAGAAGTGTGGTTGAGGTTATGTTCGTGGGGTCTGCATCTCCGACGATATGAAAGTCCTTCCAATACTCAGCCTGTGAGTAGGCCTCTTCGCAGCCGGGGAGAACGTGGAGCGTAATCTGGGCTAAGTTGAAAATGAATGTTTCTTGTGTAATCTTGGGTGGCTCTGGGGCGAAAAGAGTAAGGGATTTCAGTTTCTCACAGCCATAAAAAGCATACCCGGCAATGGTGATATCGGCTCCCAAAATGGCTACTGATTCCAGATTGTAACAATTCTGAAAAGCCCGGTTTATAATCCTGACGCTGCTTGGAAGAGAAATCGTGGTGAGGCCCGAATTGTAGAATGCGGCCTCAATAGTTGTGACGCTACTGGGAATTTCAATGGTTTTCAGATAGTGGCGATAGCTGAAAGCACCATCAAGAATAGTGGTTACGGAGTTGGGGATAATCGTATTCTCGCATCCCACCTTCAGGGCGTTGGTAGCGGTTTCGATGATGGCATTACAGCCGTCGCGGCTATCGAAGACGGGATTGCCTTCCTCAACCTCGATGGAGGTAAGGCACGAACAGGAATTAAATGCCGTTTCTCCGATGTATGTTACCGTTTTAGGGATGTAAATGGAGGCCAGGCCTGTACAATTTGTAAAGGCTGTCTCGCCAATTGAGGTGACCCCTTCTGGGAAGCGGAAAGAACGCAGTCCGATGCAGCCATAGAAAGCCCCTGTTCCTATGGAAGTGACGGTATTAGGAATAGTGATAGAGATCAGGCCATAGCTACCTGAAAAAGCATTTGCCCCAATAGTTGTGACGGTATATTCAACCCCTTGGTAGGTAACGGTAGAGGGAATGACCACATTGTCAAAATAGGGCTTATAATCCAGATACCTCTCAAAAACGGTAGCTTTATCACCCCGGAGTTTATAGAAGATGCCGCCTATTTCGCGATAATAGGTTCGGGTGACATCTCCTGAGGGTGGAGTCTGGGCCTGTGTAGACAAGGCTGATGCAAGCACAAGTATGGAAAGTAAAAATGATTGTTTCGTTTTCATGATGGAAAAAAGTTAGACGGGGTTTATCGGATAAATGTTTTCTTCCCGTTTCTCACGACAATGCCTTTGTAGGAATCGTCAACAGGCTGCCCAAGAAGGTCATAAGCGATGTTTTCAGATGCTTCGTTATCGGATGGCCATTCAATTTCCGTATCAGCATCTTCGACGATGTTGAAAAGCTTCCAATTCATATCGGAATTCAAATATTGTTGTTTACATCCCGGCAGGACATGGAGTGTTCCATAATAGCTGAAGGCATCTCTATTTAAGCCAGGTGGGGTTTTCGCATAACAAGTGACGGAAGCAAGATTGTTGCAGCCAGCGAAAGAACTGCTTTGAATTCGTTCGACACTCTCAGGAATAATTACGGAGGTAAGATTTTCGCATTTTGCGAAAACAAGGTAGTAAATCCGTTTTATTCCGTTGGGAATGGTGATGGAAGTGATTTTAGAACAACCACGGAAAACAGATTCTCCTAAAAACTCGACTGATTCGGGAATATGAATGGATTCCAGGCTGCTGCAATTAAAAAAAGCAGCACCTTCAATAATGGTGACACTTTCTGGAATGTTAACATGTTTCAAGTTGCTACAATTATAAAAAAGGTGGGCCTTAATGGAATCCAAGCCGTTTGGAAGCTCAACGGATTCCAAATGGGTACAACCTTGAAAAACACCATATCCTAATTTCAGCACATTATCGGGAATGATGATGGAAGTTAAGTCCGAACATTCCTGAAATGCATAATGGCCGATACTTGTAACGCTTTGTGGAATGTTAATGGAAATCAGTCCACTACATCCCAGGAAGGCGCCTTCACCAATCGTTGTAACGTTCTGGGGAATGTCAATAGAAGTCAGCCCGCTACATCCCTGAAAGAGGTATTCGCCAATCGTAGTTAGATTCTCCGAGAAAGAAACCGACGACAAAGCACAGCCATAGAAAATGTAGTTACCGTATGAAGTAAGGCTCCCTGGGATATTCACGGTCTTCAGGTTTGTACACCTAAAGAAAACCTCTTCGCCTATCGTTGTCAGGCTTTCAGGAAGGTGGACAGAGGCTAATTTTTTGCACGTAGCAAAGGCCATGTCTTTGATGACCTTAACGCCATCGGGAATAACAATGGAGGTGAGTTCTGAGCAACCGTAAAAGGTTTCCCTCTCAATGGTGGTTATACTTTGGGAAAGGTTGACATCCGTCAAATGAGGGCAGTCGGCAAAAGCTTTTTCTCCGATGCTTTTTACCTCATTCGGTATGGTTATAATGGAAAAATAGGGGGAATTGTTAAACGCGTTTGCTGCTATTTTTGTGACGGAATAGGTTCCATTTTCGTAGTTTATGGTACTTGGGACATTATACCTCCTTTCATAGAAGAATCTGTTGAAGCGAACATACTCAGCTGTTTTTTCTTCCGTCGAGAGCTTGTAGAGGATACTGTCAATTTCCACGTAAAATGCGCTTGCAACGGGTCTGGAGTCTGAATCAATTACAAAAAAGCCAATCCACCAGAGACCACCGAAGGTAACCCCAAGTTTGTAATCTCCGTCCTTGATGTCGTGCTTTCTGAGATTGATGGAAACTCTTCCGGTGGATTCAAATTGTTCATAATAATAGTTTTCGTTCGTATTTCTGCCGTTGATGGAAACTATCGTCGGGGTGGCAGAATTGAATTCAATAAACAATGAGCCGCTCTCCATATAAGCTTCAGGGGCAACCATAGGCATGCGTGCGCGTTCATCGTTTTCATTACCTTTTGGGACATCCTTTACAAGCGGAATGTCAGTTCTTCCCATGCTCGTTGCTGCCATCAGCAGCAAGGCAGATAACAGGAAAAGGGTTCGGGTCGTTTTCATGATGCTTGTATTTATAGTTGTTTTATACTCATTTAATAAGTACTTTTTTCCCATCGTGGATAACAATGCCTTTCTTTGTTTCGTTCATCGGACGGCCAGTAAGGTCGTAGAAGGGGGCGTTGGTTGGCGAGGTATTCAATAGGCGAATGCCTGTGGGGACAAAACTGACGCGTTGGGACCTCCAAGGTGAGGTTCCAAAGCGCATGCCCGAAGAACGGCTCTTCAGATCGCCCTGCTCACTCTGCGGCACGTTAGTCAGTACGCCGCTCAGATGCTCCGTATTTCCTTTGTCGCCCTTTCGTCGGGAAGAGAAGAGCAGATTGCCTTCGTCATCGAAAATCTCAAACTCGTAGGTTAAGTCGTCTCCTTCGGGAATAGGGCTGTAGATGGTGTCGCGATACTCAACGGTATGGAAGTACGGGCAGAGAGGATCGGGAAGATCGCGTTCGATAACGGAATATGATAGGACGAAGGTGTAATATGCTCCGTATTCCACATTCATATTGATGGTTAAAGAATGGCCCTCGTCGGAAAGAGATGTGAAAGAGATATTCGTCGTATTAAGTGTGCCGGCATGCCATTCGGAGGAGATGAAATGCGGTTTAACGGCAGTAAGTTTGTTTCCATCCTTGTCGTGATACTCTTCGTCCAGGATAAACGTCGAGGCGATTATATTATAGTAAAATTCGTCTATCATATCCACTCCTGCCCACAAGCAAGAGTCCTCCAGATAGGTTTTAAGGCTTCCAATAACAACATACATCGCCAATGAACCGTTCTGTTCTTCATACTCTTTTGTGTTCCATTGAACGGGCCCTTCGAGCCGCGGCAGGGAATACATTTTCGGATCGGAAAGATTCGACAACCGTAACTCCAGGTCTGCGTAGTTTTTGTAATGCTTATCGTTTATTATTTCCTCTCCCCATCGGATTCCTTCAAAAGCATGGAGACAAATAAGGTCCAGAGTAGGGTTAAGGTCGATTTTTAGCCCTTTGGGCAATCGTAACCAGGCAAAGGCGTAGGGGCGGATGACCTTTGCAATTATGGCTTGTGTTGGAATGTACTGCGAATAGCGGTAGAGCGTATCCATATTGGCAGAATAGATATCTCCATGTTCGGCCTCAAAATAACGGTCGTTGCCTTTCTCTATCGTGAAATACACGTCTGTTGCAGCATCCTTGTCACCTGTTGTGGGAACGTCGAGTTGCGGATAGAGACCTGTGACATGGGCGGTTACGCTATTGGTGAGGGTGTTTTTTACGGCATAGAAGTTGAAGGTCGTCTGCTTTTTGGGGAGGTAGAGGTCAGCAAGGGCGTTAGCCTTGGCCAAGCAGAAGGCAGGGATGCTGTCGGTAATGACGTCCGTCATATCCAGCGTGGTCAGGCGGGGGCAATCGTTGACAAAGGCATAGTCCGCAGCTGACAGGTGTCCTGAGAGGGTGATGTGGGTAACAGCCTGCTGCACTTCGGGAGTCAGGACGTCGGCGATATTCTGTCTGTCCAGATTGATGGTCACGCTTTGTGCCATGAGGAACAGGCTTTGAAAAAATATAATAAAGAATAATATAATCTTCTTCATAATGTTATTGTATTTGGGTGGCTAATTGTTCGCTTGAGGGTCGTCGAAGAAGAGCGTAAAGAGCTCGGCGGGGAGCTTTTCTTTCAGGCGGTACTTGCGGGTGCGCAGGGTGGTGGGGGAGAGGAGGAGGCACTCGGCCTGCGCCTGCGGGGAACAACGGAGGGCGTTGAAGGCGCAGAACAGCATGTCTTGCTCGGAAAGCTGCGGCACCTCGTTCTTCATGTCGAGCATGACATCGACAAACGAATCGGTAACGTCAGAGACAATCTTGGCGCGCTCGGCTGCCGAGAGGGTCAGCGCCTCTGCCGCAGCCGTACGACCGAGGAGCATACGGGCCGAAGGGGTGCTGCGGAACATACGGCAGCAGATGTCAAGCTTGCGGCGCAGCAGTTCTCCGCGGTTTTCGTCGGGGATGGTGAGCG
This sequence comes from Bacteroidales bacterium UBA1189, assembly GCA_002309805.1. Lineage (GTDB taxonomy): Bacteria > Bacteroidota > Bacteroidia > Bacteroidales > Bacteroidaceae > UBA1189. Next base: position 17,196 of record DBYJ01000042.1, on the reverse strand, counting down.
ACTCGCGGCGATTCTGTTTCAGCTCGTCCTGCAGGCGGAGGTAAAGGATTTTGCGCCGGCGGTCGCGCAGCAGGAAGGCCAGTCCTGCCAGCAGGGCTGCGAGCAGGGCCAGCGCCACGACGGTGAGCAGGACGCGTGTGGCGCGACGGGTGAGCGCACGACGGCTCTCCTCCACCTGATGCTGGCTGTAGGCTTCGCTCACCTCGGCCTGCTGCTCGGCAGCCCTTACGGAGTCGGCCAGCAGGGTATAGCGGTGGATGTAGGCGGACACGGAGTCGATGAGGCCAAGGCGTGGCGCCAGCTCAGCCAGCTGGTGGTAGTTCCAGCATTCGGTGAAGAGTTCGCTCTGGCAGTCTAACGATCGGCGGTACCAATAGTAGGCTGAGTCGGGCTGCTGCAACTCGCAGCAGATGTCGCCCCGCAGGCTGTAGTTGGCACCCAAGGCGGAAGAATCGGCGGCACCCACCTCGTTCAGATGGAGGTAGTAGCTCGCACGCGTGCAATCCTTGTTCTGATAGAGCTCTATTTTGGCCAGTTGCAGGTAGGTGGTGTTGCGGGCAAGGGCTGTGGCTTTCGGGTTAGCCAGCACGCGGCTGAACAACACCTTTGCTTCGGCATAGTCCGACGGATAGAGGTGGGCGAGTGCGGCGTGGTAGTCGACAAAAGCCACGGTAGCCGAGTCGCCCGTCTGGGCGGCCCCCCGGCGGCAGGCGTTCAGCGCGTCGAGCGCCTGACGGTACATGCGGCGGTTCAGGTAGTGGATGCCGAGGTTCTGGTTGCAGAGGATGTAGTAGCGGCTGAGCGTGTCGGGGAAGAGGGGCCTGGCCTTCAGATAGGCCTCGACGGCTGCGGCATCGTCGTGCCACTCGCTATAGACGCAGCCCCGCGTGTACCAGGCGAGGGCAGCATGAAAGCCTTTCTTACGGTCGCCAAAGTAGTCGGTAGCGATGCAGATGAGCGAGTCCGTCTCGGGCACGATGTAGCACTTGTATTCCGCCTGCGTCCGCAGCAGGGCGTAGAGGGCAGCCTCCTTTTTAGATTGAAAATTCAATTTTCCATCTTCAATCTCTGCGAGCAGGGCGAGCGCCGCGCGGGGGTCGTCGGTCAGCAGGGATTCCGCCTGAGTGAGCAGGGGATTTACAGCCTGCTGTCCGTTGCAGCCGAAGAGGACTGAAAGGACGACAAAGGGGAGGAGTATGGCGTAGCGTCTCATGTTGGTTTTTGAATTTCCGTTGCAAAGATAAGTCCATTTGTGAACAACCTCCAAATAAAAAGCGTTCCCAAAACGTTCCATTTGCGTTTTTCCTGCCATCTTACACGTTGTTTGTAAAGGAGAGAGAAAAGAAAAAGGGGCGCGACATTCGCGCCCCGATAAAAGAGGATGAGCTGGTGTCAGTCGCTGAGCTTGGCGCCGATGAACTGGCGGTTGAGGCGGGCGATGTTGGAGATGCTGACGCACTTGGGGCACTCGGCCTCGCAGGCGCGGGTGTTGGTGCAGGCTCCGAAGCCCAGTTCGTCCATCTTGGCCAGCATGGCCTTGGCGCGGCGCTTAGCCTCTACCTTGCCCTGGGGCAGGAGAGCGAGCTGGCTGACCTTGGCGCTGACGAAGAGCATGGCCGAGCCGTTCTTGCAGGCAGCCACGCAGGCTCCGCAGCCGATGCAGGCAGCAGCATCCATGGCCTCGTCGGCCTTCTCCTTGGGGATGGGGATGGAATTGGCATCGGGCACGCCGCCGGTATTGACGCTGACGTAGCCTCCGGCAGCCATAATCTTGTCGAAGGCACGACGGTCGACCATCAGGTCGCGGATGACGGGGAAGCCGGCTGAGCGCCAGGGCTCGACGGTAATGGTATCGCCGTCCTGGAAACGGCGCATGTAGATCTGGCACGTGGTGGCGCCGGTGGCAGGGCCGTGGGGATGGCCGTTGATGTAGAGCGAGCACATGCCGCAGATGCCCTCGCGGCAGTCGTGGTCGAAGACAACGGGCTCCTCGCCGCGGTTGATGAGCATCTCGTTGAGGATGTCGAGCATCTCAAGGAACGAGGTGTCGCCAGGGATGTCCTCCATGTAGTAGCTCTTGAACTCGCCCTTTTCCTTCGGACCGCGCTGACGCCATACCTTCAATGTGAAGCTGATATTTTTATCCATAATAGATTGGTTTAATGTTTAACGTTTAATGTTTAACGAACACGTCCTTTGGTTTTGTTTAACGTTTAATGTTTAACGGTGCTGGATTCTATTAGCTTTACTCTTGATTCCCGAAGGCCTGAAAGCTGTTTGGCAATGGTTGTTACCTGATTCTCCGCCTTTACCAAATGTTCTTCTTGAATATAGCCGAAACTGACGGCTAATTCAATCTGACACATTGATTCATAAAGAGAACCAAAGGCTATTTCGAGAAAGCGAAGCTGCTCTTTCGGAGAGAATCTGCCTGTACTTTCCGCTATATTGGAAGGTACCGAACAGGAAGACCGACGCAATTGGTCTGACATTGCGTACTTTTCAACGGTAGGAAAATAGGTGTTTATGATGTCATGGACGTATATGGCATACTCCTTGGCATTCTGATAAACCCTGAGCTTCCTATATGCGAAATTGTCTTCCATCTTTGCGCAGCCTCGTTAAACGTTAAACCTTAAACGTTAAACCAAAAATTAGTTCTTGTAATTACGGGTCTGTACCTTGATGTACTCGTAGTCGAGGGGTTCCTTGATGAGTTCGGGAGCCTTGCCCTGTCCTTCGTACTGCCAGCAGGCCACATAGGAGAAGAGGTCGTCGCGACGGAGGGCCTCGCCTTCGGGCGTCTGATACTCTTCGCGGAAGTGTCCGCCGCAGCTCTCCTCGCGGTTGAGGCCGTCGTAGGCCATGAGCTTGCCAATCTCAAGGAAGTCCTCAAGACGGAGGGCTTTCTCCAATTCAACATTCAGGGTGCTGGCTTCGCCGGGGATGCGGAGGTCGCGGTAGAAGACCTTCTCGAGGGCTTCGATGCGCTGGACGGCTTCCTTGAGCGAGGCTTCCGTACGGCCCATGCCGACGAACTCCCACATGATGTGACCCAGTTCCTTGTGGATGCTATCGACGGAGCGGTTGCCCTTGATGGACATGAGGCGGTCGATACGTGCCTGAACGCCCTTCTCGGCTTCGTCGAACTCGGGAAGGTCGGTACTGAAGCGAGGCACCTGAATCTGGTCGCTGAGGTAGTTCTGGATGGTGTAGGGGAGGACGAAGTAGCCGTCGGCCAAGCCCTGCATGAGGGCAGAGGCGCCGAGGCGGTTGGCTCCGTGGTCGCTGAAGTTGGCCTCGCCGATGGCGAAGAGACCGGGGATGGAGGTCATCAGCTCGTAATCAACCCAGATGCCGCCCATGGTGTAGTGGATGGCGGGGAAGATCATCATCGGGTTGTGGTAGGGGTTGACGTCGGTAATCTCCTCGTACATGTCGAAGAGGTTGCCGTACTTCTGGCGGACGACGTCTTCGCCCAGACGCTCGATGGCATACTTGAAGTCGAGGAAGACGGCGAGGCCGGTATTGTTGACGCCGAAGCCCTTGTCGCAACGCTCCTTGGCAGCACGGCTGGCCACATCGCGCGGCACGAGGTTACCGAAGGCGGGATAGCGGCGCTCCAGATAGAAGTCGCGGTCCTCGTCGGGGATGTCATTGGGATTGAGTTCGCCACGCTGCAGTTTCTTGGCATCCTCGAGTTTCTTAGGCACCCAGATGCGGCCGTCGTTGCGGAGCGATTCGGACATGAGGGTGAGCTTTGACTGCTTGTCGCCGTGAACGGGGATGCAGGTGGGGTGAATCTGAGCGAAGGCGGGGTTGGCGAACCAGGCTCCCTTGCGGTAGCATTGCATGGCGGCGCTACCGTTGCTGGCCATAGCATTGGTGCTGAGGAAGAAGGTATTTCCATAGCCGCCGGTACCGATGGCAACAGCATGGGCGGAGCAACGCTTGATTTCGCCCGTGACAAGGTCACGATAGATGATACCGCGTGCACGGCCATCGATGATGACGAGGTCGAGCATTTCGCAGCGGGTGAACATCTCGACGTTGCCGAGGTGTACCTGACGCATCAGGGCGCTATAGGCACCGAGCAGCAGCTGCTGACCGGTTTGGCCGCGGGCGTAGAAGGTACGGCTTACCTGAGCACCACCGAAGGAGCGGTTGTCGAGCAGGCCGCCGTATTCGCGGGCAAAGGGAACACCCTGAGCCACACATTGGTCGATGATGGCGTTGCTGACCTCAGCCAGACGATAGACGTTGGCTTCGCGGGCACGATAGTCGCCACCCTTGATGGTATCGTAGAAGAGACGATAGACCGAGTCGCCGTCGTTCTGGTAGTTCTTGGCTGCGTTGATACCGCCCTGTGCGGCGATGGAGTGGGCACGGCGGGGGCTGTCCTGAATGCAGAAGCACTTCACTTTGAAGCCCAGAGCGCCAAGGGAGGCAGCGGCGCTGGCACCAGCCAGACCCGAGCCGACGATGATAACGTCGAGCTTGCGCTTGTTGGCAGGATTGACAAGTTTCTGGTGAGCCTTGTAGTTCGTCCATTTTTCGGCCAAGGGTCCCTCAGGAATCTTGGCATCCACTTTCGTGATAATCTTGTTTTCCATTATATAATTCCGATTTTCGTTAAACGTTTAAGCGGCCACTCCGGAGAAGATTCCGGGGAGGATGTACCAGTTCAGCCCTTCGGCGCAGAAATAGAGGAGCAGGACAGAAGCAAAGCCCAGGATGAGCAGCGTGACGCAGATGTAGCCAATCCATTTCCAACGGACAAACCACTTGCGATTGCTCCAGCCGATGGTCTGGATAGCGCTCCAGAAGCCGTGAGTAAGGTGGAACCACAGGGCGCCCAGCCAGATGAGGTAGAGCAGTACGAAGTACCACTTCGAGAAGGTGTAGCGGATGAGCTCGACACCCGAGGCGGGCTCGTTGCCCATCAGTTCAACAAGCTGCATTTTGCTCCAGAAGTTCACCAGATGCAGCACCAGACCGCCGCAGACGCAGAGACCCAGCACGAACATGTTGCGCGAAGCGAACTCGACGCCCTTCGGACGTGCCGTGACTTCGTAGCGTTGCGTGCCGCGTGCCTTCTTGTTAGTCAGCGTCAGCCAGAAGGCATAGACAAAGTGAATCATCATCAGCAACGCCAGACCGATGGTGCCCACCATGGCATACCAGTTAGCGCCGAGGAAACTACAGATCCACTCGTACCCTTCGGCCGAGAACAGGGCCACGCAGTTCATGGCCATGTGGAAAGTCAGGAACAGAATCAGGGCCAAACCGGTGACACTCATCACGACCTTCTTTCCGATAGAAGAATTAAATAACCACATAATTGATTAACTATTAAAAAATTAAAATTACCTTCAGTTCTATTTCTTCGTTAAGCATCCAAAACGAGTGTCAAAAGTACATAATTTTATTTAAATACATCGTACTTTTCCCGAAAAAAACGCTTGACAGGGTAAAAAAGGGGTTTATTCCTCCTTATTATTATCGTTTATTGCCCGGCGGGCAAGGATGCGGACGGGCAGACGGACGGCGAGGGTGCTGACGACTACTACCGTGACGAAGACAAGCAGGACGTCAGTAAGATGGACGCTGACAGGATAGGCCTCGACGACAAAAGCCCCTGACTGACCGAGGGAAATGAATCCGAACCGCTGTTGCAGCAGACAGAGGATAACGCCCAGCACCAGTCCCAGCAGGGCGCCGGCAAGGGCGATGAGGTTTCCTTCATAGAGGAAGATGCGGGCAAGGAGGCTGTCGGAAGCCCCAAGGCTGCGCAGGGTGGAGAGGTTGTCCTGTTTGTCAAGGATGAGCATGGAGACGCTCCCGATGATATTGAAGCAGGCAATCAGCAGGATGAAGCTGAGGAAGAGGTAGGAGATAAACTTCTCGATGCGCACAATCTGGAAGACATCTGACTGCTGCTCGTAGCGGTCTTTGACTTCATAATTCGTTCCCAATGCGCGGCGCAGCTGGCGCTTTACTTTTGGAATGGAACTGCCTGTAGCCGTCCGGAGCTCCAGGGCGCTGACAGCCTCCTGCACCCCAAACAGCTCCCGCGCAAAGTCCATGGAGGTAACGATGTATGAGGCATCGTATTTCTCCTGATTGACGCAGAAGACAAGCCCTGGGTTGAAGAGCGAGCGCGAGGTGACATTCTGCATGGGGTTGGCAAGATTGATGCGTGTCCCCCGTCGCGGAGCGTAGAGGGTGAGCGGGTCGATGAAGTGCAGTCCGCTGCCCAGGATCTGGGGAATCTGTATACCGAGAATGCCGTAGTCGACAACTTCGTCTGCCAGACGGAATGTGCCCTCGCCGATAAGGATGTCGCTGAACGAGGTTAGGGCAAGGAAGTCGTCGCCTACCCCTTTCACTGTCACCATGGTTTGGCGGTCTTTGTATTGCGCCATGGCCTGGTCCTCAAGCGTTTCGTTAATGACGGTGATAGCGGGAATGCTGTGAAGGACCTCCATGAGGCTGTCGGAGGGGACGAAGGTCTTGCCCTTGGCAGCCTCAATCTTCAACTCGGGGTCGAAATGGGTGAACATGCTCTCCACCAGATCGTGGAAGCCGTTGAAGACCGAGAGGGTGCAGATGAGGGCCAGCGTAGCCAGCGTCACCCCGCAGACACTAATGGCAGAGATGATGTTGATGGCATTGTGGCTCTTGCGGGAGAAGAGGTATCGCCGTGCAATATAGAAGGGGAGCTTCACCTTTTTAGGAGTTCAGGAGTTACAGGAGTTACAGGAGTTCAGGAGTTCAGACGATTGTTCTGTGTGTAGGGGTATTTTTAATTCTTAACTGAAAATCTCATTTTTTCAGCAGCTCGTCGATATGCTCCAGATAGTCAAGCGAATCGTCGACGTGGAACTTCAGCTCGGGGATGACGCGAAGCTGGAAGCGGACTCGCGTGCCGAGGTCGTAGCGAATGCTTTTCATATTGCCGTTGAGGTTGTTGACGATTTCCTCAGACTTGTCGGAAGGGAACACGCTGATGTAGGCGTGGGCGATGCTGAGGTCGGGGGTGACGCGGACGTTTGTCACAGAGACGATGACGCCGCTCATGGATTTGGCTTGAAGGAGGAAGATGTCGCTTAACTCCTTCTGAATGAGCCGTGCAATTTTGTTTTGTCTTGTTGTTTCCATATAAATTCAGTTTCTTTTTCTCATAAGGGTTAGTCCGTCGCGGATGGGGAGGATGACTTTTTCCACGCGGAGGTCGGCACTAACGTAGGCATTGAAGGCGTTGATGCCTTCGGTACGGTGTTCGTGAGCATACTCGTCTTCGATGACGTGGCCGTCCCACAAGGTGTTGTCAGCCAAAATGAAGGCTTGGGAGGTGGTATATCGCAGGGCCAGTTCGTAATAGTCGGTATACTGGCGTTTGTCGCCGTCGATATAGACGAAGTCAAACAGTTCATCCCGTTCGGGTACTTTCAGGAGAGCATCGCCGATAATGAATTCCACGCGGTTCCCAAAGGGTGAGCCTTCAATCCAAGGACGTGTGAAATCCTCCAATTCATCGTCGATTTCGTAGGTGACGACACGGTCGTTGTCCGAGTGCAGACCTTCAGCCATGCAGAGGGCCGAGTAGCCGACGTAAGTGCCTATTTCAAGAATGCGATGCGGACGTGCCATCTCAACCAGCATCTTCAGCAGACGTCCCTGCAGATGCCCCGACGACATGCGCGGGTTCATCAGGTGGACGTGGGCTGTCCGCCAAAGCGCTTTCAGGTAGTCGTTCTCAGGCTCCATGTGGTTGAGGATGTAGTCGTCCAGATTCATTTACGATTTGACAATTTACGATTTACATTTTTTACAATTGTATCATCGGTTTAGCAGAGCCTCGACGGCCAGGCGGTAGCTGTCCATGCCGAAGCCTCCGATGATGCCGATGCAGGCTGACGTGATGAGGGAAGTGTGGCGGAAGGTCTCGCGGCTGTAGATGTTGCTGAGGTGTACCTCAACTACGGGAGTGCGGATGGCCTTGATGGCATCGTGGATGGCTACGGAGGTGTGGGTGTAGGCCCCGGCGTTGAGCACGATACCGTCAGCTGTGAACCCGTATTGCTGGATGACGTCAACCAGTTCCCCCTCGATATTGGACTGGAAGAATGCAAAGTCCACCTGCGGAAAGCGTTCCTCCAGAGCCTTCATACCTTCGTCGAGTGTAGCGGAGCCGTAGATGCCCGGCTCACGCAATCCCAGCAGGTTCAGATTCGGCCCGTTGACGACCAGGATTTTCTTTTTGTTTTTTTCTTCACTCATTTTGTATTTTTATTGAATGGTTTTGCGTAACTTTGTACCGAATTTCAGAAATCCGGCGCGAAGGTAGAAAAAAATGGGCAATAAATCATCAAAAGATGAGAATAAAAAGATGTTGACAAGGTATAAACAGTATCTTGTCTTCGAAAAAGCGCTTTCGGCAAACACGCTTGATGCCTATTTGAAAGATGTGGAGAAGCTGTTCGGATACCTCTCGGAGGAGGGTGTGCGTCCCGAGGAGGTGACGCTGGATACGCTGGAGCATTTCACGGCAGACTTGATGGACGTCGGCATCAATCCCCGCTCGGTAGCTCGGATTCTCTCAGGTGTGCGCTCGTTCTACCGTTTCCTTGTGCTGGAGAAATACATCGAAGCCGACCCCACGCTGCTGCTCGAATCGCCCAAGATTCCCGCCCGTCTGCCGGAGGTGCTGAGCGTGGAGGAAATCGACAAAATCATCGATTCCATCGACCTTTCTTCGAAGGAAGGGCAGCGCAACAGGGCCATTATCGAGACGCTCTACAGCTGCGGGCTGCGCGTGTCGGAGTTGTGCAGCCTGCGGCTGAGCGACCTCTATCTGAAGGAGGGCTTCATCCGTGTGGAGGGCAAGGGCAGCAAGCAACGGCTGGTGCCCATTTCGCCGTCTGCCATTGAGGAGATTCAATACTACATGGTGGATCGCAACCAGATAGACATCAAGCCCGGCTACGAGGACTACCTCTTCATCAGCGCCCTACGGAAGAAGAACCTCTCCCGCATCATGGTGTTCCACTTGGTGAAGGAACTGGCTGAGAAGGCGGGAATCCGGAAGGTTATCAGCCCCCACACGTTCCGCCACTCCTTTGCCACCCACCTGCTGGAAAACGGTGCCAACCTGCGTGTTATCCAGGCCATGCTGGGGCACGAGGACATCGGCACGACGGAAATATATACCCACATCGATTCTACCCGTCTGCGAAGCGAGATTGTGGAGCATCATCCACGTAACATACTGCATCCCTCACGCTGATTTGAGAAATTTCAGAATATAGGTTGAAAACATTGAAATCCAATTTTATAAGTATGAAAAAACTGCTATTTCTTGCCTCTGCGCTGCTGACGCTGACGTCACAGGCACAAGTGATTACCGAGTATGCTGTCCGTGAGGCGGCTACAGTAAAAGAACCGCTCGTCTGCGATTCGGCAGACATCAAGGGCAACCGCTACAAGGCCGACTTGCTGAAGACGGATGTCGTCGTCAACCTCGATGCCTTCCCCTCCGACATCGTTGCTACCGATACCGCCGGTATGCTGAGGCTGCCCGGACGGGAGGGCGAAAACATCCTCTACATCATCACCACGCGCCTGCGTGCCGAGCGTTTCGCGAAGGCCGACCTGAAGATTACCAGCCCGCTGCCCTTCGATGCTTCCGTCGAGGGATTGGGCAAGGCAACGAAGAACGAGGCGCAGGACAGCATCAGCCCCCAAAGCTCGCGCACCATCTCCCTGCGGATGGAGCCTGAGAAGACCTATCCCGTCACCCTGAAAGTGCTCGTTCCTTCCGATGGAAAGGGCGATTTTTGCATCAAGTGCGAGGTGGACAAGAAGAAGGAGTTCGGCGATGTGGCTGTCGTCAGCGGCATGAGCCAGAAGGGACGTTTCATGCTTGACAACACGGTGTACGGCAACCGCGTCGCGGGCGTCCAGCTCTCGCCCAGCGGGAAATATCTGGTTACGCGCTATTCCTATGCCTACAGCGCCGACCGTAACGACACCCGTGCCGAGCTTACCGAGGTGAAGACGGGGAAGCACATCGCCTGGGTGGCGAACAACCTGCGCTGGATGCCGCGTACGGACAAGCTGTGGTACACGCGTCGTGCCGCCGTGGGCAGCGACCTCATTACCGTAGATCCCCTGACGCAGCAGGAGGAGGTGCTCTTCCGCTCGCTGCCCGACGAGCGCTTCCAATGGTTCCCCGACGAGAAGAAGATGATTGTCATGAAGAACGACGAGGGAAACCGCGACAACGGCCCGCTGAAGCACATCCTCTCGCCCCGCGACCGTATCCCCGGCAACCGCAACAGCGCCTACCCCTGCATCTACTACCCCGAGAGCGGCACCACCGAGCGCCTCACCTTCGGCAACCACTCCACCCATGTGGCTGACATCTCGCCCGATGGCACGAAGCTGCTGCTCCAGTCGTCCGACGAGGACGTCTCGCGCCATCCTTATTACTATGTCTCCACGTTGAGCGAGTACGACCTGACTACGCGCACGGTAGATACCATCTATGCCGACAAGCCCTACGTGGGAGGTGTGGAGTACTCCCCTGACGGGACGAAGCTGCTCTTCACAGGAGGCCCTGAGGCCTTCGACGGCATCGGCAAGAACTGCGGAGACCTCCCCATCGCCAATGATTATGACAAGCAGGCCTACATCATGGACCTCAAGTCCCGTGAGGTGGAAGCCATCACCCGCGACTTCGACCCCTCCATCGAGAATGTCATCTGGAACCGTGCCGACGGCAACATCTACCTCCGCGTCACCGAGGCTGACGATGTGAACGTCTATGTCTATTCCCCCAAAACGCGCACGATGAAGCGCCTGCCGTTGGAGACGCCCGTTGTCTCGTCGTTCGTGCTGCCTACGGAGGATGCCTCTGTGGCTGCCTACTACGGCACCGACGACCATAGCGCCGGGCGTGCCTACCTCTATCAGCTGAAGAAGGGCACCTCGCGCCTCATTGCCGACCCCCTGAAGGAGCAGCTCGACCGGCTTGAGCTCGGGCAGACCGAGCCGTGGAACTTCACGGCCTCCGACGGCACCCTCATTACCGGCAAGTGCTGCCTGCCCCCTGCCTTCGATGCCACTAAGAAGTACCCCCTCATTGTCTATTACTACGGCGGCACCACCCCGACGACCAAGGGCATCTCCAGCCCCTACTGTGCCCAGCTGCTTGCCTCACGGGGCTATGTGGTCTATGTCATCCAGCCCAGCGGCACCATCGGCTTCGGGCAGGAGTTCTCGGCGCGCCACGTCAATGCCTGGGGCAAATGGACGGCTAACGACATCATCGAGGGCGTGCAGAAGTTCTGTGCTGCCCATCCCTTCGTGGATGCTGCCCATGTGGGCTGCATGGGTGCCTCGTACGGCGGCTTCATGACGCAGTACCTCCAGACGCAGACCGACATCTTTGCCGCAGCCGTCTCCCATGCCGGCATCAGCAACGTCACCAGCTACTGGGGCGAGGGCTACTGGGGCTACAGCTACAATGCCGTGGCTGCTGCCGGCAGCTGGCCTTGGCAGAACCCCGACCTCTTCGCACAGGGCTCGCTCTTCAATGCCGACAAAATCAACACCCCCCTGCTGCTGCTCCACGGCACGGCTGACACCAACGTCCCCATCGGCGAGAGCATCCAGCTCTTCAACGCCCTGAAGATTCTGGGCAAGACCGTCGAATTCATCGAAGTCGAGGGCGAGAACCACTTCATTGCCGACTATCCCAAGCGCATCCTCTGGCACAACACCATCATGGCGTGGTTTGCCCGCTTCCTCCAGGACGACGACCGCTGGTGGAACGACCTTTACCCGAAGAAGGGAGAATAACGTTTAGTTCGGGAGTTAAAGAATGAAGTAAAAGAGGAAGTTAATGGGCTTTGCCCATGGAAGTAAACTCGCTTTGCTCGAGGACAAATGCTTTCTACAGCAATCCTATTGACTTCGTCTTCTCTTGTCACGTTCAATGGTCTTTACACCCCCTTCGGTTCCCCCGTTACCGGGGGACAGAAACGGCAAAATGAGCAAGCTCTTTTTGCTCTCGCTGCTCCAAGATTTGTCCTGCGCGAAGCGCATAACTCCCCCTTTTACTTCCCTTTTTACTCCCACTTTTACTTCCGCAACTTGAGTAATTTTAGTTCTTAACTAAAAATAACACCGCTTTTCTTTGTTTTTCGCGCGTTAAGCAGTAATTTTGCAGCCCAAAACGTGAAACGAAGAAATAGTATCATCCCTAATTATTAACAAAAACAATGAAAAAACAGAGATTTATCCTCATGGCAGTAGCCGTGCTCGCACTGTGCTCCTGCAGCAAAAAACTCACTGAGTTGTCCTCCGACTACTTCACCGTCACTCCTCAGGTTCTGGAGTCCGTCAATGGCGAAGTTCCTGTCACCATCCACGGCACCTTCCCCGCAAAGTTCTTCCCCAAGAAGGCCGTCCTCACCGTCACTCCCGTGCTGAAGTACAACGGTGGTGAAGCCGCTGGTGAGGCCTACACCTATCAGGGCGAGAAAGTCGCCGGCAACGGACAGGCTATCCCCTTCAAGACGGGTGCCAACGTCACGCTGAAGAGTGTCTTCGATTATATCCCCGCCATGGCCAAGAGCGAGCTCTATCTCCGTCCCGTCGTCAGCATGGGCAGCAAGCGTTCTGCTCTTCCTGACGTGAAGGTTGCCGACGGCGTCCTCGCAACTGCCGAGCTCTATGCCGCTACCGCTGCCTCCACCACTCCCGCTGCCAGCGAGGATGCCTTCCAGCGCATCATCGAGCAGGTCAAGCAGGCTAACATTATGTTCCTTATCCAGCAGGCTAACCTCCGTTCCACCGAGCTCAGCTCCAAGGACCTCGTCGAGGTGTTCAACACCCTCAAGGACGTCAATGCCGACGACCGTAAGGAGCTCCAGGGACTCGAGATTTCCGCTTACGCTTCCCCCGACGGTGCCCTCGACCTCAACGACCGCCTCGCCCAGGAGCGTCAGAAGAACACCCGCAACTACGTCAACCAGCAGCTGAAGAAGGCCAAGGTCAACACCGACGTCGATGCTGAGTACACCGCCGAGGACTGGGAAGGCTTCAAGCAGCTTGTCGAGGCCTCCAACATCGCCGACAAGGATCTCATCCTCCGCGTCCTCTCCATGTACAAGGAGCCCGAAGCCCGCGAGCGTGAGATCAAGAACATCTCCACCGTCTATGCCGACCTCGCCAACGAGATCCTGCCCCAGCTGCGTCGCGCCCGCCTCAGCCTGCGCTACCAGCTCATCGGCCGTACCGACGATGAGATTCTCGCTGCCTTCAAGTCCGACCCCGCCGTCCTCAGCGTCGAGGAGCTGCTTTACGCCGCTACCCTCGTGAAGACCGATGCCGAGAAGAATGCCATCTACAAGAAGGCCACCGAGCTCTTCCCCTCCGACTACCGCGCATTCAACAACCTCGCCCAGCTGGCCTACGCTGCTGCTGACTACGACACCGCTAAGAGCTACCTCCAGCGTGCCGCCCGCCTCAACCCCTCCGCTCCCGAAGTGAACACCAACCTCGGTATGCTGGAGCTTCTGGCTGGCAACAAGGCCGAGGCTGAGGCTTACCTCGCCAAGGGCACCGATGCCGCTGCCAACAGCGCCGCCCTCGGTAACCTCTACATCGCCCAGGGACAGTACGCCCGCGCTGCCGCCGCTTTTGCTGACACCAAGAGCAACGCTGCCGCTCTGGCACAGATCATGGCCAAGGACTACACCGCTGCCAAGAACACCATCAGCAAGATTGCCGATCCCGACGCTTACACCTACTACCTGGCTGCCATCCTCGCTGCCCGCACGAACAATGCTACCGAGGTTGCCACCAACCTGGCCAAGGCTGTCAAGCTGGACCGCTCTCTCCTCGACCGTGCCCGCAACGATGCCGAGTTCGTCAAGTACGCCGCTGCTCTGGCTGGCCTTTGATTGACGCCCTCGCAACACCCCCTCTGAACACCGATTTCCTTAATTTCCAATTTTCTTGAATTTTTAATTAAGTAAAAAGGTGATCTCTCCCCCCGCTGACGAGCTGCAAGCCCTGCTTGCCCTGACGTGTACGCCGCGTGTCGGCAGACTCCTCGCCCGCCGGCTGGTGGAAACCTTAGGGACAGCGTCAGCTGTCTATGCACACAGAGCCGAACTTCCGGATATCGTTCCGGGGGTTCGGCCCTCACTTTTGCAGGCCCTTGACAGCCCTGATGCTTGGCAGCGCGCCCAGGCAGAGGCCGATTTCATCTCCCGCCATCAGATTCGTGCCCTCACCCTCCACGATGCTGCCTACCCCTCGCGCCTCCGTGAGTGCGACGATGCCCCGTTGGTGCTCTATACCTTGGGAACCGCCAACCTCAATGCCGCCCACGTCGTCGGCATCGTCGGCACGCGCAAGGCTACTGAACGCGGGCGCGACCTCTGCACAGCCTTTGTGCGCGACCTGGCGGCAGCCCTTCCTGACGTGCTCATCGTCAGCGGCCTGGCCTATGGCATCGATGTGGCCTCCCATCGCGCCTCGCTCTCCAGCCATGCCTCCACCGTCGGCGTGCTGGCACATGGCCTCGACCGCATCTACCCCTCCGCTCATCGCTCCGTAGCGGCGCAGATGACGGCTCAGGGAGGCGGGCTGGTGACGGAGTACATGAGCCAGTCTGAGCCTGAGCGGCAGAACTTCGTCCAGCGCAACCGCATCATCGCAGGCATGTCCGATGCCGTGGTTGTCGTGGAGTCGGCTGCCAAGGGTGGAGCGCTCATCACCGCCGACTATGCCCAGGGCTACAACCGCGACTGCTTCGCCTTCCCAGGCCGTGTGGACGACCCCTACTCCTGCGGCTGCAACAACCTCATCCGCTCCAATGCCGCTGCCCTCATCACCTCCGCTGCCGATTTCCTGAAGGCGATGGACTGGGCCCCCCTTCCCGATGCCGGCAAACCCGTTCAGCGCCAGATTTTTGTCGAGCTTTCGCCCGACGAGGAGCGCATCCTTGCCTGTCTTTGCGAGGCGGACGACGGGCTCCCGATGGACATGCTCTCCATGGATACCGACATCCCTGCAGGCCGCTTGGGCACCCTTCTCTTCCAGCTTGAGATGAAGGGCCTTGTCCGCACCTTAGGCGGCACCCGCTACCAGGCTATCCGTTAGCCATCGTCCTTCACCATCGTCACCTGGTTCATCATCGCCCTGCCGTCCCCCCCTCTTTTAATGACCTCGTGACCTAACCGACCTAATGACCTTTTTTAGATTTTCTGGAGTCTGCTTCGCAGAGAAATTATTCAAAATTAAACAAAAAATTAAACAAAATGATTCGTTTTTAAGCCGATAGCGACAAGAGCTTAATTTTTGTAAAATTTTGATTCAGATTTTGTAAAATTTCTGCCCCGCAGGGGCACTTCTTCTGCCCGTTAGGGCACACTCTCTCATCCGATTAGCGCGAGCGCAGCAAGCGCGAGGGCAAGCGTCAGAGGCAGCTCTGCACGCTTAGCGTGCCTATAATCGCCGTCAGCACGGCAATCACAATTTCGAGAATCTTTTTCCATGGGATGGTCTTCGACATAGTGAATAGTGATTAGTGATTAGTGAATAGATGATAGTGAACAGAGATCAGTGAACAGATATTAGCTTTGTTTGCAGCATACAAGACTATCGTCTGAACTCCTGCAACTCCTGAACTCCTGAACTCCTTAAAAGAGCCCTCCTTCCCCCCCACCTCCCCTCCCTCACGGGAGGGGTCGGGGGTGGGTCTTTAGGCTAAGAGTTCAGAGGGGACTCTCTTCAGCGTCTTGTTCGTGCGGACGTACTTCAGGAGGTCGGCCTCGGGGCGGAAGCGGATGCCCACCTTCTTGATGTAGCTGGACGGGTCGAACGACTCGGCGGGGATGACGCTCTGCGCGAAGCACTTGCTCTGGAGGTTCGCCTGCAGGGCGCCGATCTCCTCCAACACGATGCGCTGGCCCTGGAGCAGGTGCGTCTTGATGAACTCCTTCGCGGCGGTCAGGACCGCCACCACGTCAGCCTTCGTCACGGTGGTGGCAAACTGGATGTCCTCGGCGAGGCTCTTGAAATCATAGTCGCCGGTCTTCACGGCGCGGTTGGTGGCGTAATCGACGCCCTCGGCACCTCTCGGGTTGGTGCAACCCACAATCTGGTAAGTAATTGGCATAATAGTTTAAGAATTAAGAATTAAAAATTAAAAATTAAGAGCCTCTCCCCATCCCCTCAATGGTCTTTTCACCCCCTTCGGTTCCCCCGTTATCGGGGGACAGAAACCCTAAAGGGAAGGGTACTCCGGCCGGTTGTTTCACCCCTCCTTCAGGAGGGGGACGGGGGAGGCTTTTTCGTTGCAAAGATACAACATTATTTTTTGCCATTCAGACTTGCTGTCCGTAGGTATCTCTCGAGCCGATTAGGCGGCTAAAGCGAGGATGTCTTCCTTGTCCGGCACAGGGCCGAGGAAGTGCAGGATGGCTGCGACATGAGCGGGGAGCAGCAGTTTTGCCGTTCCGATGGGGGCAATGTCGTGCAGCACATCCTCGAGATAGACGCTGCCGTCTGCACGGGCAAGTGCGGCATCGTTGTCGCTCAGCGTGCCTCGAGGTTGCCGGGCATGCGAAAGGGCAAAGGCCAGCCTGTTAAGAGCCTGCTTGGCATCAGAAGCATCGGGGTAGTACGCCTGTGCCAGCTCGCGCTTCAGCATCGCGCGCGGGGGCGTGCAGGCGTCGATAGAAAAGGTGTAGGAGCGCGTGCGCCCCGAATAAGGGTAAAGAATGTAGTACATTTTAGTTAAGAATTAAGAGTTAAGAAAAAATGTTGAGAATTAGGAATTAAGAGTCCCCTTTATTTGCTACAAAGTTACGAAAAAATTCTGAGGCCACCAAACGTTGGGGCGAAAAAAATCGGGATAACTTACAATTTGTAACTGCTTTCTCCGGAAATAGCGCAGTGGGCTGGAATTTTAACGCAGTGCGCTGGCGCGCCAGCTCAGTGGAATGATTTTTCAGCCCAGGGGAAATTCCTGCCCCCGCGGCGCGCGGGGAGAATTATCCGCTGCGAAAACACGACAATTTTTGCAGCATTGCAGCGAGAATGATGTCTGATGCCGATTGGGTCTATTCCCAAGTTCATGAGGTCATTTAGTCATTTAGTCATTTAGTCATTTTC
>DBYJ01000013.1:45350-80324 GCA_002309805.1 Bacteroidales bacterium UBA1189 | reverse complement strand
ACGGTTGCCATCCGCAGCCTCGAACGCTATAAGACGCAAAGCGTCATCTCCATCGTCGGCCTCGCCGTCGGCTTCGTCTGCCTTGCCCTCTCCAGCGTATGGATAAGGTATGAGAACACGTTCGACAACTTCCACCCGGGTGCCGACCGCATCTATATGGTCCAGGATAAAGGATTGGGCGAAATGAACAGCACCTACCGCGTGCCTATTACCTATGCAGGGCTGAGCATCGCCCTTCGCCACGAATACCCCGAAGTGGAGGCCGTTACCGTCTGTTATTTTGGTAGCTCATACAACGAAAAGTTCGGCTACAAACTGCCTGCACGCTGCGTACAGGCCGACACGGAGTTCATGAGCATGTTTTCCATCCCCCTTCTTGAGGGTGAGGTTCATGCGGACGTACAAAAGGATTTCGGCTGCACCCTCCTTTCGGACGAATATGCCCGCAAGCGTTTCGGCGTGGAGAGTGCCGTCGGCAAGCCGTTTAACGCGAATTTCGACGGATGGCTTGTGGAAGGCGTTGTCAAGGGCTTACACCATTCCTGCGTGGCGTTTGACATGTTAATCCTTATGCCCGTGATGGAAACGGTTGAAGAAGGGCAGGATTATGGAGTATCGCAGTTCGTCCGGCTGAAGAAGGGCATCGACCCCCGCGACTTTGAGGCCAAGCTGAACGCCATCGACAACGAAACGCTGCGCAAGGGAGAAATCAAGCTTATCCCTATCCATCGCGCCAACCGTTATCTGAAAAGTGTCGCACTCCATAAGGACAACCTCAGCCTCGAGCACCTGCGCTTCTTCCAGCTGGTGAGCGTGCTGCTGGTGGCCTGCGTGTTCATCAACTTCCTTGTGCTGTTCCTCATCCGCGTCCGCGGGCGCCAGCGTGAGATGGCGCTTCGCATGGTGCATGGCGCTAAGCCGCGGATGTTGCTCGAGCAGTTCGTCGTGGAGCTGTCGCTTACGCTCATCATGGCGCTGGGGCTTGGCCTGGTGATGACGTATGTTGTGAAGGACGTTTTTGCGCAGTATGCCGGCATCGACCTCGCGGGCGGATACATCCTGGGTAGCGCCCTGCTCTTCATGGCGATTATCGCCGCCGTCTGCCTCGTCGTTGCCACGGTGAGCGTGGAGATTGTGCGCCGTAACACCATCCGCCGCTCCCTCATGCCCGGCGGAGGACGACGGAACAACACCTTCACGAAGGTCTGCACGGGCGTTCAGCTCGCCATGAGCCTCACCCTCGTCTGTTGCGCCGCGTTCATGCTCAAGCAGCTCTACTTCATGAAGAATACCGACTGGGGCTACGACATCAAAGGCCACATGCACTTTGAACTGACGGGCACCCGCGACCCCGAACATCCCGACGTGCCAAAGATGTTCGGACAGCTGCTCTATAACGATGAGAGGCTCGGGGTAGATGCAGAGCTGATGGATCGTCTCCGCAAACTGCCCTATGTGCACAGCGTCAAACGGGCAGGCGAAGACGCCATCGGCCTGTACAGCGGAACGTTCGGCGGCAAGTTCGGCGGTACGGAGGATGTGAAGATGCTGCCGCACCGCGACGGCGAGACGGCAAACGACATGTCCTTTGACCGCATCAAGGAAGAGGGAATGCCCGTGGTGCTCATCAGCTTCAATAGCGACTTAACGGAGTCCGGACTGACGGCTGTGGAAGGCTCGCTGCCGATAAGGCCGCTCGACGGCGAAGTGGCCATCACGGAACGGACGCGCGAGCTGATGGGCGTCGAGTCGGCTGTAGGGATGCAGATTTCCACGACGGATTTCATCTATGGGGACAATCCCCCCGAGGCACTCCATTTTACCGTGAAGGCTGTCGTCAAGGACCTCTACCTTGACTCGCCTACGCAGGCTGCCCAACCTTATATCATCGGTTTGGCTCCCTGGACATTCCTGGACTCCAAGATTGCCGTGCACTACGATCCCGCCCATCGCGCCGAACTGAAGCAGGAACTGCAGGCGATGCTGGACGAACACCCCGACCTGATCTTCGACGTCGTCTGGCACGAGGACGAATGGGCGGAGCTGATGCGCAGCGAGGACAACCTCGCCCTGCTGATGACCATCGTCAGCATCGTGGCTGTGCTCGTGGCTGTCTTCGGCGTCTATAGCATCATCACCCTTGCCTGCCGCCAGCGCCGCAAGGAGATTGCCCTGCGCAAGATTCACGGCGCGAAGCTCCGCGACATCCTCGGGATGTTCGTCCGCGAGTACGGCCTCATCCTCGCCGTCGGTGCCTTCGTGGGCTTCTCCGTCAGCTACATCGTCATGCACGGCTGGCTGGAGCAGTACGTCAAGCGCACGCCGCTCTCCCTCTGGGTCTTCGTCGCCATCTTCGTTGGCACAGCCCTGCTCATCGCCCTCTTTGTCGGCAGCCGCGTCTGGCGCACCGCCCGCGAAAACCCCGCCGACGTCATCAAAAGCGAATAATGTGCTTCGCACAATGAAAAATGAAAAATAGAATGTTTTGTAATCTGCTAT
This sequence comes from Bacteroidales bacterium UBA1189, assembly GCA_002309805.1. Taxonomy (GTDB): domain Bacteria; phylum Bacteroidota; class Bacteroidia; order Bacteroidales; family Bacteroidaceae; genus UBA1189. Next base: position 77,825 of record DBYJ01000013.1, on the reverse strand, counting down.
TCCCCTTCCGCAGGCGTTCCCGTCGGCAAAGCTATTTATTTTTCATTTTTCATTTTTCATTCTTCATTAAAAGATTATTTCATTCTTCATTAAAAACAACGTTTTTCCCATTTTTAATTTTTAATTTTTAATTTTTAATTATTATGTCATTACTCGAAACAAAAAGTGTGAAGAAAGTCTTCCGTACGGAAGAAGTAGAAACCTGGGCGCTCCACGATGTGTCGCTCGAAGTGAACGAAGGCGAGTTCGTCGCCATCATGGGCCCGTCGGGCTGCGGCAAATCGACGCTGCTCAACATCCTCGGCCTGCTCGACACCCCCACCGAGGGCACCTACGTGCTGGGGGGGACGGACGTCTCAACGATGACCGAGGACCAGCGCACGGAGATCCGCAAGGGGCTGCTGGGCTTCGTCTTCCAGAGCTTCAACCTCATTGAGGAACTGAATGTGCAGGAGAATATCGAGCTGCCGCTGATGTACATGGGCGTCGCCTCCGCCGAGCGCCACGAGCGCGCCAAGGAGATGATGACCCGCATGGGCATCAGCCACCGTGCCAAGCACTTCCCCAACCAGCTCTCGGGCGGTCAGCAGCAACGCGTCGCCATCGCCCGCGCCCTCATCTCGCACCCCAAGCTCATCCTCGCCGACGAACCCACGGGTAACCTCGACAGCACTAACGGCAAGGAGGTGATGAACATGCTGACCGAGCTCTGGAAGGACGGCACCACCGTCGTCATGGTCACCCACAGCCAGCGTGACGCCGGCTACGCCTCGCGCATCATTAACCTCTACGACGGCCGTGTGGTCGAAAAGACCATCCTGTAGCCCATAGTGCTAAAGAACGAGAGGGCTGGCACATAGGCGTGTCAGCCTTCTTTTGTCTTTTTTGTTGGTGATTTGGAAAAGTTGGTGTACGTCACGCTCTCCGTCCTGCCGAAAGCCAGCAAAATCCACACTTTTCAAACTTTTACATCTTCCATCAGACTAAAAATACTCCCTCACGGCAAAGTCAAACTGATCGATGAAAATCTGCTTGAAGGCATAAAGGTTGTTCTGCTCGTAGAAGATGAGCATTGCCTTCTTGTAGTCGATGGAGTCAACAGAACGGAAACTCAGCGGGCAGTAGCCGTTGGCTATCAGAATGGCATTACTGGTGATGCGGGCCGTGCGCTTGTTGCCGTCAGAGAAAGCCTGGATATACGACAGCAGCACCAGCGCGAGTAGCGCCTTCTCGAACACGTTCTCACGACTATTTATCAGGTCGCAGGTATCGTGCATGGCCTCAAGAATCTGGAACTCGTTGTCCAGCGGACGATAGTTAGTGCCTGTGATTCCCACACGGCGATGACGGATACCCCTGTCAACAGACAGTTCCTTGGTCAGCAACTGGTGTATGTCCTCTATATGGCTCACCGTCAACTGTTGCAGGTAGTCAGGATTATCCAGCACGAATCGCAGCGCATCCTTATGGTTCAGCAGCATCACCGCCTCCTCCTTCGTTTTGCCGTCGGCCGTCTTGCTCTCGCGCAACAGTCGCTCCGTCTCCAGCAACGAATAAGTGTTCCCCTCTATCTGCGACGATTTCCAGCTCAGGTCAATGCCCAACCGCTCCATCTCCTTGCGATACTCGTTCTCCGTCATATCGCTCACATGCTGGCGAAATTCTGCCTGCAGCGTGTTAAGGTGCTCCATCTCTTCGTCGGTAAACAAGTGTACGGCTGGCAACTGCTGGCGTATCAAGTCGAAATTAAACGATGTTTGCACCTCGCGCTCGTCCACATCCTGCACAAAGTAGGTATCCAGATTCAGCGGCATCAGCAAATGGGCCTGATCCGACAGCCTGTACCTTGTGGCACGCGCCTTGCCTTCCACCACCACATCGCCCTTGGCTACAGCAGCCGCAAGCAGTCGCTTCATGGTGGCATCGCTACCCTCAAAGCTCGTTCCACGGACAATTTCGTCGCGCGACGACAGCGGATGATAGTGCAGAAACTGCAGAATTTCCCTTGATTTATCCATACCCTTACGTATTTAATCGGCGCAAAGATACGCGATATTTTAAAATTATCGGCTCATTTTGGGCTAAAAAAACATTTTGTGGATTTTTTTTTGAGCCGATACTGGGATTTTACCACTACATCAGCCTTTTCCTTCCTCCGACGGAATCGGAACTAATCCTCTGAAAAAGGCCTGGCATACAGGAGTGTCTGCCTTCTTTTGTCTTTTTTGTTGGTGATTCGGAAAAGTTAGCGTACCTTTGCGGCAAAAACAGAAAAAATCATGAACGCAAAATTCCGAATGCCCAAGTTCGGGCGCGACGTCAAGTGGCTGGCAATGTTGAAGGAAATGCTTATGACCGTCTTTGCTACCACCGTATCCATTATCCTTACCTTCGGAACCGCCCATTATGTGGACGGGAAGGCTAAGAAAGCTGCCGGGCGACAGACGGCCATGATGGTCATACACGACATGGAGAAGAGCATTGAGACCCTCCGAAACTGGGGCAAGGAAGATGAGACGAACTCCAGCATAGCCCGATACGTGCTGGAGAATCTTGATAGAATAGACTCGCTGAACATCGATTCGTTGGAACACGTCATGAACTACATCACCAACAACTCCGACGAGGTGACGCAATACCCGTTGGACGAATCGTGCGAACAACTGTTCCTCAGCAGCCAGGAGTCGTGGAAGAACATCGACAACGCCTCGTTCATCGATGCGGTCCATCAGTTCTTCTCCGACCGGCACGCTATCTTCGACTACATCAACAATTCCAGACAATGGAAGAAGCCGGTGAGCTCCGAGGCGTTCTATCTCCATCAGCTGGAACGCGAGGACGGCACCACCGACATTCCCCAATTCGTGAAAGAGAGAATTACCAGCAAGGAGGTCGTCTATTACCTGAACTACGCCGGAAGCCGGCAGCAACGGTTTAACGAGTTTGCTGATGTAATCCAGCATTTCAGCGATCAGTGCAAGTTCACGATGGGTATCACCGACGAGGAGCTTGAGCAATATGTGAAAGCGAATGAGCGTATGGGCCGCAACGTCAAAGAAAGCGAACTCATAAGCAAGTGGATTATTCAATCGACAGACGACAAGTACGCTTGCATAGAGTTCCGTGACAACCATACATTCCTCCAGACGTACATCGAGCATCAGGTACACCCCACCTATTTAGGACGGCTTGATTATACATACATCTACAACGGCACCTGGGACCTGCGAGGCGACACACTCTATACCGAGCGTCAGCCCGACTACACGTTCAAAATGGACCGCAGCCACATCACCCCCAAGCCCGGCATGGAGAAGCAGATGAATGAATACCTGAAGGAATCGGAACAGTCATGCCTTGAAGAACAGAAAGCCGCCGCCGCAGGTGAAGTACATCCCAGAGCCAACTTCGCCACCATCAATCGCAGCGGCAACAAGATAGAGCTGGTATGGAAAGAAACCGACGGAGAGCATGCCGACCAGGAACAATCGCTCTATCTCTCCAAGGAGAAATGATAAAGGCCTGGAGTTACGTGCTATGAGAAAAAATCTGTCCCTCATCCATAGTCTGCTGGTCGTTATCCTTGCATCCGCCGCATCGCTGCCGATGGCTGCCCAGCGCGAGAAGACGACGTTCCAGACCTCGGGCCAATGGAAACCTGCAACGGATGTGCGGGCCGATGCCGTCATGGTGTACGGCGTCAACGACAACCGCCGATATCCCTTCAGCGAGCGCGTGAGGTCGTGGCGCGAACGGGGCTACACGGCCCACTTCATGACAGGTATAGCCTGGGGACAGTATCAGGACTATTTCACCGGCCAATGGGACGGCCGTCTCCACCTTGACGAGGGACAGAAGACCATGCGCGGCGACACGATATGGCACGGACATATGGTGCCCTACATAGTGCCGACGATGAACTATCTGGCATATTTCAAGGAGAAGCACATCAAGCCGGTTATTGACGAGGGCATCGATGCCATCTTCCTGGAAGAGCCCGAGTTCTGGGCACGCGGCGGCTACAGCGAGGCGTTCCAACGCGAGTGGCAGGAGTACTACGGCTTCCCCTGGCGACCGCAGCACGAGTCGGCAGAGAACACATACCTCTCCAACAAGCTGAAATACCACCTCTACTACCGCGCTCTTGACGAGGCTTTCACCTACGCCAAGGCATACGGCAAGGAGAAAGGGATGAACGTGCGGTGCTACGTGCCCACACATTCGCTACTGAATTATGCCCAATGGCAGATTGTCTCACCTGAAGCCTCGCTGGCCTCGCTGGCCTCTTGCGATGGCTATATTGCACAAGTGTGGACGGGCACATCGCGCGAGCCCAATTACTTCAACGGCGTGGCACGCGAACGCGTGTTTGAAACAGCCTATTTGGAGTATGGATGTATGGAGTCGATGACCCGCCCCACGGGCCGAAAGATGTTTTTCCTGACCGACCCAATCGAGGACCGTGCCAAGGACTGGGAAGACTACCGCCGCAACTATCAGGCCACCTTCACAGCCCAGCTGCTCTACCCACAGATTGCCGACTACGAGATTATGCCTTGGCCCGACCGCATCTACGAAGGCCTCTATCGCGTAAGCCGTGACAGCGAGGAGCGCGCCCACATCCCCCACTTCTATTCCACTCAGATGCAGGTGATGGTGAATGCCCTTGGCGAGATACCGCTGTCGACGAACAAGGTGAGCGGGTCGCAGGGTATCAGCGTGCTGATGGCTAATTCGCTGATGTTCCAACGTTCGCCAACTCCCGTAGAGGGCTATGACGACCCGCAGCTGTCGAACTTCTATGGACTCGCCTTGCCGCTGGTCAAACGAGGCATTCCCGTCAGCATAACCCATCTGGAAAATACAGGCTACAGCGACACATGGAAGGATGTCAGCGTATTGCTGATGAGCTATTCAAACCTGAAGCCCTCAAGCCCCAAGGCTCATGAGGATATTGCACGATGGGTGCATGATGGCGGACACCTCATCTACTGCGGACGCGACAACGATGCCTTCCAGCGCGTCATGGAGTGGTGGAATCAGGGAGAGCATCATTTCTCCGCCCCTTCAGACCACCTCTTCACCCTGATGCAGATGGGTGAGCAGCCTGTGGATGGTGTCTATCAGTATGGGAAGGGAACGGTCCGTGTAATCCGGCAAGACCCCAAGGAATTCGTGATGAACGGACGAAGCAGCGAGAGCCGTCAAACTCGCTTAGATGGCCGAGTCGTGACGGACGAAGACAACGTCAACGGACAAAAAGCGGATCTCAAGGCCGGTGCCGATGCCCCCCTGCTGGCCGCCGTCGAGCAGGCATACGGACAACTGGAATACAAGAATTCGTTTGTGCTGGAAAGAGGCTGCTACGTGCTGTCAGCCGTGATGGACGAAGGCGTCACCGACGAGCCCTTAACCCTCCGTGGAACGTACATCGACCTCTTCGATCCCACGCTGCCCCTTGTCAAAGAGAAAATTGTCCATCCGGGCGAACAGGCATTTCTCTTCGACGTGGGCAAAATTGCCGACAGACGACAACCACAGGTGATAGCTGCCGCCTCACGCCAGACGGACGAGGTGAGGACAAAGCGCTCTTATTCGTTCGTGGCGAAAAGTCCTGCAAACACAGATAATGTGATGGCGATACTCCTCCCCAAGAAACCGCGGCGAATCACTACGGATTCCACACCCTGCCGGTCCAGTTGGGCTACGAAAGAGCATGTGCTACACCTGCAGTTTGAAAACTCGCCTGAAGGCGTCAAGGTTTTAATCGAATGGTAAAATACATCAGAAATATGGATACCAAAGACACAAAAAACCAAGAAAGCCAAGAGACCCAAGAAAGAAAGGAAGAGCAGACCTATCGTTGCAATGACTGCGGAAACGTCATTCACAAGCACGAGATTTTCTGCTCGAAATGTGGCAAACTGCTGGATAGGTACGACTTCGAGGACTGACCACCCGAACAGGGGAAAATCCTAATACCTCATTACCAGATTTCCGCCTTTTTTCAATTCGGTGACGGGGATGCGGAAGTTGCGCAGGCGACGGCCGTTCCAGGTGACGCTTTTCAGCGGCTGGCTGATGTCGTTGCGTCCTTTGGTGCTGATGACGACCTCCTTGCCGCCGAGGTGCAGCGTCACACGGTCGAAGAGGGGCGAGAAGACTTCGTACTGCGCCTCGCCCACCACTAAGGGATAGAGGCCGATGCTGGCAAACACATACCAGGCACTCATGGCGCCGTCGTCCTCGTCCATCTCGGGGGCATAGCCGCGGGGCTGGTTCGCGAAGGCGCAGCCCACCCACGGCGTGGGATAGGCATCGTTGCCGCCGTAGCGGTGTGTCACCACCTCCGTGGCGAGGGGGCGTACCGTCAGTCCCGTCCGCGCGGGCATGCCCAGACGGCCGAAGAGGAAGGGAACGTGGATATCGGGTTCGTTGCCCTGGTTATAGAGCTCCTGCTCGAAGAAGGTCTCCAGTTCCTGCGCCAATTCCTTCTTTCCCACAAGGTCAATCATACGATTGAGGTACATGGGTGCTCCCCAGCGGTATTGCCAACGCGTGCCCTGATAAAGGCCATTGCCGCGCATCTTGGTGAATGAGTCGTCGATAGTCTGGAACTCACACGGCCAAATGCTGTCGAAGACCTCCTCGCCACGGCGTGTCCAGCGTGCAGCCTCGTCCGCCATGCCCAACTCGCCTGCCAGCTGCCCCAGCGCCCAGAAGTCGCCTGCCGCCTCCAGACACTGGTCGGGGCTCTTCAGCGGGAGGGCCTTCACCTCCGTCGTCATACCCGGATAGGCGTCGCGGAGGTTGGGGATGGAGATGCCCTGACGATAAGCATCGAGCAGGGTGGCGACGGCATGTTCGGTGCGCACCGTCGGCACGCACTCGTAGTCGGTACTCCAGTCCTTCTTGCCCGTCGTGTAGAGGGTGGCGAGGGACTGCATGATGTCGGCCGAGCGTTGCGGGTCGAGCAGCGTAATCAGCGGGAACTTCGTGCGGTAGGTGTCCCAGAGCGACCACGAACTGTAGTAGGTGAACGTGCGTGCCTCGTGCGTGCGGCCGTCCGTGCCCAGATAGTGCGTCATCACGTCGTCCGTGACCTGGAAGGGGCTGTGGAAGGTGCGGTAGAGCGAGGTGTAGAAAAGGGCGCGCTGGTCGGCCGTGCCGCCCTCCACCTCCACGGTCGAGAGCAGCTCCTGCCAAGCCTGACGGGCGTTGCCCGCCAGCGTCGTGAAGTCTGTCCTCCACACGTCCGCCTCGGCCAGGGCGTCGAGCTCCTCGGCCAGCCCCGTCGAGACCACGATGCGTACCTCCACGAGGTTGTCGGACAGCGAGGGGAACGTCAGGCGCTTCTGCCCGTCCGCCAGCTCTTCCATGACGAAGGGCGCCGACGTATAGAGGCGGTAGTGCAGATGATAGGCGCCGCGGCCGCAGGTGTTGGCGCCGGCGAAGTACCCCTGTCCCACGCGCTCGCCAGCCTGACTGAACGAGGCCTGGCGCACCTTGTCGAAGGCCGACGAGGGGTTCAGGATCAGCACCGCCTTGTCGGCCGAGGGGAACGTGAAGCGCTCAACGGCCATACGGCGGTCGGCCGTGGCGGCGAACGTCACGCCGTTCGTCAGCTGCACGCTATAGCAGCCCGGGACGGCCCGCTCCGTCTCCTTTATCAATTGCACATCAGCACCCGTCATGTCGGGCATCAGCGACACGTTGCCTCCGCATCCGCCGCCGCCCACGCCGGAGAGGCGGTTGATGCTGAAGCCCGAAATCCGCGCCACCTCGTAGTCGTAGCCCGGATGCTGGCGCGGCTTGCTATCAGGTGAAACCTGAATCTGGCTATACGGCATGCAGGCCCCGGGGGCCATCTGTCCATAATCGTCGGCTGTGCCGATTAAAAGATTGACGTTGTCCAGCACATCCGCAGTCTGTCCCTCTTCGTAGCCAATGACCTTCCAGGCGGTGATGTCGGCGTCGGGACGGGGATTGAGGAAGCGGAAGGCGATGGTGTGACGGCCTGCGGGGAGGTCGTAGTTCCAGTAGAGGCAGTCGGCCGAGCGGCTCAGGTAGGCGGCGGGAAGGTCCACCACGCGGCTGACGGCGCCATCAATGCTGACCTCCAGCCGTGCCGAGTAGCTCCCGTCGGGGCAGCTCACCTGGCCGTGAACGGCGATGCCCTTGCCCTCGAAGGTGACGGATTCCACGGTTGCCTCAGCGGTGCCCACGTGGGCGATGTTCTCAGCCACCAGCACGGGGTGTAGGTCGGGGAAGCTCTGCTCGAGGCGGACGGCACGCGGACGCTGCGCACGGATGCGCACGCCATGCTCCTTCACGCGCCCGCCATTGCGGACAATCTGTTGCAGAGCAAGCTCGTAGGTCATGCCGTAAGCCTTATTGAGCGAGATGTCGGTGTAGGCGAAGGGGCGGTCCTCCACCTCGCGGACGTTCGCCATCCATTCGGCGGGGATGTGGCTGTATCCGAGCATCGTGCCCAGCACGCCGGCAGCCGTCGAGGGGTTGCAGTCCGAGTCCTGTCCGCAGCGGGTGGCGATGTCGATGGTGCGGCCGAAGTCACCTTGCCCAAAGAGCAGCCCGATGGCGACATAGGCGCTGTTCATCGTAGCGTCGATGTTGCCCGGAGCAAGCACCAGCTCGGGGCAGCCCACGTCCTCGCTCCACTTATCGTTGTAGAGCTGCCATGTGCGTTTCCAGTCCGCAGGGTCCTCACGGTACCAGCGGATGACGTCGCTCAGACAGCGGTGGAACTTGCTCTCAGCGGGGATGGTCGTCAGCGCACGGGTAACGACGCGCTCGACATCGCTCTCCGTGAACGCCAGCGCATACATGGCACCCACGAAGACCCCGCCGTACCAGCCGTCGCCGTAGTTCATGATATGGCCTATACGGTCGCTGAGTGCCGAGGTCGCATTGGGCATGGCGGGCGAGAGCAGTCCGGCATAGTCGGCCTCAATCTGATAGTCGATGCAGTCCGCATGGGGGTTGTTGAGCCAGTGTCCCGAGGCGGGCGGCAGGATGCCGTGCTGGATGTTGTAGCGGGCAGCCTGATTGGCATGCCACAGCGGATAGGGAGCGTAGGCATAGGCTGCGGCAATGGAGTCGATGGGGGCGTCGAGGCCCAGACGGGCGAGGACGCTCACGAACGTGAGGTCCATGTAGATGTCGTCGTAGAGGCCTGGTGCATGGTCGAAGAAGTGCTGCAGGTGATGTTCGGGATAGACGATGGGTGTCTCGTCGGGAATCATCACGCCGCGATAGCCGAACTCCGTGGGGCCGCCGTAGGCGCAGCCGATGGTCTGTCCCGCCCAGCCGCCTTTGATTTTGTCCAGCAGGACGTCCTTGCTAAGCGTCACCGTCTGTGCCCGCGTGGCCAGGATGAGCGCCGCCATCCCCGCCACCACGCCAAGAAGAATCAGTAGAAGGGATTTCTTTTTCATGGATACTCAATTATTTTACGCCCATTTTACGCCCATTTTTACGTCTTGGGATTTCTCAGAACTCTACGACCAGCGTGCCGCCGGCGGGGACGACGGTGGTGTCGGAGAGGGTGACGGTCTGACCGGTGAGGACGTCGGTGCCCTTGGCTGCGGCGGCGGGATTGTCGCCGGCGAGGGGAGCAAGACGCGGGGTGAACTCGTCGTAGTAGCTCCACGGCAGCTGACGGTCGGTGTCGCTGTTGTTGATGAAGACGAAGACGGCCTTGCTGACGCGGGCGTCGGGGGCGTTGTCATCGCCGGCGGTGAGGTAGCGGAAGTAGCCGTAGGCGTTGTCGCGGGGGATGAAGTGGAGGGTGCGTCCGCGGTGGATGACCTCGGCGTTCTTACGCCACTGCCAGAGGCGGCGGTTGTAGTCGAAGAGCTCGTTTTGCTCGGCCGAGCGTCCCTCGGCGGTGAAGAGGTTTATGCTGTCGCCCTCCCATCCGCCGGGGAACTCGCAGCGCCATGCACTGTCGCCCGAGTCGTTGGTCGAGAGGAACATCTGCTCGTCGCCGTAGTAGGTCTGGGGGATGCCGCGCAGGGTGGCCAGCAGGGCGGTGATCATCTTCATGCGGCGTATGTCGGCCCCCACGATGCTGCCGATGCGCTCGGTGTCGTGGTTGGCGGCGAAGATCATCATGTGCGAGAGGTCGTGATAGGCGAAGTCGTGCGAGAGAGCCTCGAAGATGCGGTTCATGCCGCCTCCGCGCCGGGCGGGGATGCCGTTCACGATGGCGTCGCGCAGCGGGAAGTCCATGATGGAGGGCAGGTGGCTGTCGAAGCCGTCGCTGTTGGGATTGCCGCCCTGCCAGTAAGCCAGCTGGGGCACGCTCTGCGTCCAGCACTCGCCCACGATGTTCAGGTAGGGGAACTCGTCCATCACGGCCTTGCAGAGCAGCGAGGCCGGCACTTTCTCGTTGTAGGGATAGGTGTCGATGCGTATGCCGTCGAGGCCGCTCCACTCAACCCACCAGATGGCCACCTGCTGGAAGTAGCGCAGCACGAAGGGGTTGTCGAGGTTCATGTCGGGCATCGAGGGGGCGAACCATCCGCTCTCCTGGTAGTAGAGGTCTTTCTTCGAGCCGTTGACGTCCATGTTGGGGGCGAAGTTGAAGAGGCTGCGTGTGTAGCTGGGGAACTGGTGTACCCAGTCGGTGAAGGGGAGGTCGCGCATCCACCAGTGCTGAGCGCCGCAGTGGTTGGGCACGAAGTCGGTGACGACCTTTATGCCGTGCTGATGGCAGGCGGCGACATAGCTCTTGAAGAGGGTGTTCGTGCCGTAGCGGGGGTCGATGTGGACGTAGTCCGATGCGGCATAGCCGTGGAACGAGGCGCGCCGCTCGTTGTCGAGCGTCAGGGGGGTGCACCAGATGGCGGTGACGCCCAGCTGCTCCAGGTAGTCGAGGTGGTTGATGATGCCCTGCAGGTCGCCGCCGTGACGGCCGAACGAGTTCGAGCGGTTGGGGCCTTCGGAGCAGAGGGGCGACGAGTCGTTCGAGGGGTCGCCGTTGGCGAAGCGGTCGGGCATGATGAGGTAGATCATGTCGGCCGTGGTGAAGCCCACGCGGTCGGCCGAGCCCTGAGCGCGCGCAAAGAGGGGATAGGGCTGGCGCGCCACTTCCTTCCCACCTCGGCTGAAGACGACCTCCGCCGTGCCGGCCTTGGCCGAGGCGGCGATGTCCACGTCAACGAAGAGGTAGTTCGGGCTGTCCGCCTTGTGGACGGTTTTCACCTTGACGCCCCTGACGCCCTCGATGCGGACGTCACAGTCGCCGATGCCGTCGGCGTGCGCCATCAGCTGTAGGGGCTGTTTCATGCCCACCCACCAGCAGAGAGGTTCGAGATAGACGCCCCCCTCGGCAGCCTTGCCGAAGGCCGGGGCATCGAAGGGTGTGGCATAGTCGTCGGCGGGGGTGACGAAGGTCTTGCCCGTTTTTCCGGCGGCTGGGGACGACGAGCCGGCGTTGCCCTGGCAGGCCACGATGACGGGCAGCACAGCTGCGAAAGCGAGTAACAAAAATGAGTTCTTTTTCATGACATTTGGGTGTTAAAGTTTTCCATGTTGCAAAGATAGGGTGAGCCGAGCGATAATGCAAATTTATTTGCAATTATCGAGGGCGGAAAAGCAAGAATACACATTTATATAAAGGAAAGGGCGGACACGATGTGCATGTCCGCCACTCTTTCTTGTTACCTTGTTACCGTGTTACCGGTGTTACCGTGTCACTGTCGGCGAGTTTGCGGTACAGGTTGTTTTCTTCGTCCTTCGCAATCAGTCCCGCCTTTTTCCAGCGATAGACAATCACTTTTGTGGGTGTGGCTATGTGTGCCTCCGTGCGGGCTTTTTCCACGTCGGCAGCCGTGAAGGTGTCTGCCAGCCGTGCAAAGATGTCATCTTTTTTCGAGTAGCTCCGTTGCATGGTGTCCTTAACCATTTCTCCGTATAGGTCGGTGAGGTTCTTCAGGTCCTGCTCGCCCCACCACAGGCAGAAGTCGGTGATGTCCTGACGGTTTGCATCGGTCAGATTGCCGCTGAAACAGCCGTAACACACCATGGCCATACGGAACATCTTCACGGCCTCGCGTTTGCGGAAGTGGTCGAGGGCCTGGTCCTGGGTACGCAGCGCCAGCAGGCGTTTCTCTTCCAGCCACGCCTCCAGCGGATGGTGGATGAAGAGCATCCCGTCGGTGATGTCCGTGCGTGGCTTGATGCTCTCCACCCCTTCGTCGTCGGTCGTGTAGGTCAGGGCGTCGGCATAGTCCATGACGTCGTTGAACTCCCGCTGCTCGTCGTCGGTCAGCTCGCTCCACACGGGTATGCTGGCGTATTCCTGATTGGCAATCGGGCAGATGCTGATGCGCGAAATCAGTCCGTTCTCGGGATTGTCGTAGAATTTCATCACCTGTTCAGGTGTACCCGTGGCGAGGATGTTGAGGAAGAGGTTCACGCGTCCGCTGAAGGTGGAGTCGCTCATGTAGTCCTGCGAGTACGAAGCGTTGTCCCAGGCGTTGCGGTACATGTCGCCCTTGTCGTTGTACTTGCTGCCCTTGTTGCCCTTGTTGAGCGTGTCGATTTCTTCCACGAAGCACAGCTGGTGCAATCCCTGTGCTTCCTGCTGGCGGGTGAGCAGCTTGGGCTGCGAAATGATGCCGCTGATGACGCGCAGCGGCAGGGCGGGCTTTTCGGGCTGTGTCTTCGCGTTCTTCGCCTTGCGCACCGCCTCCAGGTAGATCTGCTCCAGTGCCAGCGTATGCTCATCGCGTTTCACCAGGCGTTCCGTCAGCATCTCCACCGTGCGTCTCGCAAAACTTTTGCCACAGCTCGCCGGGGCATAGATGACGTTGTGTACCGTCGGGGTGTGGTAGAAGCCGTCCAGGTATCTTGCCTTCAGGTTGGTGAACAGCGTGGCCAGTGCGGCTTCGGCGGCATAGGTTTGTGCTGCCACGAAGTCCGGGGGCGATATGCGTGCCAGTGCACCCATCACGGGTATGCGGCTCAGAGCCTCCTCGCCCCGTTTCCTGAGGGTTGCAAGCGGTGTGTTGCTGTCCTCGGCCACGGCGGCCTCCAGCGCCACCTGCTGTTGCATCAGCTCGCTGCGGGCACGGCGCATACGGTAGCTCTCCAGCACGCCCTCGTCGCACAGGAACAGGTAGAAGTCCTTGGGGATGCTGGCTCCCGTGTGTCGGCTGCAGGCATGCTGGCACTCCTCCTTGCGCTCGGCCAGCGAGAGGCCCAGGTCGGGCAGTTCGCTGAGCAGCACCTCCTGACGGCAGTCGGTGATGTACTTGAACTGCGAGCACATCTTGTAGTAATAGACGTGGCGCTCACCCTCGACGGGCATGCCGTTGCGGCGGACGTAGGCCGCGGCGATGTCACGGATGGCGTGGCCGCGGTAGAGGGCTTGCGCGGCGGGGGAGGGTTGAGGAGCTGGATGGGCTGGGTTTTCTAGATTTTCTAGAGGCTCTAGAGGCTCTAGATTTTCTAGATTTTCTAGACCTTCCTTTGCCTCCCAGATGGCCTCGTCGAGGAGGAAAAAGTAGCTGGCGGGCACGAGGTACGACAGCCGTGCCTGGTCCTTGGTGGCAGCGTCGATGTCGAGCCCCGTCTGTTCGGCCAGCCATGCCTGGTTGGCGGCAATCGAGGTCAGCCCCTTGCGGCAGCGGCACACCAGCCGCAGCCCCTTGCGCGAGGGCGTCACGTGGGCCACCACGATGCCCAGCTCGGCCGTGCGGGGTTCCAGCGCCTTCCAGATGGCGGCAGGGTCGTCGATGTGATCCACGTCCACCATGTAGAGGCTGCTCCACTCGCCCGTGCCGTTGCGGCGCCGGCCGTCGGGGAAGTGTGCCTGCCATGTCACGCCCGGCAGACGGCGTTTCAGGGCCTGGCGCTTGTCGCCCTCGGCGGCGGCGATGGCCTCGTAGAGCGGTGTCAGCGCGTCGTTGCAGATGGCTTTCTCAAGCAGCTCGCGCGTGCACAGCTGCCCGGGAGCCGATACGGATGGAAAGATGTCAAAGTTCATGGTTTTCAGTCGGTTTTTTGGGGGGGGTCGTGTGTGGTCAAATGGCAAGGTATGCCTCCAGCTTGGCGGCGGCCTCGCGCACCTCGTGGCTCATCGCCTCGGTCAGCGCCGTCGCGCCCATCTCGCTCAGGATGTCGGGCGTGACGATGCCCGTGAAGCGGAATCCCAGCCGTGTGGACCTCACGCTCCAGTACTTGCCCTTGAACACACGGGGGTTCTTGCGGTAGGCCACGTCGCACATCTTCTCGAACAGGAACTGGTGCTGTGCCCTCTTCAGGCAGCCCACGCCCAGCATCACATCGCCGTCCTTCACGGGGCGGTCGCACGTCAGAATCACGTCGCAGTTTTTCAGTGTCTGTTTCATGTAACTTTTTAGTTAAGAGTTAAGAATTAAGAGTTAAGAAAAAATGTTTTTCGTTTAGCAGGCGTCCGAGGTTCTCTCCCACACGTCGTCGGCGAGACATTCGTGCAGCAGGGCAAGGATGGCGGGTCCCTCAGGACTACTCTTCAGCCGGCTGATGGCCTTGTCCTTCAGCATCCACACCTTGTGGGGATGAAAGCCCGTCTGGAGGGCGACGTCCTTGACGGAGAGCGCCGGGTCGGTCAGGAACAAGGCGCTCACCACCGTCAGTTCATCGTAGGGCAGCTCGCGGGTGAGCTGTCTGAGAAGCTCGTCCCTTGCCGAGCGGCGGATGAGGCGGCAGTCGGCCTCGTCGTCAAAGACGCTCAGGCTGAGGCGCTGCATCGCGCCGTCGTCGTAGTCGTCGCACCTCTCCACATCCACGAGGCACTCGGCAGCGCAGTTCTTCGGGACGCTCACGATGTTCAGGTACTGCCTGACGGCCAGGCTCATCTTGTCCTTCACGCGGAAGGCGAGCCACGTCTTCAGCGGCAGCACGGGCCGAGCCCTCATGCCGTCGACGGCCTCCACCAGGGCGAGGTTGCCGGCCCCGACGATGTCGCTGCGTTCGACGCCCCGCCGCTCGTAGCCCCTGAACATTCGGGCCATCCTCGCCACCAGGGGCAGGCATCCGAGGATGATCCTTTCGCGGGCCTCTGCCGCCACTCTTTCGTCCGTGCCCAGCAGCTGCGTCACCAGCGCCTCGCACTGGGCGTCGTCGAGTTCCGCAACCTTTTTCGTCCTGCCCGCACCGGGCCTGCGCGTCTCGCGCTGTTCGTTGTAAAATCTCTTCTCCATTGTTGTATTATATTTATGGGTTAAACAATCCGTCCGGGGTGGGCATCGTCGTTCGCGACGCCCCACATTGTAAAGGTATCCCGAAAAAGAGAGATTTTTACGCTTTCGGGGCACGGGAGCAGCTCCCGGAGCATAAGCGCAAGTTCCGGCGCAAGTTCCAGCGCAAGTTTGGCCGTGAGGACAGTTTTTCGTCCTCAGCCGAGGGTGTGTGGAAAAAAAAAGACCTCTCCCCCGTCACCCAAAGAGGGGGGGGACGAGGGAGAGGGTGGTGCGTTGCGGTATCAGCGTGTTACGCGTGATACCGTGATACCTGATACCGCTTTACGTGTCTACTCAGTTTTTCATACACGCTGTGAGGATTTCGTCGAAGGTGGTGGCGGCCAGATAGAACCGGTCGAACACTTTCGTGTTCCCTTTGTATTTCGTCCGATCCCACTCCGCCAGCGGTCTCCTCAGCACGCCGTCGTCGGTCTTGCTGAGGCCCTTGCCGTTGTCGGCGAGCGTCATCCCCTCCACCTCCAGCGCGTTGATGTACCGTCCGAACCCCGCATAGTCCTCGGCCTTGACGATGCCGCGGTCCGCCAGCACGCGGTAGACGCCCTGCCACAAGGCCGTACGGGGCAGGTCCTTCATCTCGTCCGTCTGCATCTTACGCCCCATCGCGCAGAGCGCGTCGCGCACGCCCTGCCGCGTCCGCTCCTCCGGCGTCAGCGGCGGTGTGCGGGCGGGAGAGGGTGTGACCGTTTCGGCCGGCGGAGGCAAGGGTGTGGCGTTGACCACCTGCACCTTGTCCGTCGTGAAGTAGTTGACCTGGTTCTCGAGGTGCTCGATGTAGATGGCACCCTTTTCCATGTTGAAAATCCTGTCGCCCATAGTGTTGTGTCAGTTTTTGTGTGTTAGCTCACCAGTTCCGGCTTGAAGCCGTTGAACTGCTTGTCGAGGGTGTTGACGTACAGCCCTCCGGAGTGGATGTTCACCGTCTGCTGCGCCTCCGTGCGCTGCTGCAGTTGCGCCCGCAGTTCGCTCACCTCCCTGTCGCGCAGTGCCAGCAGCCGTTCTGCCTTTTCGCAGCGTTCGGCGAGGGCCTCCATCTGCTGTTCCTGTTCGGCCGACGGCCGGGGGTTGCGCAGCATGTAGGCCTGCTGCTCGTGCATCACCGCCATCTGTTCGCGCAGCACGTCGTTTTCGCTTCGCGACGCCGCGTACTTTCTCTTCAGTTCGTCGTACTTGCCTTTGAGCGTCTCATAGTCGTCAATCAGCTGAAGCGTTTCCATCGTCATCGCTGCCCCTTCGAGAGTGTTATCCTGTGCCATATTGCCATCTCAGTTAGATACGACAAAGATACTACATTCCCCTCACACCTCCAAACGATTCCTGCAAAAGTTATCCACTCATTTTCCACAATTTTCCGGCATGAGCAGAAGGGCTTAATTCATTGTCGATTGTCCCCATCGGCGTTTAAGAAAACGCCCCTTTTGTCTCGATTTCCCGGATTCGGTTTTTCAGCACGTCGTTCTCCTGTCGCAGGGTGTCGAGCTCATGGCTGAGCTGGTCGATGGTTTCGCGCTGGTTGGTGCGGAAGCCGAGTCGTGCGGCGGTCATGCGTTCGCGGATGCCGCCCTCGGTGACGAACTCGTTCTCCTTCTTCTTCTGATAGGTCATCAGCATCCTGTCGACCATCCGGCAGAGTGTGATGGCGATGTTGGCGGCCTCCTCGTCCGTCCATCTGACGAAGTAAGGCTCGTAGTCGCTGGTGAAGTTATGTGTGCGGCAGTAGCGCATCATGGGGTCGAAGCGGGGGTGTCCCTGCGTCCACCGCGTGAGGTGGTGGGCCGTCAGATAGTCCTCGTAGTCCTCCTGCAGCTCCTGGATGCTCGACCGCGCCACGTTGAGCAGCTTCAGCTCCATTTCCATCGACGTCACCCCGTCGGCCGAGCCCTCGACGATGTTCTGTTTCCCCGAGCGGGCCGCCTGCACCATCTGGTCCACCGTGCGGTCGCCGTAGCCAGGCAGGAAGCGCCGTGTGAAGACGTAGGTCAGCTGGTAGAGCACCACGGTTTTCTGGTAGAACCACAGGTTTTTCCAGTTCGTCTGCTTGCGCATCACCGACTCGATCTTCTGGGCTGTAGGGGCGGGTTGTTTTTCCATGGGGTAGGGGTGTTTAGTGGGGGTTAGAAGTTGGAAAGAATAGATGGTCTAGAGGCTCTAGAAAAACTAGATGGTCTAGAAAATCTAGATGCTCTAGAAGATCTAGAAAATCTAGAGGATCTAGAGGCTCTAGAAGATCTAGAATCTCTGTCAGATTTCGGCCAGTTGCTGAAGGGTTTCATCGGCTGTTTCTGTTTTGCCCTGCAAAGATAGCACAACGGATGGGGAAATGCAAGCGTTTCACTTCGTTTTTTCGCCGGCAGGCGGGACGGACGGTGACAGGTAACACGGTGACATGGGTGACACGGTGTGACGCGGTAATGACACGATGATGGGTGGCGTTGCTGCGTAAGGGGCTTATTTTCACCCCTTTTCACTTTCTTTTTTCTCTTATTAAATTCTCTTTTTTCTTTAATATAATAATATATAATACCATACAGAAAGACAATGGGCGGCGGGGTGGTGACAGGGGACACTCGTGTGTTACCTTGTTACCTGTTACCGCTTCTTTCACCCCCTGCGAGAAGGCGCTGTGAGTGCTATTTTGAAAAAAGTTGAAAAAAAATGGGGTAAAATCGTAATTTTTCGATTTTTTCGGGATACTATATATATGGAGGGCATGACGTAATGCGGCGCCTGCCGCGCGTGCCGCCTCCCACTTCGCCGCCGTGCTCAGGAACGTTCAGAAGCTGCTTTGGATTTTCCTGAAGTACGTTCCAAAATTTCTCTTCTTTCCCGCCACCGCCATATATCCTCTTCTCTGTTCATAAAAAAAACAACTTTCCTGACACACCCAACAAAGCCATGTCACTGAAATGCATTCTCAACCACAACACCAATCCCCGCAAGGCCGGGGGCGCGGGGGTGACCGCGCAGCACATGTCGGCGGGGCTCTACACGTTCGACATGATGGCTGACGACATCGCCCACAGCTGTTCGCTGACGCGTGCCGACGTGGCGGCGGCCATGGAGGCCCTCATCGAGCACACCAAGCGCCGTCTGCTCGAGGGCTGCTCGGTGGAGTACCGCGGCCTGGGGCGCTTCTTCATCAACGTCGACTCGCGGCTGACGCCTGCCGAGACGGTGCAGCAGCCCGGCTTCCGCGTGCAGACCATCATCAAGGGCTTCCGCCTGCGCTTCATCCCCTTCATCGGCATCCGCCGCTGGATGGCCGACAACGCCACCGTCGAACTCGCCGACCAAGCCTCCCCCGTCCCCTCCTGAAGGAGGGGGGACGAATTACTTCCGCTCGCGCTCCCTTCCCTTTAGGGGAGGGCTGGGGTGAGGCTCCCAATTCCTAATTCCTAATTCCTAATTTCCATTATGCCTATCCATTACAAAGTTGTCGGGTGTACGAACCCGAAGGGTGCGGAGGGTGTCGAGTACGCCTGCAACCGCGCCACCAAGTCGGGCACGTACAGCCTGAAAGAGCTGGCTGCCGACGTCAGCCATTCCACCACCGTCACCGAGGCGGACGTGGTGGCCGTCATCAGTGCCTACATCTACGAGATTGAGCAGGGCATCCTGCAGGGCCGTACGGTGACGATGCAGAATTTCGGCTCGTTCCGTCCCTCGCTCAAGAGCAAGTGCTTCGCCCAGTCGGCCATCCCCACGGACGGCTTCCGTCCGCAGAGCTACATCAAGGGCTACCGCGTGGCCTTCCAGCCTAGCGCCGACCTGAAGAAGTACATCCGCCGCTACGCCACCCTGCGCCGCGACCCCTCGGAGCTGATGTCCTGACGAATAGCCTCTCTCCCCGAAGCCTCACCCCAGCCCTCCCCTAAAGGGAAGGGGACCCGAGCGGTAGTAATCAGTCCCCCCTCCTTCAGGAGGGGTAAGGGGGAGGCAGCTAATTCCTAATTCCTAATTCCTAATTCCTAATTTCCCCTATGTCTATCAAGTATAAAGTTGTCGGGTGCAGTAACCCGAAGGGTGCCGAGGGTGTGGACTATGCCTGCAACCGCGCCTACAGCGAGCAGTCGCTGACGCCCGTCCAGATTGTGCAGGCCATCGAGCGTGACACCACGTGCACGCGTGCCGACATCGTGGCCGTCGTCAGCGCCATGGGTATGCATCTGCGCGAGCATCTTCTGGCGGGACAGATGTGCGACCTCAAGGACGGCGTCACCGACCTGGGCATCATCGAGGCGAACGTCAAGAGCAAGTGTTTCGCCCAGTCCGTCATCCCCACGGACGCGTTCGATCCGGGCACGTACATTAAGGGCGTGGGCATCCGCTGGCGTCAGAGCCCGAAGCTGAAGCGCGCCATCGCCAACGCCAAGTTCCAGAACGTCAAGAGCAGCCTCTATCCCGTGCAGTAAACGCGCGGTGTCACGGTAACACGGTATCACGGTAACAGGGTAACACCAACACATGCGGTGTTACCCTGTTTTCTGTCCGTGTGTCCGCGAAGGAGAGCGGAGGGGATGAATGCCCGCTGCTGGCGGGGGCGTCAGATGGTTTTCTCGATGTCCCAGACGAAGGCGCGGAGGCCGAGCTTCTCTGTCTCGAGGTCGAGGGCGTGGAGGGCGTCGAGGAGGGCATCGACGCGGGCGTCGTCGACGATGGTGAGGATGGCGCTGTTCATCGAGGGCCAGGCGTGGCTGCCGTAGTGGGGGTCGCCGCTGACGCTGCCGCGTCCCTGCACCTGCGGAAACATGCTGAAACCCCGGCAGCCGCCGCGGTCGAGGAGCGTCTGGATGCGCTCTTTATACGCTTGGTCGTAGGCAATAAATATGGCTTTCAATGTAGTTAAGAATTAAGAGTTAAGAAATTTACTATTTTACGATTTACTATTTACGATTTATTTTTCGATTTAGTAATTTTACAATTTCACGTTGCATCGCACCCTAAATAACCAAATAATCCAATCGTAAATCAATCGTAATTCGTAAATCGTCAAATCGTAAATATATTTTACTTTTTCGCTGCCTTGATGTGTTTGGACTTGTTCTCTTTCCAGTAGGCGTCGAGGGCGAGCTGGCGGGCGTGCTTGCGGCGCTGGCGCTTGATCTGTCCTCCGGCGAAGGTGCAATAGACGACGGGCACGAGGATGAGGGTGAGCACGGTGGAGAGGGTCAGTCCGCCGATGACGCTGACGCCGAGTGGGCGCCAGAGCTCGGAGCCCTCGCCGCGTCCGACGGCCATGGGGACCATGCCGAGGATGGTGGTGAGGGTGGTCATGAGGACGGGGCGCAGACGGCTGCGGCCGGCGGTGACGACGGCCTTGACGACGCCCTGGCCGCGCTCGCGGCAGAGGCGGATGTAGTCGATAAGGACGATGCCGTTCTTCACCACGATGCCGAGCAGCAGCACCATGCCGAGGGCGCTCATCAGGTTGAGGGTGGTGCCGCTGAGCCAGAGGGCGATGAGCACGCCGCCCACGCCGAAGGGCACGCTGAGCATGATGATGAACGGGTCGGAGAAGCTCTCGAACTGTGCCGCCATGACGATGTAGACGAGCATGAGGATGAGCAGTCCGAGCAGGAGCAGGTCGGAGAAGGAGTCCTGCTGCTCCTCGAAGTCGCCGGCGATGCCGACGGTGACGCCGAGGGGGATGTCGCCCTCACGGATGATGCGCTGTCCGGCCTCGACGACGGTGCTCATGGGGAAGCCCTTCTCGACGATGGCGGTGACGGTGTTGATGCGCTGGCGGTCCTTGCGCTGGATGGTGGGGGGCGTGAAGCTCTCGACGACGGTGCCGACGTCCTTGACGCGGACGGCGTTGCCCTGCGAGCCGTAGAGCAGGATGTTCTCGATGTCCTGGATGGAGGTGCGGAACTCAGGGGCGAAGCGCACCTTGATGTCGTACTCCTCGCCGTCCTCGCGGTAGTAGGAGGCGGTGGCGCCGTTGATGCGGTTGCGCAGGTAGGTGGCGGCGGTGGACATGTTCAGTCCGTGGCGGGCGAGCTTCTCGCGGTCGAACTCGACGTGGTACTCGGGCTGGTACTCGTCGCGGCTGATGCGCACCTCGGCCACGCCGGGCTCTTTCTTGAGCTCGGTGCGCAGCATCTTGGCTACGTTGTCGGTCTCGGTGAAGTCCCAGCCATAGACCTCGAAGGCGACGGTTGACTGTCCGCCCATGCCTGCTCCGCCGCCGGCGCTGACGGTGAAGCGGTCAATCTCGGGCCGTGCGCCGAGGTCGGCACGGATGATGGCGGCGACGTCGAAGGCCGTCACCTTGCGCTCGCTGGGGTTCTTGAGGCGGACGTTGTAGGAGATGATGTGTGTGCCGTTGTCCTGCATCGAGGCGAAGGTGTTGTCCTCGGATGCCTGGCCGACGGTGTAGTTGATGACGCGTGTGTCCTTGCCGAAGTCGGCGCGCCACTTCTCGGCGAGCTCCTCGGCGACCTGCTGGCTGCGCTCGGTGCGCGTCCCGATGGGCATCCACACCTTGATGGTGAGGCGGCTGTCGTCGCTCGAGGGGAAGAACTCGGTGCCGAGGGTGCGGACGGTGAGGAGGCTGGCGGCGAAGATGACGACGCAGACGCCGATGATCCAGCCGCGATGGCGCACGCACCAGTCGAGGCGGCGCTGGTACCAGCGGTCGAAGCGGTCGAGGAAGCGCTCGATGGGGCCGTACACGCGCTCCATGAAGCGGCTGCGCTTCTTCTTCAGCCTGAGCATCTGCGAGCAGAGCATGGGCGTGAACGAGAGGGCGCTGGTGGTCGAGACGGTGAGGATGACGCACATCATCCAGCCGAGCTGCTTGAACATCATGCCCGCCATGCCCTTCACCATGGTCAGGGGCAGGAAGACGGCAAGCATGGTCAGCGTGGAGGCGATGACGGAGATGGCGACCTCGTTGGTGGCGTGTATGGCGGCCTGCTTGGGGTCGGCGCCGCGCTCGATGTGGGTCGTCGTGTTCTCGAGCACCACGATGGCGTCGTCGACCACGAGGCCGATGGCGATGGAGAGACACGAGAGCGAGACGATGTTGAGCGAGCCGCCGCTGAGCAGCAGGTAGATGAACGAGGCGATGAGCGAGAGGGGGATGGTGATGGCGATGACGAACGTGGCGCGCCAGCGGCCAAGGAAGAACAGCACCACCAGCACCACGAACAGCAGGGCGAAGAAGACGGTCTCTTCGAGCGAGCCGATGGAGTTCATGATGCTCTCGGAGGTGTCGTTGATCATGCCGATGTGGACGTCGGAGGGGAGGTTGCGCTCGAGCTCGGGCAGCATCTTCTTCACCTTGTTACAGATTTCGACGGAGTTGGCGCCCGACTGCTTCTGGACGATGATGGTGGCGCCGCGGACGCCGTTGGTGAACGACATCTGTCCGCGCTCCTGCAGGGTGTCGACCACCTCGGCGACGTCGCGCAGGTAGATGTCGCTGCCGGCCACGCTGGCCACGACGATGTTCTCCATCTCGCGGGGGTCGTTGAACTCGCCCTCGACGCGCAGGGGGAAGGTCTCGTTGCCGACGTCGAACGAGCCGCCCGGGATGTTGCGGTTCTCCTGGGTGATGATGTTCGAGATGGCCTCGACGGTGAGGTTGTAGGCCTCGAGCTTGACGGGGTCGCAATAGACGTAGATCTCGCGCTCGGGTGCGCCGCCGATGCTGACGCTGCCCACGCCCGCGATGCGCGCTAGCGGGTTGGCCACGTTCTCGTCGAGAATCTTGTAGAGGCCGTTGACGCTCTGGTCGGCCTGCACGGAGAGGAGCAGGATGGGCATCATGTCCGAGTCGAACTTGAAGATGATGGGGTCGGTGGCGCCGTCGGGCAGCGCGCGCTTCACCATGTCGAGCTTGTCGCGCACGTCGTTCGTGAGGTCGTCGATGTCGTAGCCATACTCAAACTCGAGCGTGATGATGGAGACGTTCTCGGACGAGCGGCTGGTGAGGTGCTTCAGGTTGCCGACGGTGTTCAGCGTGTTCTCGAGGGGGCGGGTGACGTTCTGCTCGATGTCCTCGGCCGAGGCACCGCTGTAGGACGTCATCACCATGATGGTGTTCGTGTCGATGTCGGGGAAGAGGTTCACGGGCAGCTTGGTGAGCGAGAAGACGCCCATCACCACAATGGCCGTGAATATCAGTGAGGTCATAATCGGCCGTTTGACCGAACCTTCATATAGACTCATCGGGATTTACGATTTGACAATTTACAATTTACGATTTATCATCATTCCACTACCTGCACTTCGGCGCCGTCGACGAGCTTGCTCTGTCCGGCGACGACGATGCGTGCACCGTCGCTGACGCCGCTCAGCAGCTCGTAGCTGTCGTCGAGACGCTGTCCGAGCTCGACCTTCATGTAGTTGACAGTGCCGTCGTTGTTATAGGTATAGACAAAGCGCTCGCCGCTGCCGGGCTGCTTGACGATGGCCTGGTCGGGCACGACGACGTGCTGCTCGGTGCCGAAGTTGAGGGTGGCGCGGGCAAACATGCCGGGGCGCACGGCCTCGTCGGCGTTGGGCAGGCTCAGCTCGACGGGGAAGGTGTGGGTGGCGGCGTTGATGGTCGGATAGACCAGCGTCACCTTGGCCTCGTATTCCTTGCCGGGCAGGGCGTCGAGACGGATGACGGCGCGGTCGCCCTTCTGCACGCGGCTGAAATACTGCTCGCTGACGTTGATGAGCAGCTTCACGGGACGTATCTGCTGGATGGTGAGCACGGGACTGCCGGCGTAGAGGTCGCCGTTGTCGTAGTTGCGGGCCGTCACGATGCCCGTGATGGGGCTCAGCAGCGTGGTGTTCTCCTTCAGGTTGGCGTAGCTGGTCTCGTTGATGTCGAGCGACATCTTGGCGTTGTCGTACTCGGCCTTGCTGGCGCCGCCTATCTTGTAGAGCTTCTCGATGCGCTCGAAGTCGGTCTTCTGGTTGGCAATCTGGAGCTCAAGCTGACGCAGCGACGAGGCGTCCATCTGCACCAGCTTCTGGCCCTTGACGACGTGGTCGCCCACCTCGACGAAGATGCGACTGATGCGCCCGGGTGTCTGCGGGGCGATGTTGTTCTTCACTTCGGCCTCGACGGTGCAGGTGTAGTCGCGCACCTGGTCGACGGCCCGCTTGTTGACGGCTGCCAGGCGCACCTTCGGTTTTTCTCCTCCGACGGGACCGGCATTCTGTTTCTTCTGCCCATCCGCACAGGCCACCATCATGCAGGTTGCCAACAGGAATAGAACGCTGTGCTGTAGTCTTTTGTTTCGCATATTATTTTTCATTTTCAATTTTTTCAAGTGTATCTTTAAGAATCTCTTTTCTTAGCCCACTCAGCCATTCTGAAAAGGACACCGTGTCGAATGCGTATGTTTTATTCAGTTCATATTCGTTTTCTGACCAAGTATTCAAGGGCGATTCATTATGCTGTATCAAGGCCTCCAGTTTGTCAAGTGATTTATAGAGTTTTGCCTCTTTCGTCTGTTGGGCATCCATCTCACTATACAATGCCTTGAGTTCTACTGATATCTCAACAGGTAGTGATGATACCCATTGCCCTAATAAAGAATCTTCCACATTCCTGTCCTTCTCTGTCTTAAGGAAGGTGGGGATATCCCCCGTGAAGCACTCTCCCAAATCATGAATCAAGCACATACCGACAACCTTATTGCAATCAATCTCAGGAAATTGATGTGTAAGAAGAAATGCCATAAGCGCAACACGCCAGCTATGTTCAGCCACACTTTCCGTCCTCCCCTTTGTGGTGGTGCAATGACGGGGTGTGTCCTTCAGTCGCTCTGCAATATGCAGTATTTCCAGATACTCTCTTGCATTCATCTTGCCCTAATCACTCACATTCCTTTATTCCACGTAGTCTTCTCCCGTCAGCTTGTCCAAATCGGCTTTGGCTGTCAGCCACTCGAAGACGGATTGGCTGTAAGTGAGCTCGCTCTGCGTAAGCGCCACCTCGGCGCTGTTGAGCTCAAGTACCGTGCCGCGCCCCACGTCGTAGAGCGTCTGGGCGATGTCGCGCCCTTTCTGCGCCTGCGCGATAGCCTCCTTGTTCGAGCTTACCTGCTCGGCGCTGGCAGTCATGTTGTTCAAGTAGGTGTTCATCTGCATACGCAACTGGCGCTCGGCATAGTCGCGGTTCAGTTGCAGCTGGTTCATCTGCAGGCGCGTCTTCTTGACTGTGCTGAAATTGCTGTACCTGAAGAGGGGAACGCTCACGCTCAGGGAGATGTTGGCATAGGGGTTCCAGTTGTAGGTTCCGAAGTCGAAGTTGTCTGCCATGCAGGTGTACATATAGTTGAACTGCAGGGCGACGTTGGGCATAAAGTTCTGCTTCTGAACGGAGAGTGTGTTGCGCAGCAAGCGGCTGTTGAGGTCCAACTGCATGAGGGAGCTGTTGCGTTCCAACGACAGGCTGTCGAGCCCCAGCATCGAGGCGTACATCTGCTCCTCGTAGTCTTTGAGGTTGCCTTCCACGACGACATCCACGTCTGCCGTCACGCCCATCAGCACCTTCAGTTGCAGTTGGCTCAGATCGACAGCGTTGCGGGCGCTGATGACGGAGGGTTTCAGGTTACGCATCTGCACCTCGGCGCTGATTCTGTCATATTCGCTCACGCGGCCTTCGTCGTATTTGGCAGAAACGATGCGGAAATTCTCCTCGCTCTGGGCATAGCTTTTCTGGAGCACAGCATAGCTGTCCTGCGCCAGCATCTGCTGGTAGAAGGCCTTGGTGACCTGACACACAAGGTCCTGCCGCGAGGCGCGTGCCTGTTCCATAGCAAGCTCCACGTCCGTGCGCGTCAGATTCATGCTTTTATAAAGCGCAGGGGCAAACACGGGCAGGCTCACCGTGAGGCCGCCGGTATACATGTTGTTGACACCCACCTTGAACTGCATGTTGTTCATCACCATCGTCTGCTTCTCGATGGTACGCTGGTACGAGCCTGCCAGGCTGGCCTCGGGCAGTAGCCCCATGGTAGTTTCCAGCTTGGCCATCTCCTTCAGTTGGATATCCTGCTCAGCAATCTTTATGGTGGGGTTGTCAGCCAGCGCAATCTCAATGGCCCGTTCCAACGTCAGCCGCAGGGCTTCCTGCCCGCTTGCCTCGCTAACCCAAGCAGGCATCAGCGCCAACGCCAGCACCAGCGTCATCGTCATTTTTCTAGTTTTCATTATACTTATTTTTATGCGAATGAAAAAATCGCGCAAAATTACGCATATTTTTTCGCATAACGAAAAAAGCGCCCCCTAAATCCGCCCTCCGAAACGGCTATTTAAGATATATTTGCAATCGTGAGACCTAACCAAGGGGGAATCACTTCCTCACGAACACGGGTATCTTATCGAGGGTGAGGGGGATGGTGATGTACTGGCCTCCGTCGTAGTGGACTTGTGTGTAGAGGTCGTCCCAGCCACGGGGATTGTGGGGCAGATAGACGCGCCATTCCGTGGCACCTGCCTCCGTGACGGGGCAGACGAGATAGCGCGGGCCGAACATATACTCCGTCTGCTGGCGCAGGGCCTCGACATCGTCGGCAAAGTCGAACACCAGCGGGCGCATCAGCGTATAGCCCTCCTTGGCTACGCGCTTGGCACATTTCCTGAGATATGGCAGCAGCTCCGTCCGCTGGCGGATGCACTCCGTGAAGATCTGCTCCGTCTCTACCGGATAGTTCCACGGCTCGGTATTACTGATGTATCCATGCACGCGCATAATGGGCAGGAAGACGCTACACTCTATCCAGCGGAGCATCATCTCCTGATAGGCGGCATCTGTGTATTGGTTGCCTGGACGGAAGAAGCCTCCGGCATCGTAGGTCCACCATGGCATTCCACAGGCCATATAGCCCAGTCCGCCCACAATCTGACGTCGTAGCGTTTCGCCGTCGTTCCCCACATCGCCGCTCCACGTGACGGCATTATAGCGTTGCATGCCGGCAAACGCGCTACGCGTGAGGATGACGGGTACCTTCCCCGGCATTTCCTCGCACAGCCCGTTATAGACGGTACTGACCACCTTTACAGGATAGACGTTGCGCACCAGCTCACCCGGCAACGTGCCGCCTGCCACACGACGTCCGACGAGGTCGTCGTTCTCCGGCTCCGTAGCGTCCAACCACCACGAATCGATGCCGTACCGCCGTACGAGGCTGTCGCGGAAGTTCGCCCAATAGAACTGCGCCGCTTCGGGATGGAAAAAATCTATCCAGTCCGTGCCGTGGATATAGTAGTTACGCTTGTCAAACTCGCGCCCCAGCGTGCTGTTTCTGTCAACCTTCGACCACACAGAGAGCATCATGTGGAAGTTCATCCTGTGCAGCTCGTCCACCAGTTCCTTCGGCTGGGGGAAAAGCTCGGGGTCGAACTGCATGGAGTTCCAGCCCGTCCGTCCCCACCATTGCCAGTCCTGCACGATGACGCTGGCGGGGATGTCCTTCTCGCGGAACATGCGGGCGTTCTCCAGCAGCTCCTGCTGCGAGTGGTAGCGCTCGCGGCAATGCACATAACCCAACATCCAGTCGGGCATAAGTGGCGCAGGACCCGTGAGCTTACGATAGGTGGCAACGACCTCGTCGGGCGTGCCGGCGAAGACGGTATAGTCGAGTGCCTGCGCCACAGGCGAGTGGAGTACCGTCTGCGCCTCTACCCTGCCCCAGCTGATGACAGGATTGTCGCCCCGCACGCCCTTCACCACTACCGTATGCGTACCCGCTTCCAGCGGCACGATGAGCGATGTCGTAGGGGGCAGCCACGTGTTGTTCTGGTTCGTGAGCACCTTTCCGTCAATCGCAAGGTATTGACGCCGGCTCATGCGGCGTCCGACGTCAAGCAGCAGGGCATAGTCGCCTGCCTCCGCCACCTCCATCCGCCCGCTGAACGTGTCGGCGATGCGCTGTTCGCGGATGCCACCTGTGGTGCTCGTTGCCGTCACTTCGTAGGCCTCTCCCGTCTCGTCCGACGGCATGAGCACAAGCGTTTCCTCCTTGGGATTCAGTTCCGTCAGACCATAATTGTTCCACAGCAGGCCATAGCCCTTGCTGGAGAGGATGAACGGTATAGAAATCTGCGTGTTCACCTGCGTCAGACGTCGGCTCAGCCCGCGGATGTTCAGATAGCCGTCTTGGAACTGCCCCGTGCCGAACAAGCATTCGTCGTCAGGCGAGATGAAGTGCTGCTCCACATCGAGCACCTTCATGCCCTTCACCTGCGTAGTTCTCGCCCTCCTTCCGGCAGGCGATTCCTGTAGCAGCACACGTCCCTTTGCATCGGAGAACGTCAGCTGCCCCGTCGCATGATCCAGCTTTACCTGCATCTTTCGCGTCGTAAGCCTAGTCTCCGTTTCGCTCCGTTCAACTTTATATTTCGGGCGCGCCACGTGCTCCGTATAAATCAGCTCCTCCAATGGCTCGATATTACCCACCGTGTAGCGCACGCGTACAGCCCCCTCCGCAAGCGGCAGCAGCTGCAACGTCCCTTCACCCAATGAGATACTCTCACCCTGCCCAGCCTCGCTCGCCGCCTGTTCACGAGCGCCATCGCCCGCGCATCCTATCAGCCACAGCGTAAGAAAAAAAAACAGCAGTTTATTAGTCATAATAGTAATTGTTTTATGGGATTTATGATTACGTCTGCAAAAGTACAATTATTTTCTCGAATCTACAAATGTTCAATGCACAAAACAACTTTCTAAAAAATGGCAAATGTATTGTAAAATGAATGTTTTCTCTTTTTTACCCAGCACAGGCAAATAATTTCTCAGAGCAAGCAACTATTTATAGACAGGGGCCCTGTTTATATAAACACGGGCGCTGTTTATAGACCACGTCAAACGCCAGCAAAACGGCTCCATAAAATGAATTCATGCACACAAATAATATGCCACTCTTTTCAAGAATTGGGGAGAATGCGTGTAGATTGTGTAGATAGTGTAGATAAATTCAATCATCTGCACGAATTAAATACCTATATATGAACCACATACGTGGTTCGTGTAGATTGTGTAGATGTTTTTTAGAAACTATCAGCCGAAGTATCGTCCAACAGGTTGTCGAGGAAGGCGTTGAGGTCGGAGTCGAGGTCGGAGAGGAGTTGGTCGGAAAGGATGAGGGTATCGTCGTCGACGAGAAGAAGGTCGCAGATGGTTTCGCGCTCGTCATCGACAAGAACAAGGCTGTAGGGGCGGAAGATGGAGAGACGTTCGAGGGCGCCGTCGGCGTTTGCTGCGGCAATGGCCTGCTCAAGGTCGGCACGCACGGTGGGGAGGAAGGCGTCGTCAGGCAGGTCGGCCCACGACTCTACTACGGTGTGAGCAATAGGCTGGTCTTCATCATCGAAGACAAACAGTTCGCCCGTGTCCTGGACAGGCTGAAAGTGGATGTCGGTTAGCACTACGTCTTCGTCTGCACGGGTGTAGGTGCGGACAATGGTCTGAAGGATGTCGGCAAGGGAGAGCATGGGAGGTTGGAATAATTAGGAATTAGAAATTAGGAATTAGAAATTAGAAATAAATTATCAGGTATTAGGGATTGGACATAATAGAATCAAGTTTCTGGAGCTCTACCTTGCGGTTACGGAGGAGGGTGCGGTAGTTGACAATTCGCTGATGATCAGTGTAGGGATAATCACCGATGGCGAGGTCGACATTAAACCATTCGCGCAGGGCAAGGGTATCAACAGCCATGGTGTCAGAAGCATAGGTGTCAGCCAGTTCAAGCGTGCGGAGGGCGAGGTCGACGCTGTCGTTCATCTCGTGATAGAGCGCTTGGTTGTAAAGGGAGATGAGGCGCTGGCGGGGGCTGCGTTTCTGAGCCTGCCGCTGCCAGTAGTGATAGGCGCCGTCCCAATCGCCGTCGCGGACACAGACCGTGGCCTCGCGCAGGTTGGGGCTGGTGCCATGGAAGAAAAGGCGGTCACGCGACTCCCAATGAGAGGCGAAGCACTCGACAGCCATTCGGCTCACGATGGGATAGGAACGCTCAATCCAACGCTCGACCTCATGACGGGTACGAAAGGTGCCGCGAGTCAAGTACTGGTAGAGGATGAACATTAACGGGCGCGAAGGTTCAAGCTCCTTGATATGCACCTCCCCGTTGGGGACATAGAGGTGCGAGGCGATGTAGGCCTTACGCTCGCCGTCGATGGCTTCAGGACCCCACGAGGTGACACAGCCATAGTCGCAGACGTAGAGCATATCCACCGCGAGGAGGTCACAGAGGTAGCGCACTTCCCTTTCCTTCAACTGGTGGTAGATGGTGTCGCCCTGAGGATAGATGCACGAGTCGAGCACGACAACCTCGCTGAACAGCTCCGCATCGGCAAAGGCCTGTGCCACATACTCCATGAGCGAATCGCCATCGAAGGAATAGGCATAGACATCTTCGTCGAGAAAGGAGATGTTATGGGGGCTGAGGTTGTTGAGCACAGCTATGCTCAGGCCCTCGGGCATCGGATAGGGGGCTGGGACAAACTGCTCAATGGCAACGTATTTGGTGCTGACGCAGGAGATAAATAAGGAAAAAATGAAAAAAGAAAAATAAAGAGCCTTGCAAGCGGCACGTCGTATGCGAGACAGGCCGTCGGAATGCTGCATACAAAACTCTTTATTTTTCATTCCAGACTGTTTTCAATCTTTAATCTTCAATTTTCAATCTTCAATTTACGCAAACCGTCCGTGGCAGTTCTTATACTTCTTGCCAGAACCGCAGGGGCAGGGGTCGTTGCGCCCCACGGTAACCTCCTTGCGGATGGGCTGACGGACAGGCTGCTCGCGCGTGTCCTGACGGGCAGCGTTCTGTTGGTTGCGGTCGGTAAGCGACTCGGCAGCGGCACCCTTGTTCTCGTGGTACTGCTGACGGCGCTGGGCGCGTGTCTGGGGAGGAGCCTCGCGCACCTGCTCCGGCTCTCGGATAGGAATCTGTCCGCGCATGAGGATGCTGACGGTCTGATTGTTAATCTTGTTGACCATCGCGTCGAACAGGTTGACGGACTCGAGCTTGAAGATAAGCAGCGGGTCTTTCTGTTCGTACGAGGCGTTCTGCACAGAGTGCTTCAGTTCGTCCAGTTCGCGGAGGTTTTCCTTCCAGGCCTCGTCGATGACGTGGAGCATGATGGCCTTCTCGAACGACTTCACCACCTCCTTGCCTTCGCTCTCGGCGGCAGCCTTCAGGTTGACGGGAATCTGATAGAGGCGCTTGCCGTCGGTGATGGGGATGAGGATATTCTCGTAGCGGTTGCCCTGCTCCTCATAGACGCGCTGGATGACGGGGTTGGCGATGCCTGCCAGCGTATCGGTCTTGCGCTTGAAGTTCTCCATAGCCTGGGCGAAGGTCTTCTCGGCCAGCTCCTGGGCGGGGGTATCGTGGAACTCCTGCTCGGTGAAGGGCGTCTCCATAGCGAGGACGCGGAAGAGCTGCTCCTTGATGCCCTCGTAGTCGTTATTCTCAATGGCCTCCACGCAGCGGTCCCAAATCATGTTGCTGATGTCCATGCCGAGGCGCTCGCCGATGAGGGCGTGACGGCGCTTGGTATAGACCACCGAGCGCTGTTTGTTCATCACGTCGTCGTACTCAAGCAGACGTTTACGGATGCCGAAGTTGTTCTCCTCCACCTTCTTCTGGGCGTTCTCGATGGACTTGCTGATCATCTTGTGTTCCAGCATCTCGCCCTCCTTGAATCCCATGCGGTCCATGACGGAGGCAATGCGGTCGCTGGCGAAGAGGCGCATCAGGTTATCCTCAAGCGAGACGTAGAAGACGCTGGAGCCCGGGTCGCCCTGACGTCCGGAACGTCCGCGCAACTGACGGTCCACACGACGGCTCTCGTGACGCTCCGTACCGATGATGGCCAGACCACCTGCCTCGCGCACCTCGGGCGTCAGCTTGATATCCGTACCACGACCAGCCATGTTGGTGGCGATGGTGACCGTACCACGTTCGCCGGCATGGGCGACAATCTCGGCCTCCTTCTGGTGGAGCTTGGCGTTCAAGACGTTGTGGGGAATCTTGCGCATGTCGAGCATACGGCTTAGCATCTCGCTGATTTCAACGCTCGTGGTACCCACCAGCACGGGGCGTCCCTCGTTACGCATCTTTTCAATCTCCTCGATGACGGCCTTGTACTTCTCGCGCTTGGTCTTATAGACACGGTCGTTCATATCGTTGCGGATGACGGGCTTGTTCGTGGGGATGACAACCACATCCAGTTTGTAGATGTCCCAGAA
>DBYJ01000013.1:25586-45318 GCA_002309805.1 Bacteroidales bacterium UBA1189 | reverse complement strand
TAGTTCTGCAGGGTGATGGTAGCGAAGGTCTGCGTGGCAGCCTCGACCTTCACACGCTCCTTGGCCTCGATGGCCTGATGGAGACCGTCGGAGTAGCGGCGGCCCTCCATGATACGGCCCGTCTGCTCATCGACAATCTTCACATGCCCCTCCTCGTCGACGATGTACTCGACATCCTTTTCGAACATTGTATAGGCCTTGAGAAGCTGGTTGATGGTGTGGATGCGCTCGCTCTTAATGGCGTAGTTGGTGAGCAGTTCGTCCTTCTTCTGCAGACGTTCCTCGTCAGGCAGATGCTGTCCCTCCAGTTCCGAGAGCTGGGCGGCAATATCGGGCAGGACGAAGAAGGTGCTGTCGGACATGTTGCCCGTGATGAGGTCGGTACCCTTGTCGGTCATATCCACGGAGTTGAGCTTCTCGTCGATGACGAAATAGAGGGCGTCGGTAGCCTCGGGCATACGACGGTTGTTCTGCTCCATGTAGATGGCCTCTGTCTTCAGAAGGCCAGTCTTGATGCCGGGCTCGGAGAGGTATTTGATGAGGGCCTTGTTCTTTGGCAGGGCCTTGAAGGCGCGGAATAACGAAAGGAAGCCCGCCTCCACCTCCTCGGGTTTCTCAGAGGGGATGAGCTTCTTCGCCTCAGCCAGCAGCTGGGTGGCAAGGCGTTTCTGTGCCTCCACCAGACGCTCCACGTAGGGACGGAGCTCTTCGAACAGTTGGTCCTCGCTTTTGGGCACAGGGCCGCTGATGATAAGGGGCGTACGGGCATCGTCGATAAGCACGGAGTCCACCTCATCAACGATGGCGAAGTTGTGAGAGCGCTGGACGAGGTCTTCGGGGCTCGAGGCCATGTTGTCACGCAGGTAGTCGAAGCCGAACTCGTTGTTCGTACCGAAAGTGATGTCAGCCAAATACGCCTTGCGACGGGCTTCGCTGTTGGGCTGGTGCTTGTCGATGCAATCGACGCTCAGGCCGTGGAACATGTAGAGCGGGCCCATCCACTCCGAGTCACGTTTGGCCAGATAGTCGTTGACGGTAACCACATGGACGCCGTTGCCCGTGAGGGCGTTGAGGAAGACGGGAAGCGTAGCCACGAGGGTCTTACCTTCACCCGTTGCCATCTCAGCAATCTTTCCCTTGTGGAGGACGACGCCGCCGAAGAGCTGCACGTCGTAGTGAATCATGTTCCACACCGTCTCGTTGCCGCCTGCCTGCCAATGGTTCACGTAGATGGCCTTGTCGCCCTCGATGCGGACGAAATCCTTGGTGATGGAGAGGTCGCGGTCGAAGTCCGTAGCCGTGACGACGACTTCCTCGTTCTCGGCAAAGCGTCGAGCGGTCTCCTTGACGATGGCAAACGCCTCGGGCAGGGCCTCGTCCATCGCCTTCTCGTAAATTTCGAGGACGTCCTTCTCCAGTTTGTCAATCTGGTTGAACAGCGCTTCGCGGTCTTCCAGCTCCGTGGATTCCACCTTCGCCTTCAAATCGGCAATCTTAGCCCTGTCCTCCTCGGCCGATGCCAGGATGCGGGCCTTCAGCACCATCGTGCGGGCGCGGAGGTCATCGTTCGAGAGCTGCTCCACCTCGGCATAAGCCGCCTTGACTTTCTCTACCCAAGGCTGTATCTCGCGCATGTCACGCGTACTCTTATTTCCAAATAATTTGCTGATTACATCGTTAAATCCCATATTCTGTTTTCTTGTTTTTTGTCAGTTTTGAATGGTTAATCGTACCAATGTCAATTGTTAATTCTGAATTTTCATTTCGGCAATATCGTGCAAAATTACAATATTATTCTCAATCCCGAGCCGTTTTTTGGAAAAAAGACCCATTTTTTCATAATTCTTTACACAAAAAGCGTGCCAAAGCAAAAAAAATACTATCTTTGCACCTAACTTTATCACTCCATCGAATAATTGTCATGAAAAAGCTGCTTCCCCTCCTTCTTCTCTGCCTTTTTGTCGGCTGTGTCAATACGTCCCACGACCGTCAGGACAAGTCCGTCCCCCTTACAGCCCTCCCCGCTCCGGCTCAGGAGTTCATCAAGAAGCACTACAGCGATGTGAAAATAAAGGACATCACCATCGAGAAACGCGCCAGCCTCATGCAGTACAACGTTGACTTGAAGGGCGGCATCGACCTCCAGTTCGACCGCAACGGCGTCTGTACCGAGATTGAGTGCAAGAAACCCGGCTCTGTGGTACCCGACGAAGTTATCCCCGCCAACATCCTGCAGCAGGTTCGCCAGCTCTATCCCGACAAGGACATCGTGAAGTACGAGCACAACCGTCGCCTATTTGAAATCGACCTTGCCGACGGTACAGAGCTCACTTTCAACCGCGCCATGCGCCTCATCGACATCGACCACCACATGGTGGAATAACACTAAGGCCACTTAACCTGAGACTTTGTCTTTTCTTGCTTTTCGCCTCATTGACCCACTTTATTCCCCTACTCTAATTCCTTATTCCCCTGCGATAATTTTTTATTCCCCTGCGTTAAAACTCAGGTAAATCAGAACAACGGCTTAGCGGAGCAGGCGTTGGGGATGCCCATCTTCAACAGCGAGGCTACCGTGGGGGCAATGGCGTTGACGGAAACGGGGTCGCTCGTTTTCATAGCTGCCACATCGCTGCCGAAGAACACCACAGGGACGGGCACGAGAGCGCGGCTTGACCATACAGTCTCGCCCCAGCGCTCATCCACCAACGACCATCCCGGGGCTATTTCCAGCAGGATGTCGCCCGAGCGTCCCTGATGGAACGCGCCACGTACGGCAGGGCTGCTGTCGCCCTCCATCAGCTCCGTGGAGGTATAGACGCGGGTGACGCCGCTCATCTGCCCGAGGAACTCCGAGCAGCGTTCCTGCACGTCGCGCAGCTTCAGCTGGAGGCTTTCGACGAGGGCGTGGTTAAGGTAGATTTGGTTCCGGTAGGAGGCCTCCACCCAGTTGCCTGAGCCGTAGATGGCACCCAGATAGAGGTTCAGCAGGGCAGTACAACGCTCCATGCGCACCTCGCCTGTAGGCAGATTGTAGGCTCCGACGGCAGGCTGATGGACATCGTTGTAGCCCGTAGAGGTGATGAAAAACAGCACATTCTCAAGCCCCACATGCTGCTCGACGGTCTGAATGAGGTCGGCGATGTTACGGTCGAGACGGCAATAGATGTCGCGCAGCTCCAAAGGGGCGTACGCCTCGGCCTGATGGTCGTAGACTCCGGCATAATAGCCCACGCAGAGTAAATCGGGACGGTCGTCGCGCCCCAGGGGGGAGCTGATAACGCAGGTCTTTGCCAGCTGCGTCACCTCGTCGTTGACGATGGCAGAGGTCTTGTAGCGGCTGACGCTCTTGGTGGTGAAGGTATGGCAAAAGTCCTTGGCAGACTCTTCGGGAAGGTCGCGGTACGACGACTGCGGATAGTAGGGCGTCCACTTCAGCGACTTGAAGTCGTAGGGCGAGTTTGAGCGACGGTTATAGAGGTTCACCCACGAGGGCACGCCGTCGTAGAACGTCGAGGAGGCCCACATGGCCTCGGCATCATCGAGCCAAAGGGCTGCATCGGCAGCATGTCCGCCGGCAAGCACGGCCATATCGCGCTCAGGGGCAATGGAGAGGATGGTGGCACGCCCTCCCGTAGCGATTTTCAGTTCGTCGGCAAGGGTGGTAACAAGGATGCCCGAGGGCGAGGTGCT
This sequence comes from Bacteroidales bacterium UBA1189, assembly GCA_002309805.1. GTDB lineage: Bacteria > Bacteroidota > Bacteroidia > Bacteroidales > Bacteroidaceae > UBA1189. The sequence continues at coordinate 41,625 of DBYJ01000013.1, read as the reverse complement.
CTCGGCAGTATGGATGCCACGAAACGCGGCATCGTCCGTGCAGGCCTTCACCTTCAGCGTCTTGCGCTCGAGATAGCGGTTGCCGATGATGCCGTGATAGCAGGGCTCCGTACCGGCATAGACGGAAGCGGTAGCCGACGAGCGGTCGGGGGAGATGAAGTCGTAGCCGCCATTCACATAGACGGTTCCCTCACTCCACAGCCGCTTCAGCCCATCCTCGCCATAGAGGTAGGAAAATTTCTCCACGTAGTCCGAACGTAACTGGTCAACCACAATCCCCACCACCAGACGAGGCGTACGGGCAGAGGCGGAGATGGGAAATTGAAGATTGAAGATTGAAAATTGAAGGATGAAGAATAAAAAATAAATAGCCTTGCAGATGGGAAACGGCTTATGTGACATCCTATTTTTCATTTTTAATTCTTCATTTTTCGTTATTCGGAACATTTTATCTTTCACTTTTTGTGCGAAGCGCGAATGATATGGTGTACGGAACGGAGGAGAAGCGAGCCGAAGAACACCCATGCCGCCATGGGAATGTCCTGACGCACAAAGAGCCATACCACAACTAAGAGGGCGATGAGCCCCACTTCTGCCCAAGCAGCCCAGGGCATCGTGCGACGGCGCGACTGGCGCAGCAGGAAGGGCAGCAACACCAACACCAGCGGATTCAGCACAATAACCAACACGTTCGAGTTTACCGCGGGATGGGTGGAGAACAGGAACAGGAAGGCAACGATAAGCCCCGCCACGCCCTGCATGCCGTAGAGCACTATGTCGTACCACCAGTTACGATGCCCCGTCAGCAACTCAAGCGTGCATATAATAGCCATAATCAGAAGCACTACTATCATCAGCTGCACAGGGGTGAGGGGGAAGCCTCTTTTGGGGACGTTGGGCGTTGTAGGCTGAATGACGGAGGTAGACGACACGAACAGTTCTCCCCCACTCCTTGTTGCCCTTGCAAAACTCTCTTCAAGGTTGAGCGGGGCGAACTCCTGCAAATCGTGAGGGACGGGACGGTCGGCTTCGGTACCCAACAACAAGTCGATGCCGAACGAGGCCCAGGGATAGGCCGAATTGTAAGTATGGAGGACGGTACGCAGGCTGACGGAATCCGTACGAGCCACGCTGACAGGCTGGTTCAACGACTGATAGATGATGTCGCGGGCCTTTGTGCTGCAATTGTTGTAAAAGAAATTATAGCGGTAGGTACGGTTCTCAGGGCGGCAGTTTAGGGCAAGGAGGTTCCAAAGGCGGTCGGTCTCCTGCGGCGTGAGGGCCAGCTCCTGCTCGGTAATCGACGAGCCGCGCTCCATATATTCCTTTTTAAAAGAATCGTACATCTCGGCGCCCACGATGTAGTCCGTCTGCCCCAGGCAGAAACGCCAGATGAAATGAGGAGTATCAAAATCAAACAGTCCGTAGTTGAACACCACGTCGATGTCCTGCTCAGTATCCTCGTAGCGGATGGCGGTATGACCATACTGCTGCCACACCTCAGCGGCAGGGCTGCACGTCAGCAGGCTCACACGAGGGACATACGCTACAACCGTATCCGGCGACGCCACAACCGCGCTATCCGGCGCGACAATCAGGCTATCCTGCGCGACAATCAGGCTGTCCTGCGCCACAGCCACACTATCCGCTTGCGCCCATGCTGCCAGCGTCAGCAACCATGCCAAAGCTATTGAAACAAATTGCTTCATACAATACTCTAAAAACGGCGACAAAGATAGTGCAAGGTGAGCGATAATGCAAATTTATTTGTAATTATCCGAACCGCAGCCTATCTAAAAGCGTCAAAGGGGATTAAAGATACGGTTAAGCGAGCGAAAAAGCAAATATTATTTGCATTTTTCCGAGCGGGAGTACCTAAAAGGGTGCAACCCTTAAAGATAGTGCAAGGTGAGAGAAAATGCAAATAATATTTGCTTTTTCGCTCGGCTTGAACTATCTTTGCACTCTCTAACCATGATTAACATTACTGATAAATTATAACGCCCTATGAAAAAAACTGTTTTGTTCCTTCTCGCCGTAGCCATCCTATCAGGCTGTACGACCGCAGACAAATCTGTGACCAAGAAAACCATCAACAAAAAAGAGACGCTGGCCAAGATGTCGCTCGAAGACAAAGCTCATTTCGTCATCGGTACCGGCATGGCTGGCTTTAGCGGCAACGATGCTGTCATCGGCGCTACCCGCAATCTCGTACCTGGTGCTGCTGGCACCACCTACCCTCTTGAGGCTCTCGGCCTTCCCGCCATCGTGCTGGCTGACGGCCCTGCCGGACTTCGCATCGACCCCATCCGCAGAAACGACTCTATTACGTATTACTGCACACACTTCCCCATCGGCACTCTACTCGCCTCGACCTGGAACACCCAACTCATCGAAGAGGTGGGTCAGGCTATTGGAGAAGAGGTGAAGGAATATGGCGTCGACGTACTGTTGGCTCCTGCCCTGAACATCATGCGAAACCCGCTCTGCGGAAGAAACTTCGAATACTACTCCGAGGATCCCCTCGTAGCCGGAAAAACCGCGGCGGCCTACATTACGGGTGTGCAGAAGAACGATGTGGGCACAAGCATCAAGCACTTCGCAGCCAACAATCAGGAGACCAACCGTATGAACAACGATGCGCACATCTCCCAGCGCGCCCTCCGCGAAATCTACCTGAAGGGATTTGAGATTGCCATCAAGGAGAGCAAGCCATGGACGGTAATGACGTCCTATAACTACATAAACGGCGCCTACACCTCTGAGAGCAAAGAACTTGTGGAGACCATCCTTCGCGATGAATGGGGCTACGAGGGAACCGTGATGACCGACTGGTTCGGCGGAAAAGACGGCGCCATACAGATGTGGGCCGGGAACGACATGCTGCAACCAGGCAAGGTCGAACAATTTGATTCCATCGTGGCTGGCGTGAAGAGTGGCAAACTCGCAGAGGCCGATCTCGACCGCAATGTGGCCCGTGTCTTAAACCTCGTGGAGAAGAGTCCGCGCTTCCAAGGCTATCAGTTTTCGAACAAACCCGACCTGAAAGCTCATGCCGAAGTGACGCGCCAATCGGCTGCCGAAGGCATGGTGCTGATGAAGAACGAAAAGGCGCTGCCCTTCGCCAAGAACGTGAAGAACGTAGCCCTCTACGGCAACACCTCCTACGACTTCATCGCCGGTGGCACGGGTTCCGGTAACGTGAACCATGCCTACGTCGTATCCCTCCTTGACGGTCTGAAGAACGGCGGCTATACCGTTTCAGAGGAGCTGAAGGCCACTTACGAAGCCTATGCCGACGACTGCAAAAAGAAAACCGAGGAGGAAATCAAGGCTGCGGCAAAGAACAACCCTGGTAACGCCATGCTGCTCCGCTTCATGCCGCGTCCCTTACCCGCTGAGAAGCTTTTCACGGCCAACGAACTGAAAAAGCAGGCAGCTGCTTCCGACATCGCAGTCATTACCCTCGGCCGCATCTCCGGCGAATTCATGGACCGCAGCGAGAAAGACTTCAACCTGAGCGACTCCGAGCGCCAGCTCATCAGCCAAGTGTGCGATGTCTACCACAAGGCCGGCAAGCAGGTGGTCGTATTGTTGAATATCGGAGGCGTCATCGAGACCGCTTCGTGGAAGGATCTGCCTGATGCCATCCTTTGCGCATGGCAGGCAGGCCAAGAGGGCGGCAATAGCGTGGTTGACGTACTCAGCGGCAAGCAGACGCCCTCGGGCAAGTTCACCATGACATGGCCTGTGAAGTTTACCGATGCCTACTCCTCGAAGAACTTCCCCATCGACCAGGATCCTCGCATCGACATGATGAATCAGGGCAAGAAAAGTTCCGATGTCCGCAACGTTGATTACACGGATTATGAAGAAGACATCTACGTGGGCTATCGCTACTACGACTCGTTCGACGTGCCCGTGAGCTATCCTTTCGGATATGGCCTGAGCTACGCCACGTTTGAATACAGCAACGCCAAACTCGCCGCCCAAGGCGAGGATTTCGAGGTAACCGTTACCGTAAAGAATACCAGCAAGAGCGAAGGCAAGGAGGTAGTGGAACTCTACGTTGCTGCCCCCGACAGCAAGGCTGCCAACAAGCCGGCCAAGGAACTGAAGGCCTTCGCCAAGACAAAACTGCTGAAGCCTGGCGAGAGCGAGACGCTGACTCTCCATGTGAAAGCTGCCGACCTGGCCTCGTTCGATGCTGACGCCTCGGCATGGGTGGTAGACGAGGGCGAATACCAGTTCCTCATCGGAGCCTCAGCCCAAGACATCAAAGCCACGCTACCTGCCGCCGTTAAGGCACAAAAGACGAAGGTGAATGATGTGCTGAAACCTCAGGCCCCGATGATACTCCTAAGAAGATAAAATGAAGAAGCCATGACAACCCGGTTATTCTTTCAAGCCCTGGCGAAATTCTTCTTGGGACTGGCTCTCGTGATGGTGCTGATATTTGTTCCAGCAGGAACGCTCCATTACTGGCAAGCGTGGCTGTTCATCGGCATCCTGTTCGTGCCGATGTTCGTAGTGGGAATCATCCTGATGTTTAGCAATCCGGATCTCCTTCGCAGCCGCCTCGATGCCAAGGAAAAGGAAACGGAACAGAAGAGCGTCGTCCTCATGAGCGGCCTCCTGTTTATCGCCATGTTTGTCACGGCGGGGTTGAACTACCGCTTCGGGTGGTGGGTGCTTTCGGACAAGTTTGTCATCATAGCAGCAATCGTGTTTCTGCTGGGCTATATCCTGTATGGCGTGGTAATGCGCGAGAACGTTTGGCTGTCGAGGACCATCGAGGTGCAGGATCATCAGCAAGTCGTTGACTCGGGGCTCTACGGTCTTGTCCGTCACCCCATGTACTTCGCCACGCTCCTGCTCTTCCTCACGATTCCCCTCATCCTCGCCTCGCCGTGGTCGTTCCTTATCATGCTGCTGTATATCCCCATCCTCGTCAAGCGTATCCGGAACGAAGAGAAGGTGCTGGGGCAGGACCTTGGCGGATACAAAGCCTACACGGAGCGGATCCGCTACCGCCTCATTCCTTTTATCTGGTAGTAGAGACGCCACATGTGACGTCTTCACATCGGGTGTTTCTTTATCTGTTTTCCCGGTCTAAGCGCATGATTCTGACGGGGCGGTCGGAGCCAACCTGAAGTTGGCTGCAATAGTTGACTTTACCCGTGTCGCGGAAGCCACACTTCTCCATGACGCGGCCCGAGGCCGGGTTATCCACAAAGAAGTCGCACCAAAGGGTATCGAAGCCCTTCACGTTGAAGCAGTAGTCTATCAGCAACCTCAGCGCCTCGGTACAGATGCCGAGGTTCCAATAGGGCTTGGCTATCCAATAGCCCGCCTCGGCATCGTTGGGGCTGATGTCGATATTGCTCTCGCCGTGAGCATAGTAACCGATGCAGCCGATGGGCTCTCCCGTTTCCTTATGCTCGATGGCCCAGATATGGTCGCTATGGAAGATGGTGCGGATAATCTCCAGACTCTCTTCCACGCTCTGATGCGGAGGCCAGCCGGCACGAGGCCCCACGTCAGGGTCGGAGGCATAACGATATAACGCCTCCGCATCACTTTCCCTCCACGGGCGGAGGATAATCCTCTTCGTTTCCAACGATTCTTATTTTTTGTTTAAGGTTTAACGTTTAAGGTTTAACGAACACGTCCTTCGATGCTATCGCGCCAGCCTCGTTAAACGTTAAACAATAAACGTTAAACCATTTTATTTCTGCCATCTCTTCAGCGTCGGGAAGTACTGCTGCATCATCTGCTTGTACTGCTCCTTGGTCATCGGCTGGGGCATATTCTTGTTCACCTCGTCCACAAATTGCGCGCAGAAGTCAATCATCTCCTCCATAGTGCAGTCATTAGTGAACGCTCCGTCCTTATAGCAGTACATGCAGTATTCCTCGTTCTTACTACCGTCGGCATTCGTGCCGAGTACTTCATCCGTGAGCGGCATTCCGCAGCTCTGGCAAAACTTTTCCATTCTTCTATTTTTTATGATTCCTTATTATTTACTATAGCGGCATAAGTCTCCTCGGGTATCATGGGCGAGCAGATTTCCGCCATCAAATCGGGATCTATTTCTCCCTTTTCAGCAAACTGCCTTCCAGCACGCTTCACCAGCTCCAATCGGGGAAGGGTCACCACATCCGCTTCGGGCGCGTTGAACATGGGGCTTTCAGGGATGGTGATGATGGTGTGATTCGAGGGAAACATCAGTTTGAACTGCGCTACGGCAGGCTCGAAGTTATGACGGCTGTTCGGGAATCCGCAGCCGCAAATCATCACATAGCGCAGACGCGAGAAATCGGCCTGGCAGGGATGGGCATAGTGGTCGTCCACCTTCCGCATGGCGAGGCTCGAGAGCGGCATCGTGCGGTCCAGCAGAGCCTTCAGCGGAGCGGGAATGCCGTAGTTGTAGAGCGGGAAATTGAACAGCAACATGTCGCTCTGGAGGATTTCGTCCAGAATATCGCGCATATCGTCCGTGTGGATGCACGTACCTCCATTGCGTTTGCAGGCAAAGCAACCCGTGCAGTATTCGATGTGCTTGTCGATGACGTGAATTATCTTTACTTCCGGCTCAGCCGCTCCGCCCATTCCCTCCAAAAAGGCACGGGTGATGTGCATGGTATCACTCGCGTCCCTCTTTGGACTTCCGTTGAATACAAGTATTTTCATCGTTTCTTCTGTATTTCGCCGCACAAAGATAGTGCAAGGCGAGAGAAACACCAAATTTATTTGAGTGTTTCCGAGCCGCAGCCTATCTAAAAGCCCCGAAGGGGGTTAAAGATAGGGTGAGCCGAGCGAAATACCAAATAAATTTTAGAATAAGGGCGAATCTTTCAACTATTATTTGTAAATTTGCCCCAACATTTAAATTGGATTCAATATGAAGATGATTTCTACAAAAAAGAACTCGTTGCTAAAAGCCATAATGTTTTTGGCTATTTTAGCAGGAACGACAAATACTATTATGGCAGACGGCACGGTGACGGTTAAAAACGTGTCAAATACGAATTGCCACGATGATACGAGAGCCGAAAGCGTTATGGGGCACCCGACGCTCAAACTGACCCGCTTTGAAAACGGCCTGCTGGGCGAACTGAACAACTATCGAGTGAATTGTGCATACGGCCGCATCAACGTAATGTGTCAAGAAGAAGGACAAAAACTCGCCCTCAGCGTTGATGAAGGCTTAGGCGATGTCATAGCCTCCTGTATGTGTTCCATCAATATCTATTTCACCCTCTACGATGCCTTGGAGGACGAATACCAGATGATGCTGGGTGGAAAGGATTTAGGCACAATATCTTTTAAAGAGCACTCCGTGGTAGAAATCGATTTGGAAACGCTGGAGCAGGCAAATGAGGAGGGCTTTGACTATCCTGTCAATGTGCAAGACTTCTGGTCCTACGAAATAACAAACTATATTACCCCAGGCAAGGATTTGAGCCAAAGCCTGGAAATCAATGACTATGGCAGCCAATGGTTTGACTGCGTGTACAAGAACTATTCGTTGCCCTGCGAATACACATATCTGGACGTTCAGGCTGAGTTCGACAAAGACAGTACCCTGGTGATCAGCGTACTGACTGATGGCATCCCAGAGAAAAGCTGCAATCGCGCAGCTCACTTGTTTTTTAATATCGTCAATATTTTGAAAGAATCGTATCACCTACGACTGAACCATACTATCCTGACGAAAGACGAGGACGGACAAGACAAGGCATATACCGTATGTTTGTACGAGGGCGATATCACCTTATCATCAAAAAACGGCTACAATGTATCCATTCCCATAACCGACAACAACGATTATAGAGCTCTCATTACCGGCCTTACTCCACAATCCCCTTCTGACACCAATTCCGTCCAGAACTATGACTTACAGGGGCGTCGTATTACCGACAGGACACATAAGGGCGTCCAAATACGTGATGGCAGAAAAGTCGTTGTTAAATAGAATCTATGGAACTTAACGAACTGATTCAGGATTGTGCGCGCAGGCAGAAGAAAGGGTTGCACTTCATCGTGGCATCCATCGTGATTTGGGCGCTGATACTCATCGTGTACCTCACTAACTTGACTATCGGGCAGAAGAACCTCATCACCTTCTGCTGCTCGGCCGTCTTGTTCCCTTTGGCATGGATGCTGTCGAAAGCCCTAAAGATAGACTTTGAAGGCAAGGGTAATCCGCTGACGAAGGCCGGCATCCTGTTCAGCATCAACCAGATGCTCTACATCCTGATTGCCATGTGGGTGTATGCCGCCGTGCCCGAAAAGATGCTGATGGTTTATGCCATGATTTTCGGCGCCCATCTGATGCCGTTCTCCTGGCTCTACCAGTCAAGGAGCTATCTGATACTCTCCATCGTCATTCCCATCCTATCGCTCATTATCGGGCTCCTCTACCCGCCCTATGTGCTGGCAGCCCTGATGATCATTATCGAAATAGTCTTCTCCCTTTGCCTGCATGCGGAATGTAAAAAGTATTCTCACAACGCAGGCGAATAAATTCACAGCGCAGGCGAATAATTTTTTAGAATAGGCGAATAAATTCGTAGAATAGGCGAATTATTTCTTCGAAAACAAATATACGATAAAGACCCCTGCTGCTATCAACAGTATCAGCAGGATGCCCGATATCACGCTTGTCAGAATCATATACAAGAGCAAGCGGCGTTTCTTGAACCCAAACAGTTGCTTGAGGGCAACGAATATCATCAGAAGCGCGATTAAGTAGAAGAAGTCGAGTTTCAGCAAATCCCCGACTAACGAATAGATACTGAACACATCAGCGGTATAGACAAGTGCCAAGATAAACTCCGAGAACCTGAGGTTTGGGATGTTTGGGCTCCGGCGGAAGAAAAGGAACATGGGCGACGAGAACAACACCAACACCAGAAGGGCGAAAAGGGCGGGGTTCTTGTCCATAAGGGCCTTCATCAGGCGGACGAACCTATCCGTAGCCGCGAGAATAGGTGAGACATCATTCAACACCACCTTTCCATTGATTGTCAGCTGCGAAGATTCATCTTTCTCTTCCACCTCCTTATCTAGCACTTCTGCCGTTTCTGCCTCTCCGACCTCTTCTGCCTTTTCTACCACCTCCGTATTTGTTTCCGCTGGCTGATACTTCGGCGCATCTATGTCAAGTTTTAACCCTTGCTCCACAATAAGTGAAATAGCCGTCAGCAGGAAGAATAGCTTGAAAGGTGAGAAATAAGCCGACTGCATACCAGACAGATAGTCCCTGATCATGTAGCCTGGACGGAGCATCAGGTCACGCAAACAGCGGAACAGCAGATTCCGGTTGCCCAGTCCCCATTCGTCCAAGAAAAGCAGAATCGTCTTCCTGAGGGAGAATCGTCTCACACTTGCCGACTGCCCACAACGGGGGCAGTAATTCCCCTGGAACTCTGTGCCGCAGGATGCACATGTGTCAACGGTTTCCGAAAGAGGTGTTATCTTCGCCGGCCTGAGCTGCCAGATGTGGAAGGCGCGCGACAGAACTTTACGTTTCCTTCCACTTACAAGATATCTGAGGACTTTCATCATCTATTTTGAAGCAAAACCGATAACAACATGCAAAGATAGGGTGAGCCGAGAGAAATACCAAATTTATTTGGATATTTCAGAGGCGACCCCTATCTAAAAGCCCCGAAGGGGGTTAAAGATAGTGCAAGGCGAGCGAAGCACCAAATTTATTTGAGTAATTAACTGCGTTTTCGTCCGTCACGAGCGGGAATACCTAAAAGCCCCGAAGAAGAAACAATGTCTGCCCCACGAAGACATGAGGCAGACATTTCAACCTGGGTTATTCAATCGGTATCTGGATGATTGACAACCATTTTTCCGGGTCTTCTTGATTCCAGGCGCCGTCAACATAGCACGTGCGATGCTGTCCGACAATCTTGTAGCCCTGTTCCTCGATGTAGCGGAAGGCCTCAACGTACGACTCATAAAAGCGCTCGTAGGGACCGACATGCTTCATGCAAAGGGCCTTGGGTACAGCAGGCAGGCGTTTGAACTGGATGATGGCGCTATCCTCGCCCATTTCCTCCACCTGCTCGCAATACTCGATGTCGATGTCCGTCGGCTTGTACTCCTTGTTGTGCTCGACGGTAAAGCAGTATCCCGGCGGAGGGCACTTGCAGCCAAGGCGCTGCATCTCAGGGCCGATTGTCCCGATACAAAGCGGGCCGAGAGCGGCATAATTGGGGATGATTTCCCGATGACTTGCCACAATAATCTCGGGCAACGATTGAATGCTGAATTTTTCCATTTTTGTAATGTGTTTGCGAGAGTCTCTCAGCCCAAGTAGTTGGTCTCGGCGGGCAATCAGCTGCCCGAGCTGCGCCTCCGTCTCCCTGATTTTCTCGTTCATCTGCCGGATGCTGGGCGTGTGCGAGCCGTCCTCGAACATGTCCTTGATTTCATCCAGCGAGAATCCGAGCCTTTGCAGGTCGCGGATGGCTTGAAGCGTCTGCATTTGGCCGATACCGTAGTAGCGGTAACCCGTCCACTCGTCCACCTCGTCAGGCAGGAGTAGTCCCTTCTGCTCATAGTGACGCAAGGTCTTTACAGTCACTTGCATCAGTCTGGAGAACTCTCCGATTTTTAATTTGGTTTTGTAACTCATCATCGCGCGATTTTTTTGCTAAGCGAGTGCGAAGTTACATCCTCCCCTAAGGGACGAGTCAAGAGAAATGAAGATTTTAACACGACTTTAACACTTTGTCCTGATGAAATGGCCCTCTTGAATGGCAGCAAACGTGGCAACAGCTGCCACCAAAGAGATGGGAATAATCGACCAAAATGTCATAGGGACAGCGAGAAACAGCAGAAGTCCCGTCACCTTGTTTGCCATAGTGTGAGGGAAGCGGCAACGTCCGCGCATCACGAGGGCCGACACCTGATTGATGATTTTAATTACAATAATTACTCCTGCCCACAGCCACAACCAAGTAGGAAACTCCAATATAGGAAGCAGCCGCAAAGCACAACAAACAACGAAACAGATATCAGCCAGACTGTCCAGCAAAGCTCCTGTTTGGGTAGCACAACCCAGCCTTCGCGCCAGCCACCCATCGGCTATGTCGCTGATGCCGCAAACGACATAAAGCACCCAGAAAAGAGTGCCTGACACACCAGCCAGCAGCAGAGCAACAGCCCCCACCATTCGGAGCGACGAGAGGATATTTGGCAGATATTTCATTGGCACTCTGACGAATGCTTTGTTATTCTGAAAGTACAGCGGTCGCTTCCCCTGAGAATCGTATTCTCAATCCGAACATCGAATTGGCTGTCCGGTTCAAGTTGCGACAAGATATATAGAATGCTCTGTCGTGAGCACTCACATTGCTGCGGATGGTTTCTCAGCCCACATTTAACTTTAGGGCACGTACATTCCAGATAACTCAGTTCATAAATCTTTCCTGGCTCAACCACCCTACCCGTATAGGACTTGCTGTTGTACCCTTCCGTAAAGATCTTGTCAAAATTCCCTTCATACTTGGCATATATTTGCTTATGTATCTGGAGAACATGACCTTTTACACATTCGATGGTTTCTTCTCTATAGCACATATATTTCCTTTCTTATTTGAGTTTTCTCACATTCTCGCCTTCTCGTCTGCGCCGGCACCGGTACCACGGTATTTGCTCTGGGCGGTGTTGAAGTTGTAGCGGACGCTGAACTTGATGCGCTGCAGATCCATCAGATTGGTCTGGCGGATGGTATGGTTGCCGAAGTCGGTGGCGACGTTCATGCGAGCCATACCGAGGAGGTCGTTCCCTTCGAGACGGAGGACGAGGGCGTTGTCCTTGAGCATGGTCTTCTGTACGGCAGCCGTGAGATTGCAGAAGAGGTTGCGCATGTAGAGGTTCTGCTGCCAGCCGGGCGACTGGAGTGTGCCACCCAGTTCGAACTGCCAGCCGCCGTCGGCACGGACGGTGTTGAAGAGCTGGGCGACGAGGACGGGATGGTCGTTGAAGGTGGTCACGCGGTGGCCCGTCGGCTCACGCGGATCATCGACGTCGATGCTGAGCCACTGGGGCATTGCGCCGAAGGTATAGTTCATCGTCCACGGGCCGAAGGTCGGGGTGAGGCTCACAAGTGCACTCATCGTGCGGTAGGGGGTGTCGATGTTCCTGGGCTTCACGAGTATCACGCCATTATCACCGTAGGGCGACGACCAGGTCATGATGGCATTGTCGGTACGGGCGTAGTTGATCATGAGGGTGACGAACTTCCAAACGGCGGTGGCGCCGATGTTGTGGGAGAGTTCGGGCTGGAGCTGGGCATTGCCGCTCTGCCAGGTGTAACGGTTGTTATAGCGGATGGCACTGGAGAGATTGGCGTAATTGGGGCGGCGTGTCTTGGCGCTGTAGCTGAACATGAGCTGTACGGGTCCTGCGGCACCGGCATATGAGAGCGTTGGGAACCAGTTGCTGTAGTTGCGAGAGAGGCTGGCCTCAGGTGCCAGTGCATCGTCGTAGGCATAGCTGACATGTTCGTAGCGGACGCCGGCACTGAGCTGCGAGCGTCCCAGCAGGAAGGCGTAGGTGGCGAAGCCGGCGTAGTTGTCTTCCTTCACCTGAGCGGTCGAAGCGGGGATATCGACACCGCTGATGGCATATTCGTCGGTGCGCCGCGAGACGGTCTCTTCGGTACCGGCCTGCAGCTGGCCCTTCCAGACGGGATAGGAGAAGACGGCCTTGGCGGCATAGAGGCGGCTGGCATTATAGCTGACGCTGGAGACGCTGGCATTATGGGACATCGAGCTGATTTCTTCGGACAGGCTCGTTGTGCTGTCGTCGCTGCCGTAGTAGTCGAGGTTGATGTCGATGCCGAGCTTGCCGCCGACGAGACCGTTGTAGTAGAGGTTGGCACCGAGGTTATAGGGAGTGCGGTCACCGAGGCAGTCGTCGGAGACGGTCGCCAGCTCATCGGTGAGCGTACCGTTCTCATAGACCTTGTCGTTCACCACGGTGCGGAGATTGCGCATCAATTTACGTCCCCACTCCATCTTGCCGCCGAGGAAATGGTTGTCGGCCAGCTGCCAGTTCACGCCCGCATTCCCGTAGAGGGAGCGTTCAAAGCTCTCGGCCTCCAGCGTGCCCACCTCGTCAATCTGGAAGTCACGGCCATAGGATGTCTTGTCGATATTGCTCTCCTGACGGAAGGAGAAGCGTTGGTAGTTGATGCCGCCAAAGATATCAACGCCGCCCGTACGGTAGTTGACGTTCAGGGCGCCGAAGGGGTCGTTGTGCGTCAGCCAGCGGGGCGACTGGGAGTCGGAGGCGTCGAGGCTGAAGCCGAAGCCGTCGCCCTGACGGCGGACGGTGCGGATGCGGACGACGCTGCGCACGGTGGCATCGTACTGGGCGCCGGGGTTGGTGAGGACCTCGACGCTCTGGATCTCGTTGCTCTGCAGGCGTTCGAGCTCGCTCATGTCGGTGACGCGCCGGCCGTTGATATAGACGAGCGGCGAGCCCTTGCCGATGACCTCCAGGCCGTTGGTGTTCTTGATGATTCCGGGGGTCTTGGCCAGCACGTCCTCCGCCGAGCCCACGTTGGCCAGCACCGAGCCCTCGACGTTCATCTGCAGGCCCTCGCCCGTCAGCTTGGTCTTGGGCAGATGGCCGGCGACCACCACCTCGCCCAGCATCTGGGCGTCCTCCTTCAGCTGGACGGCGAACCCGGAAACCGCCGTCACGCTGAGGTATTGCGTCACATAGCCCACGCTCGACACCCGCAGCACGCCGCCGCTTTTGTCGGCGACGAGGGAGAACAGGCCGTCCTCGTCCGTCACCGTGCCTTGCACGAAGGCCGAATCGGGCAGCGACAGTAGCACCACGTTCACGAACGCCAGCGGCTGGCCTTTCTCGTCAACTACTTTTCCATCGACGTCATGGGCCTTCTTGGCAAAAGCCGTCACGGTCATCATCAAGGCAGCCATCAGCAGGGCCACTCTCAGTTTGTTCCTTTTCATTGTTATATTATTATTCGTTTAAGGTTTACTATTTAAGGTTTAACGAACACGTCCTTCGATGCTACCAGCGCCAGCTTCGTTAAACGTTAAACGTTCTCCGTTAAACCATGTCTTTAGTTTGACGTATGGTGTGAGCAAAAAGATGCACGGCTGACGCATTTTTGCTGCAAAAGTAGGGTGCCCCGCCGATACACGCAAATTTCTGGGATATTCTGCAGGGTTTTGTGACGAGTGGCAGGAAGAATGGGACAAACGGCATTTTTTTTGTGACGGAAACGAATCATCGTTTCACGGCCACTTCTGCAAAGGCTAAGGCCTCTTCCTTTCGCCCATGCAACCCATGTACAAAATCGCTCTTCTCGCCAATAATCAAGGCAGGCGTAAGGCCGATATTTAATTCCATGGTCTCCTCTATGGTTATTTCATACTTTAATGTCTCGTTATCCGGGAAGTACAACGGTCGCTCCCTCGAAGAATCGTATTTCTTTATTGAATTTCCTCCAGATTCTTCTTTGCTTGAGGATTGAACTGCCAGATTGGCGCGACTTTGGGGCAGATATCCTTCTCGGGGCAATTGCCGCAAGTGTTGAATCCTTTACTTGTCACACACTTCCGGATTTCGCACAAGGTGCTACAGAAGACGGTTTTCGCTCCGTCCATGCGGCAGCCCTCGCAGTTGATATGCTCGGGCAGGATGGGAGCATGGTTCAACTCGGCCCACAGCTTCGCGGTCTTTTCGCGTAACGCTTGGTCATCCGTCTTGGTTGCGATATAGGCATCGCACTTCTCGCAGTCAAGCCCACAGAAAGCAATTGTTCTTCTCATCTTCTCATTCTCCTTTAGCGGCATTCCACAACTCTGACATTCTATCCTGCCAGTATTATTATTCCTCATAGCCTAACTGCCCCGGGAGGCGGAGCTTTTCTTTCGGAGGGAACGTGGCCTCGTAGGCCTCGAAGGCTTCAGGGTTTTCTTCTGCCACAAAGTATCCACATGGGGGACAATAGGTGGCATTGGTGATTCCTTGGCTCTTCAGCCAGCCGGGAATAAGTTCCTGGGCAAGGAAATAGGGCACCTCGGCGTCGCGCGGCTCGGCGTGGTAGCGGATGCCCAAACGGCTGGCAAGGCCGAAGCCGGCATGACGATAGAAGTCGATGTTGCCCTCCATGCAAAGGAAGCCGACGCCCAGTTCGCGGGCCCTCTCCAACGAATAATTCAGCAGCCGCAGGCCGTAACCCTGGCGCTTATAATCGGGGTGAATGCTGATGGGGCCAAAGGTCCAGGAGGGCGTTTTGCTGCCGTCGTCGAGCACCAACTCGGCGCGCGAGAACATGATGTGGCCTATGATGCGACCTCCGTCTTCCTCCATCACGAAATCTAGTTCGGGGATGAAATCGGGATTGGTTCTATACTGATTGAGCACATAATGCTCAGTACATCCCGGGCGATAGACGTTCCAAAACGCCTCGCGTGTGAGGTTCTCCACCTCGCGATAATCTTTGGGCTGTTCTAATCGGATGTTCATAGTCGTCTTCTTTCTTCTGATTCGGTCTGGCAAAGATAGTGCAAGGCGAGCGATAATGCAAATGTATTTGCAATTATCCGAGCCGCCGCCTGTCTAAAAGCCCCGAAGGGGATTAAAGATAGGGTGAGCCGAGAGAAACACCCAAATCAAACAATAAAAATTTAGAGTCTGACTTTAAAAATTTAGAGTCTGACAATAAAATTCCGGAGCCAAAATCCAGATAAACAGAGTTTGTTTTTGCCGCATTAGCGGTTAAAAAGTTAATATAATTTTAGTCAAAATAACTTTAATCCTCCTGCGTGCGTGTACGCGGCATTCATAGGAATTGTGGAAACAATAGGTTTTTATATATTATATATTATTATATTATATAGTTTAAAATATATACACCGCGAACATGCGCGAATAAAATATATTTACTAAAATTATATTAACTTTTTAACCGCTAATGATTATTTCTGCTTCCGAAGCTTTGAGCTCGGAAGAAAAAATAAAAAATGTT
>DBYJ01000013.1:0-25402 GCA_002309805.1 Bacteroidales bacterium UBA1189 | reverse complement strand
TTCTTCACTCGCCTTGCACTATCTTTGCACCCGATTTGCGAAAATGCAGGTAATGACGAAAAAGCTATACATTGTGGCAATCTGTCTGCTCATGCTGGCAGGAGGCTCTGCTGCGTGGGCTGAGAACGGCATGAACTCGCCCTACACCCGCTTCGGTTTCGGACAACTGGCCTTGCCCGAGATGGGCATCCACAAGGCTATGGGCGGCACAGGCACGGGACTCAGGAACTACAACCAGATTAACATGATGAACCCTGCGTCGTACAGCTCCGTCGACACGCTTACCTTCATCTTCGACATGGGCATGAGCCTTCAGAACACAAATTTCGTCGAAGGTTCCGTCAGACGGAATGCCCGCAATACGACGTTCGACTACTTAGCTGCTCAATGGCGCCTCTTCCCCGGGCTGGGAATGACGCTGGCCTACCTGCCCTTCAGCAATGTGGGCTACTCGTACAGCAACTCGGCTGTCGTCCGTCAGGATGACGACGGCATCGTTACCACCTCCACCAGCTACACGGGCGAGGGGGGTCTGCATCAGGCCTTCGTCGGTCTGGGATGGGAACCCTTCCACTGGATTTCCATCGGCGCTAACGGCATCTATACCTATGGCTACCTGCAGCACAAGGTTGCCAACAGCTACAGCGAATCGGCAGGCGGCTCGGCATCGGGCAGCACAAGCAGTTCCATCAGCTCGCGAACGAAGATTTATTCGGCCGACGTGAGTTCATTCAGCTGGAACGCAGGCGTACAGCTCTCTCTGGGTACGAAGCAGAACCTCTTCGTCCTCGGCGCCACCTATAGCCCCGCCCTCACCATGAAGGGACAGCCCTACGTCGTCGATTACGTCGTCACCAGCAGCGTGGCTACGAGCGCCGACACCCTCAGCTACAATCCCCTGTCGCTTCCTGAGACCCTCGGCGCCGGACTCTCGTGGAAACACGGCGATCATCTGACGCTGGCTGCCGATGCACGGCTTACCCGTTTCTCGGGCTCGGAATTCTTTGGCGAGAAGGGCGTTGACCAATGGCGTTATGCGCTGGGAATGCAATACATCCCCACCTACAACCGCCACAACCTGTTCCGTTGTATGCACTACCGCGCAGGTGTCCACTACGCCACTCCTTATTATAATGTGAACGGCGCAGCAGGCCCTACGGAGTATGGTGCTTCGGTAGGACTTGCCATCCCCATCATTAACCGCTGGAATCAGCGCTCGACTATCAACATCTCGGGGCAGTACGTCCGCCTCCAGCCCGCCCTGCCGGGCATGATAGCCGAGAACTGCCTCCGCCTCAACCTCAGCGTATCGTTCATCGAGAACTGGTTCACCAAGTGGAAAGTCAACTAAGATTGAAGATTGAAAATTGAAAATTGAAGATTGAAAATTGAAGATTTGAGAATCTGCCATTTACGAATCATATTTAAACCATTTCCCCATATAGCAAGTCAAAAAACCAAAAACAAGAGAGCATAACAACGAATATTAACTCAACTAAAAAACCTATACGGATATGAAAAAGTTATTCTTGATGATCGGCCTCATGGCACTCACGGCCACGATGGCATTTGCACAGAAAGGCGTTGAAGACGGTTCCCGCTTCGGTCACGGACAGGACAGCATCAACTGCCTCAACAACATCAGCATCTACAGCGAGTACGTCAAAACCAACAATTTCGAGGAGGCTTACGAGCCGTGGAAGAAGGTCTTCCAGGAGGCTCCCTGCGCTCAGGCTGCTACCTATACGAAGGGTATCGTCATCCTGAAGAACCTCATCTCGAAGAGCAAGGAGCTTGAGCCCCGCAAGGCATACGCCGACGAGCTCATGGCGGTCTACGACCAGTACGTCAAGTACGTGCCCCAGCTCAACCTCATCCTCAAGAACCCCTTGAAGGAGTACCGCATCATCGGTCAGAAGGCACACGACTATATCACCTATTACCCCAAGATGGACGCCCGTCAGGCTCGTGAGATGCTCATGAACAGCCTCGAAGCCGGCGGCATCGACAGCGAGTACTATCTGCTCGGCGACCTCATGAAGACCTCCTCAGGCATTTTCAAAGCCGATGAGAGCTTCCGCGAGGACTTCATCCAGGACTACCTCTATGCCTCTGAGCTTATCGCCCAGATCTACGGCAAGGCTATCGACACGGAGTATCCCTCCGAGGAGAAGGCTAACGAGATGATCAACGCCGTGACGAAGACGAAGGACAACGTCGACGCCTACTTCATCAACAGCGGCGCAGCCGACTGCGACCAGCTCCAGAAGATCTACGCCCCCAAGGTGGAGGAGAACAAGGAGAACCTCGAGTACCTGCGCAAGGTGGTTGCCGTCATGGCTCTGCTGAACTGCACGGAGAGCGACGTCTATTATGCAGCTTCTGAGCACGCCCACAACATCCAGCCTACGGCTGGCACGGCTGCCGGTTGCGCCTACAGCTACTACAAGCGTGGCGACGTCAACAAGAGCCTCGAGTTCTTCGACCAGGCCATCAGCCTCGAAGAGGACAACGCCAAGAAGGCCGAGTATAACTACAAGGCTGCCGTCATCGCCAACAGCGACAAGAAGCTCGCCAAGGCCAAGGGCTACGTCAAGACCGCCATCGGCCTCAACGGACGCAAGGGCTCCTACTACATTCTGCTCGCCAACATCTATGCCGCAGCCCCCAACTGGAGCGACAAGCCCGAGCTCAACCCCTGCAAGTACTACGTGGTACTCGACAAGCTGGCCCGCGCCAAGAGCGTTGATGAAAGCGTAGCCTCCGAAGCTAACCGCCTCATCGGTGTCTACAAGGACCATACGCCCGACCCCGCCAACCTGTTCTTCCTCGGCCTCAAGCCCGGTGATACCGTCCACGTAGGCGGCATCATCGACGAGGACACCACCATCCGCTGACGCTTGGATAGTATCCCTATACGATATATGAGTAAAGCAATCGCCCTGCTGACGATTGCTTTGCTCGTATTTACCTCGTGCAGCCGTAATAACAAACAATACACCGATGCCGTCACCAATCGCGACTCCGTGCCCGGCCTCACCACCTACGACATCGAGACGCTGATTTCCGATTCGGGCGTCGTCCGCTACCGTATCCTTGCCGACCGCTGGGATGTCTATGACCAGCTCAAGCCCTCCAAGTGGGCTTTTGAGGAGGGCGTCTATCTAGAGAAGTTCTCCGACAGCCTCACCATCAACGCTACCGTCCGTGCCGATACCGCCTACTACTACGACCAAAGTAAACTCTGGGAACTCTACGGTAGCGTCCACATCGAGAATCTTGAGGGTGAAATTTTTGATACCGACACCCTCTTCTGGAACCAGGATACGGAGCGCGTGTGGTCTGATGCCTACATCCGCATCGAAAAGGCAAACGGTACCGTCGTCACGGGCTATGGTTTCACCAGCAACCAGCAGTTTACCGACTACCGCATCCGCCGCACACAGGGCATCTTCCCCATTGAGGAGAACGATCGTGCTACCCGTAACGAGGCCGGCGAGATTGTCGCCGATTCCACCAACGTAATATAGTTAAGAGTTAAGAATTAAGAGTTAAGAGTTTAGAGTTAAGAATGAAGACATCATGAGTACAGCCGAGATAGTCCTCCTCATCGTAGCCCTGCTTCTTTCCGCCTTCTTCAGCGGCATGGAGATAGCGTTTGTCTCCAGCAGCAAGCTGCGCTACGAGGTCGATAAGGCCGACCGCAGCATCTCGTCGCGTCTGCTCGGCGTCTTCTATCGCCACCCCGACAGCTATATCTCCACCATGCTCGTAGGCAACAATGCCGTGCTTGTTATCTACAGCATCCTCATGGCCAAGCTGCTCGACCCTTGGCTCACGGCCCTCATGCCCGGCATCTCCGATTCGTTGCTCCTGCTCATCGACACGATTCTCTCCACCATCGTCGTCATCATCTTCGGCGAGTACATCCCCAAGATGCTCTTCCGTCGCAACGCAAACGGCACCCTCGCCAACCTCTCCCTGCCTGCCTACCTTTTCTATATCCTCCTCTACCCTCTTTCACTCTTCGCCACATGGTGTGCACGAGGCCTTCTCCGGATTGGAGGCATCCGCATCGAAAAGGAGAACACCGGCAAGCTCTTCACCAAGATGGATCTTGACGACCTCATCGAATCGGGCATAGGCACCAGCGACGAACCCGCCTCTACCGAGGTGCAGATATTCCGCAACGCCCTCGACTTCTCCACCCTCCGCGTCCGCGACTGCATGGTGCCCCGCAACGAGATTGCCGCCATCGACAAGAACGACTGCACCCCCGACGAACTACTCCGCCTCTTCGTCAAGACGGGCTACTCCAAAATCATCGTTTACGAAGACACCATCGACAACATCGTCGGCTACATCCACTCCTCCGACCTCTTCCGCACAGAATCATCCTCCATTCCTAATTCCTCATTCCTGATTTCTAATTATATCCAGTCCCTCCCTATCGTCCCTGAGACAGCCAACGCCCAGAAGCTCATGACCACCCTCATGCAGCAGAAGAAATCCCTCGCCGTCGTGGTTGACGAGTTCGGCGGTACAGCAGGCATCGTCTCCCTTGAGGATATTCTTGAGGAGCTAACCGGCGACATCGAGGACGAACACGACACCACCCGTCTTGTAGCCCGCGCCGTCGGCAACGACACCTATGTCCTCTCCGCCCGTCTGGAGATTGAGAAAGTCAACGAGATGTTTGACCTCGAACTACCCGTTTCCGACGAATATTACACCATCGGAGGCCTCATCCTCCATTATCATCGCAGCATCCCCGTCGTGGGTGACAAAATAGACCTTCCCCTCGCTGCAGGTCGTGGCGAAGCCCAGTTTACCATCCTCAAAGCCGCCCCAGGGCGCATTCTTCAAGTCCGCCTCCACATATCTTAAAAGTTAAGAGTTAAGAATAATCTCCCCCATGAAGTCACACGCTTTCGGGTATCTCTTAGGCTTGTTCATCTTCGTCATCGGCATTCCTGCCCTGATGTGGTTAGTGTCCGGACGGATGTGGTTTTACGTTCCTGATTCGCCCCTGCAGATTATCGTTGCAGCATTATTTGCCGTAGGCGGATTGGCGCTCAGCATCTGGAGTATCGTTTATATGCGCCTCGTTGGCAAAGGGAATCCCTTCGATGCCTACGGCCATGAGGTGGCACCACGCACCAGCCAGCTGATGACCAGCGGCCCCTACCGCATTTGCCGCAACCCTATGCTCGTGGGCATCTACCTTTACGATGCAGGTGTCCTCATCTGGCTTTGGAAAGCCCTGCCGCTGCTCATTTTCCTCGCCGAAGTCATTCTGCTGACCCTGCAAGTGCGCAGCGAGGAGAAGCGATTAGAGCAAGACTTCGGCCCAGAGTATCTAGACTACAAAAAACGCGTGGGAAGATACTTCTGAAAATGTTTGTAAAACATCTACACAATCTACACGAACGGGATAGAAGATTCGTTTCATTCGGATAATTTGCCGCTCAAATAAACAATAAAGTAGGCAAATCAGGAAATAGAATAGGCGAATAAAAAATTAACGTAGGGGAATAAAAAATTAGAATAGGGGAATAATTTGCCAGAGCAGGGGAATAATTTGGGGGCTCTTTTTGCCGAGTCGTGAAGAACGAAAACGCAGTTAAAATTTCAAATATATTTGCTTTTTCGCTCGGTTCACCCTATCTTTGTCACGCAATTCATTTGTATTTTGCCAATGAAAAGAATTCTTACCTCTATTTTTGTGCTGGTAATGGCTGTGGCTATCCACGCAAGAACCATCATCGTCATCGTGAACGACACGCGCTATCAGACGGTGACGGGTTTTGGTGCTGCTGCCTGCGATGGCGCCATGTGCCCCTTCGGCACAGACACCCAGCCCGTCAAGCTGCTTTACGGCCCCGATTCCCCCATAGGACTGAACATCATGCGAATGGAGATTTCGCCAAACTTCATAGGCGACGTCATCGTCCCTGAGTGGAACAACTGGGACTCTCCGTACGACTGGAAGGGCTCGCTACCGTCAGCCAAGATTGTCAAGCAACGGGGCGGCATCGTCTTCGGCACCCCTTGGTCGCCCCCAGGGGACTATAAGACCAACGGCTCAGCCCAGGGTGGAAATGCCGACAATCAGGGCAACCAACGGGGCGAACTGCGCGAGGACTGCTACGAGAAGTTCTTCCCCTGGCTGAACACGTTCCTGGAATACATGCAGAAGAATGGTGTCGACGTTGACGCCGTCTCCATTCAGAACGAGCCTGACTGGTGGGTCGACTACTCGGGCTGCCTCTACACGCCTCAGCAGCAGTACAATCTTGTTAAGAACTATGCCCACATGCTTGACAGGGAAAAGTTCAAGGGAGTACGCCTGATTAGTGCCGAGCCTCTGGGATTCGACCCCAAATACTCCGACATGCTGTTGCGGAACGAAACGACGCGCGAGCAGATTGACATCATCGCAGGGCATCTCTACGGCCATCCGCCATTGGGGAACATGAAGAGTGCTGCCGTCCTGGCGGAAAAGTACGGCAAGGAGGTGTGGATGACTGAGCACTCCGTGACAGATAATATCAACCGTCTGCCGAACTGGCATGAGCAACTGCTCTTCGCCGAAGAGTTGAACGAGTGTATGCAGGCTGGCTGCACGGGCTATATCTACTGGTACATGCGTGCTCATTGGGCCTTCGTCGGCACGGGCGAGTCGAAGTACAATCCAGGCAACACAAAGAACAAGCTGCTGCCGCGTGCCTACGTCATGTCACACTTTTCGAAGCACGTCACAGGCTCCACCCGCCTAGGCACCCAATGCAACATCTCAGCTACCACAAATGGATACTTCGAGAATTCGGCCTATATCAAGGGCGACTCGCTCATCGTCATGGCTATTGATACCACCAAGACCGGAAACGACCTGAAAATCAAGTTCCCCTTCAAAGTGAAGAGTGGCACCCTCCTTCAATCAACGGGCAACGATGCCCTTTGTAAGGAGATACCTTTAGACATCAGCGAGCCCATAGAGGAGTATCTGACCACCATGCCCCCACGCAGCCTCAACACCTTTATCTTCATGATTGACAAGGACGATACGCTCATCGACAATCCGAAGACAGATAAAGGTAAAGAGTCAGGGAGCTCATTCTTTGACTTGCATGGGCGGAGGATAGAATTCCCGAAGGGGCTTTGCATAGAGAAGCGAGCCGACGGAACAACAAGGAAAGTGTTTATTGGAGATTAAAACAATTATAAATACTATTGCGGCTTTGCGAAGAGCAGCTGCCGTGTGCTTGAAAACCACGTAAAAAACAAGATATGCAAGAAAACAGCAAAAAAACCGTTAGTGTATCCTTCATGATTATGGGGATACTTTTCTGCGTCTGCCTTATTGCCGCCAATTTGTTCGAAACGAAGATTGTGCAAGTAGGCTCGTTCTCCATGACGGCAGGCTTCATCGTCTTCCCCATTTCGTACATCCTCAACGACTGCATCGCCGAGGTGTGGGGCTTCCGCAAGGCGAGACTCATCATCTGGATGGGGTTCCTGATGAACTTCTTCGTCGTCACGATGGGTGGTATCGCCGTTGCGCTTCCTGCCGCCCCTTTCTGGGAGGGCGACGAGGCGTTCCGCTTTGTCTTCGGCCTCGCTCCGCGCATCGCCGTAGCCAGCCTGACGGCATTCCTCATCGGCTCGTTCCTTAATGCCTGGGTGATGAGCCGCCTGAAGCTGCGCGACAAGGAACGCCGATTTGCCTGGCGCGCTATCCTCAGTACGCTGGTGGGCGAAGGCGCAGACTCCCTCATCTTCTTCCCTATGGCCTTCGGAGGACTGATGCCCATCCACGAATTGGGGAAGCTGATGCTGCTGCAAGTGACGGCAAAGACGCTTTACGAGGTTATTGCCCTGCCGCTGACCACTCGCGTCGTCCGCTACATGAAGCGTCGCGAAGGCGTGGATGCCTACGACACGAACGTCTCCTACAACATTTTCAAAATTAAAGAACTCTGAAAAATAGTTTAACGGAGAACGTTTAAGGTTTAACGAAGCTGGCGCTGGTAAAAGGAAATAATAGGACATGTTCGTTAAACATTAAACGTTAAACATTAAACAATCAAACCAATATGTTAGACAGAAATAAAGCCCTCGTAGTCTTTTCGGGCGGACAGGACAGCACCACATGCCTCTATTGGGCCAAGACACAATGGCCTGACGTGCACGCCATCACCTTCCGCTACGGCCAACGCCACGTCTGCGAAGTGGACATCGCCCGTGAGCTTGCAGCCGAAGCAGGTGTCCCCATTACCATTTTGGACATCCCCTTCGTCAGCCAGCTCAGCACGGGATGTTCGCTTACCGACGATTCCATAAAGATGGATTCTGAGAAGCCTGCTGACACCCCTCCCAATACCTTCGTGCCGGGCAGGAATCTGTTCTTCCTCTCCATCGCAGCCGTCCATGCTCGCGAAAAGGGTATCATGAACATCGTCACAGGCGTCTCGCAAACCGATTTTTCCGGCTACCCCGACTGCCGCGACTCCTTCATCCGCTCGCTGAACGTCACGCTCAACCTTGCTATGGATGAGCAGTTCGTCCTCCACACCCCTCTGATGTGGAAGGACAAGTGCGAGACGTGGGCGTTGGCTGACAGCCTCGGCGTCTTCGACATCGTCCGCCAGCGCACCCTCACATGCTACAACGGCATCCCCGGCGACGGCTGCGGCAACTGCCCCGCCTGCCACCTCCGCCGCAAAGGACTGGAAGAGTATTTGAAAATGAAGAAAGAAAAAGAATAATAAGATATGAACCGAGAACAAGATCAACTGCAAGCGTTAGGGCGCAAAACCGAGTACCGTCAGGACTACGCCCCCGAAGTGCTTGAAACCTTCGAGAACCGCCACACAGACAACGACTACTGGGTGCGCTTCAACTGCCCCGAATTTACTACCCTCTGCCCCATCACGGGCCAACCCGATTTTGCCGAAATCCGCATCGCCTACGTCCCCGACCGCCGTATGGTGGAGAGCAAGAGCCTCAAACTCTACCTCTTCTCCTTCCGTAGTCACGGCGACTTCCACGAGGACTGCGTCAACATCATCATGAAAGACCTCATCCGCCTCATGGAGCCGAAGTATATCGAGGTCACCGGCTTTTTCACTCCCCGTGGCGGCATTTCCATTTGGCCCTATGCCAACTACGGCCGTCCCGGTACGCCGTGGGAGGAGGTTGCCCGCAAGCGACTCGTGGAACACGAATAAGATTTTTATGTAAAAAAAAGGACAAAAAAGTGATAGAAAAACGAAATAAATGCCTATATTTGCGCATCAGTTTTTCATCACCATGAGAAAAGTCCTTTTTTATATCTGCTGTCTGCTCACAGTAATAGGCACATTCTGTGCATGTAACGCACGGCATTCCGACTCCGGGAAGGGCGAAGGCGCCACGTACAAGACATTTACCGTACGTACATCCACACAAACCCTGAAGACGGACTATACCGCCAAGCTGCAGGGACGCCAGCTGGTGGAGGTGCGTCCGCAGGTGAGCGGCATCATCACCGCCATCCGCATTCGTGAAGGAGACCGGGTGCGAAAAGGGCAGACGTTGTTCGTTATCGACCAAGTGCCCTACAAGGCCGCCTTGGAGGTAGCTCGTGCCAATGTGAAAAGCGCAGAAACCGCTGTTGCCGCCAAGCGGCTGACTGCCGACAGCAAGACCAAGCTCTACGAGAAACAGGTTGTCTCGGAATACGACTTGCAGATGGCCCTCAGCGACCTTGCCTCGGCCGAAGCCACGCTAGCCCAAGCCAAAGCCCAGCTCACCAACGCTGCCAACAACCTCTCCTACACGGAAGTCAAGAGTCCCGTGGACGGATTGGCGGGCATGATTCCCTACCGCGTTGGAGCCCTGGTAAGCAGCAACATCGCCGAGCCTCTCGTTACCGTCAGCGACGACAGCGAGGTTTACGCCTACTTCTCCATGAACGAAAACCGCGTACTGGACATGCAGCAGCAATACGGCTCGGCCGAAGAGTTCCTGAAAGGCCTCACGGATGTAGAACTTATCATGAGCAATGGCCAGCCCTACCCTCAAAAGGGACATTTGGGAGCCGTCAGCGGAATTGTGGACACGAAAACGGGAGCTGTACAACTTCGGGCTGACTTCCCCAATCCCGACCACCTGCTGCTGAGCGGCGCCAACGCTACCGTCGTCATCCCCACGGTGCTGACGGATTGTCTCGTCATTCCCCAAGCCGCCACCTACGAAATACAGGAGAAGAAATTCGTCTTCAAGGTCGTTGACGGCGTAGCCCGCAGCACCGAGGTCAAGGTTTTCCGACTCAACAACGGCACGGATTTTGTGGTAGAAAGCGGCATACAGGCGGGCGACGTGCTTATTGCCGAAGGAGCCGGACTGTTGAAAGACGGTACGAAAGTGAAATCAGCTGACTGACCCTTCGAGCCATGAATATCAAGACCTTTATAGACAGGCCCATCCTCTCGGCTGTCATCTCCATTGCCATTCTCCTCATAGGCATCATTGCCCTGCTGCAGCTGCCCATTGAGCAGTACCCCGACATCGCTCCTCCCACCGTACGCGTCAATGCTAACTACACGGGTGCCAGCGCCGAGACGGTACAGAAAAGTGTCATCGTACCTTTGGAGGAGTCGCTGAACGGCGTAGAGAACATGATGTACATGACCTCTACGGCCAGTAACTCCGGTTCAGCCAGCATCGCCATTTTCTTCCGACAGGGTACCGACCCCGATATGGCTATGGTAAATGTGCAGAACCGTGTAGCCTCAGCACAAGGACTCCTGCCGAGCGAGGTGACCCGCGCCGGCGTCACCGTCCGCAAACGCCAGACCAGTACGCTGATGCAGATCTCGCTCTACAGCCCCAACGACAAGTACCCGCAGAACTTCCTGACGAACTATCTTAAGATTAATCTCGAGCCTCGTCTTTCGCGTATCCCTGGTGTAGGCGAAGTGAACATATTCGGCGCAGCCTACTCCATGCGTATCTGGCTCGACCCCAATAAAATGGCGTCCTATAATCTGGTGCCCTCGGATATCACGACCGTACTGGACGAGCAGAACATCGAATCCCCTACCGGCACGCTGGGCGCCGAGTCGGAAAACGCCTTTCAATATACGCTTAAGTACCGCGGACGCTATGAGGAGGAGGCCGATTACGAGCAGATGGTCATCAAGTCGCTGCCTGACGGCCGCGTGCTGCGTCTGGGCGACGTAGCTACCATCGAGCTTGGCGCACTCAACTACACCTTCCGAGGCGAAGTCAACGGACACCCATCCTCCAATTGCCAGATTGTACAGACAGCCGGCTCCAATGCCGTAGCGGTCATCAATCAGATTGAGAAGGTCGTTGCCGACTTCGAAAAAGAACTTCCCGACGGCATGAAGATGGCAACCATCATGAACATCAAAGACTTCCTCGATGCTTCCATCCGCAATGTCCTCATCACCCTGCTCATTGCCCTGGTGCTCGTCATTTTAGTGGTCTATCTTTTCCTTCAGGATTTCCGTGCTACGCTCATCCCTGCGATGTCTATCGTCATTTCGCTGGTGGGAACGCTTGCCTGTATTTATGCGGCGGGATTCAGCCTCAACCTACTGACACTCTTTGCCTTGGTTCTTGTCATCGGCACGGTGGTGGATAACTCCATCGTGGTGGTGGAGGCTGTGCAGGCCAAGTTCGAGGAAGGACATACCTCACCCTATCAGGCCACCATCAACGCTATGCATGGGCTGACAGGAGCCATCTTCACCTGCACGTTGGTGTTTATGGCCGTGTTCATTCCCGTCTGCTTCATGGGGGGCACATCGGGCATCTTCTACACCCAGTTCGGCATCACCATGGCCGTCGCCGTGGCCCTATCCTGCCTCAACTCGCTCACCCTATGCCCTGCCTTATGTGCCCTGCTGATGCGACCCCGAACGAGCGAGGAAGAGAAGAAGAGTTTCTCCGACCGCTTTCACGACACGTTCCAGATAGGATTCCAGCGTGTGCTCGATCGTTACAAACACGGCGTCCTCTTCCTTTTTAAAAGAAGGTGGCTCACGGGAGCGCTGGTCGTTACTTCCATTGCCGGTCTCGTCATACTCATGATGACGACTAAGACGGGTCTTGTACCGCAGGAGGACCTAGGGTCCATCAGCATCAACGTACAGGCATCGCCAGGCACCAGCATGGCCGAGATGACCAAGATTTCAGACGAAGTGAAGGAAGCCATTGAGGATATCCCTCAAATCGAGCTCTACTCCTCTATCGTTGGCGCAAATGCCCGTTTCGAGAACACCTCGTCGGCTGGCAGTTTCAACATTCGTTTAAAGAACTGGAATGAGCGTAAGGGTAAGGACGACGACTACCAGTCCGTCATGGCAGAAATCTACCGCCGTACGGCTCCCATCACCGCCGCCCAGATACGCCTCTCCACACGCCCCATGATTAGCGGATATGGCGTGGGCAGCGGCTTTGAACTCTACGTGCAGGACAAGAAGGGCGGCTCCACCGAGGATCTGCTCCGTGTCACACGCCAGTTCATCGATGCCCTGAACGAAGCCCCTGAAGTGTCCCGCGCCTACACCAATTTCGACACCAAGTATCCGCAATACATCGTCGATGTCGATGCCGCCCTCTGCAAGCGCAACGGCGTCTCGCCTCGGGATGTACTCAGCACCCTCTCAGGTTACTTCGGCGGCAGCTACTCGTCCAACTTCAACCGCTTCACCAAACTCTACCGTGTCATGGTGCAGGCCGCTCCCGAGTTCCGAACCGACACCGAGTCGTTCAACAACGTCTTCGTCCGAACCTCATCCGGCGAGATGTCCCCCATCGGGCAGTACATCACCCTCACCAAAACGTATGGCTCGGAGACGCTCTCGCGCTTCAACCTCTTCCCCAACATTGCCGTCTATGGCGAGAATGCCCACGGCTACAGCTCGGGCCAGACGCTGAAGGCTGTGCAGCGCGTGGCCCGCGAGGCGCTGCCCGAAGGCTACGGCTTCGAGTTCGGCGGTATGTCGCGCGAGGAAGCCAGCACGGGCAACACCACCGCCATCGTCTTTGCGCTCTGCATCGTATTCATCTTCCTTATTCTCTGTGCTCTTTACGAGAGCGTTCTCATTCCGCTGGCCGTCATCCTCTCCGTACCGTTCGGCCTTGCCGGCAGCTTCCTCTTTGCCAAGCTCTGGGGGTTGGAGAACAACATCTACCTGCAGACGGGCCTCATCATGCTCATCGGCCTGCTGGCAAAGACGGCTATCCTCATCACCGAGTATGCCTCGCAGCGTCGCCGTGCCGGCATGAGCATCACGGCAGCCGCCATGTCGTCGGCCAAGGCTCGTCTCCGCCCTGTGCTGATGACCTCACTCACTATGATTATCGGCATGCTCCCGCTCATCTTCTCCAACGGTGTGGGGGCAAACGGCAACATCTCCGTCGGCGTCGGCGCCGCAGGTGGCATGCTCGTCGGCACCATCGCCCTGCTATTCGTCACTCCGGCACTCTTCATCGTGTTCCAGTTCCTGCAGGAACGTTTCCTTCGTCATTCGCGCCATGAAAAATAACACCACTCCTATAAAACATCTATTGAAGAACATCCTTCTCCTCCTTCTGATGTTGATGTTCTTCGCAGGATGCGGACTCTACAAGCCCTATAGTCGTCCTGCCGAAGTGGCCGAACAGCTGAACGACGAGGACACGCTCACCCTCCGCTGGCAAGAGCTGTTTACCGACCCTGCCTTGCAGGCACTTGTCGACAGCGTGCTGACGCACAATACCGACCTGCAGGTTGCCTCGCTACGCGTCTATGAATCCGCACAGTCACTCCGCACAGCCCGCTTGACACTCCTGCCTTCGCTGAACGCCTCTGCCGAAGTCTCCACGCCGGACTTCTCCACCTTTGCACAAGGGCTGAGCGCTACGCTCTCCTGGCAGCCCGACCTCTTCTTCGGCCAGACCAATGCTGCCCGAAAAGCCCGCGCGGCATGGGCCGAGAGCGAGTACAACCGTCAGGCCGTGCGCACTCGTCTCATTGCCAACGTCATCGGACTCTATTACTCCCATGCCCTACTTCTTGCACAGCGTGACGTGGCTGCTGAGTCGGCACAGCTCTGGGAACTAACCATTGAGAAAACCCGCGCCATGAAAGAGGCCGGCATGGTTACCGATGTCGCCCTGGCTCAGTACGAAGCTACGTACTGGGCTACTCTCAGCAGCCTGAAGGACTACGACTACAACCTTCACCTCACGGAAAACAGCCTTCGTAGCCTCCTCGGAGAAACTGACATCATGGTTACCCTGCCGTCTGGTTCGACTGATCAGTCCGATGTCTCCGCCTCGCTCTGCCAGCACATTGAGGGCATTAACTACGTTTTCGTCCGTCGCGACTCGGCAAAACGAGCAAGCTCTTTTGCTCTCGCTGCTCCGTCCGTTCCACTCCTGCGCCTTGCGGCACGACCCGATGTCCACATAGCCGAGGAGCAGCTCAAACAGGCCTACTACACCACCTCCATGGCGCGGGCAGCTTTCTATCCCGCCCTCCGTCTGACAGGCAGCGCCACGTCCGACTTTTCCCTCTCAGCCATCGCCACCCACGTAGCTGCCTCACTCACCCAGCCCGTCTTCAACGCTGCCACCAACCTGGCCAAGTACCGCATCGCCAAGGCTCAGCAGGAGGAGGCGCTGCTCCGCTTCAGCCAGACGCTTTGCGATGCAGCCCTTGAAACAGACAATATCCTCCAACGTCTCCACACAGCACAAGCCCAGTCCGAGCACCTTACCAAGCAGGTGACATCCCTTGAACGAGCCGCCGAGAGCACCGCGTGGCTCATGGAATACGGCTCCACCTCCACCACCTATCTCGACGTCCTTACCGCTCGCCGCTCCCTGCTCACGGCTCAGCTCGCCCAGCTGGCCAACCGGTATGAGCAGCTGGCCGCACTCATCAACCTTTATCAGGCCTTGGGCGGACAATAAGAGGGCGAATCAAAAAAACTCTGTTTTTTCTTGCTTTTTCTCTCGACTTGCACTAATTTTGCTGCGGATAAAAATATAAAGAGATGAAAAAACATCTTTTCCTATTTTCCCGTTCAGGCGGATTTTTTTCTTGGTTAATTAAGCAAAAGGCACTATTTTTGTGCGCAAAAAAGTATCAACCTTAAAAATTGAAGAAATGAAAGCATTAAGACTTGTTCTATTGTTTGCTATAGCGTTTAGCTTTAGCGAAAGTTTTGCGGAAGCACGTTTCTTCAAAGCGAATAGTGTTCGTTTGAAGTATGTTTGGTATGACAATGTCGTTTGGATCTCGGATCCGAATCCCCCCACTCCAGAATACAAATACGCAGAGATGTGGACCGGTAATGACACCATTGTTGATGGATATTCTTGCGTGACGCTTTGGGATCAGGACGAAGGTGAGAAACCTGTTCTTATTGGTTATTTACGTGAAGATGAGAATGGCTTTGTCTGGCGTTATTATATGGATTACACAAAATTCGCAGATAATTGGGATAATTCAACCACCCGTTATATGGAAAGCAAGGGCATTGCTTATGACTGGGCTTTTCTGTATGACTTTTCAAATCCTAATTGGGAAGAAGGGATGACAATAGAAGTAGGTGATGAACACAATCCCAAGAACCACGTAACCAGAAATATTCATCAGGTAATCCAAGAAAAAGCCGAGAATGGAGAAACGATCCCCAGGATTGTAACTTACAGCATTTTATATGGTATTGGGAATCCATGCCTACCTTTTGAATGTAGGGCCATGGGACAAGCTCTAATATATGGAGCTGGAGTGCTTGAATACTGGCGCGACGGTCAGTTGTTGCTCAAGAACTGGAATCTTCCAGAACAAATCCAATCTGCGACAAATATAAAGACTGCATCCAAATCATTATCAGAAAAAGATGAAATATACGACCTGCAGGGCCGTCCTGTGGATGGCACGCAGAAGGGCATCCTCATCCGTAGCGGAAAGAAGGTTTTGGTGAAGTAACCTCGCAGAACAACTATTTCTATAAAAAATGCTACATTGCTACATAGAACGGATTAATAAAATAATATACAAGTAATTAATCTATGTAGAAAAGCAAAAATGCTACATAATGCTACATAATGCTACATAAAAAACGGCCATTTTGGGGCAAAAACGAGGAAAAGTGTGGCAAAGATGAAAAGAAGTCCATGTAGCATTATGTAGCATTATGTAGCAATTCGGACTATCTACATAGGACAACCTGTTGTTTTATATGCAGTTAGTCGAATTATGTAGCAATGTAGCATTTTTTCATCATTTTAGTTGTTTTGTAGTGTACTGATTTTGGTTGACTGTTTGCTTTTGCCGGCGTTTGATGTTTTTTATAAACGCCGCCCCTGTTTATATAAACGGGGTTCGTGTTTATATAAACAGCGCCCGTGTTTATAAACCGTTGCTTGGAATGAGAATTTCATCCCCCTGAAAGATCACCTTTCCTCACCTGTCCTCCCCTTTTTTTCAGAAAAAAACAACTCAAAAGGTAGGAGGGTAGAAAAAAATGCGTATATTTGCGCATATTTTAAGGTCGCATATATCATGTCTAACATTTAATATTCTCGTTTTATGAAAAAAACAGCATTATTCACCCTTGCCCTCACGCTTTTCGTGCTGGGTATGCAGGCTCAGACCCCTGCCGTCAAGAAGGCTAAATTCCACCTCGGCGATAACACCGAGTGGGCACAGCCCGCATTCAACGATGCCGCATGGCAGACGTTCGACATCACTCAGACCTGGACCGACCAAGGCATCGACATCGACGGCGCTGCCTGGGCCTGGTATCGCGCCCACGTCACCATCCCCAAGTCGCTCCTCGACGAAGCCGAGTCGAAGGAAGTCATCATCTTTGATGTCCCCAAGGCCGATGATGCTGTAGAAGTCTTCCTCAACGGCACCCTCATCGGCAAGTCGGGCCGCTTCCCCACGGACCAAGGCGGTTACTCCTCCGCCTGGAGCCGTCCCCTCAGCTTCAGCGTCAAGGCTAACAACTCGGCCATCAAATGGGACGCCGACAACCTCCTCGCCTTCCGCGTCTATAGCGGCAACGAGCCCGGCGGACTTTTCGACAATCCCATCGTGGTGCGCGTCCCTGCCCGTACCGACGGCCTCACCTTCGCCTTCAAGGAGAGCAAGGATAAGAAGGGTAACGACCTCGTCGGCGTCACCCTTGCCAACACTTATCCCCTCGTCCAGAAGGGCCAGGCTGTGCTGGAAGTCAGCAACCCCGAGACGGGCGAAGTGGTGAAGACCCTCAAGAAGAACGTCTCCCTTAAGGAGAAGAAAGACCTCACCCTCACCGTACCCTACAACCGCTCGGAAATCTCCTCCGTCAAGGTCACCTATACCGATGCCGGCACGGGTAAGAGCGTCGTCCGCTCGTACATCCCCAAGTACCTGCTCACGCCCCCTGCGCCTGCCGCTCCGCGCTTCAATACCACAGCCGTCTACGGCGTCCGTCCGGGCAGCCCCGTCATCTTCAAGTTCGGCGTCAGCGGCGAACGTCCTATGAAAATCACGGCTGACCGCCTTCCCGAAGGTCTCGCCCTTAACCCCGACAACGGCTCCCTCAGCGGCAGCATCGACCATCCTGCCACCATCCGCTTCACCGTCAAGGCTGAGAATGCCCACGGCACCGCCACGCAGGAGTTCACCCTCAAGGTCGGCAACCAGATTGCCCTCACCCCCCCGATGGGCTGGAACAGCTGGAACTGCTGGGGCCTGAGCGTCTCGCAGGAGAAAGTCATGTCATCCGCACAGGCCATCGTCGATAAGGGCCTCGCCGACTACGGCTATCAGTACATCAACGTCGACGATGCCTGGGAGTCCGCCAAGCGTAACCCCGACGGCACCATCGGCACCAACGACAAGTTCCCCGACATGAAGGGCCTCGGCGACTGGCTCCATGCTAACGGACTGAAGTTCGGTATCTACTCCTCGCCCGGCGACCTCACCTGCGGCGGCTATCTGGGCTCCATCGACCACGAGCAGCAGGACGCCGAGACCTACAACGCCTGGGGTGTCGATTACCTCAAGTACGACTGGTGCGGCTACGGACGCGAATATAATAAGGAGCGCTACCACAGCACCGCCTCCTACGTCCGTCCCTACCTGCTCATGCAGAAATACCTCCGCGACCAGCCCCGCGACATCTTCTACAGCCTCTGCCAGTACGGTATGGGCAATGTCTGGGAGTGGGGCGAGTTCGTCGATGCCAACAGCTGGCGCACGACGGGCGACATCACCGACACGTGGCGCTCGATGTACGACATCGGCTTCATCCGTCAGGCCAAGCTGCAACCCTATGCCAAGCCCGGCCGCTGGAACGACCCCGACATGCTCATCGTAGGCAAAGTGGGCTGGAGCAACAACCTCCGCGACAGCCGCCTTACACCCGACGAGCAGTACACCCACATCAGCCTCTGGACCCTCCTCGCTGCCAACATGCTCATCGGCTGCGATGTCTCGCAGATTGACGACTTCACCATCAACCTCCTCTGCAACAACGAGGTCAACGCCATCAATCAGGACGTCCTCGGCATCCAGGCCAAGCCCGAAGTCATCGACGGCGACATCCAGATCTGGGCACGCCCCCTCGCTGACGGCACCCACGCCATCGGCATCTTCAACGTCGGCCTGGACAACCTCAAGGTCGATTTCCGCCACTACTTCAAGGCCCTCGGCATCAACAGCCTCAAGAGCGTCCGCGACCTCTGGCGTCAGCAGGACCTCTCCACCTCCGACACCAACTACTTCATCCCCAGCCACGGCGTCAAATACATCAAAGTCAACTATTAATATCCTAATTTTATAATCTTCAAACAACATTTTTTCAATTATGAAAAAGATCATCCTTTCCATCCTGTTCCTGCTCCCTCTTGCCATGATGGCACAGGAGAACGAAGTCACCCTGAAAATCACCGGTGAAGAGTACAAACAACTTGAGCGCCATTTCAACGGCAAGAACCGCAACGCACAGCGCAACCGCGACTGGGCCAGCTTCTGGCGCTACGAAAAGGCTAACGCCGAGCTCAGCACCGCTCCCTCTGTCGTCTTCATGGGTAACAGCATCACCGACAACTGGGCACGCATGCACAAGGAATTCTTCGAGGAGAATAACTTCGCCGGCCGCGGCATCGGCGGCCAGACCTCTGCGGAGATGCTCGTCCGCTTCCAGGCCGACGTCATCAACCTCAAGCCGAAACTCGTCCTCATCATGGCAGGCACTAACGACGTCGCAGGCAACAACGGTGCCATCACCCTCGAGCACGTCGTGCAGAATATCCAGTCCATGTGCGAGCTCGCCAAGGCACACGGCATCCGTCCCCTCATCTGCTCCGTTCCGCCCTGCGCAGGCTTCAACTGGGCACCCGAGGTTAAGGATGCCGCCGGCACCATCCGCACCCTCAACACCCTGCTCAAGGACTACGCCAAGAAGAACAAAATCGACTATGTCGATTACTGGACAGCTCTTGCCAAGCCCAACGGCGCTATGAAGGACGGCATCTCCGACGACGGCTGCCACCCCACCCTCGACGGCTATGCCATCATGGAACCCATCGCCCTCAAGGCCATCCGCAAATACGTCAAGAAATAAAAATAAATGAAACATCCCCTTCTACTCCTTGCCGCGCTGCTCTCCTGTAGCGCGGCAATCTTCGCACAAAACATCGACACCCCCTTCGAGGGACAGAGCTGCACCAGCATCCTCGTCGGCCGCCTCGCCAGTACCGACGGCTCCGTTGTCACCTCCCACACCTGCGACGGCCGCTACCGCACCTGGGCCTACATCGAGCCCGCCGCCGACCACCCTAAAGGCACCCTACACGACGTCCGCCACGGCACCATGAACACCGCCTTCCGCGACGACACCACCGGCGTCCGCCTCGTCGGACAGATTCCCGAGGCCACCCATACCTACGCCTACCTCAACACCGGCTACCCCTGCCTCAACGAAAAACAACTGGCCATCGGCGAGACCACCTTCGAGGGTCCCGACACACTCCGCAATCCCCGCGGCATGTTCACCATCGAAGAACTTGAGCGTGTCGCCCTTCAGCGCTGCGACAACGCCCGTGACGCCATTCGCCTTATTGGACGACTCATCAAGACCTACGGCTACGGCGACAGCGGCGAATGCATCACCATAGCCGACAAGCGCGAAGTATGGCAGATGGAAATCCTCGGCGAAGGCCCTGACCGCATCGGAGGCATCTGGGCCGCACAACGCATCCCTGACGACCACGTTGGCGTCTCAGCCAACATCCCCCGCATCGGCAAGATCAACCGCAAGGACAAGGACTTCTTCATGGCCTCCGATAATGTGGAGAAGGTCGCCCTCAAGTACGGTCTCTGGGACGGCAAGGGCGACTTCTCGTTCTGGCGGGCCTTCCACTCCGACTATGGCGACGGCCACAATTACTCTGACCGCGAGTACTTCATCCTCAATGCCCTCGCCCCCTCCCTCGGCCTCACACGCGACATGGACGAACTTCCCTTCTCCGTCAAGCCCGACTCGCTGGTTGATATCCGCCGCGTCATGGAGCTCTTCCGCAGCACCTTCGAGGGCACCTTCATGGACATGTGCCAGAACGTCCGTGTTCCCGTCTCGCGTCGCAATGCTGACGGCACCACCCGCACCGACACCGTCGTCAGCCCCATCGCCAATCCCTGGCTGGGTGGCACCCTGCAGCGCACTCTCAACTTCCTCGCCCCCGGCACCATTGAGTTCCGCCGCACCGTCTCCGTCGCCTGGTGTTCCTACTCCCACATCACCCAGCTCCGCAGCTGGCTGCCTGACGACGTGGGCGGCATCTGCTGGCTTTCCCTCGACAACCCTGGCCAGAGCCCCCGCATACCCATCTTCAGCGGCACCACGCGCCTGCCCGAAGCCTACGACCGCTGCGGACAGAAAGCCTACGACCCCACCTGCGCTCTCTGGCAGTTCCGCAAAGCCAACAAGCTTGCCACCGTCTCGTGGCAAAGCACCAAGGGTGAGCTCCTCGGCGAAGTCCTTGCCATCGAGCAGACAGCCCTCTCCGGCCTCACCGCCCTCGAAGCCGACCTCGCGTCAGCCCCGACGGACGAGCCCGGAGAATCCGGAGAGTCACGCCGCGCCGCACTCCTCAACGCCTACACCCGCCGCATCTACGACGATGCCGTAGCCCGTTGGGCCACCCTCGAGGCCCACTTTTGGAATCGCTTTGGCTTGGGCTTCTGACGAAGACAAACTCAACGGATTCTTAATTTATCTTAAAAAACGACCAGCTGGGGTATTTGATTTTCCCTTTCGAGGGTATTATATATAGAGGAAAGGAACGCTCATGAAACGATTTGCCCTGATTGCCCTACTGCTCCTGTCCCTCCTGCCCCAGCTGGCAGAGGGGGGAAAGGTGTACGTGGTTCACTATGACGTACGTCTGGCCAGCGTCAGCCGCAACGGGGTTATGGACTCTGCTCATCCCATCACCAGCGAGCCGTTCAACGACCTCGAGGGCACAAAAGGCACACGTTTCCACTTTGCTGATGAAGTGCTGAACATGACGTGGTATGTCTCTGACACCGCTTTCAACTATACGCTGAAAAACGACTTCGCCCTGCCTACTTACCTCCCGACCAAAGACGTCTCCTTCTCGGACACGAAAAAACGGCGTGACCGTATGGGCTTTGACCTGGAAGGAAGCAAGGACAGGCCCGTCTTCACCATCAACGCGGGCACGTTCATCAGCGGCTTCTTCATCCCCTGGAAAAACTATCCCAAAGGAAAGAAAGAGACGGACTTCAGGCCCATCCTGCCGAACTCATTCCCCACAAAGGAGGAGGCGCAGGAAGCTGTCATAAACCTGAAGGGGAAGACCATGAGGCTCACGCTCCCCATCACGCAGGGCGGCGTGCGCTACAGCTATGTGCTCACCTTTGAGATTGCGGGCATCACAGGCTTCACGGAGAAGATAGTTCCCGACAAACCGTCGCCCCGCCTGACGAAGAAAGCAAGGGCGGAGTACGTGGTGCGCTACAAGGTGAGGCTCGACGAGGTATCGTGCGACAGGAACGTGGGGTACCGGCAGGGCATCACGAGCGAGACGTTCACCGACCTCGACGGCAAGGAGGGCGTGCGCTGGCGCTATGCCGACGACATCATCGGCGCCGTATGGTATGTATCGGACATCGCGCTGAACTTCTCGATGGTGAACAAACGTCAGGCAGCAATGATGATTCCTTGGAAGAGCGTGAACTACCGCGACGTGGACAGGCTGCAAAGCGGCGTGGGCTATACGTTGGAGCGAACCGACGAGCTGATGCCATCGTTCGTGCCCGGAGGAACAGGTCTGAGCGGATTCCTCATCCCCGACATCAACTATCCGACGGAAGGAGACGTCGAGCAGGAGATCACCCCGCTGCTACCTACGCACTTCCGTACCCGTGCCGCTGCCTTAACTACATCACGGAGCCTTGTGGGACGTACCATGCGGGTGCATGTGCCGATGCTTATCGGTCGTACACAATTGAACTATTACTTCACGTTTGTCGTCGATAAGGTCGCCTCCATCACGAAACAAACGGTCTCCGAGCCGATAACGCTGGAGGCTTCGACAGCCGGAATCGACTTCTCGGCCGATGATGAAACGCTCCTCACCCTCCCGGAAACACTGGTGGACGATATACCCGCCGTCGTGCCCAAATGGGACGACATTGACAAGAGCAAGAAAGACGCGTTGGTTAAATTGCGCTACCTGGCCTCGTACTATAATTATTTCCTGCGCGTCTGCCCACAGGAGCGTGTCTATCTCCACCTCGACAACACGGCCTACTTCCAGGGCGAGACTATCTGGTACGCTGCCTACGTCACCGACGACATGGGCTACCCCAATCCCTCCAGTAAGATTCTCTACGTCGAACTGCTGTCGCCCACAGGAGTCATCATCAAGCAGCAGAAACTGAAAATCGAGCATGGCCGTTGTCATGGTTCGTTCCCCCTCGTCGATACCTCCGTCCTAAAAGCCATCGACCGCCGCGGCGCTACTAACCTGCCCAGCGGTTACTACCAGATCCGCGCCTACACCCACTCGATGCTCAACTTCGACGATGCATCCATCTTCAGCCGCGTTATCCCCGTCTATCAGTTCCCCAAGCAGGAGGGACGCTACGACGACCCCGTCGTTGGCGAATACCCCTACCACGAGATTTACCGTCCCGAGCCGAAGAAGGAAAAGCCGAAGGAGCTGACCGTCAACTTCTTCCCCGAAGGCGGACACCTCATCAGCGGCATAGCGTGCACCATCGCTTTCAAGGCCACCGATGACAACGGCCTAGGCGTTAATATCGAGGAGATGCGTACGGCGGACGGACAGGCTATTTCCCTCAGCCCGCAGCATCGCGGTATGGGACGCTTCGACTGGCTCACGCAGAAAGGCGGCGAGCAGGTCATCGTCACCGCCGGTGGGAAGGAATTCAAATATACGCTGCCGAAGGCAGAGCCGCAGGGCTGTGCGCTCCATCTCTCACGCGAGGGGGACGACCTCATCGCCCACATCGATGCTGTCGGACTGACCAAGGACACGCTACTGGCCTACACCCTCACAGGGCGGGGACAGCTCTGCGGCTTCGACACGCTCTCCGTCAACGCCAAGAACGACACTATCTATTCTCAGATGGGGGACTCGCCCGTTATGATGCGCCAGGTGAACACGCAGGCAATCTCTTACGACATCTCCGTCCCCGTGCGCCGCTGTCCGACGGGAGTCTATCAATTCACGATTTATAACCCTGCAGGCGACATCCTCGCCCAGCGCATGCTCTTCATCGACAACGGCATCCCCACCCAGCCCATCACCTTCACCGCCACCAAGCCCGAGTACCGCCCCTTCGAGCGCATACAGATGACGTTCCAGACAGAAGGCCATCCCCTCCAGACCTTCTCCCTTGCTGTGCGCGACGCTGCCGACTACGGCACCGTGTACCACGACGACATCCGCACCTACATGCTCCTCTCCTCTGAACTGAAAGGACTTATCGAAGACCCAGGATGGTATTTTGAAAGTGATCACACACACGCGTTAGACTTGTTGATGCTCGTGCAGGGTTGGACACGCTACGACTGGCAGCGCATGGCAGGCGTCACCCCCTTCAAGGTAACCCACTACACCGAGCAGCAGCTCATTCTCGAGGGCTGGGCGTTCAGCCGCATCCTCGAGACTCCCCTACAGAACACCAAGGTCGATGTTACCCTCGTCTCGCCCGACCGCGAATTCGAGCAGCGCGCCACCGTCACCACCGATGCCGAGGGCTACTGGAGCGTGGGATTGCAAGACTTCGAGGGAAAGTGGCACCTCTATTACCATACCGAGCAGGACAAGAAGATTATGAAGAAGGCCACGACCCGCATGAGGCTCGAGCGCTCCTATAAGCCCCCACTCCATCCCTACACCCCCATTGAGACCTATTTGCCTGACCCGAAGACGGCTAACGCCCTGTTGCCCTCGTGGCGCGAGGACATCGACGACTTCGTCATGCCTCACGATGCCATTCCTCTCCAAGAGGTGGAGGTTACCGCCGGCACACTCTACGTCGATTACGGCACCTTCCACGCCTACGACGCCGCAGCCGACTGCGAGGAGATCTTTGATAACGGCGACTACACGTACAGACTCCGAGACTATCTCTACCACATCGGATTTTTTGGAGATAGATACGATGCCACCGTCTATGACCACACCGTCCACCGCTACGTTATCCCCATGATCAATGACGAGGTGCTGGAAGGCCACAATTGGCGGCTAGTCGTTGAAACCAACCCAATTGACCCAGAAGAAGGCGAGGAAGTCAGTATCCCCGTCGATGAAGAATTCATCGACCCTGTTGACGCAAGGATTATGGGAGCCGACATGGAATACATCAAGTCCGTCATGGTTTACGACACAATCTCTACCGACCCTCGCTTCCTCCCCAGCTTCAAACGATTTGTAAATCGACACATGAGCAGCGAGGGGTATCAGGAGTTCTTACGTCAGATGTATCGAGGTGATAAGTTCCTCATCGC
Source organism: Bacteroidales bacterium UBA1189 (assembly GCA_002309805.1). GTDB lineage: Bacteria > Bacteroidota > Bacteroidia > Bacteroidales > Bacteroidaceae > UBA1189. The sequence goes on along the minus strand of DBYJ01000013.1, from coordinate 332 downwards.
CGAAGTCGAATATGGCGATGCCGCCTTCAGTGAGCGCCGCCAAAAGAACGAGCGCCTCACGACCTTCGATGGCTACTCGCGTGTCGCCGAGTTCTACGCCCCCACCTACCCCGACGGCCCTGTACAGGGCGACAAGGACTATCGCCGTACCATCTACTGGAATCCCGCCGTCACTACCGATGCCAACGGCAGAGTCACCCTCTCCTTCTACAACAACGGCTACTCCCGTTCCTTCGCCGTTTCCGCCCAAGGCCTCACCTCTGATGGCACCCCCATCATCAACGAATAAAAAAGGAGCCTCAGACTTTCGTCTGAAGCTCCCTCATGAAAAA
>DBYJ01000061.1 GCA_002309805.1 Bacteroidales bacterium UBA1189 | reverse complement strand
TTTCTTGGATTTAAACATAGAATGCGTTATTTTTTCAGCGCACTATTCCGATGCAAACGCGGCACGATTCACATCGCGCCGCGTCCTAAAAAATTAACTAACCTTTTTAACCTGTCAACTAAAAAAATATTTTAGTCGATAATGTGACTACAGGAAAAAAGAAAGGTTTAAAGAAAAAATACTAATTTTAGAAAAAATTTTTAACCCCTATAGAGCAAAAAAATGCAAGGGACTTTGTCGATGAGTGGTGGAGGGGTACGATGCCACTCCGCAACGGTTCGTGTGACGGCATACGCATCAGGACAAGTGAGACCGGCAGCAACGCAGAGACGGGTTCCCGGGCGGCAAGCGGAGAGGATATCGGACAGCATGCGGATGTTACGATAGGGGGTTTCGATGAATAGTTGCGTCTGATCATCGGAGTACGCACGGCTCTCTAGTTCGCGCAACTTGGCGCGGCGAGCATGGGCATCGGTGGGCAGATAGCCGTGAAAGGCAAAGCGCTGACCATTGAAGCCGCTGGCCATAAGAGCAAGCACCATGCTGCAAGGCCCCACGAGGGGCACAACTACGATGCCGCGACGCTGGGCAAGGGCAACGACATCGGCACCCGGATCAGCAACAGCAGGACAGCCTGCTTCGGAGATGACGCCCATGGAGTAACCCTCCATCAAAGGCTGCAAAAAACCTTCAACAGCTGACGTGAGGGTATGTTCATTAAGTTCGTAGAAAGTGAGGGCATCAATATCAATAGAGGGCTCAACCTTCTTCAGAAACCGACGAGCGGAGCGCACGTTCTCAACAATAAAATGGCGGAGCGAGAGGATGACTTCGCGGTTGTATGGGGGGAGGACGTGGTCTATAGGCGTATCACCAAGCGGAACAGGAATGAGGTAGAGGGACATGGTTTTAAAAAAGATTGAAGATTAAAAAAAGGACAATGAAAATGGAATTGGAATGCAAAAGTAAGGATTTTTCTTGAATAATAGGCAGGAATGAATTACTTTTGCAAAAACAAATGAAAAAAACGATGAGAAAAGTTGTCATTGCACTTTTACTGACGTTAGGAATAACGCCGTTACTGCGAGCGCAAGTGTATGCTGAGATGTTGCTGGCTGGCAAGGAACGGGCTGAGCGCAAAGAGATACAATCGCTGACTGTGCCTGGGCATGTGGATGTCTATAACCAACTACACCATCACGGCCCTGCCTTCGAAAGCGAACTGGTAGGCTATCGTGTCTATTTCGACCATCGCCAGACGGTAGATATCTACGGAAAGCGGCACAAAGGGCTGGAGCTGAATCATACACAGTTTTACCCAACAGATGAGGACATCCGCCACGGCTATGGCGACGATGTATTGTGGGCGGGAACGACGGTATCCGTAGGCTCGTTGCGAGGATTCATCGACGGAATGCCTACCTTCATTGAGCCCGTGGAACGGCGCACAGAGAGCATCCTTGACTACGGGCCAGACAAGGCAGTCGTCGAAGTGAAGGTTGAGGGTTGGCAGTATCAGGGCAAGCGCATCAACATGACGCAACGTTTCACGCTCTATGCCGAACATCGTGACGTGCGTGTGGATGTCACCTTCGAGGGGCTCAGCGAAATGCCGGCTCCGTTCTGCACGGGAGTGCTTAAATTCCCAGGCGGCCTGGAGTATTCAGACCACAACGGCCTCTGCGCCACATGGGGCTCGAACTGGGCTTACGGTCCGAAGGATACGCTGGATGCCCGTAAGAAGGCAACTGTAGGGGTGGCCGTCTGCATTCCGCCACGCTATGTAGTAGGAGAGCCGGACAACAAAGAGAACAAGCTTTTCCTCATCAAACCCGCCCCTCCTGTGACAACAGGAAACTCAAAGACAAAGAAAGCCTATACTGAAGCCCCCTCTCTAGAAGAGTACAGCATTACGTACTATCTGGCCTTCTGCTCAGCTGCCGAAGGGTGGGCAGGCTCGTTCCACAGCGCCGATGAGTGGTTCACATGGGTGAAAGAGTGGAAAAAAGAGATTTGCCAATGAAGAAGCTCGTCATCTTTGACCTCGACGGCACGCTTCTGGACACCGTGATGGACCTTGCGGCTGCTACCAACCACGCGTTGGAAAAGTGCGGATTTGCGACACATCCAGCCAAAGCCTACTACAACTTCGTGGGAAGAGGAATCAATAACCTGTTCCGCGCCGCGCTGCCCGAGCAAGAACGTACGGATGAGAACGTCAACTGGATGCGCACCTTTTTTATACCTTATTATAACAACCATAACACCGACAGGAGCCACCCCTACACAGGCATCCCTGAGCTACTGAGTACGTTGGCGGAAAAGGGAATCCGCCTTGCCGTCGCTTCCAATAAATACCAGCAGGCTACGGAAAAGCTCATTCGTCATTTCTTCCCTACGATACCTTTTGCCGTTGTCCTCGGCCAGCGCGACGGTTTTCCGCTGAAACCCGATCCTGCTATCGTCGACCTCATCTGCAAAAAAACAGGAGTGCAAACGAACGAGGTGCTCTATGTGGGCGATTCGGGCATCGACATGCAAACGGCTGCCAATGCCTGCGTAGAGTCCGTAGGCGTCACTTGGGGTTTCCGCCCAGTTAGTGAGCTGACAGCGAGTGGCGCCAATCATCTGGCCGAAGTCCCTAACGACATCCTTTTATACCTGTAATCCATACCCACTATGCACAACTACCTCCCCACCGACAAAATGGCAGAGCTCATTAGCCAAGACTATAGCCTCTTGCAGGTGATGAGCCGTTTCAACATCCCCCTCGGTGTCAAGGAAAAGAGCGTCGATGAAGTGTGCCGTACGAACGGCGTCGACACGGACACTTTCCTCGCCGTGCTCAACTTCATAGGCAACGCATGTAACCATAAGTACATTGCCGACCCCGCCACCCTCTCACTCCCCTCGCTGATGAGCTATCTGCGCCAAGCACACAACTACTTCCTCGATTTCAGTTTCCCCGCCATCCGCCGCAAGCTCATCGGCGCCGTCGATGGTGGTGGCGACAACGAGAGCGCCCTGCTCATTCTGCAATACTTCGACAACTATGTCCGTGAGGTGCGTGACCACTTCGAGTACGAGAACGCTATCGTTTTCCCCTACATCGACTCCCTCATCGCCCACAACCCCACGGCATTCAACATCGACACTTTCTCTGCCCAGCACGACTCTGCCGCCAAAAAGCTCACGGAACTGAAGAACATTATCATCCGCTACTACGATGCCCCTGCCGGCAGCTATGCCCTGCACGACGCGCTGCTCGACATCTTTGGCTGTGAGGAGGAGTTGAAAGCACACGGATTGGTAGAGGAGCACCTGCTCGTCCCTGCCGTCAAGTTGCTGGAGCAGGAAACGTCTGCTCAAAAGGAAAAAGCAGAACAAGAGAGCGACGATGAGGAATCGTCATCCACCTTGACGCAGCGCGAAAAGGAAGTTATCATCCACGTCGTCAAGGGACTTACCAACAAGGAGATTGCCGACAAACTCTATATTAGCCTCAACACCGTGCTCACCCACCGACGTAACATTGCCCGAAAACTTGAAATCCACTCCCCCGCCGGACTCACCATTTATGCCATTATAAACGGCCTTGTTGAGCTGAAAGACGTTTCCTTGTAAAGATTGGCCCAAAATAGCGAAAAATTATTTCGCTACAAATGAGCGTTTTAAGTTTTTTTGTGAGAAAAAAACGTCGGGCAGTTTGCTTTTTTGACACAGATTTTTTATATCTTTGCATCAAATTTGCAAAAGAACACAATGAAGGCCAACAGAATTTTGTACGTTGCGAAGGAAGTCGTACCCTTTACCTCCAGTACCGCGATGAGCGAGAACTGTCGCTACTTGCCTCAGGCCATCCAAGAAATGGGGCATGAAATCCGCACCTTTATGCCCAAATGGGGAAGTATCAACGAACGGCGCAACCAGCTGCACGAAGTCATCCGACTGTCGGGCATGAATCTAATTATCGACGACACCGACCACCCCCTCATCATCAAGGTTGCTTCGCTGCAGATGGCCCGAATGCAGGTTTATTTCATTGACAACGATGACTATTTCAGCCGCACTCGCCTCGACGACCCTGCCCTGCGTAGCGCGACTTTCAAGGATAATGACGAACGCACCATTTTCTTTGCCCGCGGCGTATTGGAGACTGTCAAGAAACTCCGTTGGTATCCTGATGTCATTCATTTGCACGGATGGGTGGGCGCCCTTGTCGGACTTTACGTCAAAGTGCTCTACAAGGAGGAACCGGCTTACCGGAACTCCCGCATCGTGGTATCGCTTTATACTGACGACGACTTCGATGCCATCTTCTGCGACGACTTCTTCGATCGGCTGCGCACAAAGGCCATGTCGGAATTCGATACCGAAGGCATCAACACCCCTGTAAACAGCACCGAGCTGTTCAAACTTGCCGTCAAATACTCCGACGGCGTCATCATCAATTCCCCTACTGGCATCGACGAAACAGTCGTAGCTTACGCCCATGAAATCGAAAAGCCCGTCCTTGACTATCCTGGTGAGGAGGACTACTACCGCGCCTGCCACGACTTTTACGAACTCATCTGTGGTGGCGGTGAAGAGGAAGAGGAAGAAGAGAGTTTCATTATACCGAAGAATAAAGGTTAAAGAAACGCGGCATGCCGCGCCTATATAATTTAGAGCTAAGGATTATGAAAATCAAGGATATCTTTTTTTCATTTTTCATCTTATTTGTTTCATTATTAGGATTGGCATCGTGCGATAGCGATACCGGCTCAATGGGTATCAGCACGACTCCCACCAGCGACTCGCTGACCATACGTACCGCCATCTATCAGGCCACCTCACGCTCGGTGCTGGTTGATTCCGTACTGGGTAAGACGGGCACCGTCTATTTTGGCCGATACACCGACCCTGAAACTAAAAGCCTCTTCACCTCGGACTTCATCACCCAGTTCAACTGCGTGGAAGGCGGAAGCGTATTCCCCCCCGCCGACAGCATCAAGGGTGACTCTGCCCAGCGTCTGGAGCTCCGCCTCTTCTTCACCAGCCACTATGGTGCCGACGACAACGCCATGCAACTGGAGGTCTATCCCCTGGAACGTACGCTTGTCGAAGGTACGCCTTACTACACCAACCTCAACCCTGTAGACTACCTTGCTGACGGCGCTGAACCTATTGCCCGAAAAGCCTATACCGCCCTCGATTATGCCCTCGACGACGATGTACTCTCTGACGAAGACCACTACCACAACGTCTGCATTCCCCTCCCCACGCAGATGGGCACGGACATCATCCGCGACTACCGCCTTCATCCCGAGCATTTCGCTGGGGCTACAAGTTTTATTGAAAATGTCTGCAAGGGCTTCTACGTCAAGTGTACGGCTGGTGACGGGACTGTCCTCTGCATCGACCATGTCAGTCTGAACGTCAGTTTCAATATGGCCCGCACCGACAGCACCTACACCACCCAATTTATGGGCTCGCAGGAGGTACTTCAGGTTAACAGCTTCGACAATCAGGGCCTCGAGCCGCTTGTTAACGACAAAACCTGCTCGTGGCTGAAGACACCCGCAGGCATTTTTACCGAGGTCACCCTACCTATCGACGAAATTACCCGAAACGAGAAGGACACCATCAACTCAGCCCGTATCGTTTTCCAGAAATACAATAACGACGAAACCGACGGTGCCCCCCTCGATGCTCCCACCCGCCTGCTCCTTATCCGCAAGAGCGAGGCACACGACTTCTTCGAGCAGAACCACGTCCCCGACGGCCTCACCTCCTTCCTCAACACCATTCAGGACGCTAAGAAGAACAATTACCTTACCAAGTACAATCAATACGCTTTCGATAATATCGCCCGTCTCATCGTTACCTGCCGAAACGAGCGCGACGCTTGGAAAGGCAACGAGGACTTTGAGGCCACCCACCCCGACTGGAACAAGGTGCTCCTCATTCCTGTTACCGTCACAACGGACAACGCTGGCAGCATCATCACGCTGCGCCACGATTTCAGCCTCTCGTCTGCCCGCCTGCGTGGCGGCACCGACCCCATCGAAATCCGCATCATCACCAGCGCATTTAAATAATGAAAAACATGAGGTTTCATTGGCTGTGCAGGAACCTACGGAGCAGCGAGAGCAAAGATGTGCTTGCACAATCTCTGCCGAGTCGCGACGGACGAAGAGCGAAGCTCAACGCGGTATGCCGTATCTCTACTATTCCCTGCATAGCTACTTTTTTTTCGCTTGTATTCCTATTCCCTACCCTTTCCCTTGCAGATAACGTAACGGAAGGCTGGCTGAAGCCCTACGTCAACGGACGTGGGCTTGCCTTTGAATATAGCAGCGACAGCATCCATTGGCAGATTCTGGGACATGGACGCACCTTTGTCGATAGCGATTTCGGTACTTGGGGCGCTGAGAAGAAAATGTCCGACCCTTGCCTTTTCCAGAACGACGATGGCCTTTGGACGCTGATGTGGATACCGAACAAGCGATACAACCAATACGCCATCTGCACCAGTCCCGACCTAATTCATTGGAAGCCGCAGGACTACCCTACACTTACACCCGCCATTGAGCAGACCATGCAAGAATACCGAAGCACCGCCATTCGTGTTCCATGGAGCCTCATCGAACAGCTCCGCCTGCGCTGCGAATACCTTGATGCACGCGATAAACGCCACTCCGAAAGCCTCCTGCAAGACGAAAGGCTCTTCCCCGACCTTCAGCCCTTCGGTATCCAGCTAACCTTCAACACAAGCGACGTCAAAGCCATTTCAGACGAACTTATCGGCGTCTTTTTCGAAGACATCAGCTACGGTGCCGACGGAGGACTCTATGCTGAGCTAATCCAGAATCGCGATTTTGAATACACCCCCGGTGAGAATCACTCTCATCGGGATTGGGGACCTCTCACAGCGTGGGAGATACATGGGGAAGACGCCTCTGCCCTCTCCGTCACCATAGGGACAGAAGACCCTATCCATCCCAACAACCCACACTATGCTATCCTGAATAAGACCGTCTCTGCCTCTGTCCTGTTTGCCAACACGGGCTACGACGGCATAAGCATACGCGAAGGTGAGATGTACGATCTCTCCCTCTTCACCCGCAAAGCCCACAACCAACAGGGCACCGTACGGCTGAAAATATCTCTCCTCGGCTCTCATGGAAATACCCTCGGCACGACAACTCTCAAGGTGAGCCACACCGCATGGAAGAAGCAAAAGGCTGTCATCCGCGGAGCGGATACCGACCCTGCGGCCAGTCTTGTCATTGAACCGATGGAGCTGGGAAGTATCCACCTCGACATGGTTTCACTATTCCCCCGCAACACCTTCAAGGGACGGAAGAACGGCCTCCGTGCCGACCTTGCCCAAGCTATTGCCGACATCCATCCGAAGTTCGTCCGCTTCCCAGGCGGCTGCGTGGCCCACGGCGACGGACTCCACAACATGTATCTCTGGAAGAATACCATCGGTCCCCTCGAAGCCCGCAAGCCCATGCGAAACATCTGGAACTACCACCAGACGCTTGGCCTTGGCTACTATGAGTACTTCCAGTTCTGCGAGGACATCAGTGCCGAGCCACTTCCCGTCATCCCTGCTGGAGTACCCTGCCAAAACAGCAGCGACGGCGGTCCCGGGCAACAGGGAGGCATTCCCATGGAAGATATGGAAACCTTCACGCAAGACATCCTCGACCTCATTGAGTGGGCAAATGGTGATGCACGCACTACTTATTGGGGGCGCATCCGTGCACAAAGCGGACATCCCAAGCCCTTTAACCTGAAGCATATCGGTATCGGCAACGAGGACCTTATCTCCGACGTCTTCACCGAACGATTCACCTACATATATAATAAGGTACATGAACGCTACCCCGAAATTGAGATTTGCGGAACAGTAGGTCCTTTCTACGAAGGCAGCGACTATGAATGGGGATGGAAGTTAGCCACTGAGCTGGGTGTCCCAATGGTCGATGAACACTACTACGTCAGCCCAGGCTGGATGATTCATAATCAATACTACTATGATCATTACGACCGCTCACGTCCTCACGTCTATCTGGGCGAATACGCCGCCCATGCCCGTGGAAGGAGAAACTGCATGGAGAGTGCACTCTGCGAAGCCCTTTATCTGACAAACGTCGAGCGCAATGCCGATGTCGTCCGCATGACCAGTTATGCCCCCCTGCTCAGTCGCGAAGGACACTCCAACTGGGACCCCGACATGATCTATTTCAACGGCACCGGCGTCCGCCTTACCCCAGGATATTACGTGCAGAAACTATTCGGCACCAATAGCGGCGACCACTATTTCAGCGGCACACTCACCTCTGAGAACAATCGCGAGGATGTCCGTCGCCGCATCAGCTACAGCTGTGTTACCGACATCCATACGGGTGACATCATCGTCAAAATAGCCAGCCTGCTTCCCGTAGAGATTAGTGCCGACGTCGACTTCACGCCCTTCGGCAATGTTTATTCTCATGCCACCGTCACCACGCTGAGCGGTGCACCTGCCGACACGAAGGCCGAGCCTATTGCATCCTATGTTACGACTTCAGACCATCACGCACGGCTTACACTTCCTGCATACTCCTTCACCGTCATCCGCACGAAAGGGACGCTAACACCCTACTAATGGAATCATGAACGCCCGCCGTAAATCCTTCCTTTATTTCATCTGCGCCGTGTCAGCCATGGGCGGCCTACTCTTTGGCTATGACTGGGTGGTAATTGGTGGTGCTAAGCCGTTCTACGAACTCTACTTCGGCATTGCAGATAATCCTTTGTTGCAAGGTGTTGCCATGTCTACTGCCTTGATAGGCTGTCTGGTTGGAGCCATGATTGCCGGCGCATTGGCAGACCGTTTCGGACGAAAGCCTTTGCTGACAACAGCAGCCGTACTGTTTACTGTGTCGGCTATCGGAACGGGAGCCTTCGATGACTTCACCCTGTTCAACCTTGCTCGCGTTGTGGGGGGCATCGGCATTGGCGTAGCGTCAGCACTATCACCCATGTACATTGCCGAAGTCAGCCCTGCGGAGATTCGCGGACGCATGGTCTCGCTGAACCAGATGACTATCGTTTTAGGCATCCTGGCAGCACAGATTGTGAACATGCTGTTAGCACGCGACACGTCGATAGCCGAATGTCAGACATGGAACGTGGCATGGGGCTGGCGATGGATGTTCTGGGCAGAGACTCTTCCTGCTGCTGTATTCCTTGTTATGAGCTTTATCATCCCTGAGAGCCCAGTGTTCCTCCGCCTGAAGACGGAAAGGTTAACGAGTCAACGAGTCAACGGGTCAACAAGTCAACCGATGGAGCAGCGAGAGCAAAGTCAAACACGTTTGAACTCTGCCGAGTCGCGACAGAGGAAGAGCGAAGCTCAACAGGTCGACAAGTCTACAAGCGGACAAGCAGAGGCAGGGCTGAAAGAGTTGTTCAGCCACAAATATGCAAAGGTGCTGCTACTGGGTATTGTCATAGCGATATTCCAGCAATGGTGCGGCACGAACGTCATCTTCAATTATGCCGAGGAGATTTTTGTGGGAGCAGGCTTCGACGTCGATGCTATGTTCATCAACATTGTTATTACAGGCATCGCTAATGTGGTGTTCACCATCGTAGCCCTCTATACGATTGAGAAGTGGGGGCGCCGCAAACTCATGTTGTTAGGTGCAAGCGGTCTGGGGCTTATCTATCTGACCCTCGGCACCTGCTATTTCTTCGAAGTAAAAGGGTTGATGATGGTAGTTCTTGTAGTAGCAGCCATCTCCGTTTATGCCATGACCCTCGGACCTGTCACCTGGACATTACTGGCAGAGATTTTCCCAGGCAGGGTACGCGGCATCGCCATGGGTACCTGCACCTTTGCCCTCTGGGTGGGGTGCTGCACGCTCACATTCTCGTTCCCCTCAATGAATGCTGCCTTAGGCTCAAGTGGCACATTCTGGATTTATAGCGGCATCTGCCTTTGTGCCTTTATCTTTCTATTCCGCCACCTGCCTGAAACAAAGGGAAAGAAGCTGGAGAATTAAGGGTGCATGGTTAAGGGTTAAGGATTAAGGGTTAAAGGTATGGTAAGGGCTTGGAGAGAAACAACGGTTATCCCGACGTACGGTATTGGGAAGGCAGAGAAAAATCCCATCTTTCTGGAAGGAAGAGTCTATCAAGGTTCGAGCGGAGCCGTCTATCCCTACCCTGTGGTGGAGAGCGTGGCTGACGTGAAGACGGACGTTGCCTACGAGGCCGTATGGATAGAGAACGAATACCTGAAGGTAATGATACTGCCTGAGCTGGGCGGACGTATCCAGATGGCCTACGACAAAATCAAGCAGCGTCACTTTATCTACTATAACCACGTCATCAAGCCCGCACTTGTGGGATTGACAGGGCCTTGGATAAGCGGCGGCATTGAGTTCAACTGGCCTCAGCATCACCGTCCCTCGACATTCCTGCCCATCGACTACACCATCGAAGAACATACCGATGGAGCTGTGACGGTATGGGTGAACGAAATGGAACGTATGACGCACCAGAAGGGACGGGCGGGCTTCACCCTACGGTCTGGATGCGCCTTCCTGGAGGTTAGAGGAGCCGTCTATAACCGCACGCCGCTGGCGCAGACATTTCTCTGGTGGACGAACCCTGCTGTGGAGGTAAACGACGATTATCAGACGGTGTTTCCCCCTGACGTGAATGCGGTGTTCGACCACGGCAAACGTGCTGTAGCTTCGTTCCCCGTTGCAACAGGCACCTATTACAAGATGGATTACTCAGCGGGAGTGGATATATCGAACTACCGCAACATCAAAGTCCCCACCAGTTACATGGCTGCGGGCTCGAAATATGATTTCGAGGGAGGCTACGAGAACGACACGCGAGGCGGAATGCTCCACGTGGCCTCGCACCACTTTGCCCCAGGCAAGAAACAATGGACGTGGGGCAACGGAGACTTCGGGCGTGCCTGGGATCGTAATCTCACGGATGCACCTTCTCAGGAAGAGGCCAGCATGTGGGGTATCACCCACGAGGGCTTCCGCCCTTACATCGAGTTGATGGCAGGCGTCTATACCGAAAACCAACCCGACTTCGCCTGGCTGATGCCCTATGAAGAAAAGCTATTCACGCAATATTTCATGCCCTACCGCGAGCTGGGCATTGTGAAGCAAGCCACACGCGATTTCATCTTCAATATTGAAGAGGTGAGAGATGCAGGGACGTCAAAAGTAAGAGTTTTGCTGCTTGCTACGTCGCGGAATACAGTGCGCATTGTGCTTCTTGGCAAGAATGGCGAGGAATATGTAAATAAGACTGTAACGCTCTCGCCCGAGGAAGTCTTTGAGCAGACAATTGACTTAAAGGAAGCCAAGCTTAATGAGCTGGTTTTTCACATTCTGCGACCCGAAGAATCTCCCATCCTCAATTTTCAATCTTCAATTTTCAATCTCCCATCTTCCCTCCTTTCTTGGCAGGCCGAGCCAGACGAAATCCGCCCCATTCCCGATGCTGCCGAGGCTGCGCTGCCTCCATCGGAAACCAAGACGAACGACCAACTCTATCTGACAGGCTTGCATCTGGAGCAGTACCGCCATGCCACATGGAGTGCCCTTGACTATTACGAGGAAGCCTTACGCCGCGACCCCAACGATGTGCGCTGCCAGAACCAAATGGGACTCTGGTATCTGCGGCGAGGACGTTTCGACAAGGCCGAAACGTACCTGAGAAAAGCCGTGCGCATCTGGCAGAAACGCAATCCCAATCCCTACGACGGGGAGGCCATCTTCTATCTCGCCCTCACTCTCAGGTACCAAGGCCGCTTGAACGAAGCGTATGAGATCTTCTGGAAATCGACATGGAACAAGGCATGGGCCGATGCCGGCTACTTCGAAGCGGCTTGCATCAGCACGGCACAGGGACGCTACGAAGATGCCCTCGACGAACTGGACCGTTGTCTTATTTTCAATAGCTGCAACCACAAGGCCCGTGCCCTGAAGGCTGCCGTACTGCGCAATCTTGACCTTCGGTCTTCTTCTGTTGCGACTCGGCATAGTTTCATCGACGAATCGCTTCGGCTGGACTTGTTCAACTACGGCATCCTCTTTGAAAAATATCTGCTCACACGTGACGAAGGCGTGCTTCGGATAATCGTGGAACTAATGCACGGCAATGTCTATAACTACCACGAGCTGGCGCTTGACTACGCTCAGGCAGGGCTCTGGCAAGAGGCGCAGCAGGTGCTTACCATCCCTTCCATAGCCGATGAACTGAAGGGCAAATCGCCTTTGACCTCCTATTACTTAGGATATTTCAACCTATGCCAAGGAAAGACTCATGAGGCTGCAGCCTGCTTCCGTCAGGCTGAGCAGACAGACAGCTACTGCTGCTTCCCCAACCGTCTGGAGGATGTCATCGTCCTTAATGCGGCTAAATGCGTCAATCCCCAGGGTGCCCGCGCACCCTACTACCTCGGCTGTCTCTACTACGACAAGCGCCAGTACGACCTCGCTATCGAAAACTGGGAACTCTCTGCCCGCCTTGACCCCACGTTCCCCACAGTCTGGCGCTGTCTCGCCCTCGCACGCTTCAACAAACAGAACAGGCCTGACGAGGCCCTCGAATACATGGAGCGCGCCTTCCACCTCGACGAGACCGATGCCCGCATGCTCATGGAGCTTGACCAGCTCTACAAACGCCTGCATCGCCCGCATAAGGAACGGTTTGAGTTCCTACAGCAGCACCCCGCGCTCATCCAGCAGCGCGATGACCTGGTGCTGGAGGAAATCACCCTGCTGAATCAGACAGGGCATTACGAGGAGGTTATGAGAAAACTTGATGCCCACACATTCCACCCCTGGGAGGGCGGCGAGGGCAAGGTCTCGGCACAATATCAGATTTGCCGCATAGAGATGGCGAAGCAGCTGATTGCTGAGGGCGGAGTCCACTATCAAAAGGCCAAAAGCCTCTTGGAGGAGTGCCTCACCTATCCCCTTCATTTGGGCGAAGGAAAACTTTACGGTGCCCAGGAGAACGACATCTACTACCTGCTGGGCATCACCTACAAGGCCCTCGGCCTGAAAGACGAGGCCACAAGGTATTGGGAGCTCGGCACCGTAGGCCCTACCGAGCCCGCTGCCGCCATGTACTACAACGACGCGAAGCCTGACAAAATCTTCTACGCGGGACTCTGCTATCGTGCTCTCGGACAGGAGGACAAGGCCCTTAGCCTCTTCCACCGCCTCACGGACTACGGCAGGCAGCACATCTTCGAGCATCAGACGATGGACTACTTTGCTGTTTCGCTGCCCGACCTGCTTATCTGGGACGACTCGCTCGACAACAAGAATCATATTCACTGCCGCTATATGCTCGCCTTGGGCGACTACGGCTTGGGCGACGATACCCACGCCCAGCGCTACCTTGCTGAAGCAGAGGCCCTTGACCCGAACCATCAGGGCTTGCAGGGACTCCGCTCCTTGATGCAATTGAATACCACATGCGAATTGACGAACTAACCCAGCTTTATGCCCGGCATAAGGGCACAGAAGCATTTCTAAAGGTATGGGAGAGCGGAGCGAAAACCGTTTTCCTGCAGGGTTTAACAGGCTCTGCCGCACCCGTTCTATTTGCAGGGTTGTTGACATCAGAGTCCTTAAAGTCATTAAAGTCAATAACGATAGTTGCTGTGATGAACGATGCTGAGGAAGCGGGATACTTCTACCACGACCTCACACAGCTGACCGACGGCAAGCAGTCCCTCTTCTTCCCCTCTTCCTTCAAACGTGCCATCAAGTACGGGCAGCGCGACGATGCTGCCGAAGTGCTGCGAACTGAGGTGCTGACAAAACTGAGCCCCTACCCTTCCCACGAGGGAGGAGAGGGTCCTCGTTTCATCATTACCTATCCCGACGCCATTGCCGAAGGGGTAGCATCGCAGGAACGGCTGGAAAAGAACACATTGTCGCTGCACGTAGGGCAGCAGACCGACATCGGCGTGCTGGCCACAAGGCTCGGCGAAGCAGGGTTCCACCGCACCGACTACGTCTACGAGCCTGGTCAATTTGCCGTGCGCGGCAGCATCATTGACGTCTTTTCGTTTTCGTCGGAATACCCCTACCGCATCGACTTCTTCGGCGACGACATCGACAGCATCCGCACCTTCGAGGTAGAGAGCCAGCTGAGCCGCGAGCGCGTCGACGAGGTGTTCATCACCCCCGAGCAGAGCTGCGCAGGACAGGCATCGCTGCTTGACTATCTGCCGGAGGGCAGCACGCTGCTGTTCCACGATTTCCTATGGGTATGCGAACGGCTTGATAGTATTCACAAGTCAACAAGTCAACAAGTCAACAAGTCAACAAGCGTACAAGCAGAGACAGACCATTCAAAGCCTGTTGACCCGTTGACCTATAGACCTGTTGACTTCATCTCAAAGGAGGAATTCATGCGGAAGTGCGCGGGACTACGGCGTGTGGAGTTCGGCGCACGACCTACTGGCACTCCTGAGGCCATCATACGCTTCGATACCTCGCCCCAGCCGCTTTTCCATAAGAATTTCGACTTCGTCACCTCCACGCTCAACGACTACATCCATAAGGGCTACCGCCTTTACATCCTAGCCGATAACAAGGGGCAGACCGACCGTCTGCGCACCATCTTCGAGGAGCGCGGCGACGACATCCCCTTCACCCCCATCGACCACACGCTCCACGAGGGATTTGCCGACCACACGCTCCACGCCTGCTTCTTCACCGACCACCAGATTTTCGGGCGCTTCCACAAGTACAGCCTTCGCAGCGACAAAGCCCGCCAGGGAAAGGTGTCCGTCGCCCTCAAGGAGCTGGCACAGTTTGAGCTGGGCGACTACGTCGTCCACATCGACCACGGCATCGGACGCTTTGCCGGACTGGTGCGCGTGCCCAACGGCGACACCACGCAGGAGGCCATCAAGCTCCTCTACGAAGGGAAGAACGGCAGCCAGGACGTCCTGCTCGTCAGCATCCACGCCCTCCACAAGATATCGAAGTACAAGGGCAAGGACGGCGAGGCACCGCGTGTCAGCCATCTCGGCACAGGTGCCTGGGAGAAGATGAAGCAGCGCACGAAGACCAAGATCAAAGACATCGCCCGCGACCTCATCATCCTCTATTCCAAGCGTCTGAAAGAGCAGGGCTTCGCCTACAGCCCCGACTCGTTCATGCAGCACGAGCTGGAAGCTTCGTTCATCTACGAGGACACCCCCGACCAGCTGAAGGCCACGCAGGACGTCAAGGCCGACATGGAGCGCCGCCGCCCCATGGACCGCCTCATCTGCGGCGATGTGGGGTTTGGCAAGACCGAGGTGGCCATCCGCGCCGCCTTCAAGGCCTGCGCCGACAACAAGCAGGTGGCCGTCCTCGTGCCCACCACCGTGCTCGCCTACCAGCACTATCAGACCTTCACGGATCGTTTGCGCGACTTCCCCGTCAAGGTGGAGTACCTCTCGCGTGCCCGCAACACCGCCGATATCAACCGCATCCTCTCCGAGTTGGCTGACGGCACCATCAACATCATCATCGGCACCCACAAGCTCATCGGCAAGCGCGTCCGCTTCAAGGATCTCGGCCTGCTCATCATCGACGAAGAACAGAAATTCGGCGTCAGCGTCAAAGAGCGGCTCAAGCAGCTGAAGGTCAACGTCGATACGCTGACGCTAACGGCTACGCCCATTCCACGCACGCTGCAGTTCTCGCTCATGGGCGCTCGCGACCTCTCCATTATCCAGACACCTCCACCCAACCGCTACCCCATCCAGACGGAGGTACACCCCTTCAACGAGGACATTATCCGCGACGCCATCAACTTTGAGATGGCCCGCGGAGGACAGACCTTCTTCATCAACAACCGTGTACAGAACCTGCCCGAGCTGGCCTCGCTTGTCACCCGTCTCGTGCCCGACGCCCGCGTCGCCATCGGCCATGGGCAGATGGATCCCGAGAGCCTCGAGCGCGTCATCCTCGGCTTCATCAACTACGACTACGACGTGCTCATCTGCACCAGCATCATGGAGAACGGCATCGACATCCCCAACGCCAACACCATCCTCATCAACCAGGCCCACATGTTCGGTCTGAGCGACCTGCATCAGATGCGTGGGCGTGTAGGACGGACGAACAAGCGCGCCTTCTGCTATCTGTTGGCGCCCCCCTTGGGCACCCTCACCGACGAAGCCCGCCGCCGCCTCACAGCCATCGAGAACTTCACCGACCTCGGCAGCGGCATCCACATCGCCATGCAGGACCTCGACATCCGCGGCGCAGGTAACCTGCTGGGCGCCGAGCAGAGCGGCTTCATCGCCGACCTCGGCTACGAGACCTATCAGAAGATTCTGAACGAAGCCGTCCACGAACTGCGCACCGAGGAATTCTCCGACCTCATGGCCCAGCAGAACGCAGACTCCTCCGCCCCAGCAGGCGACTGGAGCTATGTGGGCGAGTGCGCCTTCGACAGCGACCTCGAGCTACTCTTCCCCGACGAGTACATCGCCGGCAGCAGCGAGCGCATCCTGCTCTACCGCGAACTCGACAGCCTCGAGACCGACGACCAGCTCGCCGCCTTCCAAAGCCGTCTGGAAGATCGCTTCGGCCCCATCCCCAAGGAGGGACAGGAACTGCTGCACGTCGTTCCCCTGCGCCGCATCGGCAAGGAACTCGGCATCGAGAAGATTGTCCTCAAGGCCGGACGCATGGTGCTCTACTTCGTCAGCGACACCGAGAGCCCTTATTACCAGAGCGACACCTTCGACCGCATCCTGCGCTACCCTGCCCTCTGCTCCCACGAATGCCAATTCCGCGAATCGGGCGGACGCCAGAACCTCCTCATCGCCGATGTCCACTCCGTCGGCGAAGCCCTCGACATCCTCAAAGCCATCTGACCCATCCCCCGTCAGACAGCCTCCATCCTTTCGGGAAAAAGTCCTTATTGTTTGTTGGGAAATAAAAAGAAGCGTATCGTTTTAAAGCATATTATTTCGGCGCTGGGCAAAAGCAATTCAGCCCTTCCTCACAGATAACGTCCCCTGCTGAGAACACCTATTTCATTTTGAACGATACTTTCAGCAGTAGATTGGCGGGACGGATGGTGTAAGCAGAGTAGTAGGTGTTGATGGCGTTGTGATAGGCGGTGACGTAGTTGCGGGTGTTCAGGATGTTTCCGCAGGTCAGCGTCCACGTGGTGCGTTTGTACTTGTAGTTCAGGGCGGCGTCGGTGAGCGAAAAGGTCTTGTCGTCGCCCACGGTGGCGCTATTGTAGTAGAGTTCGTGCGACAGCATGACAGAGAAGCCCGCGAACAGCGGCAGGTTCAGGGCGAAGTGGTTGGTGCAGGAGCGGATGGGCTGCAGCGTTTCCCCTCCCCGCGTAAGGCTGCGGCTGGTGCCGAAGGCGCCCTTCCAGTCGAACAGCAGATGACGCGTCAGCTGGATGGACAGCCCGCCCGTCGCCGAGAGACCGCTGCTAACCACGTCTGCCACTACGTCTTGCTGCAGATACTGCGATGTGCCCACAGCATACTCCACGCCCGCCTTCACCAACAGTTTCTTCCAATCGAAGCCCTTGCTGACATCGCCCGTCATCGACACGCGTTGCGACGTGGTGGGCAGCTCTATCATCGTTGTAGTGGCCATCAGGCTGCTACCCTCGGCAAAGTTCTGCCCGTAGAGCACCTCGCTCTGGCTGCGCGAATAGCGTATGCCCGCTCCGGCGAAGAACATGCTGAAGATGTCCTTATACGAGGCATTCAGGCTGGCTGACTGCGTCGAGCTGCACGCGATGCGGCTGTCGTAGCGCGTCAACGTGCGGTAGTTGCGCAAGATGTAGCCGCTGTAGAGCGTTGAGGGCGAGCCCGTCTGATACGACTGCCCGGCATTGGCATTGAGCGTCCAGCCTGTGCCTGGCTCGTACTGTATTGAGGCTGACGGTTGCAGCCAGAACCGTTTCAGAGCCTTATCCTCCCCGTCGTGCAGACAATCGTGGTAGTCCAGCCAGTTGTACGTCAGCGGTAATGTCAGCGATGCCTTTACCCGCTTTCGTTGATATGACAGATCTGCCGACGCCACCCCGCGGAAATGCTGGAAGCGGCTGTTGTTGGAGGAGAGTGATGGGTCGGTGATTAGTGAACAAAGACTGTATAACTGTTCTCCCGTCAGTTCCGACGTCATCCCCTGATTTTGATAGTACATCCTGATTCTGGGGGTGAGGCGGACGTTGCCTAACGCGAAGGCCGTGAGCAGGGCCAGCGTGCTATTCACCGTCAGCGTACTCGTCTGCATCAGCTGGCAATAACGGTCAACAGGTCCACAAGTCAACGAGTCAACACGCTGGGAAAGGTCGTCGCTTATCGACTTGTTGACATGTTGACTTTCCACTTCCAGCGTGCTGGGTGATGTGGCGTAGCCGATGTTCGTCTGCGTCTCGAAGCCCTTGCCGCTTTCCGTGCGATGGATATAGTGGAACACGTCGCCGATGCTGATGCTGGGCTGGCTGAGCGCCTGCTCCACTCGGTCGGGAGTCAGGATGATGCCTTCGCTGCGTTGGCGTTGCCCGGCCACGCGCAGGTAGTTGTTCACGTAGCGCATCTTCTCGTTCAGGTTGTAGCGCACCTCGCCCTCCACGAGGTCTGTCCGTCGGACGGACGCCATCTGCTCGGTGATGATGCGCGTGCCCATGCCCGGCAGCAGGTACGACGTCTCGGCCATGCTCTCGCGGTCTTCCTTGTCGGTGTAGCCGATGACGTTCACGTTCAGCTGCGCCGACGTCCCCAATTTAAAAAGGTTGTTCGCTGTGGCGGCGTGCGAGTCGTTGCGCAGCCAGCGTCCCTTGTCGATACCCGGCGGTGTGGGCATCCGCAGCGACAGGTAGCTCTCTGCCGAGGGCATGGACGAGGCGTTAAACTGCGTCAGCTCGCGCGTCAGGTCGTGGCCTGCATTGTTGCTCTTCAGGGTCGTCATGTTTTGGTACGTCCGTCCGAAGAACATCCCTGCTAGCTCTATATCACGCAAGAATGAAAGCTGTGGATTGGAGTTTGAAGATTGGGGTTTAGATTGAGCGTCCTCCGTTGCCCCTGCTCCCACTCTCGCATTTACCGAGAACGTTCCCTTGGCTTCGGGCTTCAGCTTCAGGTTGATGGCAGCGCGGTCGGAGAACTGCACGTCCTCCAGCGCCCGCACGGGTTGGTGGTTCTCAAGCACCTGAACCGTCGCCACGTCCCGTGCGGCGATGTTGTTTGTGGCAATGCCGTAACGCCCTTGCAGCAGGTCGAGGTTTTCGATGTAGAATTTGTTGATGCCCTTGCCCTGATAGGTTATCTCGCCCGACTCCTTCACGTCGATGCCCGGCATCTTCTTCAGCACGTCACCGATGACCTGATCCTTCTCCGAGGCGAAGGCCGAGACGGCGTAGTTGATGGTGTCCTTGCCGCCCCACATCTTCTGCTCATTCACCACCACCTCGCGCAGCTCCGTCACCTTCTCCCCTACGATGAAATCGATTGTCTGCGTACGGTTGGCGATGTCGCGGCTCACCTGCTCCACATTCAGGCCGAACACCTTCAGCGTCAGGCTGTCCGTGCCCGCTGCCGTCTCCAGGGAGAAGCGCCCGTCATCATCGGTAAACGTAAAGCCGATGACATTCTCCGACCCCTTCGGCATCAGCACTACCGACACGTCCGCCAGCGCCTCTCCCTTCGTGGTGGTCACCGTGCCGCTCAGCTTCGTCTGCGCCGCAGCGTCGGTTATTATCATTGTCAACACCAGAAAGGACAAAAAGGGTTTCCTTCTCATCGTTCTTTATCTTTAATTTATACTTGTTGACCTGTTGGCTCGTTGACTTGTTGACCCCAAAGAATCTATTCCCGTTCGAGAGGATTGTAGGGCTTAGGCTTGGAAGATACACGGCTGGTACTGACTCTTCCCCATAAAACACCTGTTAAATAGGCCAAAGGATCATCGTGGAACTTTTCTATAACCTTTTGCAAATCCTTACGCGATTTCTCTACGTAGTGCCAATCGTACTTGACGATGGATTCTGGCTTTTTAAGTTTCTCTATACCCACACATTCGAAGACGAAGTGGCGTTGTATGTCGTAGACTTCAAGTATCATTCCTGGCAGGCCGCCCAGCTTCCACGGGCCATTAGAAATGGGTATTTCCGATGTATACCATGCCTCGTAGTTGCGGCCTAAATACCATGTCATGGCCTTCTGACAATCGTAGCCATGGATTTGCTTGAATTCTGGCGTGAGTGTCCATACCTGCATGGGAATGTCTTCCTCGTAAAAAAACACGTCGGCACGTGGTTCAAAGATACGTGTAGTAACAGTCATTTTTTTATTACTGAAATTCTTATAGACCTCCGTTGCACCCAGTCCCCGGCTTTCGTCTGTATGTACGCCCGTTGCGCTCGGCTTCACTTCGGGATGAGGGGGATAGATGTTGAAAAACTTAGAATACGCTGCCCCAACAAGAAGAACTAAATTGTTGACGATAGACTTTTTTTCGACTGTATCTATTACGCATGTCAGTTTATACGAAAACTTATATTCCGCTTCATCCAACACCGTATATTTGTCCACGCCTAAAAAGTCGCATTGTATCGGAAAAACGCCTCGCGGTCCTTGGGCAAAGCTGCTCGTCGCAAACATCAGTACGGCAATGAATGGTAGTATTTGTTTCATAGTTTTTTTTATTCTAGTTCAATGGGGTTGTATGGAATCTCAGTAGGGCCGAAAAACAGCAACTTTGTACCTGGATCTTTCGTGGTTTCCAAATAATCTTTATAGTCATTGTGAATACGTTTTATGATGTTCTCGATGTCCGTGCGTTTCTTCTTCTGGATACTCCAGTCATATCTGCAAATAGGCTCTTTTATCTTCAATGTCACGGCTTCGATGCATGTAAACAAGTAATGATTGCGCGAATCACCTACTTCCATGATTAACCCGGGCAGGCCATAGAACTTCCACGGCCCTTCAGGGATAGGTATGTCTAACGTGAACCACGCTGTGTAGTCGCGCCCCATATAGGAAGTAGTCGCTTTGTGACATTCATAACCATTGATGGTCCGGCTCTCGCCGTAGAGCACCCATCGCTGAGATGGAATGGATTCTTCGTACGCCCAATGATAACTCACCCCACAACCTGCAATCATCACTTCAGCTATCTTCCTCTGATAGTCCTTATAGATAAAAGTGGCTCCCAATCCTTCCGAAGCAACAAGAGACCAGCCATCGGCATTGGCGGTTCTCGGAAGTTCTCTCCGCTCGCCATTATAAAAGAAGGAGTACTTCTTCCCTGCTATCAATGTGAGTTTTTGAATCAAGGGGTCATCCATGTGGGCTGTGTCCACGATGCAGCGGAGCGAATAAGTGAAGCGATAGTCGGCGCTGTCAATCACTTCGATGGGTTTATGCAGCTCTGCGTCAATAGCAATTCCTCCTGGAAACTGCGCCAAGCAGATAGAGGAGAAAAAGAAAGACAAAACAATAGAAAATAGTGCTTGTTTTTTCATAACCACATGCTTTATATTGCTACCTACAAAAAACACTTTTTTTGATGGTTCTTTGCAGACGACTAACAATCTGTTCCAAAACTTGGCAGTTTAGCCCAGCATACACACATATTCCCTTCCGGTCAATTAGTACTGCGTAAGGAATGCCATAAAAGCCATATGCCGCTCTAAGTTGTTCCCCATTGTCTTTCACGCACAGGTTATTCCAAACCACACCTTGCTTCAGAATGGCATTTTTCCACAACTCTACATTCTCATCCAATGAAATACTCAGCACATCGAAGGTCTTGCGATCTGTGCTCTCGTAGTAGCCACGTATAAAGGGGATATCCTTTATACAGGGCTCACACCACGATGCCCAGAAATCAATTAAGAGGAAGTCAGACCTCCCTATAAAGTCTGAGATGTGGGCAATACTTCCATCAGGAACAATCAGCTCAAAGTCAGTTATAGGCTTGCCTTGCAACCTGTATCGAAATTCCTCCATCCTCTTCAATTCTTTCAAACCTTCCATTGTTTCTTGTACTTCCGGTAATTTGCGGTACTTTTCGTCCATCTTTTCAAAGATATTCATAAATGCGTTGTAGTCAGCAGAAAAACTTCGGAACGAGTAAAATTCGGAACGACCAAAAGGGTTTCGTATGTTGCGTTCAACGTAACGAACCCTTTCCATCGAAGCCCACATATCGCCTTTTTCCTTGGAATTCTGAACAATATAGTTTTTATTTGCATTATATGCATCATTGAGGGGCGTTCCGCAGAACGTCATGCTATCAAGATTCACTTGGATAACACCTCTTTCTAAAGCAAGTTCAATGGAAAAAACGCTGTCGGGCCAATTGCCCATTGTGACAACAGCCAGATCTTCCAAATCTTCCTTGCTACGAAACTCAAACTGCCCATCAATAACAATCGTTGTATCCACCCAAAAGATGGTATCAGACGTACTTCTTGTTCGGTTGCCGTATTCATCTAAAGATATCGTATCGCGCCTAAATCGGAAAAGCATAACAGTATCTCCGTCGTGATATTTATTAGTAACGCCTTGGATGGTGCATATGGCACTTGGCTGATTACACGCTAACAGAACAAGCGTTCCGAACATCCATAATACCTTTTTCATGGTTGACTTTTATCGATTGTTTCAATGCCAATAATCTCATTCCTGTATCTTTCACCGAAACGCATTATGGCATCTCGTGGACCTTTTGATGCAAAAAGCATTCTGTACTCTCTGGCCGTTAAGTACTCTACCATCTCTGAACTCCCAAATTCCACCCTTTTCCCGTCTATAAAGCAAGAGACTTTGGGATTAATAATGGTATTGCCTAGACAAATACTAGCTAGACAAAAAATCAGAAGAAGTATGAAAAATCTTTTCCTTTTTTTCATAAACACACACACGTTGACAATGACGAATAACTTGGACTACCACAAGTGGTAATCATTGTACATTTTCGTTACATATTAAAAATTAAACGCTTATTCTCCATTCGTTTCTGCTCCATCTCCGCCCGATGGTCGTTCATTACCTGACGGATGGATTGTTGAGTGTTAACGATAGACTTTTTTCCGACTGTATCTATTACGCATGTCAGTTTATACGAAAACTTATATTCCGCTTCATCCAACACCGTATATTTGTCCACGCCTAAAAAGTCGCATTGTATCGGAAAAACGCCTCGTGGTCCTTGGGCAAAGCTGCTCGCCGCAAACATCAGTACGGCAATGAATGGTAGTGTACGTTTCATCGTAGTAACGTTTTTTTCTGAATGACTAATCCGATGTGAGGTCTTTCCTCACCGACAAAGGTAGCGCAAGCGCCCCAATCTGTCAAAAAAACCGCGCTGCAAAAACGCTGCAATTTGCAAGGCATTGAATTGCAGCGTTTCTATAACGAATAAAAAGATGAAGAAGGGCTACCCTTTCCCAAAGAATACGTTGTAGAGTTCCTCGGGCATTTTGGCTTTGAGGCGGGTTTTGCGGCCGCGGAGGGTGGAGTCGGTGACGTGGAGACAGCGAGCCATGACGGACGTGGGGAGGTGGAGCGTCGTGAGCAGGCAATAGAGCACTTCGTCGTTGTTGACCTTCGTGGACGCGTTGCGGATGTCGCGGGCGATGTCGTGAAAGGCGGAGCGGAGGTCGGTGACGATGGCGTTGCCCTGCTCGGCACTAAAGGAAAGGGTCTCATCCTCAATGGCGGCATGGAGGTATTCTGCCGAAGGCATCGTCCAGTACTGCCTGACGCCCGACGCTATCCGCTGCCGGTAGACATCAGCCCAAGCGTTTTTTGGGTCAACAAGTCCACAAGTTGCAGCCTCTCCCCATCCCTCCCCTGAAGGGAAGGGAGTCGCATGTCCTGTGGCATTCTTTTCATTGAAGGGAACCCTTTCCTGTTGAGCCCCTTTCCCTTTAGGGGAGGGATGGGGAGAGGCCGCTGCAATCATCTCTTCCTTCAACTTGCGGAAGTAGGCGATGCGGCGGCGGTCACGCAGACGGAAGATGATGAACACGCCCAGGCCGACCACCAGCATCGGAACCACTACCCACAAGATGCGGCGCCACAAGAGCTGATAGGATGTGGGTGGCTTGAATGTATACGTGGAGAGGATGCCGAAGGGCGTCATGGGGTCAGCGTCTCTATTGAACCGGCTGATGGCAATCCACAAGTTGGGCTCGTCGAAGCCGCAATAACCGTAATGGAGCGTGCCGAGCGTGTCGCCACGACACAGCCGCGTGCCCTCGGGCAAGCCCCGTTCGCGCATGAAGCCGCTGAGGTGTACGGTACGGCTCCCGATGTTGAGAGATACACAAACCGTGAGATACTTGGGATCAATCTCACCTGTAGCCACCCGTTCGTCAAATTCGTGAACACGCTCTTCGTATGTGCTGTCCTTGAACAGTACTCCCGTCACTTTCGTGATGGGGAACGAGAAGGGGAAATAATATGCGATGCTTGTGAACATCACGGTAGCATCCGCAGGACAGAGGACGGGCGTGCCCTCGGGGGCCGTTAGAAAGAGGCTGGTCTTGTTCTTCATTCTCCCTATCTTCTGTCCCGGCTGCGAAAGGATGCCCTCACCTGCCTCGTACCCCGCCAGCGGCCAAAGCCAGATGCTGTCGGAAGTCAGGACGTCCGATGACAGACTATCCGCCTGCAAGGGGGCGGGCGATGCGCTTGCATTCAGCCCACCCGTCGCAGCCGCTACCACCAATAGGAGGGCCGTTTTCAGAAGGAAACAGCGCTTACTTCTTTTCATATCCTGACTTTTTCCGTGCGAAGATACAACGTACTGCGGAAAAATGCAAGCATACAGCCGTTTTTTTCTCACAAGCGCACCGAAGGAGGGGCTGGAACGGCATTGCGATGATGAAGCGCCACGCTGCGCCGAGTCGTGACGGAAGAAGGCAAAGCCAGTTATCCGGATTAAACTTTCTTTCATCGTATTATCTGACATCAGAATAACAAAATCAAGGAATACCGTTTTTTCATCGCGATGAAAAGAATTAATCATTGCAGTGAAAACAATTTTTCATTGCAGTGAAAACAATCTTTCATTGCAGTGAAAACTTCAAACCATTGCGATGAAAACTTTTTATCCCTTGATTTCGTACAGAAAACGAGCCTTTTACGCATGGCGGAAAAAGCCTTTCTTCAGTTGGAAAAAAGGCCGCCATATTCAACACGGAAATCCACGTCCAAAGGATGGTGGACTTACTCGCTTATGACATCAAAAGGAAAGAGAGGAGATCTTCTCGCGGCAGGCCTCCATAAGCCAGGCGGGAGTGGAGGTGGCGCCACAGATGCCCACCGAATGCACGGCGGGAGTGATAAGGGAGAGGTCAATCTGCGAGGCGTCCTCGACATGATGGGTGTTGGGGTTGGTCTCGCGGCAGGCCTCGAGGAGCACACGGCCGTTGCTGCTCTTGCGCCCACACACAAAGAAGACAAGGTCGTGCGAGGCAGCGAAGCGGCGGATGTTCTCCAGACGGTTGGCCACCTGACGACAGATGGTGTCGGAATAGCGGAACTCCACGCCGGGCGCCATGCGCTGCTGGATGACCTCGACGAGGCGGCGGAACTCGGCAAGCGACTTGGTGGTCTGCGAGTAGAGACGCACGGGGCGAGTGAAGTCGATGCGGTCCAACTCGTCGATGCTCTCGATGACGATGGCCTCGCCGCCCGTCTGCCCCATGAGACCGAGCACCTCGGCGTGGCCCTTTTGCCCGAAAATGACAATCTGGGCGCCGTCGCCCGCCCGGGCATCGCGGGCGATGCGCTTCTGGATGCTGAGCACCACGGGGCAGGTGGCATCGATGAGCTCGATGTTGTTGGCGCGGGCAATGGCGTAGGTCTCGGGCGGCTCACCATGGGCACGCAGCAGCACGCGCACGTCGCGCAGATGGCGGAACTGCTCGTGGTCGATGGCAATAAGCCCCAGCTGGCGCAGGCGTTCGCACTCTTCGCCGTTGTGGACGATGTCGCCCAGCGAATAGAGGGGCACGCCGCGACTCAGTTCTTCCTCGGCCTTGCGGATGGCGGTGGTGACGCCGAAGCAGAATCCGCTTCCCTTGTCAATCTCAACGAGCATAGAACCTTCTTTAAATGGGAGTAAAAGTGGGAGTAGAAGTGGAAGTAAAAGTGGGAGTAAAAGTGGGAGTAAAAATGGAAGTAAACCTTATTCATTTACTACGCGCAGGTACTGCTCCATGAGCCACTCGTTCTGCTGGGGGATGGTGAGGTTGCTGTTATCGAGCAGAATGGCATCGTCGGCCTGACGGAGGGGGCTGATTTCACGCGAGGAGTCGATACGGTCGCGCTCCTTGACGTTCTCCAGAATCTCGTCGAATGAGGCGGGCTGCCCCTTAGCCATCAGCTCGTCATAACGGCGCTGGGCACGTACCTCGGCGCTGGCGGTGACGAACACCTTCAGCTCAGCCTCGGGGAAGACGACGGTGCCGATGTCGCGCCCATCCATGACGATGCCCTTCGCGCGGCCCATCTCCTGTTGCTGCGCTACCATAGCCTCGCGCACAAAACCCACGGTGGCAATGGGGCTGACGTGTGATGACACCTCCATGCCGCGGATGAGGTTCTCGACGTACTCGCCGTTCAGATAAGTGTCAGGACGGCGCGTCTCCTCGTTGAAGCGGAACGTGATGTGGATGTCGGGCATGGCGGCCTCCAGTTCGTCGAGTTTGATGTTGCCGCAAGGATAGAAAAGGTCGTGCCGCAGGGCGTAGAGGGTGACGGCGCGGTACATAGCGCCCGTGTCGATGTACGTGTAGCCAATTTTCGACGCAAGGTCCTTGGCCATCGTGCTCTTGCCGCACGACGAATGGCCGTCAATAGCAACAATGATTTTTTTCATAGCTATATTTCTTAGTTCTTTTTCTAATTTTTATTTCCTTTTTTCAATTCCTAATTTCTAATTCCTAATTTTATTATTTTCACAGGGAATAGGAAAAGTTCATGGAGAGGGAATTGGCAACGACGTTGTAACGCCCGTAGGCCACGCCCACCTTGACACGACTGACGTTGATGCCCGCGCCAAGGGAGAAGCCCGCCAGCGAGCGCAAGCCCGAAGTAGAGGCAAGCTCGCGGTTGAGTTGCCCGTTGAAGCCTACCGCCAGCCACGTTGTCTCGGTGGGGAACACATCGATACCCACGATGAGATGGCGCAGTAGCAGCTCCTTCGTCGAGAGACCCTCAGTACTATAGAAATCCTCGGCACTCCAGCGGGTGAGGTTGGGCAGCGTCAGCGAGAAGCGCACAGGAGCGTGCGCCAGCCCTTTGCTGAAGCCCGCCACAAGATTGAAGGGTAACGGTTCGTGCGTGCCATCGTACGTCTTCACCTGCCCGCCCAGCTGGCGCGCCACGAGCGAGAAGCTGAAGTCCACATCGGGGTTGAAGTAGTTGAGGCCGAGGTCCACGCCCAGGGCGAGGGAATAGACGAGATCGTAGTTGGAATAGATGAAGCGCCCCGTGACGCCGCCCGACCACGCATCGCTGAGAGCGTAGCTATAGGTTGCTGCCAGCGCCATGTCCTTTGCCGTGAAGGAGCCTGTATCAGTACCCTCGACATCGGTGCGACGCATGGAGCCGAAGCCCAGGTACTCAGCACCGAAAGCCATTGCCGAGCGATCGGAAGGAGCGAAGTTGTACGTGGCTCCTGCCAAGTTGCTGCCCGTCATATAGCTCATGTACTGCAGGCCCATCGTGCCGGGCGTCATGCCGATGAGTAGCGCCGGATTGTGGAACGCCAGCGTGGGGTCGTCGTCATCGGCACTCACATTGTCGCCACCCAGCGCCGACGCATGGGCCGACACTGGCAGACGCAGGAATTGGAAGGCCGAACTATTCTGCGCAGCGCCGCCCAACAAGAAAAGGACGGACGCAAGGAGGAAAAAGTAACAACGTTTCATCATATTTCTCAGTTTTCGGCCGTAAAGATAGTGCTTTTTTGTGCGAAAAAAACAAAAAACGCCCGAATTATGAAAAAAAAACCTTTTTAGTGTGCAACCAACGAAAAAAAAGTATTACTTTTGCCACAACGAAAATTAGCTAAAAAGAAAAATACAACTATGGAAGTAAAAAAATCGAAAAGTGCCAATCTTGAAAACAAGAAGGGAACATGGATTCTGATGGGCCTTGTGGCCGTCTTCGCCCTCCTGTATGTGGCGTTCGAATGGACGCAGCACGAGAAGAAGTACGATGGCGACATCCTGGATGCCGGCGACATCGTGCTCGAAGAGGAAGTCATCCCCATCACCATGCCCGAAAAGAAGACCGTCCCCCCACCCCCACAGGCTGTCACGCAGGCTGAGGTGCTCAACATCGTGGAAGACGATGCCGAAATCGAGGAAACCACCATCGCCTCTACCGACGACCAGGCCGAGTTCGTCGAAATATCGGACGACGTACCTATCGTGGTCGAAGAGCCCGAGGAGGAACAGCAGATCTTCCAGGTCGTAGAGAACATGCCTGAGTTCCCGGGCGGTACACAGGCGCTGCTGCAGTACCTGAAGAAAAACATCAAGTACCCCACCATTTGCCAGGAGCAGGGTATCCAGGGCCGCGTCGTCGTGCAATTCGTCGTGAATAAGGACGGCTCCATCGTCGATCCCGAAGTCATCAAGCCCATTAACCCCTATCTGGATAAGGAAGCCCTCCGCGTCGTCTCCACCATGCCGAAGTGGAAACCCGGTGAGCAGCGCGGCAAACCCGTGCGCGTGAAGTTCACGCTCCCCGTACAGTTCAAACTGAGCAACTAAGCCAACTGCATAAGTTTGAAATCCAAGAATTAGGAATTAGGAATTGACTCTGCGGCATGTAGCAATTTCCTAATTCCTAATTCTTTTTTTCACTTCTATCTTTCCTCATTTCTATTTTTCAATTTATCATTTATAATTCCTAATTCTATTATTTTTAAAATGTTTTCTCCCCAGCAACTGCTTCAGAAAGTCAACGCACACCTCGACAGCCTCGGTTATCTGCATGAGCCCGAGAACCTCTACCAGCCCGTGCGCTACGTCCTCTCGATGGGCGGCAAACGCCTGCGCCCCGTGCTAATGCTGATGGCATACAACCTCTACCGCTCCGACGTCGATGCCATCCTCGACCCCGCCTGCGCCATCGAAATGTACCACAACTTCACCCTCCTGCACGACGACCTCATGGACCGTGCCGACGTACGACGTGGTAAGCCTACTGTGCATCGCCGCTGGAACGACAATACAGCCATCCTCTCAGGCGACGTTATGCTCTCGCTCGCCATGAGCCACATGACGCACGTGGATGACACCCGCCTACGCCCCGTCATGGACACATTCATCCGCACTACCATCGAAATCGACGACGGACAACAACTCGACATGGACTTCGAACAGCGCGACGATGTCACCCAAGCCGAGTACATCGAGATGATACGCCTGAAGACCAGCGTGCTGCTCGGCTGCAGTATGAAAATCGGCGCTCTGCTTGCCGGCGCATCTGACGACGATGCCGACAACCTCTACAAGACGGGCGAGCAGATGGGACTGGCCTTCCAGCTTCATGACGACTACCTCGACGTCTATGGCGACCCTGCCACCTTCGGCAAGAAGGTGGGCGGCGACATCCTCTGCAACAAGAAGACCTTCCTCTACGTCAAAGCCATGCAGCTTGCTGACGACCTGCAGCGCCGCGACCTGCAGCACTGGTTCGCGACGTCCGACCCCGACCCACTCTTCTCCGAGACAAAGATTGCTGCCGTCACCCGCATCTATACCGACCTCGACCTACCCGTCATCTGCCGCACCCACGAGGACGAATTCTACCGCCTCGCGCACGCGCATCTGAATAAGGTATCTGTTCCTGACGAGGCAAAGAATGTCCTCCGTGCCTATCTGGCTTCGTTGATGGAGCGTACCGTCTGAGAGGACTCCACACATGATTATCGACACTCATACGCACATCTACACGGAGGAGTTCGACGCCGACCGTGCTGACGTCGTTGCACGCGCTCTTGAGGCTGGCGTAGGCATCATGCTCCTGCCAAACATCAACGCCGAGTCCATCGCCCCTCTGCTGGACACCTGCCACAAGTGGCCCGACGTCTGCTACCCCCTCATCGGCCTCCATCCCGAGGACGTCCGCGAGAACTACGCCGAAGTGCTGGAAAAAATGAAAAAGTTCTTTTTAGGTCAACAAGCGGATGCAACCCTTTCACAGCGTGTCGACTCGTTGACTTGTGGACTTGCTGACTCTTTCATAGGCATTGGCGAAGTGGGGCTGGACTTCTACTGGGACACGACTTACAAAGCGGAACAACTGCGCGCCTTTGAGCAGCAACTGGGTTGGGCTGCGACATATCACCTGCCCGTCGTCATCCATCAGCGTGCGGCCTTCGACGAACTCTACATTCTGATGGAGCAATTCCGAGACGAGGCCCTGACAGGCATTTTCCATTGTTTCGGCGGAACAGTTGAGGAAGCCGAGAAGCTGCTCTCCTTCCCGGGTTTTATGCTCGGCATAGGCGGTACGGTAACCTACAAGAAATCCACACTACCCAACGTACTGCGCCAGTCCGTCCCCCTCAGCCGCATTGTCGTGGAAACCGATGCGCCCTATCTGGCTCCTGTTCCGCATCGTGGGCAGCGCAACGAGCCCTCCTTCATCATCGACACGGTTCACCGTCTTGCCGATATCTACAGCACGACTCCCGAAGCCGTTGCCGAGCAGACAGCCGCCAATGCCCGCACACTTTTCCCCACCCTATAACATTCATCTTCAGCACAAAAAGGATATCCGCAACATATCGTTACGGACAAAAAACAAAAGAAGGGGATTCATCACGAACTCCCTTCTTCTGCGGTGCGTACGGGACTCGAACCCGTGACCTCCTGCGTGACAGGCAGGCATTCTAACCAGGCTGAACTAACGCACCAATCTAACTATCTAAAACTATTATGAAAACGCTTTTTACACTTTTCTTTTGCGCTTGTCCTCCCGGATTGCGGTTGCAAAGGTACGCACTTTTTTTGTACCTGCAAGCGTTTTTCGGTTTTTTTTTCAAAAAAATCGCTGCACAACCACCAAATCGTGCTTTTTGCCTTCAGCGACTACCCACTCCGGCAAAACGGCTACTTCTGTAAAGCCCATCTTTTCAAACAAATGGCGGCAGGCGGCATTGTCGGCAAAGATCTGACAAAAAATCATGCGCAATCCTAACGTATGGGCAGCATAGTCGCAAAGCAACGTGAGCGCCTCTTGCCCCACTCCTCGCCCGCGGCAAGCGCTATCAACCAACAATCCCAATTCGGCGCGCCCGTCAAGGGGGCTGAAGTTAAACAAATCGACAATGGCCTCTGCCTCTCCGCCCTTGCTGGGCTGCACCATCAGGCGCAGTTGCTTTTCGGCAAAGAAATCGTTCTTACACGTGAGTATATACTGTTTGAGCGCATAGCGCGAATAAGGCATGTGGCACGACGACACCGTCCAGACGTCAGGATCGTTTTCCAAGCGAAACAGCAAGTCGAGGTCTTCAGGTTCAGGAGCGCGGAGGAAATAGGACATATAGAATTAAAAAATAAGGAATGAGAAATTAGGAATTAAAAATGAGGAATTATTGTTTTCCCAGTACGAAGCTTTCATGGATAAGCATTCCCGTACGGGCAGACCAAGTGCCAAGCCGCAAATTACTATCGGCTGTAGCAGCAAGGTTGCGCAGAATAGTGCCGTAGCTGTAGTTGTCGGTATCATAGACTACCATATCATGCGATTCCCAGAGGTCGGGACGCGAGAGATGCCCTTCAGGCAGCATCTCCCCCGAGCCCTGAATACAGGTAAAGGGGACAGACGGATAACGATGCTGATAGAGGGCCGTGGCTTCGCGCAGCATCTCCTTGCTCCCCACGAACAGGGGACGATAGGCCGCAGCCTCATTACCGGAACGGTTTTTGCGACGGAACTGATTGCCGATATAGGCGAAGGCCGAGCGAATCCAGATGGCGGCGCTGATTGGCAGCGAAACCAACAAACCGTAACGATGGAAATGCTTGTTGAAAAAAAGCTGCATAGCGTTGTAGAACGTATAGACGTAGCGGAACGAGGTCTTCTGGGTACTCTCGCCTTTATAGTGGAGGATGGGCGAAGGGCTGTAGTAGTTCTTGTAACCCTCCTTCAGCAGGCGATAGGAGAGGTCGATGTCCTCGCCATACATAAAGAAAGTTTCGTCGAGCAGTCCGACTTTATCGAGAGCTTCGCGGCGAAGCATCATGTAGGCTCCGGAGATAATCTCTATCTCGTTCTCGACATTCTCGTCGAGATAGCGCATATAGTATCGCCCGAAGGTACGACTGCGGGGGAAGAGCTTCGTCAGGCCAGACATCTTGCAGAACGCCACAAAGGGTGTGGGCAGTCCACGTCGCGACTCCAAGGCAAAACTGCCGTCGGTACGCAGCATGCGTGTGCCCGAGCCTCCTGCATCGGGGTGGCTATCCATCAGACGCACGCTATCAGCCAGCGTCTGCTCAGCAACGATTGTATCCGGATTCAGCAGCAGCACATAGCGCCCCGTCGATTGACGGATGGCCTGATTGTTGGCACGCGCAAAGCCCACATTCTCCGTATTGCAGATATAATGAACCTGCGGATAGCGCTCTTTTAAATAAGGTATGGAGCCGTCGGACGAGACATTATCAACCACAAACACTTCGTAATCGAAGGGGCACACGGAGCGGAAAACCGCATCGAGGCATTGCTCCACGTAGTACTTGACGTTGTAGTTGACAATGATAATCGAGAGATCCATCAGCTTTCCTCTTTCGTTTCCGTTTCCTCGTCTGGCTGAATAATCTCCTCTGTTTCCTTCGGTTCCGTCACAGGTGATTCGGGCAGAGGCTCCTCCTTCATTGTCAGTTCTGTAGCAATGCCTTCTTTTGTAGGCCAGCAAAACAGCGAAGCGATAACGCCGATGAGGGCGCAGTAGCCACACATATTGTCAGCCGTCATGTAATAGACCGAGATATTCACCAATACCACTGTCACAAACATGGCCAGACGAATCTCGCTCCACTTTACATAGCAACGGCGGCGTGCCGTATCATCGTCCATATATACCATACGGATGAGCGCCTTGTGGAAAGACTTCAACGCCACAGGCGTAAGGACAACTGCCAGCAGGATGCCAGCACTCTCGGCTATATAAACGGCTGAGACATTACCTACCAGCTCTCCTTTTACAAAAACATGCGTTTCGTATAGCGCCACCAGCAACACAGCCAACAACACGTAGGCCACGAATTCCCAGCGGAGGCGACGGAGTATTTGTTGATTAGTCATAGAATTGAGTTTTATTTTTCATCTTGATGAGCCATCGAAAGGGGTACGGTTGATGAGTGAGCGACCCAGCGTTGCCTCGTCGGTATATTGCAGTTCGTCGCCCACAGAAAGGCCACGCGAGAGCACAGATAGCTTGACATTAAAGGGTGACAGCTTGCGGTAGAGATAATAGTTTGTCGTGTCGCCCTCCATCGTAGAGCTAAGGGCAAAAATCACCTCCTCTACTCCTCCGGCGCGTACCCGTTCCACGAGGCTGTCAATCTCAAGGTCGGCAGGGCCAATGCCATCCATAGGCGAAATGACGCCGCCAAGCACGTGATAAAGCCCGCGATAGATGCCCGTATTCTCAAGGGCGATGACATCGCGCACGGTTTCCACGACACACACCATCGAGCCATCGCGACGCGGATTGGCGCAAATCTCACAGGTATCCGTATCCGAAATATTGTGGCAAACATGACAATAACGCACCCCGTGCCGCAACTCCGTCAGAGCCGAACTCAACGCATCCGCCTCTCCCACAGGCTGGCGCAACAGATGGAGTACCAGACGCAACGCCGTCCGTCTTCCAATGCCCGGCAGTTTCGCCAGTTCGCCTACTGCACGCTCCAAAAGTACCGATGAATACTGATCTAACATCCGATTCTAAGGTCTTTCCTTCGATTTTGCGTGCAAAGATACGGATAATTCAAAGAAAAACCCTACCTTTGTGCCGAAAATCTATAGCATCCCCCTGTTCATGGAGATAAAAAGCGCCACCTTCGTCATCAGCAACACCGACATTTCCCGCTGTCCGCAGGACGGACTGCCCGAATACGCTTTCATAGGCCGTTCGAATGTCGGCAAGTCGAGCCTCATCAACATGCTCACCCGTCGGAACGGGCTGGCCATGACTTCCTCCACCCCAGGCAAGACGATGCTCATCAACCATTTCCTCATCAACAACGCTTGGTATATTGTCGACCTTCCAGGCTACGGCTACGCCAGTCGAGGCAAAGCAGAGCGCGAACGACTGCAACGCATCATCGAGAGCTACATCCTAGGCCGTATGCAGATGACCAATCTTTTCCTACTCATCGACAGCCGCCATGCACCCTTGCCCATCGACCTTGAATTCATCGAATGGCTGGGCGAAAACGAGGTTCCCTTCTCCATTGTCTTCACGAAAGCCGATAAGCTGAGCCGAAGCGGGCTACAATCGAACGTCAAAGCCTACCTCGAAAAGCTCTCCGAGCAATGGGAGGAACTGCCGCCCTACTTCGTCACCTCTGCCGAGAAGGGCACGGGACGCGAGGAACTGCTGGACTATATAGCCCAAATCAACGCCTCGCTCAAGGAATAACGCTAAAAAACGTAAAAAAACTCGCTGGGATGCGGATTTTTCAAAACTAAATTCCTACCTTTGCGCATCCAATTTAGGAAACGGCCTGTAAAGACCAACCAAATCCACAATTAAAAGAAAAAAATCGGGCTCGGGCTTCGCCCGCCAAACATCTTCCGTAGAGGAGATAGTATGTAATGCCCTATTCACACATGTATCTTTATGTATAACATTATCCAACTCAACAAGAAAGAAGTGCAGGAACTGCAAGAAATTGCCGCAGAATTCAACATCAAGAACGCCAAATCATTCGAGAAGCGTGACCTTATTTACCAGATTCTCGATGCGCAAGCCATAGCCGGTTCCCAGAAAGCTGCCGAAAAAGAGGCTGCTGCTGAAAAGAAACAACGCAACCGCATCAACAAGACGGGCACCATCAGCAAAGTCTATTCAGCCAATCAGGACAAAGGCAAGAAATTTGACGAAATTCCCCAAACCGTAGCCAAGCCCATGGAACAGCAGAAAGCTCAACCCGCAGAGAGCAACAGCAATAAACCTGAAACGGCAACTGAAGGAGCAGCAAAACAAGAGAAGAAACAGAACGCCGAACCGCAGAAGAAGAACGACGCTCAGCCGAAGGCTGAAGAGCCCAAGCAAGAGATGAAAACTCAGGAAGGAGCCCCCTCGACTTCTGTCGATGCAGAGGCTGCCCAGCCCAAGAAACGTCGTGGGCGCAAACCGAAGGCCCTTGTCGAGGCAGAGAAAGCCGCTGCTGCCGCTAAAGAACAGGCAACGGCTACTGACACGCCTGTTCACAACGAAGCCGACTTTGTGCCCATCGAGGACATGCCTTCTGAAGCTGCTGCGCTTCCTACGGAGCTTATTGACAAGTTCGAGCAGACCAAGTTGGACGAGTCGCAAGCCAAATCCGGCCGTGGGAGAAAAAAGAAAAAAGCTGCCCAGCCTGCTGGCAATGCCGGCAATACGGGCAACGTCCCCACCCTTTTTGGCGACGAAATGACTATGGAGGCTACGGAAGATGAAGAGAATGCCCCCGTTCAGGAAATAGGTGCTCCGTCATCTGCCCAGCAGGAAAAACCAGTCAAGCCGGAATCCGGCGAAGCCAACCGTCCGCAGTCCCTCCGCCGCATGGACACGCAGCAGCGTATCCTCGAAGCAGAGCGACGCTTGCAGGAGCGTCAAGGGCGCATCGACGAAGAGGAGCGACGTCTGCAAGAACAGGAGCGACGCGCTCAAGAAAAGGAAGAACGCCGCCAACAGGAGCAGCAACGTCAGGAACAGGAACGTCAGGCCAAGCTGGAAGAGGAGAGACGCAAGGCTGAGATGGAACGTCTGTACGACTTTGGTGACAGAATCAAATGTATGGGCGTGCTGGAAATCCTGCCCGACAACTTCGGCCTGCTCCGCTCGTCCGACTACAACTACCTCCCCTCGCCCGACGACGTCTACGTCTCGCAAAACCAAATCAAGCACTACGGCCTTAAAACAGGCGATGTCGTCGAAGGCGTTATCCGTCCCGCTAAAGAGGGAGAGAAGTACTTCCCGCTATCCTACATCGAGAAGATTAATGGTCTGGAGCCCGAAATCGTGCGCGACCGTGTTCCCTTCGAGCACCTCACGCCCCTCTTCCCTGATGAGAAGTTCCAGCTCTGCACGGGAAACAACGACAACCTTTCCGCCCGCGTCGTCGACCTCTTCTCGCCCATCGGCAAGGGCCAGCGCGGCCTCATCGTCGCCCAGCCCAAGACGGGTAAGACCATCCTGCTGAAGGACATCGCCAACGCTATTGCTGCCAACCATCCTGAGGTTTACATGATGGTGCTGCTTATCGACGAACGTCCTGAAGAAGTGACGGATATGGCGCGAAGCGTCAATGCCGAAGTTATTGCCTCCACTTTCGACGAGCCTGCCGAGCGTCACGTGAAGATTGCCGGCATCGTGCTGGAGAAAGCCAAGCGTATGGTGGAGTGCGGACACGACGTCGTCATCTTCCTCGACTCCATCACCCGTCTTGCGCGTGCCTACAATACGGTAGCTCCCGCTTCGGGCAAAGTGTTGTCTGGTGGTGTTGATGCCAATGCCCTCCATAAGCCCAAGCGCTTCTTTGGCGCCGCTCGTAACATTGAGAATGGCGGCTCGCTCACCATCATCGCCACAGCCCTTATCGACACGGGCAGCAAGATGGACGAGGTTATCTTCGAGGAATTCAAGGGCACGGGCAACATGGAATTGCAGCTCGACCGCACCCTCAGCAACAAGCGCATCTTCCCTGCTGTCAACATCATGGCCTCCAGCACGCGACGCGATGACTTGCTGCACGACCAGGATACGCTCAACCGCATGTGGATTCTGCGCAAATACCTCTCGGACATGAATCCCATCGAGGCAATGGACTTCGTCAAAGGCCGTTTGGAGGACACGAAATCCAATGAAGAGTTCCTTTTAAGCATGAATTCCTAAGCTTTTTGTCGTGCCAAACGCGTTAGGACAGCTTACCCAACGGGTTGGGAAACCTTACCTAACGGGTTAGTACGGCTTTCCTAACGGCTTTGGGCGATAAAACAAGACTGAAATAGACAAAAGCGAAAGGGCCGCGACTCACGTCGCGGCCCTTTCCGGTTTCTAAAAGCTTACTTTTTGGGGATGATATAATAAATTGATTACTATATCCGTTTCAAATGGCCCTTCTCAGAAGGGCAGGTCATCAACAGAGCCTTCGCCCGGAGCCTGGGGAGCAGGTTCCGTAAAGGCAGGGGCTGCAGATGCAGCAGGAGCAGGAGCTGCCGTAGGAGCCGGAGCTGCAGCTACACCTTCAGCAGGCTGAACGGAAGTGATATTACGGTCCACCTTCCAAGCGCGGATGCGGTTATACCAACGTCCGTTATACTCGCTGGCGTCGATATCAAACGAAACGGTCATCGTCTCGCCCGTCTTGATATTGAAGGAGGCTATGCGGTCCGATCCGAAAACTTCAAAAGCCAGTTTTCGGGGGAATTGCTCATTGATGGTTTCCAACACATATTCCTGTACTTTCCACTCTGTTCCCGTTCGCTGGCTGACTCCGCCGCGTTCAGGCATTACGGCAATAATTTTTCCTGTTAATTCCATATACTTTGTCTGATTTTCGGGGCGAAATTACTGAATTTTTCTAAACGATGCTATTTTTTTCGCTGTTTTTTTCAGTTCATCCCTAAAAATGTCTATCTTTGCCGATAATATTCCTTATTAATATAACAATATTCAAATAAAAAAGCGCATTATGAGATTTGTAGTTACCAGCACAGAGTTGTGCAACCGCCTTCAGTCCATCGGCCGCGTCATCAACGCCAAGAGTGCCCTGCCCATTCTGGACTGCTTCCTCTTCAACCTTGAGAGCGGCATCCTCTCCATCACGGCTTCGGACAACGAGACTACCCTTGAAACCTCGCTACCGGTAGTCGAACACGACGGCGACGGCCGTTTTGCCATCGGGTCGAAGAACATCCTCGACGCCATTAAGGAGCTGCCCGAGCAGCCCATCGTCTTCAACGTCAACGAGAGCAACGTCGCCGTCACCATCGAATATATGAACGGTAAGTTCAGCATGGTGGGCCAGCAGGCCGACGAGTACCCCACGCCCGCTCTGCTGGGCGAGGCTCCCGTTAGCTTCAGCATGCCTGCTGCTACGCTGTTCGACGGCATCAACCGCACCATCTTCGCTACAGCCGACGACGAGCTACGCCCTGTGATGAACGGTATCTACTTCGACATCACCACGGAGTACGTCACCCTTGTATCCTCCGACGGCCACAAGCTGGTGCGCAACAAGCTGCTTGCCGCTAAGGGCGAGGAGAAGGCTGCCTTCATCCTGCCGAAGAAGCCCGCCAACCTACTGAAGGGTCTGCTGGGCAAGGAGGCTGACGACATCAACATCTCGTTCGACAGCCGCAACGCCGTATTCACGCTGCCCAACCATCGTCTGGTGTGCCGCCTCATCGAGGGCCGCTACCCGAACTACAACTCCGTCATCCCCGTGAGCAACCCCTATAAGGTCACCATCAACCGTCAGGCTCTACTGAGTGCCCTGCGCCGTGTTAGCGTCTGCTCATCTGCCAGCAGCAGTCTCGTCAAGCTGCGTTTGACGGCTGGCGAACTTCACATCTCCGCTCAGGACCTCGACTTCGCCTCCTCTGCCGAAGAGCGTATCGTTTGTCAGTACGACGGCGAGCCTATGAGCATCGGCTTCAAATCGACCTTCCTCATGGATATCATCAGCAACATCTCCGGCGAGGAGATTAGCGTGGAGGTCTCCGACCCCTCTCGTGCCGGCGTCATCGTCCCCACCGTACAGGAGGAGAATACCGACCTGCTGATGCTGCTCATGCCCATGATGCTCAACGACTAAAACCGTCTGCGCGTCCCATGGAACTGAAACTCACCAAGCCTGTCGTCTTCTTTGACTTGGAGACGACAGGTACTTCCGTCACCAACGACCGCATCGTGGAAATCTGCCTGCTGAAGGTTTTCCCCGATGGCAAGGAGCAGGAAAAAACCTATCGCGTCAATCCCGGCATGCCCATACCGCCTGCCGCCACAGCCGTCCACCACATTACCGACGACGACGTGCGCGACAAGCCCACCTTCGCCCAGATAGCCCGCGAGGTAGAGGCCTTTTTCGAGGGATGCGACATCGCCGGCTTCAACTCCAACCGTTTCGACGTGCCCATGCTGGCTGAGGAATTCCTGCGCGCTGGTGTCGATATCGACTTCACCCGCCCGCGCTTCATCGACGTGCAGGTCATCTTCCACAAGATGGAGCAACGCACCCTCTCAGCCGCCTACAAGTTCTACTGCGGCAAGAACCTCGACGACGCCCATTCCGCCACAGGCGACACCCGCGCCACCTACGAGGTGCTGAAAGCACAGCTCGACCGCTACGCCGACCTGCAAAACGACGTGAAGTGGCTCTCCGAGTTCACCTACTACACCCGCAACGTCGATTTTTCCGGTTTCTTCGTCTACAACGACAAGGGTGAGGAGGTCGTCAACTTCGGCAAATACAAAGGGCGCGTCCTGAGCGAGGTCATCAAGCGCGACCCCAGCTACTACGATTGGATTATGAAGAACGACTTCCCCCTCAACACCAAGCAGGTGCTGACGAAAGTACGTCTTCGCGAAATCAACCCCAACAAGTAACCCATGCTATTCCGCCGCCTAACTGCTGTTCTCCCCGCCCTGCTGCTGTTTGCCGCAGGGCTGATGGTGGCGTCCCCCGCCTCGTCGCAGGAACTCGATGCCAAGGTCG
The DNA here is from genome assembly GCA_002309805.1 of Bacteroidales bacterium UBA1189. GTDB lineage: Bacteria > Bacteroidota > Bacteroidia > Bacteroidales > Bacteroidaceae > UBA1189. The sequence continues at coordinate 99,133 of DBYJ01000061.1, read as the reverse complement.
TCATCAACGCATCGAAGATCCAGGGAACAGACAACTCCGTCTTCACTACGCTGGAGACGGCCATCAGCGAATTCCTCAACACGCGCAAATGGTCGAACGCCCAATACAGCAACAAGGAGAAAATCGCGTGCAGCTTCAACTTCATCGTTAACGAGTACGCCAACGAGGGAGCTTTCGATTGCGAGCTTATGGTGCAGAGCAACCGCCCTGTCTTCAACACCTCTTACAACACGGTTGTCTTCAACTTCCGCGACCCTGCCGTTTCGTTCAACTACGTGGAATTCGACAAACTGGAATTTGCCGACGACATCGTCACGAACAATCTGACGGCCGTGCTGGCCTACTACGCCTATCTCATTATCGGGCTCGACTTGGACACCTTTGCCCCCAAGGGCGGTACGGACATTCTGCAGAAGGCCGAAAACGTCGTCAATAATGCGCAGATGCTCGATGTGGGTGGTTGGAAGGCGTATGCCGACGACAAGAACCGCCACGCCATCATCAACGATTACATGAACGGCTCGATGGAACCCCTTCGCCAGTTGCTCTACGACTATCATCGTGGCGGATTGGACGAAATGGCACAGAACGCCGAGCGCGGACGAAGCAATATCACCACCTCCCTTGCCCTTCTGCAAAAGGCCAAGGAGAACAAGCCCCTGTCGGCCCTGCCCGGTCTATTCACCGAAATCAAACAGGAGGAGCTGCTCAACATCTACTCCAAGGGCACATCGAAGGAAAAAGAGGATGTGAGCAAAATCCTCACCAGCGTCAACCCTTCGCTCGCCAACGAGTGGGAGGAGATAAAGAAGATGAAGAACTGACCCTTCTCCCCCATGCTGACGTCGCTCTCCATACGGAACTACGCACTCATCGAGTCGCTTGAGATTGATTTCGAAAGCGGCTTTTCTGTTATCACAGGCGAGACCGGCGCCGGAAAATCCATCCTCCTTGGCGCCATCGGCCTGCTCTTGGGCAACCGCGCCGATAGCAGTACCGTCCGCGAAGGAGCGACAAAATGTACCATCGAGGGTTGTTTCGACCTGACGGCCTGCGACTTGCGACCCTTCTTCGACGAGAACGACATGGAGTACGACGACGAATGCATCATCCGCCGCGAGCTCCTCTCCAGCGGCAAGAGCCGTGCTTTCGTCAACGATTCGCCTGCCTCCCTCAGCCAGCTGAAGGCGCTGGGCAGCAAGCTCATCGATATCCATTCGCAGCATCAGAACCTGCTGCTCAATTCCGAGAGTTTCCAGAGGGAAGTCCTCGACACGCTGGCGGCTAACGCTCCCGAGCGGGCTGCCTACCTCTCAGCCTATCAGGCTTTCGGCTCTGCCCAGCAGGCGCTCCGAAAAGCTGAGGCCGAACGGGAGAAGAACCGTGCCGACGAGGACTTCATCCGCTTCCAGCTCCAGCAGTTCGACGAAGCCTGCCTGAAGGAAGGCGAAGACGAGGAACTGGAGGCCGAGCATAGCGTGCTGGAGCATGCCGAGGAGATAAAGACCGACCTCTACGCTACCGTCGACCTGCTGATGGGCAACGAAAACAACCTTTTGGGCAATCTGAAAACCCACCTGAATACGCTCCGCAGCCTTGCAAAAAACTACGTCAAGGCTGCCGAATGGGCCGAGCGCATGGAGAGCACCTACATCGAGCTGAAGGATATCGCCGAGGAGGTGGAGAGCGCTGCCGAGCGCATTTCCTTTGACCCCAAACGGCTCACCGAGGTTGAGGAGAGGCTGAACCTTCTCTACACCCTCCAGCAGAAGCACCACGTGAAGGACCTGACGGCTCTGCTTGCCGTTGAAGCCGAACTGCGTGAGCGCATGGCCTCTATCGACAATAGCGACGACCGGATAGCCGAGCTCGCCCAAGCCCTTGCCCAAGCGCAGGAAGCCCTTACTGCAACAGCAAAGGCGCTCACGGATTCACGCAAGAAAGCCGCCAAGACGGCCGAGAAGGGCATCATCGAACGCCTCCAAAGCCTGGGCATGCCCAACATCCGTTTCCAGATTGATGTTTCTCCTCGCACCACCCCCGACAGCAACGGCATGGATGCCATCACCTTCCGCTTCTCCGCCAACAAAGGCACAGCCCTTCAGGACATCAGCGACGTGGCATCAGGCGGCGAAATCTCGCGCGTCATGCTTGCCATCAAGGCGCTGACAGCAGCTTCGCGCGGGCTCCCCACCCTTATCTTCGACGAGATTGATACGGGTATCTCCGGCCAGATTGCCGACCGCATGGGCAGCATCATGCAGGAGATGAGCGCACCAGGCCGCCAGATCATCAGCATCACCCATCTGCCACAGATAGCCGCCCGTGGAGCCGTCCACTACAAAGTCAGCAAGACGGAGACGGCCACAGGCACCCTTACAGCCATCAGCCGCCTGTCGGCCGACGAGCGCGTCAACGAGATTGCCTCCATGATTAGCGGCGCAACCCTTACCGAAGCTGCCATCGCCAACGCCCGCTCGCTACTGCAATTAAGTCAAAGTGCCGAAGAGACGAAAGGTCAAAAAGCCCTTCGCCCCTCAGACCCTTAATCCCTTCGACGCTTAGACCTTTTAGACACTTAGACCCATGAATAAATCAGACTTTTTCTTCGGCATTCGCGCAGTCATCGAGGCCATTGAAGCCGGCAAGGACATCGACCGCGTGCTGGTCAAGAGAGACATGCAGGGCGACCTCGCCCGCGAGTTGTTCGGCGCCCTGAGGGGAACGCAGATTCCCGTCCAGCGCGTGCCCGTCGAAAAGCTCAACCGCATCACCACCAAGAACCATCAGGGCGTAGTGGCATTCATCGCCTCCGTCACCTACCAACACATCGAGGACCTTGTCCCCACGCTGTTCGAGGAGGGCAAGACTCCGCTCTTCGTCATGCTCGACGGCGTGACGGACGTGCGTAACTTCGGCGCCATCGCCCGTACGTGCGACTGCGCCTGTGCTGATGCCATCATCATCCCCACCCACGATAGCGTCAGCGCAGGAGCTGATGCCATGAAGACCTCCGCCGGAGCGCTCCATACGCTGCCCGTCTGCCGTGAAGCGAACCTAGCCACAGCCATAAAGTACTTGAAGCAATGTGGCTTCCGCATCATCGGCGCGACGGAGAAGGGCAACCGCAATTATACCGAAGCCCACTATACCGACCCTGTCTGCCTCATCATGGGTGCCGAGGACACGGGCATCCCCACAGAACACCTCGCCCTTTGTGACGACTGGGTAGCCATTCCCCAATACGGCCACATCGGCTCGCTCAACGTCTCCGTTGCTGCCGGCATACTCATCTATGAAGCCGTCCGTCAACGGACGGAGGCTTTCTCCAAATCACTCTGACCTCTTTAATTAGTCAACGAGTCAACAAGTATTCTCCATTATGCGAAGCATTAAATTACTCATTCTTTCATTTTCATTCTTCTTTCTATTTCTCCTGCCCGCATCAGCCGCAGGCAAAATCAGCAAAACGCTCAAGAAAGCCCACGATGCCACTTGCTCCGTCATGACCTACGACGCTGACGGCAATCTCATCGGCACCGGCCAGGGCTTTTTCATTGGCGAGCGCGGCGAGCTGCTGGCTCCCTACACGCTATTCCTCGGCGCGCGCTCGGCCGTGACTACCGATGCCGCAGGCACGACGCGCCAGGTATTGAAGGTCAAGGGAGCCGACGAGCTCTACGACGTCATCCGCCTCAGCGTCGAGACGGACAAGAAGCAGAAGTCACTTGCTGCCGACTCCATCGCGCTAAACATCGGCCAACGGCTTTATATGCCCCCCGTCTCCACCGCCAAGAAGGAAGTCGGCGACTGGTTTACCGTTCGCAAGGTGGAGGATGTGAGCAACGGACACAGCTACTACACGCTGCTGGGCCCCTCTGCCTCAGCCAGTCTGGCGGGCCGCCCGCTGCTGACCGAGGAGGGTCAGCTGGCTGCCGTCATGCAGCCGTCGAGCGAGGGCGACACCCTTTTCTATGCCCTCGATGCCCGCTTCGGCACAAAGCTTGAGATCAAGGCGCTGACGCTCAACGAGACCTCCTACCGCAACCTCGTCTTCCCGAAATCGTTGCCCGAGGATGCCGAGCAGGCGCAAGTCTATCTCTTCATCGCGGCAAGCCAGAACGATACAGATTACTATAGCGAAATCATTGAGAGCTTCATCAGCCAGTTCCCCGATAATGCCGAGGGCTACATCCGCCGTGCGGCGTTCCAGGTGGCCAAGGGCGATTCCATCCATCTTGAGCAGGCGGAGGCCGACCAGGCGAAGGCGCTTGAGCTCTCCCCTGACAAGGATGCCATCCACTACCAGATCGGCTGTCAGATGGTCGATGCCATAAGCAGCGACTCGGCCTTCCACTACAAGGACTGGACGTTGGAACGTGCTGCCGCTGAGATGGAGCAGGCCATCGCCATCAACCCGCTGGCTGTTTACTATCAGCATCTGGGCGACATCCGCCTCGCTCTTAACGATGATGAGGGCGCCCTGAATGCCTACCTCGCCATCTGCCAGATGCCCGACGCCACCTCCGACAACTACTACAACGCCGCCATCGCCTGCGAGCAGCTCCCCGACAGCTACGAGCGCGCCGTTGCCCTCATGGACAGCGCCGTTGTCAAGGCCTCGCCTACCGGAGCCATGCCCGATGCCAATCTGGCGTTCCAGAGCGCCCCGTTCGTCCTTGAGCGAGCGCTCATGAAGGCCCGCCACGAGAAATACCGTCCTGCCGTTGCCGACTTCAACCTCTACGAGCAGCTGGCAGGCACCTCCGTCAACGACCGTTTCTACTACCTCCGCGAGCAGGCCGAGGCTAATGCCCGCATGTTCCAGCAGGCACTCGACGACATCGACCTCGCCTATAGCATCAACCCGCTCGCAGCCTATCTGCTGGAGAAGGCCACGCTGAACATCCGCGTCGGCCGCAACGACGAGGCCCTGCCCATCTTGGAAAGCCTCATCGCCAGCTACCCCAACGACATGGACTGCAACCGTCTGCTGGGCTACTGCTACGCCGTGAAGGGCGACACCCGTCGTGCCCGTCCGCTGCTGGAGCGCGCCATCAGCCTGGGCGACGCCACCGCCTCCACCCTCCTCGAACGCTATTGCAAATGATGGTTTAACGTTTAAGGTTTAACGTTTAACGAGGCTGGCGCAATGGCATCGAAGGACGTGTTCGTTAAACATTAAACGTTAAACGTTAAACCTTAAACGAAAAACGAAAAAAAAGATGAAACGCCATTTTCCTCTCTTTTTCTTTCTTTTTTTTCTCAGTTGCGGCAGCCCTGCTCCTGACCAGCCGCAGCTAGAGAACGGCGACCTGCTCTTCACCCTCTCCGAAGCCGATGCCAACACCCTCTCAGGCGCCATCGTCGGCGCTACCAGCCACGACAACCCTCTTTTAGGAGGGGATGGCTCCGCCATCCCCGTCGACCACGTCGCCATCGTCTGCACCCGCAGCCATTATCTTCCCCCCTCCTTCAGGAGGGGACGGGGGAGGCTCTTTATCTTAGAATCCACCACCCGCCATGGCGTCCGCCTCTGCCCCCTCGACACCTTCCTCGTCCATGCCGACCATAATGCCGCAGGGCAGCCCCTCGTGATGGTAGGGCGCATCAAGGGCGACTTCGACTGCGATGCCTCGCTCCGTAACGCCATGTCCTACCTTGGCCGGCACTACGACGACGTCTATAGCCCTACCGACGACGACATCTATTGCTCCGAGCTGGTGCAGAAATCCTACGTTGATCACGAAGGCCAGCTCATCTTCACGCCCGAGCCCATGTCGTTCCACGATGCCGACGGCAACATCCTCCCCTACTGGGCGGAGTTCTACGCCAGCCTCGGCCTCCCTGTGCCCGAAGGCGAGCCCGGCTCCAATCCCGTCGCCATCGCCACCCATCCCTCCGTCCAGATTATCGGCAGCTTCTTCACACCTGAATAATATGAATCGCCCTCGCCACCTATACCCCATCGTTCTATTCCTGCTCCTTTTGCTGACAGCCTCCGTCACCTCCTGCCGCAGGGATGCCGCTTTTCACGATGCCCTGCTTCGTGCCGAAGCCCTCATGGAGACAGACCCCCAGCAAGCACGCGCCCTGCTGGACAGCATAGCCTCACCCAACCTCAATCGTCTCTTTCCCCCCCTCAATCCCCCCGTTATCGGGGGGCAGAAACCCCTAAAGGGAAGGGCTTCCGAGTCCACTGGTCTCCCCTCCTTCAGGAGGGGTAAGGAGGAGGCTGCCCTTTACGCCCTCCTGCGCACGCAGGCCGACTACAAATGCCGTGTCCGGCTTACGTCCGATTCGCTGCCCCTTATCGCTACGAACTACTACGGCACAAAGCGCAAGAGCCAACGTGCCGCCCTCGCTCAGTACTATCTCGGCTGCACCTATAGCGACATGCACCGCAACTTAGATGCCATCGATGCCCTTCTCCGTGCTACCACCCTTTTTCCAGACACGACAAACAAGTATTATGCCAATAGCCTGTTTGAATTAGGACTTCTTTATAGACAACAGAATATGTTCGACAGCGCTTTAGTGGCATTCCGTCATTATCGGCAAACAGACGTTTGTCATTCTGATTCTGTTAATATCGGCTTGGCGGATTATAACATGGGGCTTACTGCACTTTTTAAAGGCGAAGATTTACTGGCAGATAGTCTCTTCCTCTGCGTTATGCATAACACAAAGAACTCAGCTTACATGCGTAACGATATCAACTTTCAATTGGCGAAACAGTATTTCTACCGAAAACATGATGCAGAAAGAGCGTCAGAATATTTAGAAAAATACATGAGCTATGCAGGAGAGAATAGTGTTTCATTATTACTATGTGCAGAGATACAGGCAGAAAAGCACGAGCCATTGCAGGCTTATACAAACTATAGAAAAGGCCTGAAAAAAAGTAAAGACCTATCTGTTCGTTGTACAGCTTACAAAGGATTGGCTTACATCGCTCCTCTTCTGGATAAGACTGATTCTGCACGGTATTTCATGAACCAATATGAAGCTCTGCTGGATTCCATCTATGCTCAAAATCAGCATATCGAGATTGATGCCATTAAGAACAATCATGTCATCGAGATTCACAATCAACAGTTGAAAGCGCGGCATGCACGTTTTATGTTCTGGATGGGGATTTTGGCTGTTGTGCTCCTTTCAGGGACGGCCATCACCTTCCTGCTTATCGACCGTAAGCGCAAGAAGCGTTACTTGCAGGCGCAGGAGGAACTGCGGCAGGCCAATGTGGAAGTATTGCGGGCACAGGTGGACGAACAGCCTGCCGACCTGGACGCGCTCTATCGGAAAAAGCTCGCCGCCTGTCAGAAACTTTTCCGCCGGACGCCTTCGGCCCGTCTGCTGCTGGTGCCGCCTGCATCGCTGACAGCCGCGCAGAGGCAGACGCTCATGGACGACCTCACCCGCTCGTTTGTCGATATCATGCTCGACGTAAAGAATGCCTCGAATGCCGTCAACGATCAGGAGCTGATGTACTGCATCCTCTCCTCCCTCCAATGCTCAACCGCCCAAATGGCAGAACTTTTGAACACCACAGAATCTACTTTGCGCTCTCGGAAAGCCCGTTTAAAGGAAAAAATGCCCGACAACCTCCACGCTCTTTTCCTTTCATAATCAGCCACTTCTTTCGCCCCAATAAAAATGGGACGTTTTTGGGACGCAAAAAATTTGCATGTTTTCGCCCCATTCCCGACCTTTGCAGCGGAAAAATAGTAACAATGAAAAAACGTAAGACAATGAAAAAGATTGCAACAATCATTTCTGCCATTCTACTAATGAGTAGTACTGCATCAGCACAGTTAAGTTTAGGTGGAGGATATGCTACGCCCAATAAAGGCGGACTCGGAGATGAAGGATACTATTTAGGTGGAGACTACAATTATCAGATTAATAAACATTGGGGAGTTGCCCCAGGCCTTTATTACACGAAAGGGTATTGTGTATATGGCTGGTATCAACCTAGTCCTACCGGTGGGAGTTTCAGAGAGGCTCTTGAAGAACAATATATTGGCATACCCGTTAACTTCAATTATCGTTTTAGTTTCTCATCTAAATTTGCATTACTCCTGTATACAGGAACGACTTTCAGCTACGGGCTAACCTCAAATCGTTACACTTATTCAACAATACATATAAAAAGCGATTTATATAAAGAAGGATATAATAATATGGGCTACAAATATAGACGATATGACATCTTGTGGGGAGGAGGATTAGCGCTTGAATTCTTTGACAAAATCCGATTGAACATGGGCAAAAATTATGGACTTCTAAATCGCATTATAGCTCCCAAGGGAGAAAATTACAGTAATCATCGTTATATGGTATATGCTGGCGTAGCTTATATGTTTTAATCTCGGCTGACATTACCCGTTCAGGCGGATTTAATGACGATGTCAAAAAGTGCATCCCTATTTTTTATAAGCTTACTTTTGGGGGATGCATACGAGATTCCTGCCACTCGTGAGAGTCGCAGAAATCTTATCCTATCCGCATTTTTATAGTTTTTTCGAAAAAAATGCCAACACTTACCATTTTCCGCACAACGAATTATCATAGAGCGCCTTAGGAGTGGTAAGTGTTTGTTGAACACTTACCAAACACTTACCACACACTTACCTGACTCCTAACAGTCTTCTGCCTCTCTTTTCCTATCTTCTTCCTAACTTTTTCCACATCCTAACTATTTCCTATAGATTCAGTTACCTTATTTGCTCTTGGGGTAAGTATAATGGTAAGTGTTAGGTAAGTGTTAGGTAGGTGTTTGAACAACACTTACCATAGTTAATACGCTTTTTCATAGCGGGTTAGGACGAAAAAGGTAAGTGTTGGGGGTTTTTGATAAAAAACCACGAAAAAAAGATAATTCGTTCAATTCGGATAATTCGCCGTTTTAATAATAAATCAACGTGTAATGTTCTTTTGTCGGCGAATGTAGCGAATTATGCAAATTATATTGCGGCGTGGAGCTTCGCACGCCGAATGAAGGGGGGAGTTTTTTGAAACACGAATGACCATGAATTAACACGAATTTTTCATGAATAAATTTTTGGGTAATTAGTGGGATATTCATGGTTATTCGTGGTTATTCGTGTGAAAAAAAGAGAAAAGAGTAGGCGTTTGATGTTGTGCCGACAGAGTTTGATTCTATTTCCGTAGCGTTTGATTTAAATTTGCCAGCGTTTGATGTTATTTGGCCAGGGCTTACGAAAAAAAGTAGAGACGCCACACGAGGTGACGTCTCTACAAGGAATTCATGAGGCGATGCCTTACTCAGCGCGGAGGCTGAAACGACGGAAGGCGGTAACGGTGAGGTCCTTCTCCTCTTTCTTCAGGAAGTCGGCCACGGTAATCTTCGTGTCCTGGATGTAGTCCTGATTGAGGAGGCAGCTCTCCTTGTAGTACTTAGCCATACGGCCCTTGGCGATGTTCTCGACCATCTGTGCGGGCAGCGTGGCAGCCTTCTGCTCGAAGACCTCGGTCTTGATGCGACGGATGTCGTCGGCCTGTGCCTCGGTGATGTAACCCTTGGCGATGCCTTCGGCGATGTGCTCTTCATTCTCAGCGGTGTAGAGGTTGTAGCCGGCCTTCTTGAGGGCAGCCTCAACAGCCTTCTGGCATTGCTCGAGTTTGGTCTTCTCGATGGCAACGGTCTTCTCACGCTCTACGACCTCGGCGGGGACGGAGGCCTCATCGACGGCAACAGGGTTCATAGCGGCAACCTGCATAGCCACTTCGTGACCGGCAGCTTCGTTGGCCATCTCCTTGTTGAAAGCGACGAGGGTGCAGAGGAAGTTCTTGCTCATGTGGTTGTAGCTGGCAAGGGCGGGGGCCTCGAGGGTCATGTAGCCATCGAGTTCCATCTTCTCACCGGTGACACCACTACGGGCGGTGACGGCCTCGGCAATGGTCATGTCGCCCATGGGGAGGGCGTTGACCTCTTCGAGGGTCTTGCAGCGGGCAGCAACAGCGGCATCGAGGATGTCCTGAGCCAACTTGATGAAATCGGCGTTGGAAGCCACGAAGTCGGTCTCGCACTTGAGGGCGATGATGGCACCGAACGTGCCGTCGACCTTGACGAGGACGCAGCCTTCGGAGGCATCGCGGTCGCTACGCTTGGCGGCGATGGCCTGACCACGCTTGCGGATGATTTCCATTGCTTTGTCGAAATCGCTCTCAGCCTCTTCGAGGGCCTTCTTGCAGTCGGCCAGACCTGCGCCTGACATCTTGCGGAGCTTCTGAATATCTGCTATACTTACAGCCATTGTAAAATAAGAATTAGAAATTAGAAATTAGGAATGGATTACTCGGCTTCAGGAGCGGCCTCTGCCTCGGGAGTTTCCTCCTCTTCAGGTTCGTCGGCGGGTTCCTCAGCGGGTGCAGGACGCTCGATGCGTGCACGGCGGGTGCGCTCGCGACGGGGACGCTCGCGGTCACGACGGGGAGCTTCGCGCTCGTCGGTCTCTTCCTCTTCCTCAGCGGGCTCGTTCTGGTCGAGCTTCTCGATCTTACGTTCTTCAATGCCCTCGGCAATGGCAGCGCAGCAGGCATCGAGAATAACCTCGACGGACTTGGTGGCGTCGTCGTTAGCGGGGATAACGAAGTCGATGTTGGAGGGATCGCTGTTGGTATCGACGATACCGAACACGGGGATGCCCAGACGGTTAGCCTCGTGAACGGCGATGTTCTCCTTGAGCACGTCAACCACGAACAGGGCGGCGGGCAGACGGGTCAGGTCGGCGATGGAGCCGAGGTTTTTCTCCAATTTCTCGCGCTGACGGGTGATTTGCAGCATCTCGCGCTTGCTCAGGTTCTTGTACGTACCGTCCTCGGTGAGCTTGTCGATGGTAGCCATCTTCTTCACAGCCTTGCGGATGGTAGGGAAATTGGTGAGCATACCGCCCGGCCAACGTTCGATGACGTAGGGCATGCCGATGGCGCTGGCCTTCTCGGCGAGCACTTCCTTAGCCTGTTTCTTAGTAGCAACAAAGAGGATCCGCTTGCCCGACTTGGCAATCTGCTTGAGAGCCTCTGCGGCCGTGTCGATCATAGCCACGGTCTTGTGGAGGTCGATGATGTGGATGCCGTTGCGCTCCATGAAGATGTAGGGAGCCATGGCGGGGTTCCATTTACGCTTGAGGTGGCCAAAGTGGCAACCAGCCTCCAATAAAGTGTCGAAATCTGTTCTTGACATAATTGTTGTTTTGTTTTTGGGGTTGTTTACTTTCCTTTTTGTAAAATACAGGTTTTACCAACGGCTGGGTAATCGCTATGCGGCAAGTCCCAGCGGTTTGGATGCTAAACACGGGATTCCGTTCAGGCGGCTGTATGTCCGATTAACGTTTACTGAACTGGAATCTGCGGCGTGCCTTGGGACGACCGGGCTTCTTGCGCTCAACCTCGCGTGCATCGCGGGTCATGAAACCTTCGCTACGCAGGGTCTTTTTGTCGTCGGGGTTGATCTTCACCAGCGCGCGGGCGATGCCCAGACGGATGGCCTGACTCTGGCCCGTGAAACCGCCGCCGAAGACGTTCACGTTGATATCGTACTTCTCTGCAACCTCCAGCTTGTTCAGCGGCTGCTTCACCACATACTGCAGGATAGTGGAGGGGAAATACTGTGCCAAGTCGCGCTTGTTGATGGTGATCTGTCCGTTGCCTTCCTTTACATATACTCGGGCAACAGCGCTCTTGCGTCTGCCTAATGCATTTACTACTTCCATTGTTTCTGTTTATTTGAGCGTGTTAATATCGATTGCCTTGGGGTTCTGAGCCTGATGGGGATGCTCAGCACCTTCATACACGAACAGGTTGTCGAGCTGACGCGCACCCAGCTTGTTCTTGGGGAGCATGCCCTTGACGACCTTCTTCACCAGACGTTCAGCACCACGGGGACGAGCCATCAGCTCGGCGGGCGAGTATTCATACTGGCCACCAGGATAGCCCGAGTAGCGCAGATAAACGCGGTCGTTCCACTTATTGCCGGTCAGGCGCACCTTGTCGGCATTGATGATAATCACGTTGTCGCCGCAATCCACATGGGGGGTGAAGTTGGGTTTGTACTTGCCTCGCAGCAATTTGGCAACCTTTGTGCCAAGGCGACCGAGGACTTGATCGGTAGCATCGACAACCACCCATTCCTTGGTGGCAGTCACGCGGTTCACCGATACGGTCTTGTAACTTAATGTGTCCATTTCGTTCTTTTTACTTGTTACTACTTTCTTTTTTTCTTCGTTCTTTGCTCCGGCAGGCCTCACGGTCCACCCTTGCCCTGAGCGTTTTCATCCGTAGTGCGCAGGCTAATACACATCTGCGGAGTGCCTCGATTTTCACTTAGCACGCTCATTCTTAGCCTTTTATTCAAAGGCAGATAATAATCGGCTTGCAAAGGTACTGCAAGCTGAGAGAAAAAACAAATAAATCAGCAAGTTTTTTTGATTTTTCTGAAGCGCAGCGTACCTATAATCAAAGATTAAAGGTACTGCAAGCTGAGAGAAGAAACAAATAAGCTGCAAGTTTTATTGATTTTTCCGAAGCGCAGCGTACCTAAAACGGGTGAAACCCGTTAAAGGTACTGCTACTTAAGCAAATAAACAAAAAAATCAGTAAGTTTTTTTTAGTAGAGATGTCATTTCACATGAATCCACGAAATACAATAGGGACGCGGAATCCGCGTCCCTACCCTATGGTGTCCTTACCTTTTTAAAATACGTTCGAAACGGAGAAGGGCGCGGCAGCCTTCGTGGTACAGCGGGTTGTGTTGGGACGGGGACCCATCTGCAGCCGCAGGATGCCGCCCGCCATGATGTCGGCGTACGTGATCCAGTTCTTCTCAAGAGGCATGCCGTTGAGCGTGGCGCTCTGGATATAGACGTTATCGGCGTTGTTATCGACAGCCTCGATGACGAAACGGTTGCCGTTCTCGAGCGTGAGGGTGACCTTCGGATAGAGGGGCGAGCCGATTACATACTGGTCGGTGCCCGGGCAGACAGCATAGAGGCCGAGGGCGCTGAGCACGAACCACGACGACATACCGCCCTGGTCCTCGTCGCCCGGATAGCCCTGCGGAGTCGCATCATAGAGGCGCGTCATGATATCGCGGACGTGCTTCTGCGTCTTCCAAGGCTGACCGGCGTAGCAGTAGAGGTAGGGCATGTGCTGGATGGGCTGGTTACCATGAGCGTACTGCCCCATCTCAGCCAGCTGCATCTCCTTCATCTCGTGAATCATTCCACCATAGGTGCCAACGTGGACGTCGTTGGGTTCCGTCCAGACGGAATCGAGCTTGCGGACGAAGGCTTCGTCACTTCCGTAGAGGTCGATAAGTCCCTGCACATCGTGGAAGACGCTCCAGTTGTAGTGCCAGGCATTGCCCTCGCAATAGGGGCCACCCCACTCGATGGGATCGAAGGGCTCCGTCCAACGGCCTTTGATGTCGCGGCCTCGCATGAAACCGGTCTTAGTGTCGAAGACGTTGCGATAGTTGAACATCACGCGTCCGAAGACCTCCTCATAGAACGCGTTGCCGGTAGCGCGGGCGAGCTGCCAAGCGCAGAAGTCGTCGTAGGCATACTCCTGCGTCTGCGACGTGCTGCCCATCGACTCGGGATAGGAGACGTAACCCAACTGCCAGTACTCCTTCCATCCGGCACGTCCGTTGGCACCTCCCCAAGGGCCTTTGTTCATGGCCTCGTGGGCATAGGCCTCCAAGGCCTGCGCAGGGTCGAAGGTACGGATACCTTTGGCCCAGGCATCAGCCAACAACGAGATAGCGTGGTTGCCAAGCATGCCGCCGCTCTCGCCCGGACACGACCAGGCAGGCAGCCAGCCGCACTCCTGCTGCGCCTGGAGAATCGCCTGCATATACTGTCCCTGCTGCGTGGGGTGAAGGAGGTTCGTCAGGGGGAACTGCGAGCGGAAGGTATCCCACAGGCCGTTGTCGGTATACATGTATCCATCGTGAATCTTTCCGTCGTAAGGGCTATAATAATAAGGAGAACCATCTTCCTTATACTCGAAGAACTTGCGCGAGAAGAGATTGGCACGGAATAGGCAGCTGTAGAACGTCTGCATCTCCTCGTCAGAGGCGCCCTCTACGAGCACGCGGCCGAAGAGCTGGTTCCACGCCGCTGCCGCACGCTTACGCGTAGCGTCGAAGTTGCGGTCCTTCCCTACTTCCTGCTGCCACGTCAGGCGGGCCTGCTCAGGGCTGATGTACGACGAAGCCGTGCGCACCTGCACCTTCGTGCCAGGCTTGAACTTCAGCCAAACGCCCACACCAGAGCCCTTTTCACTCAGCACGCCCTCGATGACGGTATTCGTGCGGTTGTCCCACGTGCCGTAGGCCTCAAACGGTTTGTCGAACTGCATGTAGATATGGCAACGCCACGTCGAGCGGTTGTTGATCCATGTGACGTTGTCCACCCATCCGCTTACTGTCCGCGTCGCGGGGTCGATGGTCCAGCCGGCGTGATCCTTGTAGCCATCGATAACTATCCAGGCATCCTCGCCCTTGGGGAACGAGAAGCGGAGATGCCCGCAACGCTCGGTAGAAGTCATCTCCGTGCGCATGCCGTTGTCGAAGGTGACGGAATAGTAGTCGGGGTGCGCCGTCTCATTATCATGGCTGAAGGTGGCCTGGCGTTCCTCTTCGCCCACACGCAGACTGCCGGTGACGGGCATAAAGGAGAACCACGCATAGTCGCCCACCCAAGGGCTGCATTGGTGCGTCTGACCAAAGCCGCGAATGGTAGTGGCGGCATAGGTGTATTTCCATCCGTCGCCGTTGCGGCCCGTCTGTGCTGACCACAGGTGCATGGCGAACGGCTGTCCCACGGTGGGGTATGTATTACCGTTACTGAGGCCAAAGTTGCTGTCCGTCCCTTGAAGTGAGTTGGCGTAGCCCACCAGTTTATTCTTACCCGCCGCCGACAACGGCAGCACTATTGCCGTCAGTACGGCTACGAGGAAAAATCTTGCTTTCATCTTTCGCATATTGTTTTTGGATTAATTATTTTTTTACTGCTATATAAAAAAACGTTTAGAAGTCCGAAAACCCCTAAACGCTTCACTCCAAAAGGAGAATAGAATGTCAATATGCCTTAGAACGAGGCGTTGCCCGGAGTGCGGGGGAAGGGGATGACGTCGCGGATGTTCTGCATGCCGGTAACGAAGAGGAGCAGACGCTCGAAGCCGAGGCCGAAGCCAGCGTGCGGGCAAGTGCCGTAGCGACGCGTGTCGAGATACCACCACATGTCCTTCATGGGGATGTGGAGCTCTTCGATACGGGCCATCAGCTTGTCGTAGTTCTCCTCACGAACGCTACCGCCGATGATTTCGCCAATCTGCGGGAAAAGAACGTCGGTACCCTGAACGGTCTTGCCGTCGGCATTCTGCTTCATGTAGAAGGCCTTGATTTCTTTCGGATAGTCGGTCATGATGACGGGCGCCTTGAAGTGGTGCTCCACCAGAAAGCGCTCATGCTCGGAGGCAAGGTCGCAGCCCCAATAGACGGGGAACTCAAACTTGTGTCCACCCTTGATGGCCTCCTCAAGAATGCGGATGCCCTCGGTATAGGGAAGGCGGACAAACGGAGTCTCCACCACGTGGTTCAGACGCTCCAGCAAACCCGGGTCAACCATCTTATTCAGGAAGGAGAGGTCGTCAGCACAATGGTCGAGGGCCCAGCGAACGCAATACTTGATAAACTCTTCCTCTAGTTCGGTAAGGTCGTCAAGGTCGTAGAAGGCCATCTCAGGCTCAATCATCCAGAACTCGGCAAGGTGGCGCGGGGTGTTGCTGTTCTCGGCGCGGAAGGTGGGGCCGAAAGTATAGATGGCACCCAGAGCCGTAGCAGCAAGTTCGCCCTCCAGCTGTCCGCTGACGGTAAGGCTGGTCTGGCGACCGAAGAAGTCGTCGGAGTAATCGATACTGCCGTCCTCGTTCTTCTTCAGGTCGTAGAGATTCATCGTCGTCACCTGGAACATCTGTCCGGCGCCTTCACAATCGCTGGCGGTAATAAGGGGAGCGTGGAAATAATAGAATCCCTTCTCATGGAAGAAGGTATGGATGGCCATCGCCATGTGGTGACGGATGCGGAAGACGGCGCCAAACGTGTTGGTACGCGGACGCAAGTGAGCCACCTCGCGGAGGAACTCCATGGAGTGACCCTTCTTCTGCAAGGGATAGGTGTTGTCGCAAGTGCCAAGGACATCGATGCGGGTAGCCTGAATCTCAGCCGACTGACCAGAGCCAACGCTCTCCACCAGCAGGCCTTCAACACTAAGGCATGCGCCAGTAGTAATGTCCTTCATCAGTTCTTCGTCGAATTTGGCGAGGTCAGCCACAATCTGGATGTTGTTGATGGTGGAACCGTCGTTGAGGGCGATAAAGCTGACAGCCTTGCTACCGCGGCGCGTGCGCACCCAACCCATTACCGTGACCGTTGTGCCAAAAGCGGGCGACTTCAGCAGGTCAGATATCTTTGTACGTTTCATAGCTCTTTATTCATCATTTATCATTCTTCATTTATTCGTAGGCACCCATGCGGAGCATGTTGACTTCCTTCTCGGTAAGGAAGCGCCAATCGCCACGACGCAGGTTCTTCTTCGTCAGGCCAGCGAACTGCGTGCGATCAAGACGGACGACATGATAGCCGAGAGCTTCGAACATGCGGCGCACGATACGGTTGCGACCAGAGTGGATTTCAAGACCCACCTGCGTGTGGTCGGTATCGGTCTGGGTGTAGCTGACAGCATCGCAACGGATGACGCCATCCTCCAACTCAATACCGTTCAGCAGCTTCTCCAAATCCTCGACGGGAATGGCCTTGTCAAGACGGGCATGATACACCTTCTTCTTCATAAAGCTGGGGTGCGTGAGCTTCGAAGCCATCTCACCATCGTTGGTGAGCAGAAGCACGCCCGTGGTATTGCGGTCAAGACGGCCGACAGGATAGATGCGCTCCTTGCAAGCACCCTTCACATAGTCCATGACAGTCTTGCGCTCCTGCGGATCATCGACGGTAGTAACGCAATCCTTCGGCTTGTTGAGCAGGATGTAGATCTTGCGCTCGATGCTGACGAGCTGATCGTGGAAACGGACTTCGTCGCCACGCTTCACCTTGGTGCCGAGCTCCGTGACAACCTGACCATTAACGGTAACCACACCCGCAGCCATGAACTCATCGGCTTCGCGACGTGAGCAGACGCCTGCATTGGCAAGGTATTTGTTCAGACGGATGGGCTCGTTGGGATCAACGTACTCTTCCGTATAGTGAATCTGCTTTTTCTTATTGTACTTCTCGCTGTAGCCGGCTTTCTTCTTCGGGCCTCTGAATCCCTGGGGACGATAATTGTCGCCGCCGTAGGGACGACGGGGCATGCGGTTGCCCTCATCGGGCTGACTTTCCCAACTATTGCCCTGTTCATAACGAGGCTGGTAGGGACGCTGCGGACGTTGTGCATAGTCATCACGGTTGTAGCGAGGCTGATAAGGACGCTGTGGGCGGTCGTAAGAACGCTGCTGACCCTCGCCATAAGGACGGCCTTCACCATAGGGGCGCTGGCCTTCGCCTTGATAGGGACGACGTTCACGATAAGGACGCGGCTCGCCCTGATAGGGACGCTGATTCTCACCATAAGGATGCTGTCCTTCGTTCTGATAGAAACGTTGCGGGCGTTCGCCATAAGGACGCTGCTGGCCCTCGCCATAAGGACGCTGGCCTTCGCCATAGGGGCGTGGCTGATAGGGACGCTGAGGGCGTTCTACCCTCTGGTAACGGGGTGCGCCACCCTCGCGGGTGAAACGGGGACGGGGCTGGCGTTCATCGCCAGTTGCACGAGTGAAGCGGGGACGACGTTCGGGTTGCTGTTCGCCTTCGGCGCTGCCTTCAGGAGCATTATTGGATGCGTTTTCAATGAAGGTCTTTTCTTCTTCTGTTGACATTGTTGTTGTTTGTTTTTACGTTATTAATTTCGGGGCCTCACGGCCTTCGTTTGTTGTTAAGTTAATGATGAATTATATGCCCGTATAATTGTCGGGAGTGATGCGAAGGAGCTCGGCCTTCACGGTTTCGGAAACCTCCAGCGTTTCAATAAAGGCATGCATGGATTCCTCGGTCACGCGACTATTCGTGCGGGTGAGCGCCTTGAGGGTTTCGTAAGGATGGGGATAACCTTCGCGGCGCAGAATGGTCTGCACGGCCTCAGCTACCACATTCCATTGACCATCGAGGTCACGATGTATTGCTTCCTCATTAAGAATAAGCTTATGCAAACCTTTAAGCGAGCTCTGGACGGCAATGACGATGTGGCCGAAAGGAACGCCCACATTACGCAGCACGGTAGAATCGGTAAGGTCGCGTTGCAGGCGGGACACGGGCAGTTTTGTAGCCAGATGTTCCAGAATGGCATTCGCCACACCCAGATTGCCCTCGGCGTTCTCGAAGTCGATGGGGTTCACCTTGTGAGGCATAGCACTAGAGCCCACCTCACCAGCCTTAATCTGCTGCTTGAAGTAATCCATCGAAATATATTGCCAGAAATCGCGGTTCATGTCTATCATGATGGTATTGATGCGTTTCATGGCATCGAAGATGGCGCCGAGGAAATCGTAGTTGGAAATCTGCGTTGTATATTGCTCACGCTGAAGCCCAAGCGACTCGCGGACAAAACGATTAGCAAAAGCCACCCAATCGACATCAGGGTAGGCCACGTGATGGGCGTTGAAGTTACCCGTCGCCCCGCCGAACTTGGCCGTGATGGGCAACGTCTTCAGCACGTCCAACTGCTGACGAAGCCTATAAGCAAACACCTTAATCTCCTTTCCCAAACGGGTGGGCGAAGCAGGCTGTCCATGCGTGCGGGCCAGCATGGGAATATCCTTCCATTGCTCTGCATACGTCTCAAGCTGGCCGATGAGCTCCTCCAATAAAGGATAAAAGACTTCCGCAAGAGCTTCTTTCACGGAGAGAGGAACGGACGTGTTGTTGATGTCCTGCGATGTCAGTCCAAAATGGATAAACTCCTTGTAGGGCACCCATTCAGGATGCTGATCGAAGCATTCCTTCAGAAAATACTCCACCGCCTTGACATCGTGATTCGTAACGGACTCAAATTCCTTGACCCGACGGGCGTCGTCCTCCGTGAACTGCTGCCAGATGGGGGTGACGTCAAACGTCAGCTCCGGATGCATCTGTGCCATCAGCGCCACGAAATACTCACACTCCACGCGGACGCGGTAACGGATAAGGGCGTATTCCGAAAAATAGAGGCTCAGGCGGTCGGTCTTGGCTCTGTATCGTCCGTCAATAGGCGATATGGCCGTAAGCTCATTTAGTGTCATGGCTGTTTTGTGATAGTCTTCGTTATCCTATTATTGAAAATCGGCTGCAAAGGTAAGACGAACCAAGCGAAAAAGCAAATTATTTTGCATTTTTTCCGAGAAAGATCCTGTCTGAAACGGGAAGAGTCCGTTTCAGACAGGTCAAGCCGAACGAAAACCTGATAAAATGAGAGTTTTACAAGTTCGGGTCCTCGTTAGAGAAATTGATGACGCCGTTCGTGGGCGGAATTTCGTCACCTTCAAAAGTGACAGGGCTATGGGAGAGGTTGGCAAAGACGCTGACCGTATCCGTCCCTGCCATACGGCGGAAGGCCAGACAGCTGTCGTTGTCAATAGGGATAAGCTCAAAGGGAGCCTCAGGGGCCAAAGCCGGATGAGTATGACGGATTTGGGAGAGGAAGGTATAGAAATCCGTGTAGTTTTCGTTCGTATTCGAAGTCCAATCGGGGCTCTCGTCTTTTTCGAAGAACTCAAAGCGATGGTTGAAGCCCACTTCCTGACCGGTATAGATGAGCGGCTGACCATGAGGCATGAAGAATGTAAGCATGCCCAACAGGCGGTGATATTCGCCCATGCGCTCCATTTCGGTACCGGCCCAACTGTTCTCGTCGTGATTGCTGGTAAAGGTAAGACGCCAATAGTGGCCGGGAACTGTCTTTGCAATAGAATCGTCCTTCAGCAGATAGGCAGCAATCACCTTTGCAGCCTTTTTGCCCTGCGCCACATCGTTCATCAGGTGGTGGAGTTCCCAAGCATACGAAGCATCGAAAGCTTCGTGCAAATCGGGACGTTCACCCTCAGCCAGATAATAGGTATCGGGGAAGTCCTCACGGAAGCGGTCGAAGACGGGTTTCCAGAAGGCTACCGGAATCTGATGAGCGACGTCGCAGCGGAAGCCATCAACACCCCGCTCCAACCAGAAGCGCATGGCATCTTCCATAGCGGCACACATGTCGGCAGGATGATTTTCCCAGTCGAGCGGAGCGATATCCGTCCAATCATACTGTACGACAGGATTGCCCTTCTCGTCCAACAGATACCAGTCCTTCAAATGCTCGTCAATCCAGACAGCATCAGGCGAGGTGTGGTTGGCCACCCAGTCGAGGATGACGTGCATACCCAGCTTGTGAGCGTCAGCCAAAAAGGCATCGAAATCTTCCATCGTGCCAAACTCGGGGTTCACCTCTTTGTAGTTCCGTGGGGCATAGTAGCTGCCAAGCGTACCTTTGCGCCCCTTCTCACCGATGGGATGAATGGGCATAAGCCATACGATATCGACGCCCAAATCGCGCAAGCGGGGCAGCTGTTTGCGGGCAGCATCGAAGGTTCCCTCGGGGGTGTACTGGCGGACGTTCATCTCATAGACTACGCCGCTATGCCAATCGGGCTGATAGGGTTCGGGTTCCTGGACTTTCTTTTTTCCGCCGCACGAGACCATCAATGCAGCAAGGATGAGGAGAATGTAGCTGAATCGTTTCATTTTTACAAGTAGAAAATTAGGTATTAGGGATTATAGTTTTTCATTTGAATGGATCAAGGGCAACGGTGGGGCGGCCATTAGCAAAAGCGCCATAGTCGTAGCCGTTTCGCGACCTCTCGCTCTCCGGCTCCCAGTAGAAGATACCGCCGAAGTAGCTGAGGTCTTTCGTCTTCCCGAAAAGCCACGTCAGCATCTCCTTGGCAGTTTCGGGTTCAGCGGCAGGCATGCCCACCTCGACCAACATCGATGGAAGGCCGTAGCGGTCGTGATAAAGACTAAGGTTGTTTACAAAGGACTGCGTGGCCGGCTTCCAGTCGGGGTAGCCGCCGTTCGACCAATAGGAAGGATAAAGCGAGAAACCCATCACATCGTACTTTGCTCCACCCTGCTTCATAAGGTCATAGAACCATTGATTCTCGTCGTACTTGTGACCGTTGCTATGATGGAGGATGACCAATGCCTTCGGATAGACGGCCTTAACGGCCTCGTAACCGGCATTCAGCAAGCGGATGAAGTTCATGGAGTTGCTATTGCTCACACGCCCTACTTCCCACAGCATACCTGTGTTTACCTCGTTGCCCACCTGTACCCATGTGACGTCGACGCCTTTGTCCTTCAGCAATTGGAGGGTTTCGGTAGTATGCTTCGTCACAGCTGCCGTCATCTGGGCGAGGTCGTAGTCCTTCCATGCCGCAGGGATAATCTGTTTTCCCGGGTCAGCCCACGTATCGCTATAATGGAAGTCAATCATGATGCTCATGCCAAGCGCTTGGGCGCGGAGGGCTTTTTTCAGGACATCCTCAGCGCTGTTGTAGCCATTCGTCGGATTAACCCAGACACGATAACGGACTGCATTGAAGCCAAGTTCCTTCATCAACACCGTACATTCGCGCTCCTCACCAGAAGCGTTGTAGAACGTATAGCCCTTCGCCTCCATCTCCGTCACCCAACTGATATCGGCACCCTTGGCAAAGGTTGGCATGGTCTGCTCTATAGTGTCGGCAGGCTCGACGGGCTTTTCCGGTTTGTCCGGACTGCTCGGAGCACACATGCAGCAGAGGAACAGCAGCGCAGAGAGAAAAAAGTATCGCATCGTCCTACTGTTTATAAACAACTGAAGAATAAGGTCCCATGGTGATACCGTTGTTAGCTTTGCTGATAGAGCCATTGGAAACCAGTTCGTTCTCTGTGGAATAACCAGAAATGGGAACCGTAACCGTATTGGACCTAACATTATGCACCACAAGCACTTTCTCTCCTTCGTAGTTCATCTCCCAAATGGCAATGGCGATATTGCTGGAGGAAACCTCCTTAAGGTCGCCTTTTGCAAGGGCTTTAGAGGCATTCCTGGCTTTTGCGAACTTCTTGTAAACATTCAGAATAGAGGCCTTGTCATCCTGTTGGGCCTCCACGGAGATGTCGGCAGTTAGCATGGAATTGTCCACCTTATTATTAACACCCTTCTTGGCACATTGTTTCCCAGCTTTATCCCAAAGAATAGGTGTGCGGACATATTCATCGCCACCATCTTTGGAACCCCAATAGCCCAGTTCCTCGCCCTGATAGATGAAAGGCTTTCCTGGTACCGTAAGCAGCACGGCAGCAGCCAGTTTCTGCTTATCCAGATTCCTGCCTATCTCATTAGCGAAACGGTTTTGGTCGTGGTTGCTCAAGAAGAAAGAGGTTATGGCATCGGCACGCTGGGCAGTATGATCCGACACATACTTTCCGACGGTACCGGCAAAACCTGAAGCGTTTCCGCTCTTGATAACGTCGCGCAGCTTGTAGCCAAAGTCAAACTCAAAGCAGGAAATAAGGCCCTTGTAGTACTGTTTCTCAATGTCGTGACCATCCCAGGCTTCAGCCACCATAAAGATGTTATCGTTGTGGCCGGCAGCCTTGTAGGTAGCGTTGCAATGGTCGTACCATTTCTTTAGCAACGTCTGGTTGGACGAATTGTTGTACGAACCGATACCGCCACATATATGCTTCACAGCATCCAGACGGAAGCCGTCCACACCCAAATTAATCCATTTGTCTGCTGATGCTGCCAAATCCTGGAAACAGGGGTTATTTTCTGCCACGGAGACATCGCCATAATTCAGGTCTGGCATCCAGTCGCTGAAACATCCCATATAATAGAGGGTTTCGGTGGAGACGTCGGTGAGTTCAATTTTGTAGCGGCCGTTACCCGTGAAGAAGATGTCGGCACCATCTGCCACCAACTCCAAAGGAGAACCTGTCTGGAGTGTTGTATTCCCCGACTTAGCTCCGAACTTTGAACCCGCGTTCCAATTGGGATACTTGCGCACCAGCAAGCCCCACTTTCCGCTGATGTCCATAACCAGATAATAGCTACCGTCGCTTTTTTTGACAAATTTCACAGTTTTATCTCCTGCGCCATCCTGCCACATATACAAGTTCCAGTTGTCGTTTCCGTTGGTAACACTTTCTGTAGTCTGCGTAATGGTCAGTTTCGGCGAGCCGGCAGTCACCTGCTTCCATTCGCTGGATTTATAAGAAGTGCCCTTCAGCATGGAGAACTTCCCGTAATCGGCTGAGGGATTCGAACTGAAGAAATAGTAGTCACGATACTTGCTGGAAGGATCGGCCACCGCTTCCTGGAACCAGGCGTTGTCCTTTCCGCTATGGTTTAGGACATAGTCCATATAGATGGAAATACCTTTTTTATGAGCCGCCGCCAAGAGGTCCTTGAAATCGGCTTCTGCCTTTTCCGCGGTCTTCTGCCCCACAGCATACAGGGGATTCAGCGCATAATAGTCGTTCACATCATAGGCATGATACGAACTGGTGGGATGAGCCGGAGAAAGCCAAAGAGCCGTAACGCCCAAGTCCTCCAAATAATCCAGCTTATTCTGAATACCCTTGAAGTCACCTACGCCATCACCATCGCTGTCGGCAAAACTGTATATCAGCAGCTGGTAAGTGATACCCGACGTGTTGTTGTTCACCGTCACTTCCGGCTTTGACGGATTGTCGTTCCCTCCGCCGCCTCCGCCATCGGGGAGGGGGTCAGGTTTACTGCAGGTTGCCAGCGACACCAGCGCCACCATCAGCCATACGATACTTTTCATTGTCTTCATCTTATTTTCTCTTTTGATTTGTTGACCTGTTGACTATTCATTACCACCAGCCTCCACCTCCGCCGTGGCCGCCTCCACCGCCTGTGTACGACGAGAGGTTAACGGTCGAGCCGCCGCTAACAGAAGCGCCCGTGCAGCCGAAACCGCTCCATATCTCTGTACCGCCGCTGAGGGTAATGCCGCTTTTCAATGCTGTGGAGCCTGAAGTTGAGACTACAAGCGGGGTGCCCATGTTACTGTTCGAGGGTATCTTGAAAGCCAGCACCAGCGCATTGTCCTTATAAAGACCGTACCAATTGCCCTTGCTGTAGCTGGAAGCCTGATAGCATGATTGCGTAAGGCTGCTGCCACGCTCCAGTCCACCGACAGAAACGATAGTGCCGCCTGTAACATAGAGTTTGTAGCCGGCCTCGGTATTGGCATCGACGCCCACTTCTGGTTCACGGGAAGCCACCGCGAAGACCGTACCACCCTTGATGTAGCAATTACCGTTGGCGTCAAGGCCATCGTTGCCACTACTATTGCCCATCACGTAGCCGCCGGTGATGGTGAAGTCACTGGCGGAGTTAATAGCATCGTCAGTAGAAGAGGCATAGACCATGCCGCCGCTAATGGCGATGGTGCTCTTGCTCTCAATAGCCTCGTGCGAGGTGGCCGATGCGATGAGCGTGCCGCCTGTGACGGCGAGGCCGCCCGTGTAGCTGTAAGTGGCGTTACGCCCGCTACCCCCAGTCTGAGTCCGCACACCCGCCTTAATGGCCTTTGCCGAGGCGGTATAGCTGCTGCTGTAGCGGTATTTCGAGCCGGTATTGGTGGCTGTAACGACAGCATCGCCGCTCACAGTCAGCAGACCGTCGGCCTTGATACATTTGCCGCCTGCGCCGGTGTTTTCCAACGTCACACTACCGCCGCTGAGGGTCATGTCGCCGTCGCTCTTCAGTCCGGCGCAGCCCTTGGCATCCTTTTCATCGCTATCGTAGATGCCACCGCCGCTAGTGGTAATGCTGACATTACCGCCGCTGATACGGATATCGCCCGCTGCCTTGATGCCTTTTGTGGCGGCAGCGGTAGCGGAGATGCCGAGCGTGCCGCCCTCGATATAGACGTTACCGCTGTCCTCGCTTTCATGGTCAGTAGTTTCGCCCGTAGAGGCCGTGCCATCGATGTCGCATTGGATGCCATCATCGCCCGTGCCGCTGATGTTGACCGTGCCGCTCTTCATGAGGAAATAGCCGTTGCAATTCAGCCCGTCGCTGACGGATGACTGGATGTTCAGCGTCAAATTTTTATTGCTGATATAGTCGCCGCTCTTGATGGCATGAGCCGTCTTTCCATAGACATTGAGTGTGCCGCCCCCTTGCAACTGCAATTGGCCCTTGCTGTAAAGACAGGCCTTCTGCGAGCCGTTGGCGCCATCGATGAGCGTATTCTCCGTGTCCGTCTTCACGCTGAACTGGATGCGTTTCTTATTGTTGATGTCGATGGCAGCACCTGCAGGGTTGGTCAGCGTCACGCCGTCCAGCTGCACCGTGCATTTGTACAGACCTGTGAGAGCGAACTCGCCGTCCTCTGAAGTACCCTTCAGCACATAGGTAATCTCGTCGCCATCCACATCTTCCGTATTGCCCTGAGCCATGGTGACGTGGGCGCCGCTCACGGTGGGCACGATGAACTTCGCCACATTGCCCGCCACGCTGACGGCAGCCGACGTGCCGCTATAGGTCACGATGACGGTATTGTCCTTCACCATCGTGCCATCAACATAGACCTTCGTGATGTCGCTGATAGCAAACACCTTTCCCATGATGGTAATCGTGGTGCCGTTGGCATAGGTCATCTCGCCCACCTGTTCAGCGGGAAACTGATAGGTGACGTTGCCCACGGCGACATTCAACGTCTGCGCCTGCAAGACCACAGATACCAGCCAGGCAAAAGGACAAAGAAGGGCTTTCTTCACTTCTTCAACATCTTACGGATTTCACTTCCCGACTTGACGACATAGATGCCGTCCTCAAGCTGCGCCTTTGCCGCCTGCACGCTGTCGAACTTGCCTAAGGAAACGCCTGTCAACGAGAAGACCTCTATGTCTTTCTCTGCAGAAGAGACATTAGGAGAGTCTACTGCCGTGGGCTCGGTTGTGAAGAACATCTTGCTCAAGTCTGTCAACGGAAAGGCATAACTGCCGTCGCCGTTCGTAGCCACCAACTGGCCGCCCTCGAACGTCAGTTTCAACGACGTGACAGATACAGCCTTAACCGTACCGTCAGCCGTCTGGAAAGCCAGATAGGGGTAGTCATCGGCCTCTGCCGCTGTTGCCAGCGCCATTATCAAGGCCAGGGTTATCAATAACTTTTTCATTTTCTTCTTTATTTCACAATGATTTTTTGTCCGTTCATTATATAGATACCGTGCGAGGGGTTATTCACCCTACGGCCTTGCAGATCGTAAAGGAGGCCCTCTCCCCGCTCCCCTCCATCACGGGAGGATTCAAGGGTGGGGCTTATCCTCGTGTCGTTGCTGAAGTGCAGCACGTAGGCACGGATGGCGTTGTCTTCAAGGCCCACGTGGAACCAAGCGCGGAAGGCGCCGACGTAGTAGTGGTTAGCGTCAGCCCCTATGAGGTCGGGAAAACTTGTGTAGTTCGTGTCGTTTGGACAGATGAGGGTGCTCACATCCTCGTCCTGTTCGTTCTTGCCGATGCCGAGGAAGAGGCTGCTCTTGTCGCCCACGGTAATGGCGGAGGAACTATAGTTGCCTGCGAAGCTCACCATTCCGTCCGCGACAGCGACTTTCTTAGGATCCTCATTACTGATAGTGACGTCCTCGAAAACGGGGTTCACGATGGAATCGCCCTTCGTCGTCCACTTCACGATGTAGGGCCTGCCGGCTTCCATCTTGTCGACGCCCACAAAGTCGAGGGTAAGCGTGGCAGTCGAGGGGTCGAAGCCCGTGTTGCAGCTGTCGCTGGTGTCGAGTTCCATCACCGTGGCTCCTGCAAGCGGGGTGCCGGCAAAGTCGCCGAGGCCGAAGGGTAGGCAAAGCGTGTTCCACCCGCCGTCCCTGTACAGCGTGCAGCCCTGCAGGGTGACATCATAATTGATGCCAGCAACGGTAGCGGCGATACGGGCGGTATTGTCGTCGCCATTCATGAGCATAAGCTGGTCGTCCATGAAGACGAAGGACGCCAGGCCATCGGCATCTACCGACATCTGCGTGATAGGCTTCGACATCAGCGTCTGGCCGTCGGCGTTCGGATTGATTAGCGTAGCGGCGGGTGCCGAGGTGTTAGTCAGACAGTCGTTGGCTACCGAGACGTTGCCCTGGCCGTCAGTCACGACATACGGGTAGGCCCAGCCCTTGCTGGAATAAATACTCGTTTTGTTGTTGGCGGGGAAGATGTGGTAACGCTTTTTACTGTAGCTGTTGACCTCGACGGTGGTGCTCATCCAAAGCGCCTTGTCGTAATCGACGTGGAAGACAACGATGCCGCTACCGGGCAGCAACTCGTCCCATCCCTTCTGCTGGCGGTTCTCCACGATGTAGTATTCGTTCTCGGCACCGTCGTTGCGGATGAGGTAGGCCAACGGCTCATCCTCCAAGGCGGGCATAGCGGCGATAATAGCGGTTGAGGTGAGTTCGACAGGCGTGAGCCATCCCATCAGCATGCGCTCGTGGGCCGAATAACCGCAGGGACGGAATCCCTTCCCGCTATAGTTGCCGTAGTCCATGAGGTCCCATTCGCTCACTACCTTGGTGCCGCCGCCGTAGTAGAAGTCGGGAAAGCCGAAGCAATGGCTGTACTCGTGGCAAAGGGTGCCAAAGGGTGTGCTGATACCACCGATTTCTACTATTTCCTGCACGCAACAGTAGCTGTCGATGTAGTACTCCTGATCACCGCTGGTTACGGTACGGAAGCTGCGGAAGTCAGACACGTCGTCCGTCGTCAGGTCCTGATGCTGGCTGAGCCACCATTGGTGGGGCCAGATGGTGTTTGAGTCGCCTCCGGCATTCTGCCCCTTGCCGGCATAGACGATGAGCAGCTGGTCAACAAAACGGTCGCCGTCCCAGTCGTACGGGCTCCAGTCGATGTCCCGCGCCAGCAGCACGTCCACGATGTCATCGACCATGTACTGCGAGAATTCGTCGTCGATGTCTGTGCTGCGGTATTTCTGGCGGTTGTTGGGTAGCTCGACAAACAAGATGTCGAACGTCAGGCGGAACTGGCCGTAGCTCTGCGCCAGGAAATAGTCGCGCACGGAGCCCACGTAGGAGTCCTCGCAATAACCCTCGGCATTGAATATCTTGTTCCACGTTGCCAGCGTGGCGTCGTGATCCTCGGCGAAGTCCTGATTCTGGAACGAAGCCAACACCACCAGCTGACGGCGGTCACCGACGTACGGATTTTCGCCGCCCTGCAACGATGGTGCGCGACGGGGAACGAACTGAGGGTTAGGCGTGCCGACCCTGCATCCGCGCAGACGGACGCCGTCGATAGCCAAAGAGCCTTGGACTAACGCGCACAGCAGGGCGAGCATGAATATCGTTTTCTTTCTCATGTTCAACTTAATTGGGTACAAAGATAGTGCAAGGTGAGAGATAATGCAAATAATTTTGCAATTATCCGAGCCGAAGCCTATCTAAAAGGACTGAAAGCCCTTAAAGATAGTGCAAGGTGAGAGATAATGCAAATAATTTTGCAATTAGCCGAGCCGCAGCCTGTCTAAATGGGCTGAAAGCCCATAAAGATAGTGCAAGGCGAGAGATAATGCTATATAACTCTCATTCCTTTGGAATAAATTCTCAGCGCAGGCAAATAAAATTTTAATCCTTAGGAATAATTTCCTAACGTAGGCAAAGCTCTTCGGGATAAGGAGCCCCCCTATCTTATCAGAATTACATCAAGGTATATTGTCAACCCTTGCGGCAGGAGGAGCAGATGCCCTTGACGACATACTCCGTCTCGCGGGCTTCGAAACCGTCGGGCAAGGGGACGACAGGGATGTGAATGTCGGTAAAGCAGAAGGTGCGGTGGCACATGAGGCAGGTGAAGTGAACGTGACCTCCGCAATGGTGGGTGTCGCCCACAGGGCAGACGCAGTATTTCTGCGAGCCCGTGCCGTCATCGATGAGGTGGAGCAGATGGGCATCGGTAAGCGTAGTGAGCGTACGGAACAGGGTGGAGCGATCGACCGTGGGCAGTGCAGCCTCAAGGTCGGCCAAAGAGAAGGCATCGCTGAAGCCATGGCGTACCTGGCGCCAAACCATCAGACGTACCGCCGTCACACGGATACCGGCATTATCGAGCGTCTGCTCGTCGGAGATAAGGGCATTATTCATGGGAGTTTTTTTGAGTGGTTAGTGAATGGTATTATCTAGTCATTATTCACTAATTAATGGCAATGACAATGAGAATGATTATGGCGTTTCTGGACAAAGGCATTTATGAGCAGCACAACGAGCAGGGCGGTGCAGGCCCAGGTGAACCATGTGCCAGCTTCCGTGCAATGCTCTATCTGGACGAGGGCATCGGTGAACCAATGACGGGGCAGCAGGTAGTCGATGACAAATCCCGAAGCGACAGCCCCACCGATGATGCTGACGAGGTAGGCAACGAGCGTCTTCACGCCCAGTCGATGGTGGATGACGAGGATGCTGGCCATATTGGCAGCAGGGCCGGCCATAAGGAGTACCAATGCAGAGCCAGGCGTCAGGCCCTTCAGCATCAGGGCAACAGCAATGGGGATGGAGCCTGTGGCACAGATGTACATGGGGATGCTGATTACCAACACAAGCAACATGGAGAGCCACGTGTTGTCCTTGAAGACGGCGAAGAACGAATCGGGCACCAGCACGGTAATGAGGGCAGCGATAACGAGGCCCACGACAAGCCACTTACCGATATCCTCCACCATATCGACGAAGGCATAGCGCAGCGCCACGACAATCTTTTGCCAGAACGTCATGCCCTCCTTCGTCTCGGCATGGTGGCAATGCTCCTCCCCTTCCTCATGATGATGGCAGCAACAAGACTCAGCCTTTTCCTCTCCCTCATGGCAATGATCATGAGCCTCCACTTGTTGACTTGTTGACTCGTTGACTCGTTGACTTTCTTTCTTCGTCACCCTATTGACCAGGCTGCCGCCGAAAAGGGCGGTGATGAAAGCCACGATGGGGCGGATGATGGCAAAGGGAAGGCCCATAAGTGAGTAGGTGGCGATGATGGAGTCAACGCCCGTCTGCGGCGTGGCAATCAGGAACGATGCCACAGCGCCCTTCGAAGCACCCTCCTTGCGCAACGACATGGCCGTAGGGATGACTCCGCACGAGCAGAGTGGCAGGGGCACGCCGAATAGCGCAGCATTGAGCACCGAGCGGAAGTTGGGCTTGGCCAAATAGCGCGTGTAGTATTTGCCGGGGATGAAGGCGTGCATCAGGCCGGCAATCAGGAAGCCCAGCAGCAGGTAGGGCGACATCTCGTTGATAAGGTGGAAAATTTCGTTCATAGTGACTTGTTTTTTTATTTCTGCGGCAAAGGTACGCTTTTCCTTTCAGACCGTGTGCACCCTACCCCAACAAATGTCCGTTTTCTGCAACCGGGTTGCACGCGCGGGACGGCAGCGAACGAACGTTCTGCGTGCGACATGGGGTGGCATAGGAAAAAGAAACCCCACGGTAACACGGTAACAGGTTACAAGGTTACAAGGTAACAGGTTTACATTTTTCACTTGCGCGCTATTATATATATTATATATTGGAAAAATTAAATATATATATATTTAAAATTATACCAGTATCTCCTTTCCACTTTATCTCCGCGCGAGTGAACACCTTGTTACCTTGTAACCTGTAACCGTGTAACCGTGTTACCTTGGGCAGCGGCAGCATTATTCTTTGGCTCCACATTCGCGAAGCCAAAGAATTAGTCGCCGAAAAGGCTGGAAAACAATTTTTTAGGCCTTTTAATAAAAATATCAAGCCTTTTCCGCG
Organism: Bacteroidales bacterium UBA1189; assembly: GCA_002309805.1. Taxonomy (GTDB): domain Bacteria; phylum Bacteroidota; class Bacteroidia; order Bacteroidales; family Bacteroidaceae; genus UBA1189. The sequence continues at coordinate 68,200 of DBYJ01000061.1, read as the reverse complement.
CCACAACGAGCCTATTACTATCCGCCGCGAGAATTGGCGAGATGACGGAAAAAGCAGCACAAAAACGCGATGCTCATCGCCCGAAAATGGGGTGCCAGAATAGGCTGCTTGGCTTGGGGAAAACAAGAATAGGCAGGGACAAATCCTGCCTATTCTCTTTTCCTACTTCGGGATGGTGGAGATTAGAGCACCTTGTCTGTGGTGATGGTGATGGTTTCAGTTGCGGTATCGTAGATAATGCCAAAACTGCTCTCACCAACGCTGATGTTATCGCCGCCGGGAACAGCCTCGAAAGGCTCGTTCAATGCGCCGTACGTACCACCGCGGTTGACATCCCAACCGGCACCCTGACGAATCTTCCATTCGCCTTCGTAGGTGCGGTTGAAGCTATACCACTTGCCATCGCCATTGTAGTACATGAAGTCGTCGGCACCCCAGCTGTTGAAGCCGCCGATGACGCCCCAATAGCCCTTGGTGAGCATGAGCGTAGCTGCTTCGGGGTCATAGACTACCATGTAAGTACCGTCGGCATCGACCTTGATGTTATCGCCTCCAGCCACAGCTGCAAACGGCTCGTCAACAGCGGCATAGGCGCCACCGAAGTTCTCAGCCCAGTCGGCATTCTTACGAATCTTGAACTCGTCAGTCGTGGTGAGGGTAACGGGAATGCTGTACCACTTGCCATCGATACCACGGTTCATGGGGAAGTCCTCGCCCCAGTTGAAGCCGAGGCTGGCAATGCTGCCCACCAGGCCCCACTCGAGGGTGCCAAGGGTACCGTTGTTGGTGTTGAGAACGACCTTGAAGTTGCCTTCGAAGTTAATGTTGTCGCCACCGGGTACAGCCTGCACAAACTGGCCGAACTCAGCGGGCGTGTTGCCGCCGAAGTTGACGTCCCAGCCGCCATCGAAGCGTACCTTCCAACCGCCGGAGAGGTTGAGCTTTTCGCTCATCCAGATGCCGGGAGCAATCTCCTTCATCAGTTCGTCGCCTCCCCAGCTGTTGAAGTCACCGATAACGCCCCAGACGGGATCCGACTTGGGAATGGTAACGGTGATGGTCTCGGCAGCGGGATCATAGACGATGGTATAGGTACCTGCGGGAACGCCTGTGATGTTGGCGCCATTGTTCTCCACAGCGAAGGGCTCGTCAAGAGCGACGAACGTACCGCCACGGTTCTCGGCCCAGTCGCAGTTGAAGCGAATCTTCCACTCGTCACCTTCAGCGATGGCGAAGTCGCTGATTGTCCAAAGACCATCGGCCTCGGTCATGAAGAAGTCGGTGTCCCAGGCAGTGCCAGCCACAGAGCCGATGACGCTCCAGCAGTTGGCAGGAACATAGGAGTTGACGGTGATGGTGCCGGCATTGCTGTCGTAAACCACGCTGTACTTGCCTGCCTCAAGAGCGATGTTGTCGCCACCAGGAACAGCCTCAAAGGCCTGGCCAAGAGCAGCGAACGTGCCGCCGAAGTTCTCGTCCCAGCCACAGTTGTGACGAATCTTAATGCCACCGGCATCCTTGAGCTCAACAAGTCCGCTCGTCCAGACGCCGTCGACATTGGTCATGAAGACATCGGCAGACCAGCTGTTGAAGTCGCCAATGACACCCCAGACGTCGCCAGTGCTGACGGTAATGGTACCGGCAGTAGTGTCATAGACTACCTTGAAGAAGCCAGCCTGACCCAGCTTGATGTTGTCGCCACCAGCCACAGCTGTGAAGGGCTCATCAAGAGCAACGAAGGTACCGCCGACGTTCTCGTCCCAACCGGCATCCTTGCGGAGCTTCCATTCAGCCTCAGCATCGAGGGTGACATAGCCTGTCCAGACACCATCAGCCTCAGTCATGGCGGCGTCGCCACCCCAGTCGTTGAAGCTGCCGATGATACCCCATCCCTGATAAGCGGGCTGTGGCTCGGGTTCGGGCTCGTCCTTACCAGCCTGCGGCTCTTCCTTGCCGTACATGTTGGCGTCAATCTTGACTTCATTCTTATTCAAGTCGAGGTAGATACGGTACTGTCCAGCCTCGCAGGGAATGTTGCTCCCCTTGAGGACGGCGTCAGCACCCCACTCAGCATCGCCCCATGTATGGTCGGCACGGAACTTGAACTCCGTAGCCTCGGCAAAGTCAACGTCGGCATAGAAGCGGACGTAGTCGGGGTTGTAGTCCATGTCAACCTCGCCTTCGTCGGACCAGCCGTTGAAGCCGCCGATGATGGAGATGACGTCAGCACCCCAGTTCTTCTTCAGCACAAGGCTGTTCTTGTCGAACGTGAAGGAGTAGAAACGCTTGCTGTAGGCGGTGACGTTGGTGTTGGAGCCGTTGAGCAGCTGCAGGCTGCTGGCCTCGGCTTCCTGTGAGCCACTGTCGTCGTCGAAGCCCCAGTTGCCGGTTTCGTTGCCCCAGTCGTTGGTGCCCGTCACCTTGATGCCCTCGGCAGCCTTATCACTCAGGTCAACCACGCCGCTATAGGTGTGGCCGTCTTTCGAGTAGTTGTAGAGGTACTGGCAGTTATCGAAGTTCCAGCCGGCATAGCTACCCTGGACATACACGATTTCATAGACATCCTTGTCGAGCAGCGTGGCCTCATAGGCCTTGAACGTGGCCGTCTTCGTGGCGGATGTAGTAGTAGTGCTGGCGACAGGAACATTCTTGTCGGTCAGGGCATTGGCAACAAGTTTGAACTCAGCCTCGAAGTCCTGATCAGCAGCAGCGCCAAGGTTCAGCAACGCGGTGTTCAGGTCGGGCTGCTTGATGGTGATGGTGCCCTTCTCAGCATCGATGGTTGCGGGAACCTTCTGCTGCGGGTCAAAATTCGTGCCTGCCTTGGCTACATAGAGGGTGTAGGAGGCAGGGACATCCAGCCCGAAGTCAACACCCGAGAAGTTGATAACGATGGGCTCGCCGTCAGGAGTAAGCGTTGTGCCCGTCACGTCGCCCAGCGTCTGCGCGGTGACATTGTCGGGGTTATAGACAGCTACGATATTGTCGTCCGAGCAGGACCACGCCAGCAGCCCCACGACGGCAATCAGTGCTATAGAAATAAGTTTTTTCATATTCGTAATTGTTAATTGTCAATTATTAATTGTGAATTGTCAATTAATAGCCCTCGTTCTGCTTGAGGTTGCCGTTGGCGTTGGTGTCGCCGCTGGTAAGCGGATAGAGGTTCTTGTAGCTTTCGACGGCCTGTCCGCCCTGCACGCCACCCTTGAACTCCCAGAGGTAGTCGGAGGTAGTAAACTTGCCAAAGCGGATGAGGTCCTGACGACGGTGGCCTTCGAGATAGAGCTCACGGGCACGCTCATCGAGGATATTGTCGAGCGTCAACGTCAGCTGCGGGCCACCGGCACGATGGCTGATGGTGTTGAGGTATTGCAAGCCCTTAGCTTCCTCAGCTGCACCACGAGCAGCGCACTCGGCATACATCAGGTAGGCATCAGCACTACGGAAGATGGGGAAGTCGATATCGACGAAACCGGCAGCCTGAGCGGCAGAGCCGTCGTGGTTGACGTTGCGGAACTTCATGCTCTTCCAGCCGTTGCTGGCACCCACATCGTCGCGAATCTGGTCGATGTACTGGGCAAAACCTCCCTTGAAGAAGGTAGCACGGGCATCACCATCCGTGAACTTGCTGGTGAATGCACCCGTCAGGCTCAAGCCCGACCAGCCAGAGGAAATACCCATGTCGCCAGCGGCATCCATCGTGCGGGTGTCATCACCTGCCACACTCCATGTGCTGGCAAAGACAAGGAAGTTGGTGCTGCCATAAGACTGGAGATACACGCCGTCCTGCGGAGCAACAAAGATAAGCTCGTCGCCGTGAGGATAGGTCTTGTTCTTCGTCCAGAGATGATTGTCGGCAAGGAACAGGTCGCCCCAGTTGTTGTGCAGGGGATACTCGCTGATGATCTGCTCGCAGAGGGTAGCGCAGTCGCCATACATGGCTGTGCCCTTCCAGACCTCGGCGTTCAGATAGAGTTTGGCAAGAATCATCTGCACCAGACCCTTGTCGGCACGGCCGTACTCGTTCTGGCCAACAGCAGCAAGGTCGTTGCCGCTGAGCAATTCGTTAGCTTCTCCCACCATCCAGTCGAAGAGGTCGGCACGCTTAATTTGCTCGGGGCCGGTAGAGCCGACAGAATTCTCCTCGGTGGAGAAGGGAACATTGCCGAACATATCAATAGCGTGATAGTAAGAGAGCAAACGCAGGGCGCGGGCCTCAGCGATGTAGGCTGCCTTCTCGGTGTATCCGTCGATTGTGGCAGCATTGCTGCGGCGGATAAACTCGTTGCACAGACCAATCTGATAGAAGATACGGTAGTACATCGAAAGGATGAACTCGTTGGAACTGTTCCACGTCATATTGTGGATGTCGGCGAGGTTACCGTCGTTCCAGCAGCAAGTAACCACGTCGGTGGAGACTTCCTGCATGTTGACCACAGCACGCATATACTGTCCATAGCCGCCATCGACACCATCGATGTCGGGACCGCCATCGGGGCCGAACGAACTGGAGCAGCAGAGTCCCTGATAACACTTCGCCAGCAGAGCTTTGTAGGCATCCTGGTTCATGAGGACGTCCTCAGGCAACTGGATGTTCTCGTCAATGGGTGTGACGTTGAGGTCACCAACGCAAGCCGTAAGGCCGAAGGCCATGCAGAAGCTTACTCCCAGAATTGCAAATATACTCTTTTTCATAGTTTTCATATCCGTTAAGCGATTAGAAATTATACTTCAGACCCAGCATATAGGTGCGGGGACGCGGATACATATTGTTGTCGATACCGCTGTAGATTTCGGGGTCGATGCCCTTGTAAGTAGTAAGGCATGCGATGTTCTGCACGGTGCCGAACACGCTGAGGCTATGGCGTCCCTTAAGGCCGAAGCGATAACTCAGGGTGACGTTGTCGAGCTTCAGGAAAGAGGCGTTCTGAACATACATATCGCTGAAGTACTGGGCGAAGTTGGTGAAATTGTGCTCCTCGGCCGTACGATAGCGGTTGTTGACGAAACCATTGGTGGCAAGGTCGGTCAGCAAGTCTCCGTTGGAGGCGATATTGTTATAGACGTAGTTGCCTACATTGGCATGTGCGCTGGCGGCCAGCGTCCAGTTCTTGAACGAAAGGCTGGTGTTGAAGCCATAGGTGAAGTCGGGAGCAGCCTTCTGGTAGCAATACTTGTCGCCATCGTTAATGGTACCATCGCCGTTACGGTCGACATACATACCCTCGATGGGCTTGCCGTCGGTATCATAAACTTGCTGATAGACAAAGAAGCTATAGGGCGACTGTCCAGTCTGGTGGACTTGAATGGTGTTGCCCGTACCGCCGCTGATACCGCCGGTAGTGACGCCGTAATAGTCGGGGCGCTCGTCGTCGGTGGTCAGACGAGTGACGGTGGTCTTGTTGTAGGCTACGTTGAAGCCCACGGTCCAATTCCAGTCGCGGGTCTCGACGGGTATGAAGTTGACCTCCACCTCGACACCCTCGTTCTCAAGGTCACCGATGTTGGCATCAAGGTAGTTGGTCAGGTTGGCACCTGCAGCTACGGGAGTGTAGTTGAGCAGGTCCTTGGTAAAGCGCTTGTATGCATCGATGCTACCATAGATACGTCCACCTGCAAAGCCATAGTCCAAACCGACGTTCCACGTCGTGGTGGTCTCCCACTTCAGGTCGGCGTTGTAGCCGTCGGGACGGAGGGGATGGAACCATTGGTTACCAAAGACGTAGTAGCTCTGGTTGGTGTTCATCGTGTAGGTGGCCAATGTGGGATAGTCGCCTGCCTGCAAGTCCTGCTGACCCGTCTGACCATAGCTGAGGCGGAGCTTCAGGGCGCTGAGGGCATCGCTGTCACGCAGGAAGCCTTCGTTCTTGATGTTCCAGCCGAGGGCGACGGAGGGGAACAAGCCCCACTTGTTGTTAGCGAAGCGGCTGGTACCGTCGCGACGCAGTGTGGCGGTGATCATATAGCGGTTGTCGTAACTGAAGTTAGCACGGCCAAAGAAGCTGACGAGGTAGTATTCGGTCTTGTTCGTCAGCGGCGTGCTCAGGTAATAGTCCGATGCCGTCGGCTGTGTACCATCGGCCTTGTACTGCTCGTTGAACGACTCAGTATAGAAGTGCTGCCAGCTGTAGCCGCCCATGATGTCGATGAACGCCTTGCCGAAGTCGTGGCTATAGTCGGCGTAGGCCTCGAGGGTCTTGTCGGTGTGCTGCTGAGTGTAGTTGGTGTGGTAGCCCGAGCCGCTCTGTTTGGTATTGTGGAACGACTGCTCCGTATTGGGAGCGACATCGACGGTACCCAGAGAGGAGGTATGATCGAGACCAAGATTAAGGTTGAGGCGCAGGTCCTCGAAGCCGTGAATCTTATAGTCGAACTGGGCGTTGCCGATGAAGCGCTTGGCGTTGCTGCGGTCGTTCTTATCGTTCAGCAAAGCCATAGGATTCTGGTTGGCCATGGTGTTGCAGTTGGCGATATCATAGGTGCCGCGACCGTAGTTCCACCAGCTATAGCCGTTCAAGCCGTGTTCGTCATAGACGGGCTTAGTGGGGTCGTATTGCACAGCCTGGCTGATGGCGCTCGTATTGGCGAAGCGCGTGTCCATGTTCATCAGCTTGGCGTTGAGGCTGATGGTGAGGTGCTCATCCATCAGCGTCGGGGTAAGGTTAGCCGAAAGAGTCTCACGCGACATCTTGGAGGTCTTCAGCGTACCGCCCTGATTGAGGTAGCCGAGGCTGACGCGATAGGGCAAATAGTTGTGTTTGCCTCCCACCGAGCCACGGATAGAGGCGTTGGCCTCATAGGTCTGGGCAAGCTGGAAGATTTCGCGCTGCCAGTCGGTATCGGAGTCAGTCAACAGTCCATAAGCCTCCGATGCCTGTCCGTAGGTTTTCTCCATAAGGGCCTTCAGCTCGCTGGCATTCAGCACATCAACATACTTGGTGTTCTGGCTGATAGAGCTGGTGAAGTCCACATCCACGTGGGGCTTGCCCGTATCGAACTTGCTGCCCTTTTTGGTGGTGATCATGATGACGCCATTAGATGCGCGGCTACCGTAGATAGCGGTAGCGGAAGCATCCTTCAGCACGGTAAAGCTCTCGATGTCGCTCGGGTTGATGGACGAGAGGGCGCTACTCGTGCCGCTGATACCGTCGTTGCTGACGGGCAGGCCGTCGATGACGATAAGCGGGTCGTTGCTCGCCTTCAAAGACGAACCGCCACGCACGCGGATGGTAGCCGAACTACCAGGGGCACCGTCGCCGCTGGTCAGCACGACACCAGCCGACTTGCCCTTCAACAGGTCGGTAGGCGACGTGACGACACCCTTGTTCAGTTGGTCAGCCTTTACGGCAGCTACCGAACCGGTAAGGTCGTTCTTCTTCACCGTACCATAGCCGATGACGATGACGTCCTCCAGCAACTCCGAGTCTTCCTCGAGGTTGACGGAGATGTTTGTTCTCCCGGCAAGGGCGACCTCCTTCGTTTGAAGGCCGATGTAGGAAAAGACGAGCGTTGTGTTAGGATTCTGTACCGTCAACGTAAAACGGCCGTCGAAATCGGTGGTCGTTCCGTTGGTGACGTTCCCTTTTTCAAAAACACTGGCTCCAACAACGGGGCCCATCTCGTCTGCAACTACTCCCTTAACCGTGTGCCCGCCCTGGGCGAACACCATGGTGGTCATCAGGCAGAATGCCGCGATGGCCACGAGTCTTTTCTTGATTCTTTCCATAAGAAAACGTTGGTTAAATGAATAATTTTAAGTTAATAAAAAGTGTATGGAATTATTTTTTCTTTACCCTTATGATTCCAACGGCAAAGCAGCCCAGTACGAGTAGCACGCCAGCAGCAATGAGCATCGAGGACTGCGCTCCACCCAGAGCCTTCAGCAACACGCCACCCAGGGCAGCTGCTACAATCTGCGGCAGACAGATGGTACAGTTGAAGAGGCCGAGGTATTCGCCCATGTGCTCGCCACTAAGCGAGTTGGTGAGCAGCGTGAATGGCAGCGCCAGCATGGCAGCCCAGGCAAAGCCGATAAGGAAGAAGCTGACGAAAAGCACATACTGATCGTGGACAAAGGCGGCACTTACGAAACCGATTGCGCCAAAGAGCAGGCTGACGATGTAGGCCGTCTTGAGATTCTTGAAGCGGGGGATAAGCGTAGCCCAGACGATGGAGCCCACAGCCTGAACGGCAAACAGCACGCCCACCCAGTTACCAGCAGCCTGATAGCCCGCTGAAGCCACCTCAGTAGTGTTCCAGCAGTTCTTGGCAACGGTACCGTTGGTATAGGTCCACATGAACAGGAACGCCGCCCAGCAGAAGAACTGCACGAGACCGACGGTCCAGAATGTCCCAGGAGCATGGGCAAGCAGCTTCACAAACGATGTCTTTGCCTGACCCTCCTGAACAAGGGGCGCCCCGTGGAACTCGGCATACTCCTGCGGATTCATCTCCTTTACCTTGGCAAAGGTGAAGAGCACGCAGAGGATGAGCAGCGCCGCACCACAGTAGAAGCTCCACTTTACCGTATCGGGCACCACGCCCTCAGGAGCCGTGTTGCTGATGCCAATCCATGTGAAGAAGATGGGGAACAGGTAGCCGAACAGCGAGCCGGCGTTGCAGAGGAACGACTGAATCGAGTAGGCCGTAGCCTTCTGCTCCTCGTTCACCATGTCGCCCACCATCATCTTGAACGGCTGCATGGCCACGTTGATGCTGGTATCAAGGAAGATGAGCGAGAACAAGCCAAACCACATGGCGGCATTCAACCCCAGGAAAATATACGCCGTGGAGAGGTTCAGGCTGCCCGCATTGGGCAGAAGTACCATCACCAGCACAGCCACCAGCGCACCCACCAGCAAATAGGGTTTACGACGGCCCCAGCGGCACCAGGTACGGTCGCTCCATTTGCCGATGAACGGCTGTACGACCATGCCCATCAGAGGTGGAAGAATCCAGAAGAAACTCAGCTGGTGCGGGTCGGCACCCAGCGTGGCAAAAATGCGGCTGATGTTAGCACTTTGGAGCGCATAGGCTATCTGAACCCCGAAGAATCCGAAGCTCAGGTTAAACATCTGCCAAAAGGATAATTTGCGTTTTTCCATGTAGAATCTTTTTTTATCTAAAATCGGGCAAAGATAATACCTTTTTCCGTATGTTATACCTTTTTTTTTAGATTTTAACGCTTGTTAGAAATTTTCACCCACTTAATTTCATCATTTCTAAATATATTCGTATCTTTACACCCAAAAATCATCCGTATGAAAGCAAAATTGTTACCCCTTGCGATTCTTTTCGCCCTAACGGCCTGTGGTCAAACGTCAAGAAGTCAACAAGTCAACAACCCCACAAGTCAACAAGCAGATGAAAACATCTGCTTCGCCGACTATTTCGAGGACAAGACCATGCGCCTCGACTTCTACCATTGCGGCAACGCTACGGAGGAGACTTATTTCTTTGACGAACTGAAGGAGGAACCCTATTTTGCCGGCTCATACTACGCGCTACGCGATTCGTTCAACTACGGCAACCAGCGCTTCGTGCTGCTCGACAAGGGGACGCGTCGCGAAATCTACTCGTTCCACTACTGCACGTTGTGGGGCGAATGGCAATGCACGCCCGAGGCCCGCACCACTTCGCTAGGTATGCCGGAGAGCGTCGTCTTCCCCTACCCCAAGCACGACGCCATCGCCCAGATTTGGTCACGCGGCAATCCGCACGATCCAGCCGTCCGCAAGCTCCATGCCACGCAGCCCTGGGTGCTGAAGTTCGAATATGAAATCAAGGCCGGCAACTACTTCGTGCGCGGCTTCTCCCCCATCTACGAGACGCAGGACATCCACGTCGTCGGCGACCCGCACACCTGTCTGGATATTGTTCTCATCCCTGAAGGCTACACGGAGGGCGAGCGCGAGCAGTTCGTCCGCGACTGCGAGTACTTCGCATCGGAGTTCTTCCGCTTCGAGCCGTGGACGTCAAACGAGCAGCGCGTCAACATGCGGCTCGTCTGGGCGCCGAGTGCCGAGAGCGGCGTCTCCATCCCTGCCGTCGGCAAATGGCGCAATACTGCCGTCAAGGCCAACTACTTCACTTTCGACTCCGAGCGCTACCAGATGACCTACGACTTCCAGACCGTCCGCGACATCGCCGGACACGCTCCGTACGACTATATCTACATCCTCACCAATTCCGATAAATATGGTGGCGGAGGCATCTATAACTTCTACGGCGTGGGAGCCGGACATGACACCCACGGCACATCAGGCCGCGTCCACGTCCACGAATTCGGGCATCAGATGCTGGGCCTCGGCGACGAATATGTCGAAATCGGCAACACCACTTCCGACCAGTACGACCCCGCCGTGGAGCCGTGGGAAGCCAATCTGACTACTAAAATCGATGTCTCGCGCAAGCCGTGGGCACAACATCCGTTGCCTGAGGACTCCCTGCATGGCAAATCCCTTCCCGAAGGCGGCGGCTATCTGGAGCATGGCATCTGGCGTCCCTACGAGCATTGCCTCATGAACACCCTCGCCTACCCCTTCTGCCCCGTCTGCCTCCAGGCCGTCACCGACTATCTCAACTACATCACGCGCTGAGACTGGAGATGATGTTTTGAACAAGCGCGGGGTGGAGGGGTGGAGGTGTTTCTATTATTTTATATTATTCTGACGAAAGATAAAAAAGAAAAACAATGGACAAGCATGATGATATTGACTGGTATGGATATGATGATATAGATCTTTTTCCACTGGAAGATACATCAGATTCCTGTATCAATGAGAACGGTTTATCCCAGGAGGAAGTGGAATTAGATAATCAGTTTTGGGAAGAGAGAAGGAAGTGCATTGACGATTGTGAGAAGGCATATAGGGCTGTATTGGAACAGAGACGCAAGGAGAGACTGATTGACATGTCAGGTGATGACTTATCCTTGGATCCAAGAATGTGGTAGATATGAAGAATTTTCGCCGTATAAAGTTCATTGTCTTAGGTATCTTGATAACAGCAGTACTTGCCTGTCTTTGGATAGGGGAATCCGTGCATGCCCTAAGATATCCTTTGGAAGACCCCATAACATTCTGGGTTGTAGTCCTGGGATTACTATTTGTTATAATAAGTGTCATTGTGGAATTAATAAATAAAGGGAAGGATTGACCTTCCCTTTATTTATTAATACCTACTATTCGGTGAGTTCTTGAATGGCAGGAATACTGCATCTGAGGTATCCATCTCCATCAGTTGCTCATAGTCCTTAGAGTATTGAAAAAAGTTTCCGAGTTATTACTTATTCTTGTACACGTAGAAACTAAGAAACTTTTTTTAAAGTATAGGAAAATGCTCCACTCCTCCACCCCGCGGAATCTGCCTAAGCGGGGAAAAAGGAGCAAACCGTAAAAAAGCAGGAGCAAAACCTGATTTTCCAAGCGCCTGAAACTTTCAACCCACGCGCGTGGAGCTTCAGTTTCACGGGCGTGAAACTTTAAATCCACGGGCGTGAAATTAGATTATTCAAGGCAAAAAATGGAATAACGCAGGGGGCTGTGCCGATAACGTAGTGGGCTGTGCGGCCAGAGTTTGATTCTACGACAACGGTATTAAACGCTGTCGGAAAAGAATCGAGAATGGTTTGCCTGTATTTATCCTGTACGAATAGCAGGTAGCAGAAAAAAGCGGAGGCGCCAATGCACCTCCGCTTTTCATATTTCACCCTATTAGGGGCTCAGTTCTTCTCTCACTTCACCAAAACCTTCTTGCCGTTCATGATGTAGAGACCCTTCTCGGGATTAGCAACGCGACGGCCGGTGAGGTCGAAGGTGCCGCTGACAGCGTTCAGACGCTCGGGCTCGACGGAGATTTCGTCGATGGAGGTCTTGACGGTGCCGCTCTCCTTGATGTACCACTCGGACTTGGTCGGGTTGTCGTTACCCCACATGCAGATGCTGCCGAAGGGGTTACTACCGTCATTGTGGTTCTTGGCATGAATCATCCACGTGCCGCTTGCGCTACCATCGTTGCTGGCACCCTCGTCGGTATTGAGGATGTTGAACTTCTGGTTGCCGCGGGCGATGAGGGTGTACTTACCGCCATTGCTCTCGGTCATGACGTGGTCGCCACCGGTGCTGCCGCTGATGTATTCCTGAGTGCCGACGTTGAAGAGGCGGAAGTCCTTCTTCTCGTCATCGACGAACTCGAACTGCCACTCGTAGTTGGGGTTGTTAATGGAGATGTACGTCCAGCCGGGCATACCGTTGTCGGGGTTGGAGAACATGGCCATAGGCACGCCGAAGTTCTCTTCGAACGTCGGGAAGGCGTTGACGATGAAGTAGTTCTTACCCTCCTCAGGCATCACTACCTCCAGACCGGCGATAGCAGCCTCAAGCTGTTCGCGAGCGGCCTTGATTTCATCGTCGCTTGCTCCAGCGCCATTCAGAATCTCCTCAGCCTTGGCCAGAGCAGCGTTGTAAGCCGTGAGGTCCTTCACGCAACCGATGTCGCTACCCGTGGTGTACTCGGTGCCGACAGCGGCATCGTAAGCCTCCTGCAGCTTAGCCAACTCGGACTTCTCGGCAATACCACCCGTGACGGTGACGGTGCCAACGCCCTCAGTATTATCGAAGGCAAGGAAGAAGCTCTCGGTGTGCTTAGCAAAGGTGACAACCATGGAGAATGCATCAGCCTTTTCAGCCGTGTACTCGATAGGATCGCCCAGAACGTCGGTCAGGCTCAGGTTCGCAAAGGCGCAAGCCTTGTCGGCCTGAAGCGTCATGACGTCGACGGGCTGATAGAGGTGGTGAGGTTTCTTCTCGAAGCCTTCGCCGGTGAGGATGGCGAGCGGGAGCTCTTCCTGCTGGCGGATGTACCATGCGGAAGCGCCATAAGCATCAGTACCCCACTGGACGATAGGACCGCAGACACCGTGGATGGAGAAGCCATCGGGATGATCGCTGAATCCCTTGCCACCACCCTGGTCGCCGGCACGCGTGGTAGCAGCACCGCCGTTGTGGTTGCAGGCGTGGATGCCGAGCCAGTTGGTCTCGTCGTTTTCGTTCTGCGACCAGAAGTGTACCTGACCATAGCCGAGTGAGCGCATACGGATAGGAGCGGGCGTGTCGCTCAGCTTGACATACCAGTTGTTACCCCAAATGATTTCGTTGCTGCCTTCGTAGCCAGGCTGCTCGGTGAAAAGACCGATGTACTTGCCAGTCTTCACGTTCTTGATGTTGAAGTAAATGTCCTCCTCATCGGGTCCGTCAATCTTCTCGAAGGTGAAGTCCTGATACTCATCGGCAGGATCAGCATCAGCCCACCAGAGGATGGAATCCTGGAAGACAGTCATGTTCTTCACCTTGCCCTGACCGCTTACGAACGGTGCCTGGTTGGCCAGCTTGTAAGCCACGCCGGATTCGGGAAGAATGAAGGTGAAGCCTCCAGCCCCATCAGCAACGGCTGCGGCCTCTTCAAGGGCAATGGTAGCAGCTACCAGCTCTTCGTCGGTGGCGTCCTCGTTATTCAAGACCTCCTTGGCGTTGGAAATCTGTTCCTTCAAGGCGGTAATAGACGTGAAGTCGCCGCTGTGGAAGCCAGGCTCGGTGCCCTGGACATAGCCCATGACACTCATGTTCTCAGCATCAGAAATGGCTGCAGCCAGGTCAGCACGGGTATGCGTCATACCAGAGACAACAATCTCAGTCGGCATGTTGGAGATACGGGTGTCGTTGAAGATGACCTCCATAGCGAAGCTGAACTTGTAGAGATCCTCAGGCATGGTGATTTCGAGGGTGTGATAGCCCGTCTCGTTGTTCTTCGAGCTCCAGCGTGAGTGGAAGAAGGTCTGGGTGTCGCCATCGAGCAGGCCAGCGTAGGAACCCTCTTTGGGCTCTTTAGCGTTGGAGCTGAAGTCTTCAGCCGTGAGGGGAATCTCCTCGCCATTCTCGTCGAAGAGGTAGAACTCGGTGAGGTTGAAGTAAGGACCATCGTTGTAATTCTCGTCACGGGGACGGTCCCTGAGAATGGTGTGGGTAACGGTGATGACCAGCTTGTCGACAGCATAGGGCAGGCCGAACACGGGCGACTCATAACGGAACACGTCGTCAGCTCCGCCACGGAGGCTGGAGAACTTGTACGGGGTGATAGCAGCATCGTTAGCCAGACCGCTCTGCTGTTTGCGGAGCAGAGGCTTCGTGGGATCATCGGGATCGGGAACCAGGATAGCGTCGAACGGCAGGACGGGCTCCTTATTAGCATTGGCCATACAGGTAGCCACTGCGCCCTTGATCTTATCAATCATGGCCACACCCTCAGTAGCACGTACAGAACCGTCCTCGATAGAGGAAAGGAGTTCCTGAGCCTCCATGAAGACAGCTTCAAGTGCCTCCTGCTCGGAGTAGGGATACTGACCGATTTCCTCACCAAAGCCGGGATGGAAGCCACCGCAGAAGTAGTTGGGATCGGACTCGCTGATGCCATCGTAGTCATTGATAAACTGGTCAAGTGCATCGAGGAGAGTGTAGAGGTCGTCAATCTCCACCTTGTTGATGGTGTTCTCGAACTCAGCCAGATACTCGCTGAGTTCATCGCCTTGCAGCAGGCCGGCTGCGAGGTCTTCCTCAGCCTTCTCGGTGGCAGCCTCCAGTTCTTCCACCTGCTCCTCGATAAAGGAACTCCACTCCTTGGAAAGAACGTCCTTGGCCTTGGCAATCAAAGAGACCAGCTTGTTGTAATCGTGGATGGAGATGCGAGCCTTGAGGTTAGCCAGACGGACAATCTCCTCGGCAGCTATGCAGTCATCGACGCTGCTAGCATCGGCAGCAGCATTGACAGCGGCCTCCATCTCAGCCTTGACGGCAACGGCCATGGGATACATCTTCAGCGTGTCAGAAGCAGAGCAAGCGCGCTTGAGGTCCATCTTGTAAGCCTCAGCCAGAGCTGCATCGGGCTCCATGTCGCCAAAGAAATAAAGGGTGGCATTGTCGAAGCAGATGAACGATGCCGGCGTGCCCTCCTCGGCGCCAAAGCCGAACTTCAGCGAGCCGTCAATCACCTGTGCAGCCACATTGAGCTTCACGGAGTGAGCAGCGGGAAGGCTGTCGCAAGCCTCGGGGTCGTTGGTAGCGATGGACTGCTTCACGTCGTTGGCGAACATATAGACGCCTTCCACATCGTCCTTCGTGGGAATGTACTTCGTCTTGTTCTCGCTCGTACCATGACTCTGGATAGTAGCAATGGTGAAAGCACCGAATACGTAGGTACCGTTGGGCAGGTCGGTCACAACCTGTGTAATGGAGTTTTTGCCGACGGGATTGCCTACGCCATCAGTCTGGCCTGCCCAGATTTCAAGGCAGTGGTTGGTGAAGCCCCAATAGCCCATCGAGCCAGGGCTGATGCCTTCGGTGTGATTGGAGATTTTCCAAATACGTCCGTCGACATTGTTGTCGGTTGCGAAGGTCACTTCCCAACCTTGGAGGCCCTTTTCAGCGTCTCCATTCCAGATTTTGTTGGAAACATCCTGGCCTTCAGCAAATGCCAACGACGAGAATGCCATCGCAAACAAGGAAAGCAATGAAACACGTAATACTTTTCTCATGTTTTTTGAATTTAAAGTTGAACAATAATTAAATGAATACTCTTGAGTTTATTATAAAAGTAAGCTCTTTTTCGTCGTTTAATCTATTTAAATATAATAAGGTTTATGCCTCTGGCGTTTCTGGAACATCCAGAGTTTCCGGAGTTTCTGGAGTCTCCTGAGTCTCTGGAACTTCAGGCTCGGCTGGCGTTTCAGGCTCGGCTGGCTTATCCAACGACTTTATCTTCTCCAGAATCTCGTCAGCATCAGCGCGCAGTTTTTCCATCTTGCGCTGCACCTCGGCCAACAGGCTGTTGCCGCTCTTACTGGATGCGGAAAGGAAGCCCAAGTTGTTCTCGTACGTCTTGAGTTCATTCTTCACCCGCTCGTAGGTCTGCAGGAGGCGTTCGCGCTCACGATCGATATTACCCGACTCGCTGACGCGCTTGCGGAAACTGCTGACGCGACGAGCCGACTCGCTGACGTGCAGCTTGTCGAACAGGTTGTCAACCAACGAACGATACTGTTTGTAAAGTTTATCCTTGTCGCGGAAAGGCACATGGCCGATGGAATTCCAGTCAGCCACAAGACCGCGCAGCTTATCGCTGAAGTCTTCGCCCATATCCTGAACGCCCTGCTCCAATTGGTCGCTAAGGCTCTTCAATGAAGCCACGATGTCTTTCTTGGCCGTCAGGTTCTTATGCTCCTCGCTACGCTGGGAACTGGTAGCATTGTTGCGGTTGGAGAAGAAGGCGTCGCATGCAGTCATGAAACGCTTCCACACAGCCTCGGACTGTTTCTTAGGAACAGCTCCGATGGAGCGCCACTCCTTCTGCAAAGCAGCCAGTTTGTCGGCAGTAGCCTTCCAGTCCGTGCTGTCCTTCAAGGCCTCAGCCTGTTCGCAAAGCGCGATCTTCTTTTCCAGATTGGTTGAGAGGCTTTCCTTCGTGCTCTTGAAGAACTCGGCCTTCTTCGTAAAGAAGACATCACAAGCGGCACGGAAGCGCTCAAAGACTTTCTGGTTCTGTTTCTTGGGCGCGAAGCCGAGTGATTTCCACTTGCCCTGCAGAGCCAGTACCTCCTGTGTCTTGTCGTTCCACTTGGCATAGCCGTTGAGGGCATCGTAGTCAATGGACTCCATGATTTCGCAGATAGCGATTTTCTGCTCCAGGTTCTCTTTCTCCGTTTTCTTAATCTCTTCGAAGTACTGCTGATGGCGGCGGTTAATGACCGTCGACGCCTCCTTGAAGCGATTCCAGATGTCCTCGCGAAGTTCCTTGGCAACAGGGCCAGCCTCGCGGAACTCCTGATGGAGTTTCTGCAACTGACGGAAAGCAACTACCACATCCGGCTCCTCAGCTAGTTTTTCGGCCTGTTCACAGAGCTGCGTCTTGACCTCAAGATTCTTCTTGAAGTCGTAGTCGCGGAACATATTGTTCAGCTTGCGGATATCGTAGAACCTTTCCGTATAGGATTGGTAGGTTTTCCACAATTCAGATGCCTTCTCGGGCGGCACGTCCTTAATCTCGCGCCACTCTTGCTGAATGGTCTGGAAATCGTCGTAGGACACGGGCACCGTGTCGGCATTATCTATCATCGTCTTCAGGCGTTCGAGAATAGCCTCCTTGCGCAGGAGATTCTGCTCACGAATGCGGTCGAGTTCCTTCTGTGCCTCTGCACGTTTTTCGCGAATAACCGTCATTACCTCCTTGAACTCCTCTTCCTCAGCCACCAATTCAGGACAACGATCAGCAGGGACGAAAGCGTCTGCATCGTTTCCGGCAGCCACGAAAGCGTCCTTCACTTCGCTGATGGCAGCGTTGTGCCAGCGATAGAAGGCTTGCTTGAGGTGCTCCAGCTCGTCACGCGCTATGCTGACGCCAAAGTTGGGCAGCGACTTCAGCTTGGCAATGACATCGGCACCCGAAGTCAGCAGGGCAGCCGGCTCAGCTTCCTCTTCTGCCTCAACAACAGGCTCTGAGGGCTCCAAGGTTTCTGTACTCTCCGAGACCTCCGAGGGTTCAGTAGGCTCAGAAGTCTCAGTTGGCTCGGGAGCCTCAACGGGCTCAGGAATTTCAGCTTCAGGAGCAGGATTAACGACTTGATTTTCTTCGACAGAAGCCTCTACCGGCTCAGCTGATGCCTCAACAGGAGTATCAACAACTTCGGCAGGAGCCTGGACGGCCTCTTTCTCTTCAGGAACAGCGACAAATTCTTCGCCTTTTACGATTTCTTCTTCCATAGGAATTACACTATTAAAATGGGTGCGCACCAATACGCCACGCAAATAAACGGATTATTTTTTAAATATACAACTTTTTCGCCGTTTTTTTGCGTTTTTCCGCCAAAAGTAAGGGATTTGGGGCTTCCTTTTACCCCAATTCAGGCTTTTTTCAGCCCAAGAGCATCAACGTCACGCCCATGTAAATGAGCATACCGATGATATCGTTCGTCACCGAAATAAAGGGACCAGTTGCGATGGCCGGATCAATCTTGAGTTTCTCGAAGGTCATGGGTACGAATGTGCCGAAAAGCGAGGCCACGAGAATGACCAACGCAAGGCTGATGGAGACGCTTCCCGTTACCAGCATGGGTTGACTGCCGAAGAAATAGTTGTAGGCAAAGACTAAGGCACTGATGACGATAGCGTTAAAGACAGCCACCAACCCCTCTTTAGCCACTTGCTTCAGCATGTTGCCCACCTTCAAGGAGTTATTCGCCAAGCCCTGCACAACGATAGCCGATGACTGCGTACCGACGTTACCAGCCGTACCACCGATGAGGGGGATAAAGAGCGCCATCTCAGGATGCGCCACAAAAATCTGGTCGAACTTGCCAAGAATAATGGAGGTGCCTATTCCTCCCACCATACCGATAAGCAGCCAAGGGATGCGGGCGCGGGTCTGCTTCCAGACGGTATCGGCTGACTCGACGTCCTCGGTAATACCAGAGGCCAGCTGATAGTCGCGTTCCGACTGCTCACGCACCTCGTCCATGACGTCATCGACAGTAATCTGTCCGACCAACCGTCCAATGCTATCGACCACAGGCACAGCCACCAGATTGTATTTCTCAATCATCTGCACGACCTCGTCAATCGGCGTATCCACATGACACGAGATAAGGTCCTTGTCCATGACGTGCTTCACCTTAGAAATGCTGGGGCTGGTAATCATTTTCTTCAGCGGGAAGAAGCCCTGCAAACGTTCCTCGTCATCAACGACATAGACGTAGTAGATGTCGTCCATATCCTCAGCCTGCTGACGCATCTCGCGCAAGCATTCGGGCATGGACCAGTTCTCATTGACGATAACCATTTCCGTACCCATGATACCGCCGGCGGTATTCTCGTCGTACTGGAGAAGGTCTACAATATCGCCGGCCTGCTCGATATCCTCAATATGAGCGAGCACTTCCTCCTGTTTCTCCTCGTCGAGGTCACGGATAATCTCAACAGCATCATCGGTGTCCATCGCATCGATGAACTTGCGGGCGATGGTCTCCGAGGGCAGGTCGTCAAGCAGCTCGCTACGTTCCTCCTCGTCCATCTCGACGAGCGCTTCAGCTGCGGTCTCGTTGTCCAGCAAATGGTAAATATAGCGGGCATCCTCGCTGTCGAGTTCCTCGGCCAACTCAGCAATGTCGGCAGGGTGCATTTCGGCCAGCGTCAACTTCAGCTCATCGGCATTGCGAGCCTCGATGAGCGCCTTTATCTCGCGGATAAACTCGTTGTCAAATTCCTTATGTTCTTTCAGCACGGTTCTTTCAGTTTTAATCGGTTTGACATTTCGTTTTGCTGTTCAGATACGCTTGAACGTCGTTCGTCAGTTGGATGAATTCGCCGACAGAGAGTTGTTCGGGTCTTCGGTCGAAGAGAGAATCGGCAAGCAGCGGGCAGTCGGCGCCGACGATAGGCTTGATGCCGTTGCGGAGTGTCTTGCGGCGTTGGTTGAAGGTAGTCTTTACCACCTGCCGGAAGAGGGTTTCGTCGCAACCCAGCTCCTTCACGTCGTTCCGCTTCATGCTGATGACGGCGCTCTTGACCTTCGGCGGAGGGTTGAAGACGTGCTCATCGACGGTAAAGAGGTAGTCGATATCGTACCAAGCCTGCATCAGGACACTAAGGATTCCATACGCTTTGCTGCCAGGCTTGGCGGCCAGACGTAACGCCACCTCACGCTGAATCATTCCCATGCAGCCGGGGATGCGCTCGCGATTATCAAGCACACGGAAAAAAATCTGGCTGGAGATGTTGTACGGGTAGTTGCCGATCACGATGAAGGGACGGCCGTCGAAAAGGCGATCGAGGTGCATGCGGAGGAAGTCATCCTCGATAATATTGTCTTCCAGTTCAGGATAGTTGTCACGGAGGTAACGGACAGACTCACAGTCTATCTCAACAACTTTCAATTCGCGCTGCTTGGGAACAAGGAACTGGGTGAGCACACCCATGCCCGGCCCTACCTCAAGTACGGGGTACCCGGGGAACCGTTCGACAGTATCCGCTATGGCTTTCGCAATGGAAAGATCCTTCAGGAAGTGCTGTCCCAGTGCTTTCTTGGGTTTTACTGGTTTCATTCCGTTGATTGCCTATACCGTCGTCCATACTTAGAGTTATTAACTTGGGGAGCTGAAGAATGAATTTTTCTGCAAATTCATTGCTTTTTCAAAATACTCTCCGTATATTTGCACGCCGCAAAAGTAATACTTGTAGCGGAGATAAGCAAACAAAAGGAGAAAAAAGTTGAAAGACACCCTCAAGAAAACCGCTCGTTGGCTGGTGCCGCTGCTTATTGCAGCTGCTATCCTTGTTTATATGTACCACGATTTCGATTTCCGTACCGTCTGGCAAATCCTGACGGAGGAGACGAATGTGTGGTGGCTTTTTGTCTCGCTTATCCCCATTCTGGTGAGCCACATCCTGCGTGGCTTGCGCTGGCTGCAGACGCTGGAACCCATCGGCTACCGCCCGCGCCCCATCAACAGCGTCCTCTCAATCTACGTGGCCTACGCCTCCAACATCCTCATCCCACGTGTGGGTGAGATATCGCGTTGCGGCGTGCTGGCCAAGTACGACGGCATCCCCTTCAGCAAATCACTCGGCACGCTGGTGGCTGAGCGCATCATCGACTTCATCATAGCCTTCTCGTTCTGTAGCGTGATGCTCATTTTCCAGTCCGGCAAGCTTTACGCCTTTTTTGACAAGACGGGCACGGGCGAGGGAGGCATGGTGCAGGTATTCAAGAATCCGTGGTTCTATGTGGCTGTAGTTGCCGTTGTCGCCATCGCCGTCTTTGTCTGGAGGCTCATCCATCGCAGCAAAAACAAGGCTGCTACCGGCGTGGCCCGCACGCTCGATAATTTCGTCGAGGGTTTCGTCTCGTTAAAGAACGTACGCCGTCTCTGGCTGTTCATCCTCTACACGTTGCTTATCTGGACGTGCTATTACCTGGAGTTCTACCTTTGCTTCTATTGCTTCCCCTTTACGGAAAACCTTGGCCCCTTGGCAGGTGCGGTCATCTTTGCCGCCATCAGCGTGGCTATCATCATCCCCACTCCTAATGGCGCCGGCCCCTGGCACTTCGTCGTCATCACCCTGCTGGGCATGTATGGCGTAGCCGAAGCACAGGCAGGCTCATTTGCTCTTATTGTACACACTTTCCAGACCATGTTTGTCCTCCTCTTCGGACTGACGGCCTGGATTCTTTTACAAATCATAAATCGAAAAACATCATGAAAATCGAAGAACTCTCCCCCGTAGCCGTGTGGAAGAACTTCCATGCGCTCACCCAAGTACCTCGTCCCTCAGGACATCTTGAAAAGATTCAGGCCTTCCTGCTTCAATGGGGCAAGAACGCCGGCATAGAGACGTGGCAGGACGAAGCCGGTAACATCCTCATGCGCAAACCCGCTACGAAAGGACTGGAAGGCCGCAAGTGCCTCGTCCTGCAAGCTCACATGGATATGGTGCCGCAGAAGACGGCCGACAGCCCCCACGACTTCCTCACCGATCCCATCCCCGCCTACATCGATGGCGACTGGGTAAAGACCCACGGTACTACACTAGGTGCTGACGACGGCATGGGCGTAGCTGCCATCATGGCCATCATGGAGGATAAAACCCTCAAGCACGGCCCGCTGGAAGCCCTTATTACTGCCGACGAGGAAACGGGCATGTTTGGCGCCTTCGGCCTGAAGGAGGGCGAACTGCAAGGGAAAGTGCTCCTCAACCTCGACAGCGAGACGGAGGGCGAACTCTATATCGGCTGCGCGGGCGGCATCGACGTTACCGCCTCCATGCAATATCTGGAGATTGAACCCTTCGAAAACCGCAAGGCTTGGCGCGTGACCCTCAAAGGACTGCGCGGAGGACACAGCGGACTGGAAATCAACGAAGGCCGCGCCAATGCCAATAAACTCATGGGCCGCTTTATGCGCGAGGCTGTGCTCGTCTGTAACGCCGGACTGGCGGAATGGAAGGGCGGCAATATGCGAAACGCCATCCCACGCGACGCCCACGTCGTCATTACCGTCCCCACCCGCTCCAAGAGCAAGCTGATGAAGTTGGTCGAGGAATGCCAGACGCTCTGGAACAACGAATTTGCCACCATCGAGAGCGGCATCACTCTTACCGTTGAGCCTATCGAAATGCCCGAAAGCGAAGCTCCTGAGGAAATCCGCGACAACCTTATCAACGCCATCCTCGGCTGCCAGAACGGCGTCATGCGCTATATCCCCACCATCCCCGATACCGTCGAGACCTCCTCGAACCTCTCCATCGTGGAGATTGGGCAGGGCGAGGCCACGTTCAGCCTGCTCGTGCGCAGCAGCTGCGACTCGATGAAGATGTTCCAGGCCATCAGCCTGAAGAGCGTCTTCACGATGGCAGGCATGAAGGTGAATTTCAGCGGCTCATATAGTGGCTGGCAGCCTGATGTCGACAGCCCCCTGTTGGCAGCCATGAAGGAATCTTACCGCAAACTCTTCGGTACCGACGCCAAGGTCTGTGTCGTCCACGCCGGACTGGAGTGCGGCATCATCAACGCCGCTTCTGGCGGAGGCATGGACATGATTTCCTTCGGCCCCACGCTAATGAGCCCCCACAGCCCCGATGAGCGCGTCTTCATCCCCTCCATCCCCAAGTTCTACGACCTTGTCCGCCACGTCGTTGAGCAGGGCGTGAAGTAACGCTTTTTCTCCTGAATTCCTTGTAGAGGCGCCATGTGGCGTCTCTACTTCTTCTTATTTGCAAGAGGAGGTGGCCTCTCTTCTCGTGCATCCCTATAAGTGACGGTTTACGAAATACACTTTCCGATAACACAATCCCCTCCGCTGAGCGGTTTCCTTTCTTCTTATTTTTGACTAAAATGTTTTGCAAAAGGAATAGTCCAGATGCAGTAAAATTCGTTAAAACGAGAGGGATATCACAAAAAATGATTACTTTTGTAATCTCAATAGTTAGAATGAACGCTTAATAATATGTTATTTACGCTATGAGCTATTTTAGAGAAATGAGGCGTAAGCGCCAGCAGCTTTCTGAAGCGGAGAGCATCGCAATACTTGAAAAAGCCACCTCTGGCATACTGGCTCTACTTGGAGACGAGGGTTATCCTTACGCCGTTCCTATTAGTTTTATCTATACCGACGGAAAACTATATTTCCATAGTGCATTGAGCGGTCATAAAGTCGACGCCATCCGCCAATGTGATAAAGCCTCGTTCTGCGTCATTGAGCAGGATGACGTTCAGCCGGAGAAATACACGACCTTTTATCGAAGCGTGATTGCATTCGGAAGAATCCATATCATCGAGGAAGAACAAGAGAAACTAGAAACAGCCCGATTACTTGGCAATCGCTACAACCCGAACGATGAAGATCGTCTTCGTCAGGAATTAGAGAAAGGACTCTCTCGTATGCTGATGATTCGTTTCGATATTGAGCACCTTACAGGCAAGGAGGCTATTGAATTAGTAAAACGAAAACAATAATAATAAATCCGTGTCTTTCATATCCATTTGGGTCTGACAATACCTTATTATTAATAGAGCGCTATGAAAAAAACAAGAATCCTCAACCTGTTGCTCGTGCTGATGGCATTGGCAACAAAGAATGTCCATAGCCAGAAGATAACATTCGGCGAATCCGTCACATGGGATCGCCACAGCCTCATCATCGGAGGACAACGCGTATGCCCCGTCATGGGCGAAGTGCACTACTCGCGTATCCCAGCCGATGAGTGGCGGCAGGAAGTGAAGAAAATGAGGGCAGGGGGCGTCACCCTAATCGCCTGCTACATTTTCTGGAACCACATCGAGGAGCTGGAAAACCAGTTCGATTGGAGCGGGCAACGCAACCTCCGCACATTCCTCACCATTTGCAAGGAGGAGGGCATGCCTGTGGTGCTGCGTATGGGGCCCTTCTGTCACGGCGAGGTACGTAACGGAGGATTCCCCGATTGGGTCGTCAAATCGGGCTGTCGGCTACGGAGCGAGGATCCCGTATTCCTCGGCTACGTGGAACATCTCTATCGGCAAATCTTCACACAAGTGCAAGGCCTCCAATGGAAGGACGGCGGCCCCGTCATCGCCGCGCAGTTCGACAACGAGTATCGTGGGCGGGGCTCGTACCTGATGGCACTTAAACATATTGCCACAGGCATCGGCTTCGACCTCCCCTTCTACACCCGTACGGGTTGGCCTGAACTGGCTACACCCGTTCCCTTCGGCGAGATGCTCCCGCTCTATGGCGACTATGCCGACGGCTTCTGGGACCGCTCCATCAAGGAGGGTGTCGGCAATTACTATAAAGCTTTCAATTTCCGCATCCAGCGTACCACCGATGCCATCGCCAGCGAACAGCTCGCCCCTTCGGGCAGTCAAAAGGGTGAAGAGTCGAAAGGTCTGCAAGCCTATCCCTACTTCACCTGCGAGCTGGGCGGAGGCATGATGCAGAGCTACCATCGCCGCATATACACCTACCCCGAAGATGCCTATGCCATGGCTGTCGTCAAGCTCGGCAGCGGCTCGAACCTGCTGGGCTATTATATGTACCATGGCGGAACAAATCCCGAAGGGAAGCTCGGCTACCTCAACGAGACGCAACGTTGCCTCACGACAAACTACAACGACCTGCCTGTGCTGAACTACGACTTCCAGGCGCCACTCGGCGAATTCGGACAAGTCAACCCCCACTATTATCTGCTGCGCAAGCTCCACCTTTTCATGCACGACTTTGGCGAGTTGCTGGCTCCTATGGAAGCCGTGTTTCCCTGCGAACAGGATGTGAAGCAGGGCGACGATTCTTCCCTTCGCTGGAGCTACCGCACAGACGGCAAGTCGGCTTTCGTGTTCGTGAACAACTACGAGCGCTTCGCTAATCTGACAGCGAAAAAAGGCGTTCAGTTTGACGTCTGTGGCACCACCTTCCCACGTAAGCCGATGACTATCCCTGCAGGCATCAGCTGCATCTTCCCCGTGAACGTCTGCGGCATCCGTTACGCTACTGCTCAGCTCATCGCCCAACGCGATGGGAACCTCTATCTTGAACAAATCCCCGGCATTTCCACCGAAATTGCCCTTCAGGACGGTCGTGTGCTTCGCAATGTGAAAGCAAAAGGCATAGAAAAGCCCATCTACAAAAACATTTACCTTGTCACTTCAGACGAGGCGGGACGCCTCTTCTATGACGAAAGTATTATACAGGAATTAGGGGAATCAGCTCCCGTCAATTCCTCTATAGTCTTTGAGAAAATCCGTCCTGCAGGTCCTCTTCGTACCATCACCATCGGCGTCCAAAAAGCAGCTGAAGAGCCTGTTGATGAGGACTTCGAGGGGGCTGCCGTCTACCGTATCGACATCCCTGCCGAGCGCGACGGACTGCTCCGCATTCACTATCGTGGCGATGTCGCCCGCCTTTATGCTATCTGCGGCGAAGGCGATGTACAGACGCCCCGTCTTGTTGCGGACAACTTCTACAACGGACTGCCTATGCTCTATGGCCTCTGGCGTCTGCCTGCTGACTGCAGTCAATTGGAACTCCGCATCTTGCCCTTGCAGGAAGACATGCCCATATATTTCCCTCGCGAAGCCGACATCACCCCCGGGGAGGAAGTAATTAAGATTGAGTTAAGAGCAAGGTAATCTATCGTACTACTTCCGTAAACTCGGGCTTGGCGCCTTTTTCTACGGTAACGTAGATGGTTGAGGTGCCCTCCTCGCCATTCATGCCGCGGCTCTTGACGGTAAACTTATAATCCGTGCCGTCAGCCGTCGTGCGCTTACCTACCGTTACGGGTGTACCGAGCGGGAACTGATAGCCTGAGCAGGCAGCATCGAAGATAGCCGTTTCCTCCTCCGTCACGGGTTGCTGGGCGGAGTAGTCGGGCAGCTTATCTACGGTTCCCTCCACGTATCCGTTTACCTTCAGGAAACGCTCCACTTCCTTTGCCGCAGCTGCCACGCGAGCCGTGCGCACACCATAGCCCGGCACAATCTTCGCCTGGGGAAGCGCCTTCTTCAACGCTTCGATGGATGAGCCTAAGCCTCCGCTACCAAAGGTGCAGAACGGCACGATGGTCTTTCCCGCAAAGTCGTTCTCCTTCACGAGCGTAGCGATGGGCATAGCGTAAGTGCCGAACCAGATGGGATATCCGAGGAAGATGACGTCATACTTAGCCAGCTTCGACTTCAGCGGCTTCAGGTCAGGCGTCTCTCCGCTACGCATCTCACGTCCTCCACGCTCGATAGTCTCCTGAAAATTGCCCGTATAGGGCACTACAGCCTCGATTTTTTCGATATCAG
This sequence comes from Bacteroidales bacterium UBA1189, assembly GCA_002309805.1. GTDB lineage: Bacteria > Bacteroidota > Bacteroidia > Bacteroidales > Bacteroidaceae > UBA1189. The sequence goes on along the minus strand of DBYJ01000061.1, from coordinate 41,836 downwards.
CACCCAGTTGCTTTTGCAATTCCTGGGCCACAGCCTCAGTAGTACCCGTCTCAGAATAGTAGAGTACCAAGGTTTTTGACGTTTTCTCCGTGCAGCCCGTAACGAACAGCGCCACAGCCGCCAATGACAATAAAATCTTTCCCATAGAATAGTTGTTTTTGAATTTCACGACTGCAAAGATACAAAGATTTTTCAGAAGAGAGTTCCGTTTTGCCGAAAAAAAAGAGGGAAGGACTAATGCCTATCCCATCTCGCTTGATTCTTGTTTGCGGAAAGAGAGGGATTCGAACCCCCGGACCCTTTCAGGTCAACGGTTTTCAAGACCGCCGCGATCGACCACTCCGCCATCTTTCCGAAAAAGCGCGGCAAAGGTAGTGCAAACTGAGAGAAATACAAAATAAATCCGCATTTATTTTTGTTTCCGAGGTGCAGCCTACCTAAAACCAAAGAGAAAGGGACGTTATTTTATTCGCCTGCACTAAAAAATTATTCGCCTATTCTAATTTTTTATTCCCCTATTCTAAAAATTTATTCGCCTGCTCTGAGAAATTATTTGCCTGGAATAAACGGCTACTCCTCCGAACGGAAAATCCTTTTCCCTCCGCGGCGCACAAGGGCATCCCACCACTTCGCAGGAAGGATGCCGTGAAGGAACAGACACGTCCTCGCGCCAAATCCTGCGCGATAGCGCGTCCTTGGATTGCGTGCTCGAACAGCACGACAGATAGCCTTCGATATCACCGAAGGCTGCGGCAAGAGTTTCATAGAATAGGCCGTCCGCAGGGTATGGGCCTCGCTTGCAGCCGCTTCCTCATAGACGGTTCCTGCCGATGTGGACGACAGGTGGTCTGCCGCTATGATTCCCCAGTTTGTCTTGATGGCTCCAGGCTCGATGATGATGACATGAATGCCGAAGGGCTTCACCTCCATGCGAAGGGCATCGCTGAAGGCCTCAACGGCATATTTCGACACATGATACCATCCTCCGAAATAGAAGACTACCCGCCCGGCTATGGAGGAGAGGTTGATGATGCACCCCTCGTGCTGCTCGCGCATGTGGGGCAGGACAAGCTGCGTCAGACGGGCCAAGCCGAACATATTCACTTCCAGTTGCCTTCGCGCCTCCTCGATGGGCACGTTCTCTATGGCTCCGAACATGCCGTAGCCGGCATTGTTGACGAGCACGTCTATCCGCCCCTCAGCCTCAATGAGGGTTGCCACAGCTGACGACATGGACTGTTCGTCAGTCACATCCATCGGCAGGGGCGTAATGCCGTAGTCCTTCAGCGGCGTCATCCGCTCCACTCTCCTGGCTGCGCCATACACCTTGTGCCCCTCCTGCGCCAGGCGGATGGCTGTGTCGTAGCCGATACCGCTGCTTGCGCCCGTAATCAAAATGACCTTCTGCTTCATATCCTATTTCGAATTTGGGGGCAAAGATAAGAAAAACTTTTGGCATTCTCAATCTTTTGGCCTATCTTTGCAGACCGTTTCGGCGGGGAGTAATAGTAACTCGTACAAAGTCAATTCGTAATACATTTTGATTTATCCTCAAAACTTCGAACATAAAGTCGGCTTTGACCTCATAAGGGAACAGGTGAGCGGGCGTTGCCTCTCGACGATGGGTCGTGAGCGAGTGGAGGCTATGGCCTTCACTACCGATGCCGCTACGCTGGAACGGCTGCTCGACGAGACGGCTGAGATGGTGCGCATTCTCCGCGAGGAGCCCGACGCCCTGCCTGCCGAAGGATTCTACGACGTCCGCGAAGCGCTCCATCGTGCCTCCGTGCCCGGATTGCATCTGAGCGAGGAAGAGCTTTTCAATCTGCGCCGCTCGCTCGATGCCTTGAACACCATCGTCTGGTTCTTCCGCGAGAAAGAAGAGGCAACGAGTCAACAAGCCAACAAGCCAACAGGCGGTTATCCCCATCTTGCGGCTTTGGCTGAGGACACGCTCTTCTTCCCTGGATTGGTGCGCCGAATCGACACTATCATCGATCCTTACGGGCGCATCAAGGACTCCGCCTCGCCTGAACTGCACGACATCCGGCGCGAACTGGTTTCTGCCGCCGGAAGCATCAGCCGCAAGCTGATGAGCATTCTTCATACCGCTCAAAGTGAAGGACTTGTCGACAAGGACGTCAATCCCACCATGCGCGACGGGCGTCTTGTCATTCCCGTAGTCCCCGCCCTGAAACGCAAAATCAAGGGCATCGTCCATGACGAATCTGCCACAGGCAAGACCGTCTTCATCGAGCCTGCCGAAGTAGTGGAGGCCAACAACCGCGTGCGTGAGCTGGAGGGCGAGGAGCAACGCGAAATCATCCGCATCCTCAAAGAATTCACTACCGAGATGCGTCCCCACATCCCCGATATCCTCGGCTCTGTGAATTTCCTCGGCATAATCGACTTCATCCGTGCTAAGGCGCTTACAGCCATCGCTATGGAGGCCATTCGCCCCAACGTCAATCCGCGCCCTATGCTCGATTGGGTTTATGCCGTCCATCCCCTGCTCCAGCAATCGCTTGCGCGGCACGACAAAAAAGTTATCCCCCTCTCCATCGAGCTCACAGAACGGCAACGCATCCTGCTCATCTCAGGCCCGAATGCAGGCGGGAAGTCTGTCTGCCTCAAGACGGTAGGACTCTTGCAATACATGATGCAATGTGGCCTTCTCGTCCCTATGAAGGAGGCTGGCGGCATGGGAATCTTCCGCGACATCTTCATCGATATTGGCGACGAGCAGAGCATCGAGGACGACCTCAGCACCTACAGCAGCCATCTGCTCAACATGAAGAACGTGCTCCGCAACTGCGGGCCACAAAGTCTGGTGCTTATCGACGAATTCGGCAGCGGTACCGATCCCCTTATCGGAGGAGCAATTGCCGAAGCCGTACTGGCGCGTATCAACGACCGAAAGGCCTTTGGCGTCATCACTACCCACTACCACAACCTCAAGCAGTTTGCTGAGGACCATGAGGGAGTAGTCAACGGCGCCATGCTTTACGATCGTGCCCAGATGCAGCCCCTCTTCCAACTCCAGATTGGGCAGCCCGGCAGCTCGTTTGCCGTAGAGATTGCCCGCAAAATCGGCCTCCCCGAGGAAGTTATTGCAGATGCCTCGGACATCGTGGGCAACGACTATATCCAAAGCGACAAGTACCTCCAGGACATCGTGCGCGACAAGCGTTATTGGGAACAGAAGCGTCAGAATATCCGCCAGAAAGAAAAGCAACTGGACGAAATCATCGCCCATTATGAGAACGAGCGTACCGAGCTAAGCGCCAGCCGCAAGGCTATTCTGCGCGAGGCCAAAGAGCAGGCCAGCCAACTGCTCGACAGCTCGAATGCGCAGATTGAAAATACCATCCGCAGCATCCGCGAGGCACAAGCCGAGAAAGAGCAGACGCGTCAGGCTCGCGAGGAATTGGCTTCCTTCCGAAGCGAACTGGACAAACAACTTCAGGAGCAGGAGGCAGAAGCTCTGAAGGCCAAGCATCCGAAGGGAAAGAAAAAGAACGGCGTCCGCATCAAGCGTCCCGTCATTAACGATAATCCAGACGTTCCCACAAACCATACGTTTGCCGTAGGCGACTACGTGCGCCTCCAAGGGCAGGAAACCATTGGACAGATACTGGAGCTGAAGGGCAAGAATGCCGTCGTGGCTTTGGGCAATTTACGAACAAACGTGAAGACCGACCGTCTGGAGCCTGCTTCGAACGATGAGGCTCAGGAGCAGAAAACCGAATCACGCACCTATACCTACATCAGCCGCGAGACGCAAGAAGCCATCGTAGAAAAGAAACTCAACTTCCATCAGGATATTGACGTTCGCGGAATGCGTGGTGTAGAGGCTGTACAGGCTGTCACCTTCTTCATCGACGATGCCATCCTATTGGGCGTGCATCGCGTCCGTATCCTTCACGGCACAGGCGGCGGCATTCTCCGTAACCTCATCCGCGAATACCTCGGCAGTAATCCTGCCGTCCTCTCCGCCCGCGACGAACACGTGCAGTTCGGCGGCGCCGGCATTACCGTCGTGGATTTGGCATAGCCAGTTTTTCTTAGGATTTCCCTTATAATAATCAGGCGGGCTGTCCCTCACGGAACAGCCCGCCTGCCAACATTACATAGAAGTTATTTTAGAAGCGGAATCCCATAGTAACAATTCCCTTGAACATGTTGCGCGTCATCGGAATCGCTTTCAGATTGACGTTCTCGAAGGGATAGAAGTCAGCATTACGAGTGCTGTATGCCAAAGCCAAGTCGGCATAGAAGACCTCGCCACGGAAGCCGATGCCGCCCGAGAACGTATTTGTGTTCAGGATGTTCTTATAGTCGGTATTCGTCTGCACGGAGTTGATGGGGATCATCTTCCAGGCATCGCTCTTGTAGCCGCCCGTAGCGTAGTTGTAGCCCAGACGAGCATAGAGGCTGTCGAAGAACTTCTTCTCCAAGCCCACGCGGAAGGTGTGCTGTCCGCAGAGGTTATCTTTCGTGTGCTGGTTGATGGTAGTATTCTCCCTGCCGTCACCCTCGTAGAGGCGAACAGCACTATAGTCCGTGTACTCCCACTCAGCGCCGAGGGCGAGGCCGCTCTCCAGCGTGTAGCCGAGGCTCACGTTCACATTACCCGGAGCGATATTGGTGTACTTCGTGTAGCAATCGCCACCAAAAGCGTCCTCCGACATGGTGTCCATCTGGTACTGAACGTCTGCCACGTTGCCGTACTCATCCACGCCGGCATCGTACAAGGTGGTGCTGACAATAGCCGAGTTGTAGTCCGTCAAATGGCTGTAGAAAGTAGGCGTCGAAGCGGACAAACCGATGCGGAACGAGGATTCCTCGAAGGGACGGATGATAGCACCCAACCGCAAGCTATAGCCCGTGCCTTTCGTCTTGTACCAGTTCTCCAACGTATAATTGCCGTCCTCGAAGTCCTCACGATAGACCGAGTTGTAGGCATAGTACACATCCGTAATGCCGAGCGTGGCGCCTAAATAGACTTGGTCAACAAAGTTGAAAGATAGGTTGAAATCATATTCGCCGATATGGCCCTTTTCCTCGCCTGAGTACTCGCCATAATCAGACGGATAGAAATAGCCGTCGTTGAAGGCTGTGGCATCGACGAGACGTCCGTCGGCACCCAGCAGACTGAGCCAACCGTAGTTTGGATCATCATAATAGTTGTGATGCGTAAAGCCCCATTGCTCGTTGCTTTGGTCGAAGAAGGCATCGCCAATAGCCGGGTCGTTCTGATAAACCTGCCAAGCCATCTGCGCCGTCTGCGAGAGACCGTTCAAGTTGCCCGACCAATTCATCTTTCCATTGAAGTCCTTTACGCGCTGGTAGTTGAAGCCGAAGTTGACAAAGCGGAGGATGCCCTCGTTGCTATGCTTGCTGGCAATGACCAATCCGAAGTTGTCGAACGTGCCGCGAGGCTGGAAATTGGTATAATTGCCCGTTTTCTGCGTGATGCCTACGCCGCCGAAGGTGGCCATCAGGTCGCAGCTGCGATAGAGACCGATGCCTGCAGGATTGGTACGAATGGTGCTGATGTCTGCGCCGAGAGCGCTCATGGCGCCGCCCATGCCGACGTAGCGAGCCGTACCAGCGAGGTCACCACCGAGGAGGTTTGCAGCCTCGTATGTGGTCTGTGCCTGCATAGAGAGTGCGCACAGGAATGCTGTTGCCAGGGAAAATGCTATCTTTTTCATATCTGTAGAGTTTAATGATTCAACGTTTTAATAACTTTTCTCTATTATTAATGGCATTTCTTTATCTGCCTCGGCTGCCGCCTCCGCTGGAAACGGAACCTCCGCCACGCGAGCCGCCACCACTTGAGAAGGAGCCGCCGCCGCTGCTGCGCGAGCTGCTGCCGCTACTATAGGAGGAGCTGCTGCGTGAACTGCTGCTACCGCTGTAAGAGGAGCTGCTACGTGTGCTGCTGCCGCTGTAGGAACTGCTGCCGCTGTAGGAAGACGAGCTGCGCGAACTGCTGCTATAAGAGGAGCTACTTGAACTGCCAGAACTATAGCTGCGCGGAGTGGAGCTGACCGACGAACGGCTGCTGCTGGGGCGGTTGTAGCCCGACGAAGCTGAAGAGCTGCTGCGCGACGTGCTCTGGCGGGTGTAGCCTGTACGGCCGTCGCTGGTGCGAGCAGTACTACTCGAGCGCGATACAGATGAGGAACCCGTGCGCGTGGAAGTGCCGACGGAGCCCGTGCGGCTACTCATCCCTGCGGACTGTCCGCTGCGGGTAGTGACGACACGTCCGGCCCCTGAGCGAGTAGTAGCACCACTACGTGTGGTAGTTCCTGTGACAGATCCGCTACGCGTTGCACTACCCGTGCGGGTTACAGTACGGTCGTCGCCAGTACGTGTGACGCTACCTGTCCGGGTGGTAGCACCGCTGCGCGTAGTACCACCAGCACCATTCAGCGCCATATTGCCGTTGCGGGTAACGCCAGAACCTGTGCGGGTAGAAGCAAGGCCTGCGTGACGGTTGTTGCGACGGGAGTTCTCGAAAGCAAAACCACCTCCGTAGGGATGATGATGTCCCCAACCATAGTAGCCGTAGTAGCCACCATAGCCCCAACCCCAACCGTGGCCATAGCCATAATACCAGGGATCATATCCCCAACCATAACCAAAGCCGAACCATGGGTCATACCAGTCGCTGTACCAGCTGCCATAGCCGTGCCAGCCCCAATAACGGCCTCCCCAGCGCCAGCTATAAGGGCTGAAGCGCCAGTCCCAATAACTCCAGTTGTAGGAAGAGGGGAAGACGTAGGCATAAAGGCCGTCGTCGTAGATGTTCCAGTCCCAGATTGGCCACAGACTGCCGCCATAGACAATGTCCCAGTAAAGCGGGCTGCTGACGGGAATAGCGTAACGCGGGTTGCGGAAGCGGATGATGCGCATGGCATATTCGTAATCCTCGGCATCGCCGTTGAAGCCATACACCCAGCCGTCGTCCTCCTGATTGACGATGAGCGAATCCACGCGGTAGTAAAGCGTGTCGCCGTCAACCGTGCGGACGCGAAGTGCAAGATCCTCGACCTCGGCCTCCTGTACGTAGTTGCCCTCGTCATCGATGTAGCTGCGCACACCACGGCGGTTGTATGTATCTTCGTCCATCGTCAACGGACGATCAACCTCGACCGTAGCCGTCTCGCCATCGTCGCGGACGCCCACAGCCGTCACGGACACCTTCTTTGCCGTCGGCTCAGAAGTCACAGTACCTGCCGAAGTGGCAGTCGTAGCAGCCTTCTTCTTCGGGATGAAGTAGAGGTCATCGTTCGTCTGGGCGCAGACCGTGCCCAGCACGACCGTCATCATAAGACTAAGGAATAATACTCTTTTCATAGCTCTTTTTATTGAATTAAAGGTAAATAATTCTGTTTTCAATCTCTTGTCTTTTCGGTTCATCTCTTTTTTCTCGCTGCAAAAATACTACAGGTATTTCACCCCCATGCAGGAAAATCCCTATCCTTTCAGGGGAATTTTCCTAAAACTGTGTTTTTCCTGTTTCTATTGTTCATTGCCCCTTTCCTTTATCCTTTTTTATTCCCCTCCCCCCTATTTTTTCGTCTCTTTTTTGCATCCGTTTCAGAAAAACGCCGTATCTTTGCACCCGCAAGTTTCTCTCCCGAAACCGGGGCATTGACTTTCGTCTTTACCCCTCACACTCGGGAAAGCAAGCGAGCTTTCTTTTCACTCGTTCAATCGGGGCATTAGCTCAACTGGCAGAGCGATAGGTTCGCAATCTATAGGTTGGGAGTTCGAGTCTCCTATGCTCCACAAGCGATGTTCACCAACAGGTTTCTCTCCTGCTGGTGAACAATCTTTTTTCACCTACTTTCTCCATATTTGGAAAGCACGAACTCGGCGGAGGTCCAGGAGGAGTCGGAGCGGTGGGAGAGGTAACGGAGGCCGAGAGTCGCGGCTTTCTCGCGGAGAAGGGGGAGGTCGGAGAGGTAGAAACCGCTGATGAAAAGGTGGCCCTCAGGGCGGAGGCGGGCAACGTAAGTAGGCATGTCGGCCAAAAGGATATTGCGGTTGATGTTGGCTAAAATGACGTCGTAGGGACCGAGCTCGGACAGCAGGGAGGCATCGCCACAAAGAACGTCTATAAGGTCAACAAGTCCACAAGTCAACGAGTCAACATGTTGCAAGGCTATGTTGTCGCGGGTATTGTCGGCACACCATTGGTCGATGTCGATGGCGTCGGCATGACGGGCGCCACGCATACAGGCGAGGATGGCGAGGATACCCGTGCCACAGCCCATATCGAGGACGTCCTTGCCAACGAGGTCGACATCGAGAATGTAGGACATCATCAGGCGGGTGGTCTGGTGATGACCTGTGCCAAAAGCCATCTGGGGATTGATGACAATGTCGTACTCAGCCTTCGGATAGTCGGTATGGAAGGTGCTGTGGACGACAGCACGCCCATCAACCACAATGGGCTGGAAGAAATTGCGTTCCCACTCCTCGTTCCAGTCCTTGTCCTCCATCGGAGAGGCGGTAAAAGAAACGGTAGTTTCAGGCATCGGGAAAGCCTCCAGCACTTGCCGGAGAGCTGGCTCGTCGTACTGCTCCGAAGGAATATAGCCCTGCACGCCATCAGGTGTGGGGACAAAGCTGTCGAAGCCGACATCGGCCGTCAGCGCGGCTATGAGGTCACTTGCTGTCTCGCTGTAAGGAGCGATGACGAACGTCACTTCCGTGTACTTCATTTCTGCTTCGTTCTTGCGGGTTAGCACGGGTATAGGAGGCACCCTCAAGGTTGACTTCCCACTCCTTGATATCGAAATCGACATAGTACATCCGTCCAGGCTCCATGCGGACAGTACCCGAGGTGCGGGTCTGGTTGGAGTAGGTGGTCTCGTTGCCGCTGAACTGATACTCGCCATAGCCCATGAAGCCGTATATGCCCGGTAACACGGCGTGATAGCCGTAGATGTTCTTTACCTTCTTGGCATCCAACTTTTCAAGATAGATACGGTCGATAAGGTAGTAGTCAAACTCGTTCGTCGATTCGCTGAACGCCCAAGGATAATCGTTGCGGGAGGGATCGAAGGTGACGACATTGTAGTCGTGTTTGTAGCTGAGGTCGAAGTAGTTGTAGATACGGTTGGCGCGCTCGCCATTCAACACGTTCTTGTCCCAGTAGAAGATATCCAGGAAGGTAGTGCAGACCATAGCGGTAACAGGTTCGACGTCGATGCTGACGCGCTTCGAGTTGCGGCGTCCGTTGATGGAAACGCCCTCTTCGGTAAGTGTCAGCAAACGTTCGCCCATGATGTCCATCTGATCCAATCCGACGACCGTGAACGCAGCCAGACGATCTTTGTTCTGAAAGTCCCAATAGACCTGTGTAAAAGCGCTTTTTCCTGCTCCTGTACGCTCCACCACATCGGTAGCGACGATGAGGGTATAATCGCCAAGGGGGACATTCTCAAAATAATAAGTCCTCGTATGGTAGTAGCCATCGACGTAATCATATTGGTCGGCATAGAGGTGGCCTTGAGCGTCGTAGAGGAAGAGCTGGACGCGGACAGCATGGTCTTCGTCAAGCACGAAGTCGCCCTCGTTCTGCTCGTCGAGGCCGGTGAGGGCATCCGTTAGGTCGACGACGACTTTCACGCGGGATGAACTATAATAACCGTACTCCTTCTGGCAAGAGGTCATGAGAAGGGCGGCAAATAATAGAGTGATGGGAATGAACTTTTTCATTATTGATGAGGATTTTGACATTTAGGGCCTTAAGGACTTTAAGGATTTAAGGTAAGGTTAGGGATTGGAGTTCTTTCAAAGAGCCGTGGAAGACATTGAGGTCGGTTTTCTCGTCTATACCCGGCAGGACGGCGCGGTCGGTATGCTGCCAAAAAGCCCATTCGCCCTGATAGCCCGGATGCTCCACATGATAATGGGCTATCCACAGCGGATAGCGGTCCAGCTCAGGAACGGCAAGATAGCGTTCCTTGAACTTATACGAGGTATAGATGATGGGGCGGACGCCATAATGTGCCTCCAGACGGAAGAGGAAGAGGGACAACTGGGCATAGAACGTGCGCTGCTGCAGACGCGACGGGGCTTTCTCCACATCGATGACGGGCGGAAGGTCGCCTTTCTCCAACGGCACATGGCTGATGAAGAAGTCAGCCTGCACGACAGGGTCGGTTGCGGGATTGTAGAAGTGGTAGGCACCTCGGATGAATCCCTGCTCGCGGGCTGCGGCGAAGTTCTCGTCGAAGCGTTTATCCTCATGGTCGCCGCCCTCCGTAGCCTTGATGAAGACGAAGCGGATGGGGATATCGGCCTGCTGAAGCGCAGCAAGTCTCTCCCAATTGATGTCGCCCTGATGGTGCGAGATGTCGATGCCGTGAACGGCATAGCCGTCGGGGATGCGCACATGATAGGCCTCGGTACCGTAGGTGGGGCGCCTCAGCTCAGGACGGATGAAAAGCCGCCAGAAAGCCAGCAGCAACATGGCGCTGACCAACAACGTCAGCAGGGTGCGGCCCGCTGGCTTGCGGGACTTGCCGGTCTTTCGGGGTCTTCCGGACTTTCCTGTCTTCGACGACGAACGAGAAGAGGGCTTCTTCGTGCCCGTGCGGGAAACCGAAGAAGAAGCCTTTCGTGTCGTTTTCGTCGTCTTTGCTGCCATGCGTCAGGCCTGTTCGTACTGCAGCGTCTTGGTGGTCTGGTCGCAGACCTCACTCGGGCCGAAGTACTGGATGGGGCCGGGATAGACATAGAGCGTCTCCTTTGCCCACTCGTCGCGCATGGCTGCGAAGGCCTTGAAGGGTGCTCCGTCGAGCTCTACGAGAGCCTTGCGGATAACGGGCTTCATCTCGCCGGCACGGCGCTCCATATTCATCATGGCTGTGATGGGGATGCCACCGGCAATCCACTCGGCAGCAGGAGCCGTGGTGTTGCGCACGCTGCTCATGTAGCCCGTCTTACCGTCGGCAATCAGCATGGCGGCATTGTAGCCCAGGCTGTAGCAATAGTCGGCATCGAAGTTCGACGGAGCGGCGCAACGGCCCTCGTAGCCGAAGAAGTGGTGCTGGGTGCTGAACTTGCCCGTGAACTTGCCCTCCTTCTTCCAGGCAGCAAGCTTGGTGGCGACCATCTCGGCCAGCAGCTGCTCGGTCTCGATAAGGCTGACCTGGACGTTTCCGTGCGGGTCGCGCTCTAGGGCGAGCTGACGGCTGACGCCGGCGGGCAGGCTGTTGAAGATGGCGGCGTTGGCTGCGCTGAGATGAGCCTTGATGAAGGCTATCTTCTCGTCGGCGCCGATGGTGTCGAACTCAGCCTGATTGGCAGCGATGAGATCGTTGAGCTCGGCGATGAGCTTCTTGATAGCAGGGATGAACTCGATGAGTCCTTCGGGCACGAGGACGGTACCGAAGTTCATGCCGCGTGCGGCACGGTCGGCCACGATGGTGGCGATATAGGTGACGATATCGTCGAGCGTCTGGTTCTTGGCCTCCACCTCCTCGCCGATGAGGGTGATGTTAGGCTGCACCTGCAGGGCGCACTCCAGCGTAACGTGGCTGGCGCTACGGCCCATGAGCTTGATGAAGTGCCAGTATTTGCGGGCTGAGTTGCAGTCGCGCTCGATGTTGCCGATGACCTCGCTGTAGGTCTTGGTGGCGGTATCGAAGCCGAAGCTGGTCTCAATCATCTCGTTCTTCAGGTCGCCGTCNNATGGTCTTCGGGCAGCCGATGACCTGCACGCCGGCACCGATGCTCTTGTAGTACTCAGCCAGCACGCAGGCGTTGGTGTTGCTATCGTCGCCGCCGATGATGACGAGTGCCTTGATGCCGAGTTGGCGCAGGATTTCAAGCCCCTTGTCGAACTGCTCTTCCTTCTCAAGCTTGGTGCGTCCGGAGCCGATGATGTCGAAGCCACCGGTGTTGCGGTACTCGTCGATGATGTCGGCCGTCAGCTCCATGTACTTGTGATTGATGAGACCGTCGGGACCCATCAGGAAGCCGTAGAGGCGGCTAGCGGGATTGAGGCTCTTGATGCCGTCGAAGATACCGCTGATGACGTTGTGTCCGCCGGGAGCCTGACCTCCGCTGAGGATGACGCCCACGTTCAGGGGAGCATGGTCCTTCTTCTCGCCCTGGGCAAACGTCACGACGGGCATGCCGTAGGTGTTCGGGAAGAGACGACGAATCTCGTCATGGTCGGCGGCTGACTCCGTGGCGGCGCCGTTCACGGTGGTTACGTTACCTTTCAATACGGCCGGCAGCTTCGGCTGATAGGCTGCGCGGGCAATCTGTAATGCACTTTTCTTCATTTTGAATCGCTTATTTTTAGTATGAATGATGAATTGTCAAAGGGTATGCTCTGAATTTTCAAGCTGCAAATTTCCCCTTTTTCAGCGAGAATAGCAAAAAAAGAAAACTTTTTTTTGCCTTCGCTTGGCAGATAAGTCGGAAATGCCTACCTTTACAACGTTTTTTTAACACTCATCATTATGGCAAGCAGAAAAAACCTGAAGAAAACCGTCAATTTCATTGTTGAGGAAATCGTCACCGACTGCCTCGTGCAGCAGGCGCTTAAGGACACCGATGAAGCCAAGGTCGACGAAGTCCTCGCCGACGTGCTGGCGTTGCAAAACGAATTCCTGGCCCGCACCAACCATACCGAGCCTAACAACGTCAAGGCGTTTTACAAGGATTTCTACACAGATTTCAACGCCCGCGTCGATGCCATCTACGCCAAGATAGACGCATTCTGACCCTGAAGCCCCAGCGCAGGCAAATAAATTCCCAGCGCAGGCGAATAATTTTTTAGCGCAGGGGAATAACCGCGCAGAGCAGGCAAAGAAAAAGCGCTATTCAGCATCTCGCTCAGGGACGCTTTTGGGTGTATCCCCTACCCCCAAACGGCCTTTGAGACGAATTATTGGCATCGCACAGCTTGTGATAGGCGTCGTGAGACTCAAAATTCCAACAGGGTCAACAGAACGCAAAAGCAGGAAAAATCATCGGAATCGCCCGTTTGTTCCCGTTTTTTGAGGTCTTTCAGGGGAAAAAATGCGTCTTTTTTCGTCAATTTGGACTTGAAATTACCGAAATGATGCCGCCGAGCAGAGTATAACCATTTGGGAACCATACTATTAGAATATTTTCTGCGTCTCCGTCTCAGCGTCTCAATTGTTTTTTAAAGGGTATGCATACTCCTCATTTCATACCTATTTATTATTATATATATAATTATTAAATAGTTATATTCTTAAGAAGGAGGGGATCACGGTGTTGATAGTACCCTTTTTTTAATTGAGACGCTGAGACGGAGACGCTCTTCCTGACGGAGCTTTCCTCTACAAGGCCACTCGTTCAGACAGCACGTTAAAGTTTATACGTCTTCCCTCGCAGCCAGCGCTTCTCGTCGTCGGTCAGATGAGGAAGGAGGCGGATATAGACGTATTCGTTGTAATTGTTGAGCCAGTCACGCTCCTCCTGCGTCAGCAGCTCCACAACCACGGGCGATGGGTCGATATAGGTGCAGGTGAGGGTCTCGAAGCCAAGCCAGTCGCCAAACTCGTTCTTCTCCAGCTCGTGGCAGAGGATGACGTTCTCGTGACGGACGCCGTGCATGCCCTCGCGGTAGAGGCCGGGCTCGTCGCTCGTCACCATGCCGGGCAGGATGGCCTGGTCATAGACGTTCTGGCGCAGGTCCTGCGGCCCCTCGTGCACGCAGAGGACATGACCCGTGCCGTGACCTGTGCCGTGACCAAAGTTGCGGAGTGCCTTCCAGAGCGGGATGCGGGCCAACACATCGATGTTGGCGCCGCGCGTGCCACATGGGAAGACGGCTGTCGCCAGCCCTATCATGCCCTTCAGCACCAGCGTGTAGTCCTCGCGCTCCAGGTCGGTAAGCGGGCCGAGGGGGATGGTACGGGTGATGTCGGTTGAGCCGTGCAGGTAGTGCGCGCCGGAATCGAGCAGGAAAAGTCCTTTGGCATGCACCTCGCTGCACACCTCGTGCGTCGGTTCGTAGTGAGGCAGAGCGGCATTCTCGCCCCAGGCGGAGATGGGGGCAAAACTCTCGTCCACATACTCGCCCTGGGCGCGGCGCAGCTCAATCTGCTTGTCGGCAACATCCATTTCCGTCAGACGGGTACCTGCTGCCAGCGATTCCTCCAGCCACTTGAACAGCTTCGTCTGCACGATGCCGTCCTTGAGATAGGCACGGCGGAAGCCGTTCAGTTCCACATCGTTCTTGAGACCCTTTTCCAGCCGGATGGGCGAGGGACGGTTCATCACGTTCTCCTTCAGGGCATCCGTCGCGCACTCGTAAAGGGCTTCGTTCAGCGTGCTGCCGTCCACCCAGAGATGCGTGGCAAAGGAGAGGCTGCGCAGGACATCCGTAACCTCTTCGTAAGGCCTGACGACACAGCCGACGACCTCCAGATGCTGACGGACGGCAGGCGATGCAGCCTTTGCGGGGTTCGTGAAAAGCGTGGCTCTCCCCCGCTCCACCAGCAGATAAGCGATAACGACGGGCGTGAAGTCGATGTCGGCCGAGCGGATGTTGAGCAGCCAAGCCACCTCGTCGAGGCTGTTCACCAGCATGGCCTCACAACCATTCTCCTTCATGCAACCGCGCAGCCACGACAGCTTGTCGGCTACACTACGGCCAGTATAGACGTCATCGAGCACCCAGATGGGGTCGTCGGGCGTGGCAGGACGGTCGGGCCACAGCTCGTCGATGAAGTCGGGACGGTTATCAAGCTGCCCACCCTTCGGCTCAATGGCCTGACGGTACTCATCCACCTCGGCCACGCTCATGCACGAGCCGTCGATGCAGACCACGCCGCCCTGAGGCAACTCCTTGCCCAGCCATTCCCACGGCTGCACGGCATCAGGCACGCGCAGCTTGTGAAGCACATACTCCGTGCCGCCCAGCTCCTTATCGAACTGAATGAAATAACGAGTGTCGGTCCACAAGCCAGCATGAGAGGGGGTAATAACCACGGTGCCGTAGGAGCCCGTAAAGCCCGAGATGAACTGCCGCAATTGCCAGCGGGCAGGAAGATATTCGCTACTGTGAGGATCACTACCAGGCACGACTACGGCGTCCCATCCTTCGCGCTGCATCATACGGCGCAGCTCAGCCAAACGTTCTGAAATCATATTTTACCTTTTTTCGGGACAAAATTAGTTTTTTTTCCTTACCTTTGCAAAAAACAAGCGAAATTATGAAAAAAATACTGACGTTAGCCCTCCTTCTTATGCTCATTCCAGCGGGTGTGACGGAGGTCTTCGGGCAGCAGAAGAGCCAGTCTTTTTATGACTTGGATATCTTTGGCTTTTTCGACAACCGCGAGGTGAAAAGCCCCTATCAGTTCTCTTGCACGTACTTCGGCACCCGCCTCAGTACCGACTGGGGATTACGCTGGGGCAACCACAGCGCAGCAGCAGGCGGCTATGTCATCAAGGACTTTGGCAAAAAGGGCCTCAGCGCCAGCGACTGGACACTCTACTACCGCTACAACGGGTCCAGCCTGTCAGGCGTCTTCGGTTCCTTCCCCCGCAGCCTGCTCCTTCGCGAGCTGCCCGATATCTTTGTCGACGAAGCCCTGCGCTACTATACCCCCAATCTGGGCGGCGCGCTTATCCAATATCATGCCCAACGCGCATTCGTGGAGCTCTATTGCGATTGGCTAAGCCGTCAGAGCACGACTGAACGGGAAATTTTCGAAATTGTCTCCGACGGCGAATGCCAGGTGGCAAGCCTGTTCAATCTGGGCTACAACGCCCGCCTCACCCACTTCTCCGTCCGTAAGGGCATTACCCCCGACAAGGTCTACGACAAACTGATGCTCAATCCCTACACCAGGTTCCAGCTTGCCGGGGGAGGCTGTGTCTTAAACGTCACAGCCGGCCTCATGACCTCTCTCAACCGCGACCGTACGGACAAGGTGTGGAAAGTTCCATACGGCGCACTCTTTGATGCCGTTCTCTCAATGCCTCTTTTCCATTCCCCCGTTGGCCTTGAGCTTCGCTATCGGGGCTATCACGGCGACCCGCTTATGAGCGACTACGAGCTCTACGGCACGCTGCTCCATCGTGGCGACCCCTACTATCGCAGTCCCCACTACGACCGCGCCGACATCTCTGCCATCCTGCTCCGGATGAGCAACGTCGACTGCCGCGTTACGGCTTCGTTCCATTTCACCGAGGGTGTCATGGACAACTCCCAGCAAATCCACGTCCGCCTACTCTTTTAAATAGAGAAATTCTATTAGTATAAAAAATATTTAAAAACAACGCAAAAAATTAGTTTTTGCGATTTGTTTTGTTTACCTTTACGCGTTCAAATCGCGGGAATAGGCTTCATTGAGAGCATAAACGCAAAGAGAACAAATGTTTAACCCCAATAATCGCGGTCGGAAGGCCGCCCCCTTGTTTATGCAAACAAAACAAAAAAACATACATAATGAACTACGAATGGATTTATCAGCCTCCTACGCCCGCTGTGCTCGAGGAGGCGGAGCAGATGTCCCACGAGCTGGGCATCCACTCAGTGCTGTGCCGATTGCTGGTCGAACGTGGTGTCCACGGTGCTGAGGAAGCTCGCCATTTCTTTCGTCCGAGCCTGACGCAGCTCCACGACCCGTTCCTTTTGGACGGCATGAAGGAAGCCGTGGATCGCATCAACCTGGCATTAGGAAGAAAAGAGCGGATTTTGGTCTATGGTGATTACGACGTCGATGGAACGTCGGCAGTTACGCTGGTCTATAAGTTCTTAGGCCGGTTCACCTCGAATATTGACTACTACATTCCCAATCGCGAGGAGGAGGGCTACGGCATCTCCACTCCGGCGCTCAAATACGCCATTGACTCGGGCGTCACGCTGATTATCATCCTCGACTGCGGCGTGAAGGCCATCCAGGAGATTGCCTACGCTAAGTCGATAGGCATTGACTTCATCGTCTGCGACCACCATGTGCAGGACGAAGAGCTTCCCCCCGCAGTCGCCATCCTTAACCCCAAGCTCAACGACTCCCACTACCCCTGTCCGCACCTGTCAGGCTGCGGCGTGGGATTCAAGTTGATGCAAGCCTTCGCCCTCAACAACGGCATCGAGTTCAGCCAACTCATCCCCCTGCTCGACCTCGTTGCCCTCAGCATTGCCTCCGACATCGTGCCCATCACGGGCGAGAACCGCATCCTGGCCTATCACGGTCTGCGGCAGGTGAACCACAACCCCAGCGTCGGCCTCAAGGCCATTATAGAAGTGTGCGGGCTGACGGGCAAGGAACTCTCCATTAACGACCTCATTTTCAAAATCGGGCCTCGTATCAATGCCTCGGGACGCATCCAGACGGGTAAAATGGCTGTTGACCTGCTCACACAGACCGACTACCGCAAGGCGCTGGCTCAGGCGCGGCAGATTGACGTGTTCAACGACACCCGTAAGGACCTTGACAAGGCCACCACTGAAGAGGCAAACCTCATCGTGGACCATCTGGAGAACTTGGCTGACAAACATTCCATCGTGCTCTATAACGAAGAGTGGCATCGCGGCGTCATAGGCATCGTGGCCAGCCGCCTTACCGAGGTGTTTTACCGCCCGTCGGTAGTGCTGACAAAGACAAACAACCTGGCCTCTGGCTCAGCCCGTAGCGTGGCCGACTTCGACGTTTACAAGGCTATCGAGAGCTGCCGCGACTTGCTGGAAAACTTCGGCGGACACTCCTACGCCGCCGGACTCTCCATGAAAGAGGAGAACGTGCCTGAGTTCCGCCGCCGCTTCGAGAAGTACGTCTCGGAGAACATCCTGCCCCGACAATCAAAACCCATTCTCAATATCGACGCAGAGCTGCCGTTCCGCCACATCAGCATGAAGCTGCTCAAGGACATACGCCGTTTCGAGCCCTTCGGCCCCGACAACCCCAAGCCCCTCTTCTGTACCCGAAAGGTCTATGACTACGGCACCAGCAAGGTTGTCGGCCGCAACCAGGACCACATCAAGCTGGAGATGGTCGACAACGACTCGTTACGCGTCATGAATGGCATCGCCTTCGGACAAAGCGAGCAGGCCCGTTTCATCAAATCGAAACATCCGTTCGACATCTGCTACACGCTGGAGGAGAACAGCCACAAGCGCAACGAAGTCCAACTGCAGATCGAAAGCATCCGGCCGTCGGAACAGGAGTGATGACCTACAAAGAGATTCTTCATCAGTATTTCGGCTACGATAGCTTCCGAGGCATTCAGGAGCCCATCATCGAAAGTATCGGCAGCGGACGTGACACGTTGGGCCTCATGCCCACAGGTGGAGGCAAGAGCATCACCTTCCAGGTGCCGGCATTGGCGATGAAGGGCATTTGCATCGTCATCACGCCCCTCATAGCCCTGATGAAGGATCAGGTAGCAGCCCTGAAGGCACGCGGCATTAAGGCCTGCGCCATCAGCACAGGCATGTCGCACGAGGCCATCCTCAACACACTCGACAACTGCATCCTCGGCGACTACAAGTTTCTCTATATTTCCCCCGAACGGCTTGGTTCCGAGCTTTTCCGCACCAAGGTGGTGAAGATGAAGGTTTGCTTCATCGCTGTCGATGAGAGCCATTGCATCTCGCAATGGGGCTACGACTTCCGGCCTTCGTACCTCAGCATCGCCCAGATACGCGACCTCATACCCAGCGTGCCCGTGCTGGCTCTTACGGCTACGGCCACTCCCGAGGTCGTCGGCGACATCCAGCGCCAGCTCCGCTTCCGCGAGGAGAACGTCTTCCGCATGAGCTTTGCGCGCCCCAACCTCATCTACGTGGTTCGCGAGACCAACAACAAGGAGGCTGAGCTCATCCACATCCTGAACAACGTCCCCGGCACAGCCATCGTCTATGTTCGCAGTCGCGATAAGACAAAGGAGATTGCCAAGCTGCTCACCTCCCACGACATTAGTGCTACTTTCTACCACGCCGGCCTAAAACCCATCGAGAAGGACGAACGCCAGCAGGCTTGGTCGAAGGGCGACATTCGCGTCATGGTAGCCACCAACGCCTTTGGCATGGGCATCGATAAAGCCGATGTCCGCATGGTCATCCACTACGAGATGCCTGACGCCCCCGAATCCTATTTCCAGGAAACAGGACGTGGTGGACGCGATGGCGCTCCGGCATACGCCGTCCTGCTCTATCACCCCAACGACCAGACGCGCCTCTCACGACGCATCAGCGAGAACTACCCGTCCAAGGAGTTCGTCCGCAAGGTCTATGAGAAGCTCAGCTACTACTACGTTATGGCGTTGGGCGACGGCGAGGGCTGCCGCTACGACTTCCACTTGGAGGATTTCTGCCATAACTACCATTTGCCCATGATTCAGACTGAGAGCGCCTTGCGCCTCCTCACCCAAATGGGCTATCTTCTCTATGAGGATGAGGTGGAATATGCTTCGCGCCTCACCTTCCTCGTCCGCCGCGACGAACTCTATCGCAACCCCAACGAAACGCCCGACCAGGAAACCGTCATCCGCACTCTCCTGCGCCTCTATACCGGCATCTTCACCGACTACGCTTTCATCGACGAGAAATACCTTGCCCGCCAATGCGGCTTCGACGATGCCCGACTTTTCGAAGCACTCATCAGCCTCAGCCGTGCCCGCATCGTCAGCTACATCCCTGCCCGGCGCACACCTGCGATTACCTGGCTGCGTGCTCGCACAGAGAGCGACAAACTGGTCTTCACTCCTGCCATCTATGAAGAGCGCAAGGCCAACTACGAACGACGCATCAAGGCCATGAAGCACTACGCCCTTTGCCACAACGTCTGCCGCAGCCGCCTGCTCCTCCATTATTTCGGCGAAAAACAAGCTGCCCCCTGTGGACGATGTGACAATTGCCGTCGTCGCCTTCCCAACGGACTGCGCCAAGCCGAAGTCGAGGTCATCGCCCAACGCATGGAAGAACTCCTTGCCGACGGCGCTCTTCATCCCTTGGAAGAGCTTGGTACGCTCCCCTTCCCTAATAAACAAATCGATGACGTCCTCAGCATCCTCATTAGCGAGGAAATCGTCGTCCGCGATGGCCTCAGCCTCCGCCTGACCAATCCACCTTCACATTCAGAATCCCCAGAAACTCAGAATTCCCATCATGAATAAAACCCCTATACTCATTGCCGGCCCTTGTAGCGCCGAAACCGAAGAACAGGTGATGACCACAGCAACGGCTCTCGCCCGTCTAGGCATCACCATATTCCGTGCCGGCATCTGGAAACCCCGCACCCGACCTGGCTGTTTCGAAGGTGTGGGCACCATAGGATTCCCTTGGCTTCAACGCGTTCAGCACGAACTTGGTATGAAGGTTGTCGTCGAAGTCGGCAATCCCCATCACGTAGAGGAGGCGCTCAAAGCCGGCGTCGATAAAGTGTGGATAGGCGCCCGCACCAGCGCCAATCCCTTTGCCGTGCAGGCGGTAGCCGAAGCTCTTCGCGGCACGGACATCCCCGTGCTTGTCAAGAACCCCATCAACCCCGATTTGGAACTATGGTTGGGAGCGTTGGAACGTTTCCAACGTCAGGGTATTAATAACCTGACAGCCGTTCTGCGTGGCTTCTCCTGCTACGAGAAAACCATCTACCGCAATCCCCCGCTTTGGGACATTGCCCTTGAGCTCCGTCGCCGTATGCCCGAGTTGACGTTCCTTTGCGACCCCTCGCACATCTGTGGACGCCGCGACCTCATCCCTGATGTCTGCCGCCAAGCCCTCGACCTCGGTTTCGACGGCTTGATGATAGAGAGCCATTGCACCCCCGATGCCGCTTGGAGTGATGCTGCCCAGCAACTCACCCCCGACGCCCTCGCCGACATCCTCGCCTCTCTTAAATAAGTAATAGGTTTACGCACACGCGCACGAGGTCCTCTTTCACACGAGTAAGCACAAATGCACACCCACGCAGTCCGTCCGCCCAAGAATGTAGTGCGCTACGCGCGTAGAGTTTAACGTTAATCCGACAGCGTTTAACTCTGAGCGCGCAGAATTAAACGCTTCGAACACAACGTTTGATATTATTAAAAGTTATTATAAACCAATTCGGGTGGAGGCAACCTCCACCCGAATTTAGTCTAGCTAATGTAAATTATTTTCCAAAATTAGGATTCGGGAACACGGGACGGACGGACTGGCCATAGAATTTTGGGGTAGAGGCTATACGTTTCTTTTTATCCTTTTCCGCATAGAAATAATAAGCATTAGGATAGATGCTTGAAACGGTAACGCCTAAATCAATATAGCTTTGGTTTAGTTCTTCTTTCGTATCCATATCCATTGTTGCAGACCAATACTCGCAACTTGCCTTCTCATCTCCCGATTCAGAGGAGAAGCCTTGATTGAACTTCCTTGAGCCTATTCGATAACCAGCTGCAGGCAGATAAATGAATTTACCATTCTTTCCAGTCACCTTATAAGCAGTCCTCGCATCATCCCATTCCCAGTCGCACTTTTTCATTAGTTCTTCCCATTGTGCTTTGGTTGGCATACGCCATCCGCCACCCCATTTAGCCGCAGCGTAATCGTGACGCGAATTGGCAATGCCTGAACGATCAAGATTCGGACCGCCATAATACTTTAGGCTGTAAACAGCATTCTCCTTATAGGAGTCATAGTCTGGGAAACTCCATTGCTGAGTATGAGTACCCGTATTGTCGCCCCAGCCGACAAGATCTCCCCCATCACTCTCACTTTCAGCGCCAACATTCATATTCGCCCATAGCACACTACAACCTAGATCCACGGCCTGGACCTTATCTGGAGCTGTATTTGCTTTGATTGTCGTTGTTCCACGGATTTTTCCTGAACCATCATATAGGGTTGCTGTCAAAGTACTATTTGCAGAAGAGGGATGCCATCCAACACTTACGGTACCATCCTTCCAATCTGTCGCTGCACCCAAGGTGGTATATGTCAGATTTGTATCACCTCCTATCTCATACAACTCGGGACCATTTGCCTCAAAGTATACAAAACAAGATATAGGGCAGGCAAACTGATTGCCAAGAATTCTCCATGTTGTTGCAAAATCGATTTTATTGTCCTGTTCATACTTGATGTTAGACCCGTTCGTACAGGAAATAGAATAGGGAGCAGAAAAAAGTTCAATAGTGTACCCATGTTTTCCTTTTGTCTTTGAAAGACGTACCGGCTTCGGCTCTATTTCAACATCCTTATCTACAAAGTATTTCAGTAGCTTCTTCATCTTTCCCGTGCCGAGCTTAAGCCCAATCGTCCACTCTGCCCCCAAATCAATTCCCATATCCCATGTAAGATAGGGTTCATCAAAAGCACCGACAAACCCAACGCCTGTCTGGATATGATTATCAAAGTATGGACGTGCAGCTACTTTCGGACCCACACAGCCATATAGGTTCATTGAGAACTCGGGTATCACATAGAATTTAAAATCAGCGCCCACGCTAATCTGAGACGTTGGTTTACTGACGGTATGAGTGAAGGGACCACCGCCTGAGAATGCCACCGCGCCCCTTTTATTTACAGAGAATCCTGCATAATACGGCACATCCACTCCCCCGTGTCCACTTATCGTAAAATCCAATCCTCCTGTCACATCTCCAACATACTGTGTTTTCAAAGCCATAACATTCTCAATGTAAACAGGAACGGGGCCTGCCATGAATTTCACACTTCCCAAGCGTTTTTCCGCCAACTCTTTCTGAGGTCCTTCAATATGTCTTGTCATTGTTGAATAAAATGCAACACTCCAGTCAAAGGAAGGATCGAAAAAGAATGTTGGTTTGAACGTCGCATCATTGGCAATTTCAATGTCTTCCTGATCTTCCTCACTTGCAGAACTAGCATATTCCATTGGAATATCTGCAAAGAGCGAAACGCCGAGCACCAAAGAAGCGGTAAAAGATCCTTCCAATCCTGCGGAGAACTGATGCTTGTCGTGCTTATTACCATCTTCTGCAAACGGAATCTTGAGTGTTTCATTTATGGAAATGGGAGGAAGGTTCACTCGAGTAGCACCTTCAGCCGGCACCTTATGCCAGTTACCCTCGTCATCCTTATATCGATATTCAGAAGGATATATTTTCAATTTAGAACCACGAGGACCCGCGGCACCATCCTCTAATGAAGGATGAAATCTGTCCATTGAATAAGCACGGGTAAACACTTCGTCCTCATACATATCCGCAGTCTCCTTCTCCACATAGGCTTCCGTTCGCCTATCAATGTCTTCTCTATCGAAATCACCCATACGAAGTTCAAAAGAACTACCTGCAAGAACCTCTGCAAGACTACCCTGTTCTGTCTTCAGCTCAACCTTGTCACCATTTATCGTATAATCTGTGACTTTAACCAAGTAAATAGTGGAGTCCACATCAATAGTCATTATTGAGCCCTTTTTGATGTCATTCGATTCTTCCTTGGTTAGTTTCAACGTAAAATCACCCGTTTCGTTGTTGGCTTTTAGCACTTCATTAGAAGCCTTGTCCCAATCCACAGGAACATACTTTTCACTAACGACAATCTGTCCGTCTGTCTCCTCCGTGTGAATTTCATACTTTGTAGGCTCTTTTTCCTCCTCTATCTTAGGCTTCCGGCAGGAAACAAGACCGACAAGAGAAAATATGAACATCCCTTGAAACAAACAGGTTGCCAAGCACTTTGTGATATTATGTTTTTTCATTTTCATTGGTTAAATAGTTATTTCTTTCCTTTCAGTTCATAGAGGTCAGAGAGGGTTCCGTGGGTTCCACCATCGAAGGTAATCGTCTCATCGAAAGTGATGGGGAGGCCGCTGGTGGTGTCTAAACCCTCGAAACGGATGATCTCACCATAGGCGTTGTTGCTTCCTATTCGGAACACCACGTAAGTAACACCCTTTACCGTACGTGTCACACCTCGCCCACGCAATTCATCATCACAAAATGCTCCGAAGACACAATCATTTGAAGGCATCTCGTCATTTACCGTCACATTTGCATAGACAATCGTCTCGTATCTCCAGCCTGCCAACGATTGTCTAACCCAGGAAGGCAGAACGGAAACGGAAAGTCTGGTACTCCAACTGCCTTTGGAATTAGTGAATGAGATGATATCCTTACCCACGCTCACAGCCATTATATCTGTCTGACGAACGCGTACAACCTCATCACCCTTTTCAGTACTGGCATGAAAACGCGAAAGTACAATTTCCTGATCTTTCTCCTGCAACTCATCCAAGGACATGTCTCCTACCTGAGGATTCAGTTTATACTCTTCACCGACACAAAGAACGAATAACCGCCCTTCGTCAATACCCAGTCCTGTCACATCGAGCAGTTTATCGGGGTCAAATTCTTCAGGCCATTCCTGCTGGAACATTTCGCCGCAGGAGGCTATTAAAGCCGTTGCACATAAACAAGCTACACGGTTGAGGGTTTTCTTTAATCGTATCATAGTGCAGTATAGTATATTTTATTCTTTCTTTTTCGGGACAGAGACTTTCACTTCGTTCGATGGAGTTGTGCTTCGGCCATCCTCGAACAAAATCTCCAAACGATAGACAGTACTCTCACCAGGTTTCATGCGCAGATCCTCAAAACTGTTCTTATCACGACGGATGGAACGATAGGGACGGAAGAACTTCTCGCCCTCCAACTGACGCGACAGGACAAAATGGTATGGTGCTGAAATGGGCAAGTACTCCGGCACCTCCCATGCCAGTACAACGCATTTTTTGTCTGCGCGCCAAGCGCCATCCAGCTTTATGGGTACGTTAAACACCCTTTGCCCCTGGAACAGGTAGCATACCTGCATGGAAAGTCCCGTGCTGACGCCCGTCATGTTAATAGCCTCTATGGCGTAATAATATCGTATTGTCTGGTTGGGTTCTGGGCGGTCAATAACCTCCAATGTCGACTTCCCATTCACTTCATCATGATAGTAGGTACGAATCATCGTCCATTGTGCCTCGTTGCTCAAACGGCGGAAAACGCGTACCTTATCCAAGTCCTTCTCAGGCGAGATAACCCAACGCATGTAGATGCTGTCCTTTGTCACCCATGAAGTGTCGATAAAGCACTCTGAGGGCTCGTTGAAATTCGGACGTACCACGCGCAACGGCTCGGTAAACTCTGAATTGTTGCCTGCCCAATCTATCGCGCGTACCTTATAATATTTAAAGGGCTGATTCACCTCCAAGGAGATCGTATCCTTAAACAACGTGTCCTGATACAACTGCTGTTTGGGTACCAGCAAAAAGGTATGCGTGGTGTCGTTGGCTGTAAAAACTTCATAGTAATATGTATCCCGTGACAACGACGGCGTCCATCCTATAGTAACGACACCTTCGGCTGAGACCAAGCCACGAAGATTGGTTGGAGGCAAAGGCGGCTCAAGGTCGTCAATACGCATGGGCTGCGGCATGGCATAAGTCATATTCATGGCTGAGTCAACAGCAGCTATAGTTACCATGCCTGTATTCAGACCACGCACATCTACCACGACGAAGGAATCCGTTGGTGCCAACACCCGGTCTTTCACTAACGGTACCCATCGTCCCCCGTAGAGTGCCGAGTCTGCCGTATTAACAATCGCCTGATCCTCCAGATAATCTACACTTTCCGATGAACCGAACTGGTAGAAAGGAATATAGCCAAGCAGGTCTGGCTCTATCTCCTCTTTTGTCCAGTCGATACGAGCTGTGATTGTACTATCGCCACGATTGATGGTGATAAGCTTGATGCGGGGCGGAATTGGAGGCAAAAGGTCTGGTAGCGTTACCTTATGCTCAGGACCTGGGGCAGACTTGTCACCGAATGAATCGTAGCCACGAAGGCGGTAGATGTAGGTACCTGGCTCCACACCTGTATCAGCAAATAAACTGGGAGGATTTTCGTCCTCAAACAAATCCATCGTCATCGACATATAGGGTTTGTCATTCAGCACCACCCATTCCTTCTGCCCTTCCTTGCGTCGCTCGATGTCAAAACTGCTATAGTCGTCCGTGTAGGGCCAACTGAGCAGAATGCCATCTACTGCAGCGATGGAATCCGAAAGTTCAAGCGTACAAGGTTTAGGCACGTAAGACTTATTTTCCACGTAGATGAGTCCTGGGCGTACTTTCAGAATATCAGGCGACATATTCGGGGTTAGGTAATAGCCATACATCACCCCAGGTTTTACGTTCTTATCCACATAGCGCAGACCCATTGCTGTAGCAATATCGCGGCGACGTTCGGCAATAACCATAGCCATACCAAAGATATTCTGTTGCTCCTCATAGACCTCCATGATGGAACCTGCTGAACCTGGTGCCGAACGGGTATTATTCAACGCCGTCCCCTCGCCAAAGATAGTCTGCATGGCAGCAAATGCCGTCGTATCCGTGTTAGAAAATAGTTCAGCAAAGTCGTACTTGTTCATCGGCTTCAGCAAGGCAATGGTGTCATCTACCACCTCGTTTTCAAAGTCGCTTCGAACAAGATAACAGCCATACCCGTTGAGAAATTTCCATGGAACGTACTCCTCTGGCGCCCAACGAATAACAATACTATCGCCGTATGAACGAGCCAGCATCTGCAACTTGAAGACGACCTCCTCCGCTTCCAATTTGGCCAAACTATCCAAACGTGCCCGACTCTGCCGCGCATATTCTTCTATAATTGTCATGTCAACGGGAAGGCTAAGAGAATCTTCATCCACAATTTTCCTCCCATCATCGTCATTCGTTGTCATAACCACTTGAGCGGAAACCGGGATGACAGACAAGAAACAAAGACATGCGATGAAGAGTCCTCCTACACCGAAAAAAAAGCTCCTTTTCATATCTTTCTACATTTTAGTTTTTTCATAAAAATTACTTCCATTCAGAATTCAAGGGCTGGAAAGAGAATTTGTCGCCAAAGCCCTTCAGCGGATCGCTCCACGTTTTAACCTTGGAATATTGTTCCTTCATACGTTCGCTACCCCACATATTATAATATTGGTATTTCAAATTATAGAGATTGCAACGGAAGAACTCGTGTTTTACGTACTTCATGTTGTTGCAGTACCACCTATAGTTGAACCGCCAATCGTTTCCGATATAGTTCTGATGACTCAAAGCCGTAGCTTCAGGGGCATCAGCATAGCGATCTATTGAGTATCCAGGGAAATATTTCAGGTATTCTCCGGTTCCTTTTCTATTATATGTGAGCCATTGAGATTGATAGACGAAACCGACCTGAATGGCTGGCACCTTTATTTTTTTATATCCACACATTTCATTACTATTATTCCATTTTGAGAACGTGTTGTAATCTGAATTATCCTTACCCCACAGTAATTTATAATGTGATTGTATATCTATTGCCACATCAAACATAGCCTCCAGCATCCCTTTTATATCATCAATAACCGTATAGATACTCTGAGAAGAAGTGGAATAGTTTATATTCTCTGCACGACAATCATTATATGAAGTCGAATGATACCCTGCACCCAAATAATAAATCAGATTGATTGCTTGATAAACTTTATCACTACGATTGGAGTAGCCGATAGAATAGGCTGTGTTCTTCCTATAAGGACTCGACTTTGTTGAGAACTCAATTGTCATGGGATTAGGGTTTAGGAATTCTTTATCCCAATAGCTGCTTTTATTGGAAATCTTTTTCCCGTTGAACAAGGCATAACTACCCATATAAGCCAACCACACATTGGGATCCTTAAGGAAATACTTTTCGTCTGTCAATAATTCTGAATCACTCCTCCATTCTGAACCTTTTATGGCCAAATTACGAGGAGAGTACGCTTCATCATAATAGGCGATTTCCACAGGACGAACCCCTTCCAACTGACTATCCAAATAATTGGAATAAGTGTATTTTGATGTAGCATTGGCATTCATATTGCTTTCTGCCCAACTGGCAAAGTCGGTTTGGATCAAACCCTTAAGGTTTAAATCCCATATATATATCTCATTGGCGAAGTTCGTATAGTCTATTTTTTGCTTCTCTAACTTTGTTTTTTCAGATTCACCTTTGTTTTCCTGCAATTTTTCCTTTTCCATCTCTTTGTAGTAATTAGCCATGTAGGCTTGCAGACTATAGCTGTCGCCTTTGCTATCCGTTCCATCATTGCCCGTTCCCTGCAAGTACGTTTTATTGGAATTGTCAAGCTTCGACTCTTCTGTAGTTGTTTCGGTTTCCTTTTTGCTCTGGAGCTGTGCTTGCTGAAACTTCATCTTATCAACCTGCATAATAACTACACGGAAAACATATTTATCGCGTATGTCTTTCACGTACTCATACATATCAAGGCTCGGAATAGACAAATACTCATATTCATTTTGATTCTTATAATTATTAAAATAAACAGGGATGGATGATAACTTACTATTGGCTAACGAGGCAGCGTCCACATGCATAGTGGCCCCTGAAGTACTGGAAATGGCAGAATACGTTTTTCCAGCACTCTTATAAGCCCCTTTAAGGAAGTTGGTTGCTGCAGCGTAGGGATCATTGGCAGGTGGCCCACTAACGCTATTGACCGTCGGAATCTCAGGAGCAGCCTCTATAGCCCCTCCATGAGAGAGGGTTGAGGTCGTCCCATTAAGCATGGATGAAGCACTATTGATAACCTTTTGGGCAGGGATATCAGGTTTAGGCTTCGGTAAAGAGGCATTCATCATGCCTGTTACCTTAGCCACCACAGCTTTACCGGTCGGGCCATCAGGCATTTCAGGAGTCACGGGAGTTGTTGGATCTTCTGCTACTACCGAAGTCTCCAGTTCAAAAGCCTCAGCCACACCTGGCACCGTACTCCGGCCAGTTTTCTTCATATTGGCGACCTTTTCGGTTTGCTTGGTTGTAGTATTATTCATATTTATATTATAATTCGTATTAACCTTTGTCTCCACCATTCTATCATTCGATACTGTCCTCGAAACAGATCGATTCAACTGCCCAACACCTTTTTGAGTACCTCTTAAGGCAGAGTTTCTTGACGAAATATTCTGAGTATTTAGCCTAGCGTTAATACTACTGATGTTATTTTTAAATTTATCAGCAACTTCCATACTATTGCGTCTGACGCTCTCCATTTGTCTTTCCTTCGAAGTAATATTAGCTTTTGATAAACGACCCTGAACTACCGTCGAATAGTCGGATACCTCCTTTAATGCACTTGAGAAATACTTGGAATCAGCGCTCGTCCCCTTATACAAATAATCAGAAGTCCTGAGGAACGCAGCAGCGGCATCCAGTCTCTCAACCATCTGCAGGTAATAGCTGTGATCATCACTAATACCCTTCCCCGTTTCAACACATTCTTTTATTTTTTCAAAAGACTTTTCAATGTTTTTAGCGTATTTCTGTATTTCCTTTATCAGTTTTTCCAGTTTACGCATATTACGCTTTTCTTGTTTTAGCATTTGCTCAATTTGGGGAGCTGCATACTCTATCGCGTTAATCATCTCGTCCAAAGAGGTTACTATTGATTTATATTCATCATCCACTTCGTGCCAGAAATGATACAACCGTTCGGTATTTGCATAGGATACAGCCTTATTATATTTGTCCATAGCCTTTTGAGCATTTGTCTGACATAAGTCCACAATCAGTCGCATCTGATTAGCAGCCGAAGTCTGGTTCAATTCGCCTGTGTGACGTGCCGTGTATTTTTGCACACTAGCAGCTATATTTCCTACTTCATTTGCTAACTCATAGGCTTTTGCAAAAGCTTTTTCTTCCTTGTCTTTCAATTGATTCACGCGATCAGCATTATCGTTGGACGATGATGTCTTTTGCCTCTCCGCTACTGTGGCATCATTTGCAGCGATAGCATCTGATGCTGCTTTATCGGCTTGATCAAATGCAGTTCTTGATTCACTTTCCTTTTCTTTGGCAAAGTCGAGAGCCAGTTTTTCACTGCTAAAGATGATCGACTCGATGGCATTATAGGCTGTCTGAGCACGCAAGAACTCACTACCATGATTTGTTGCATCCTTAGCAACTTCAAATGCCGATGTGGCTTTGTTGTAGAAAGTTGACTTTACATAACTGTAACTACGCGAAGCCTCGGATGTATTATCCATGTAGGAATTAACATCCTTAAGTATTTTCTCTAACTCGTCAGCCTTGCTCTTTACAATGAGATTATTCTCCAAGAACTTGACATACTTGGTTAGCTCAGCAACAGAATCGGCAAAAGCATCGCAGATTTGATAGATATTTTTTGTCAAGCAGTACTCGGGGTAGAGGTCTCCTGCTTGTTTTCGCCACCCTTCAAACTTGTTATTCTTTGCATCATTAAGACTATTCAGATAAGTCTTTTTCTGAGAAATAGCGTTCTTAGGATTGCGAATGTTTGCCATCGTAGTCTTCTGATTGTCGCGTTCTTTCTTAACGTTTTCCAGAATCTTCTCAACCTTGGCCACGTTATTATAGTCTGCTTTAATCTTGCTATAGGGAACATCTATCTGCAAGAACAGTGACTTCAGTTCGTTCAGTTCGGATGAGGTGGGATAATGACGGAAACCGTCCTCCATCGTCCGACGTGCAGTACCTACTTTATTATCATAATTAGCAATATACTCTTTATACCAGTATGGGGGGAGCTGATGTCTATTTTCGTAGGTGGTTGTCGAACTACCCTGAGTAAGATACACTTCTCCATCATTTAGGCAACGCTCCATTTCTTCTAACATTTTCTGCAAACCCGTTATATGTTTTTCCGCCATATTTTGTATCTGTGAGCTATTGTTTGGAATAGCCGAAGCCCCTTGATAGGTATAGCGAATATCCGCATCGTTAGGTTTAGGATAGTTGGAATTCTTCATGGCATCTGCCAAATCGTTCTCTAAGCTTATAAGGGTTGAGGACACAGCAGAAAGCTTACTCTTTAAACTTGAAGATTCGGAATTAATCATTGTCTGATAGTAATCAATGGCCTTTTCGATGCTATTGAAGCCCGTAGGTATCCACTTCAATGGGAAATAGTAGGCTGCTTTGGAAGCTCCAACTATCTCAGAAGCAGAAACCATGGCAGTACTCAAAGTGGCCGTGAAACGTTGGACGCGTTCGCGGTTGACTCCATTGTACCTGTAGGTTTGTCCATGATATGTATAATAATATCCTTGATTATTTTTTTGCACAAACGGATCAACCTGGGTTTCGATGACTTCACCAAGACTATTCACCTTAATGGTATAATCAATATTGCCATTCTCATCAACATAGTAGTAGCTATCGCCGTCCTTATATGTATCTACACGCACGACGGCATCAACAGGAATCCAATTATCATTCCAATTCTTTTCAAAGCGAGCAACAAGGTCATATTTGGACGGATTGAAAATGTCGTCACTAGCACGATCAACTCTCAAATGTATCTGCGGTTCCCTCAGTTCGTTAGTGTAGAAACGCGAGTTACCCGCCTTTTGTGGAAGGGTAAAAGCAATTTGGTTGCCTGCCCACAGGTTGTTTGGTAGATCACCCGTGCGGAAATAACGGACAATTTCATCGTTCCATGGCTTGTTTTTATCTTTGTAACCTGTGGATTCATCGTTAAAGACGGGATCTACTTCCTTGCCATTGCGTATTTCCTTGCAATAACCCTTCTGCGTCACCTTATAATAACGTTTTGCTTCCAACATTCCACCTGTAATAACATATTCATAGGTCTCCTGATCTTTCGTACGATAATTATATGTGGTCTGTTTATAACCACCACCTACGGCGTTCGACCAAGACTCAAATATTCCTTGAGGTTCTAAGTAGAATTTATAAGAACGCATAGCATTGTTGGCATACTCGGCAGGATCACCATCCTTACCTGCCATGCGGTTAGCCGTATTCTCATCAACGAGATCAAGTCGGACACCTATCTTCATATTGGTAGTGAAACCCGCAGGAGCAAAGACGGATACTTCATCGCCTCTCCATCCCGGCGTATTGGAAACAGAACCGCTTATGTGCTCTTCGCCTGGCGTCATATCCTCGAAGATCTTGATGTCATCCAACGGATTACCAGCATCGGGGAAACAAACGTCACCCGTCTCGAAAGTAAGCGAACCTGTGAATTTGATAAGACCGCCAAAAAGTTTACACTTAGCTTTAACCTTACCATACATCCATGACGGATTTGGGAAGCCACCTCTCAACAAGGCACCGACTCCAACGCTTATGAGTGACCAATCGCCCTTGTAAATCCAAAGGTCGATGATAAGTCCCATCTCTCCCTTAGCCATGGCATAGACCTGACCCATACCGTAGAAGCCTCCCTTTCCACCAGCCCGCTTGCCGTTACATTGAGCATCTTCCAGCTGTTTAAGCACAACATCAAATCCAGCAAGCAAAGTAGCTTCAGCGTAGCAGACTACAGCTCGAACACCGAAATCGCCTCCAACCTGTGCGCCGAACATGACTCCCGACTTGGCCGATCCGTCGAACTGAGAAACGGCCTGCTTGCGCTTCTCGTTTGCCTGCGCGCTTTTGTTATTACCCGATTCAGTTAAATGATCATCTTTCTTCGAACCATTAAGGAACTCGTCTATCTCTTGGGGTATGGGCGGTAGCTGTCCATTGTTGGGTAGTTCGTTACCCACACAGAGATAGGCATTTGCCCAAATCTTACACCAAGCGGCCACCTTGTCCTTCTTGCCTCCCAACTGGAAGTCTATAAACGTAATTGAGCAACGGTCTTTCATCATACTGGAGGTAGAGCCATCACCCGGCTGACCAACATAAAGATGCCATTTGGACTTGAAATTCGGATTTGTGCAATCATCGGGTTTCATAGTCACTTTAAAGTCAAGTGAAATATTCACTCCGCAGGATACCTTGGGTTTGGTATCCTTAGCATCCTTGCTCTTCTGATTGCCTTGATCACCCATTTCCTGCAAGTCGCCAACACATTCGGGCAGTTTAAGCTTTTGGCCTGTAAACTGTTCATACAACTTATCCATGTCACCACCAGCATCTGCCGTAACGTTTATCTGGAAGTACTTACCGCCCTCGTTTTCAGGCATGTTTTGATAAACGATGCAACACTTACCATTAATCATGCCATCGTCGGCTCCTGCGACACACAAGGCATGCATATCCCCCGTCATACGGAAAGTAGAAAGACGATTTCGCTCGGCATCATATAGGACGGTCATTTTCACTTTGGCCTTTAAACCGCGGTCGGTGCCAACGGTAGATATGCCCAAACCAAACATACCGCCATGTGTACCATATTGAATGTCCGTCTTCCATTTGAAGGGCTCCGTCTCGTTAGCTTCCACCGAGGACATGTCCAATTTAGTATGGAAGAAGAAACCGCCCATGATATTGTTAAGTTGAACAGGGCCTATGGGAACTCCCGTTGCACCACCCAACTCAGCAAGGAAGTATGCGGAGGTGAAATTACCATGCTGCGAATCTTTAGCATTGAAGAAACCGCCAGCAGCCTGCATCGTGAAGAGGTCGCCCGGTAGCTTTATCTCCAATGTACCTGAATAGCCTTTAACTTCCACGTTTTTCTTGGTATCCTTGTCAACAAACTTTAGGCTTCCAGCAACGCGACAACCACCAAACTCAGTACTAAGTGCTAAGTCGTCAAGAGTGGTTTCTTTATAGGTAATATCCATCTTGTCCAAGTCAACCTTCGCCCAAATAGTAACTCCTGCAGTAGCAGAGAACACATCACCAACAAGGCCAATTGTACCTACGATGTTTACGCCAACGTTGTCCCCTTTTTTATCAATGCCAAAATTATTCAACGAAAAGTCGAACGGACCAAGAGTCTTTTCAGCCGAAGCCAATCCCCATGTGCCCAATTCAAACCAACAATCAGGACCTTCGCATATAGGTTCGAAGGTATGAGAAAACGTCATGTTTTGTACATCGGAACTATTGTTGGAACCTTTGGGATTCGCAAAATTAGCCAAACGCATGCCCGAAAAGGCCACACCAGGGATGTTGACATCAAGTTTCTTGGTAACTTCTTCCGAACCAGCAATAGTAATATGACCTGCCATCTCCAATTCAACATCCGTCTGCTTGTTTGAATGGGTATATCGCACGTCAAGATGTGTATATTTCTCTTCTAGTTTTACTTCAGCAAGGAAGAAGTCGAATTTGGGGTCACCATCTGGTTCCATGTGGAAAAACATTCGGAGATCATTACCACCCGCCCCCTTGTCTACTTTGTCGAAAGAGGTGAAGTATTTCCACTTGCCACCTATGAGCGGAGCCTTCACCATGCCCGTAAAGTAGGTACAGCCGAATCTACCTTGTACCATAGCGGCACCAACCTCGTGAAGAGATATACCCCAACCACCAAGTTTGCCTGTCTCTATACCCACCAAATCATTACCTCCCGTTCCAGTTGCAGCGATGGTAAAAGATAGACCGCTTTTGTCCCAAAGGAGCTGTTTCATTTTCACATCAATGCGGTCGTCATTGTCACCTTTCTTAAAAACCGGAGGCAGATAACACCCTATTTCATCCATATAAAGGCCCTGCCACAAACCTTCGTCTTCTTTAGTTTTAATGCCTAATGTATCCTTATTATATGTCAAGGGTTTGTAGTTTTTGTCCATACCTCCACTCGGAATGAAGGGTTCAGGGAAAGAAAAACCATCACCATTTTTTTCCGAATGATGATCGTAGATAATACCCTTACCCGAAGGCACAAAGGTGAAACCCGGAGCTTCCTCAAGCTCAAAGTTATCCATCCTTATTTTGCCAATCCATTTGTCCCAATCATCAATATCAGCAAAAATCTCAATATGAGGCCGTTCACCCCTGATTCGTTCACCTTTTTCATTTGCCTTGATGAGGCCCGGTATTTCCATATCAGCCTCGAAATGCAAGTTTTTGAAGCCCTTGTTGGTAAAGGAGAGGGTGCAGCCATCATCCATTTTCTGTAAATCACTCGGAGCCTTTAAGGTGAAGACATATTGCGATACTGGATCCTTGATATAAAAGTCGGACAACAATGCTATTGTGCAACTTTCAGGAATGAAAGAATCTGGGTCAATACAAAGGCGCGGCAGACCAAAAACGGCCACCTGACTATCAGTAAAATCGCTCGTATTCATAGCAAACATTCCGATAATACTGACGGATGCATTGGTAGGACTCCAACGGCCCGACATAATCTGAATATCAATAGGACATGTAGAGATAACCTTGCCCAGGTTGACGGGGAGATTAACTGAGACCCTCTGATTAATAACGTCATCCAAAATAGGAGCATGATCGCGAGCCCAACTGCAATAAGCGGCCATTCCAACGTCATTCTCGATATACTCAAAGAGTTTATCACCATAGGCTTCTGCTGTTCCAGCACCAACGAGGTCAGACATGAACAAGTCGTCGAACATAGCATAAGGAATATAATCAGATATTTCCTTTTCCTCTTCCTTGGCAGAAAGAACCTCGCCATCATAGACAATTTTGTCGCTGTTGATGTAGAGCTTATTGAACGTAACGTTGATTTGGAACGGCAGGTCACCCATCGGTTTCCATGTAATGTAGCCACGACCTTCATAATGATCACCATCAATAAGATTGGCGTTTTCAATGGTAAGAGGGAATTGGCCGACCATGACCTCCATATCTCGAAGTTCCTTTTCAGAGAAATGAGCTAGCGTGCGGTTAGTGATGCTTTTTGCAGCATCGGAATCGCAGTCGATGAGCTTACCCGTATCACCCGTAACATAAGAGCCACGATAGATATTAACTTCACCGTTTTTGTCATAACCTACCGAACTCTCATTCAAACAAACAGGAAGTACAGCCACAACGAGATTATCATTATGATTCACTTTTTTGGCAATGGAGTCCCAACGAAGTGTATAGCTAAGTGAAGTAAGTGACTTTTCAGTGAACAAAGGCTTGCTAACAAGCAAGGAGTCCATACTCTGCGATGCTTTCTTCTTAAAAACACTAACGTTATAGCTAAAACGGAGGGTGTCTTTATTGCCAGAAACCATCACCGGCCTTTCCCACTTGAAATGAAGATCTACTTCCCCTTTCAGAACATTTCCCTTAAAAGGAGTAGGAGCAGTTAGTTTAGGCGCGGAATAGATAAATTGCTTGTTATCATTCTTCTCGGGTTCCTTGTATCCTGGATCGACTTCTTCTTTCGCATCTATCGCATCTTCAACAACAATAGCTGTATCATCTTCGCTATCGTCGGAAACGACAGCATCCGTCTTATCGCTCTCATCGAAAGCGGACTGCTTGAGGCGGAAAACAAGCAATTGGCTATGGCCATTATTTTCAACAGTACTATAATCGATGTTATTCTTATCTGTCACAGTAGGAGTGGCTGTGACACGAGCCACGAAATAACCAGTAGGAGAAAACTTTTTCATTTGAAGTATCTCAGCTTCGGAGATAATGCATTGAGCCGCCACAAGATTTTTTACGGTCTTGGCAATGGTTCCGTGAGCCACGGCCTCCTCGGGAGTAGTCATAGTGGTACCAATGGGATAAATATCAAGCTGGTACTTATACGAACGTGCCTTGCCGCCACAATTCAGAACGGGAGTCTTCCATACAAACTGTGCATTAACGGGGTCAAGAATGGCGGGTTGCCACTTGGAATCGTTAGCATCGGATACAACACCCGGAATACTATGCTTGCGCTTGGGTGTGTTTACGATATTCCTACTCAGTTCAAGTGAATTATATTGAGGAACAAGTATCTCAGGCGATGAAGCATTATAACAGACATTAAAAGTACATTTACCCTGCAAGGGATCGCTAACCAACTGGGGATACTTGACTGCGGGATCCCATTTATAGACCTTCACTTGTGCCTGATAAGTACCTTCAGGTAATAATCCTACTACGCCGTTGTCGTAAAAATCGCTGACTTCGGCCCCCTTGAGCGTGATATCCTTGGGCAATAGCTGACGAAACTGGCCCAACAATGTGACTTGATCAATTGTAGTCAAACGTTTGGGAACAAGCGTAATGGCCTTATTGGGCTGGATGTAATAAGGCGTCGTAACACTAAGTTCACCACTCGTCTGCTTTGAGACTTCCATTGTCAAGAAGACATTCAGCAACTCATCAGAGGTGTTGGTTAACGACACCTCAAAATAAGTGCCAGGGTTACCGATGTAGTTCATCACCTGCGGTGGCATAGGATCCATCTTCGGACGAAGCAAGACTTGCACATCTTGACTAAAGGCAGTAAAAGGCAAGAAAACGCAGAGCGCAAAAAACACCACCTTGCTAAGTACGGTGCACGACCATATTGTACTATTCCTTTTCATATCTTTTTTTCGTTGTTTTTTCACAATTCCAAGCATTCAAATCTCCAAGAGACACAAACCATAAATAAGGGCTACGGCTTTCCGATTTTATAAAACTATTTCAAATTATACTTTTGAGCGTTTTGCTGCACATCTTCTTTCTCCTTATGCTTAAGTTGAAGGAGGCTGAAGGTGTAGTTGTAGTTAAGACTACACGTGAGGTCATATCCCTTGTAACGTTCGTAATCGGCCACTTCGTTCGCTCCCACAATGTTGAGGTTGTTGAAACGGTTGTAGCCTGCTGTGAAAGAGAACACATGGACTTCCTTAAGAGTATAGCCCACGCTAAGATCGGCACCGTAAGACATGTTGCGGCCTTGACCGATAATGTTATTAAGGGCGAGCGAGAAATTCAAGCTCGTTTGAAGGGCATCCTCCTCCAAGAAGGAGCGGCTTGTACCCAACGAAACGGCATCGGTAGAGTACGTCATGCCATAGCCCACCGACTGCTGATGGCTGTAGTTGGTGGCAAGATTGAGCCCCCAGCTGCTAATGCCAAGGTTATATCCAAGACCAGCTGCTAACGTCTTGACATCAGTACTTATGCCATCGTTATTCTTGTTCGTATAAGGATTCAAATCCTTGTTAAGCGTAAAACTGAAGCTGGGAGTCAGACTATGCGTAAGATCTTCACCACTAAATGAGAAAGAGGGTGAAAGGAACAGATTATGCATGATGCGGTTGACACGCGTGCTGTCACTTACATGCATTGTTCCATCGGATTGCATCTGTCGATAACCGCTATAACCAGCATTAAGTGAGAAGTGCTGTCCAAGACTAAAACCCATGCTACCGTTATAAACATACCCCGATGTCGTAAATTCCTGTTGCTTGGTGAGATTATCGGCCTGACCACTAAAACTGGCGGAAAGAGAGAGAACTTTGAACAATACTGTACTAGCGGAAACGCCCAACGAATGAAGATTGTTGGAGATATAAGAAACACCCAGCGACTTGTACTGAGGCTGTATCATTTTGTACGTCAGCGAAGCGTTGACACCAGCCACATTGAAATTGAGACTCATGTCACCAGCGAAACGAGCCAACGAACTGTATCGAGCCGTGAAAACTTTGTCCCAGCGCATAAGCTTCTCCACCTTAAGCGTGTCAGCTGTAATATCGTCAGAGAAAACAGAAGCGGCCACAT
Source organism: Bacteroidales bacterium UBA1189 (assembly GCA_002309805.1). Lineage (GTDB taxonomy): Bacteria > Bacteroidota > Bacteroidia > Bacteroidales > Bacteroidaceae > UBA1189. The sequence goes on along the minus strand of DBYJ01000061.1, from coordinate 3,406 downwards.
TCGCTTGGAAGGACATCCAACTACCTAACGACACACGTCCTTTAGCCCCTACCACAAGGTCTTCGGCCGCAGGTGTCTTTTCCTGCCAAACATCGTAAAGCGACGAGAGTTTATCCTCAGCCCGCAAGAAATAGAGGTCAATGTAGCTGCTAGAAGTCCCGAAACCGACCTTTCCGCCCCAACCATTTCGTTGATACTGAGGTGTGCGAGCTGAAGGATTCTCAGGGTCGTCGTTGACCGCTTTACGAAGTATGCCGTAAAAACCACCCACACGTATCTTGTTGCTATTGTACTCGAGGCCGACTCCATTGAAGGGCATAGTCATTACATAATTAGAAAATGACATTGAGCGTTGTCCCAAATGGAGCGTCCAGTTTTTGTACGTTGGACTAGCATTGAACGAAAAGTGAGGATAGCTGAATGAGAAATTGCCGTTTGTTGCATAGTAAACAGAGAACGGCATCGAAAAGCCATACACACTGATATTCATGCTAGCATAAAATGTGCTGCTGAACGGAGTGGCATAACTGCTACCCATCGACGAATGGTAGAACGTATTGTTCGTACCTACGGCACCGGTGATGATAAGTGGGTCGCTCTTTGCAATTTGAGCTATGTCCTGCGCATGGACCGTCGCAGCACATCCAGCAATGGTCACCGCCATTACCATTGCTTTCGCCATCTCCCTCGTTTTCTTTTTGATAAACGCCTTCATTGGGACATTTTATTTAATGTTTTTCTTTTCTCCATTTATGATATACATACCTTTTACAGGAACTTCAACAAGACGACCTTGCAAGTCATAGCATCGACTGCCAGACAGCTTTTCATTCACTGTTTGTAGATCGTCAATAGCTGTAACCAGACCACCAGCCTTCAAACGAAGTGGTGTTTGGACGCTACCCGCCTTATCGCTGAACGACAAGCTACCAAAGATCGCTCTATAGGTCTGCGTCTGCTCATCGTAGAGGACAAACGATATAGACTCACCTCTCACACCGTGTATCGTAATAAAGAAACGGCCGTCAACATACTTGCCTTGACCGCGACATTCGCCACCGACAAAAGCACCGACAGTACAATTCTCGGGGAAGTCAACAGCATCGATGGTAGCTACGATGGTCATGTTGTCTGCATACGCATGGTCATCGTAGTTCCAAACCATTGTCTCTGCACGACGACCACTTGCCATCCGGATACCCGGTGAAGACAGATTCTGGCCAAGGGCGTCATACCCTGTCCATTCTATCGTAGCATCAGCCTCAGCCTCTCGATAGTACATGAGACCTTTTGAAGGCTGAAGAGTTGCAAGCGTTCCTATCCATTTACCATCAGCAAACTCAGCAAATTCATCCTGAGCAACGATGCGGTCGCCCTCAGAAGCCGAGGCGAAGACTTCTGCCGTAGTGAGTTCAGTCAGCGAGTAGGTATATTCATAGGGATAGACTAACCAGTTCCAGCCAGAACTGACGTTAGCGGATTCATTATTCCTATTTATATTATATATAACGAATGCCTCGGGCTTCTGTTCGAAATAGAACTGATACATCTTTGTCGAAGATAGGCCAGCGAAGTCACCAAAGTAACCCATCACCGGGTCTTTGTATAACAATACGTCCGTAGCTCGGATTTCCTGCAAATCCTTGCCAAAGACAGCGCCCATGTCGTCCAGGTCTATTTCGTCAAGTTTGCTCGACTTATAGTCAGCATATGGCGTAGAAATCCAATTCCAGCCCTTCTCAAAGGGCATGACCGCACCGACATTGACTGTAACGCTACCCATATTCTTTCCTTCGTAGAAAATATTGAGTATATTTATACCCCAAGTATAGGCCGCGCTAATAACGGCCTCGATGCGACCGCCCTGTTCCTTCACTGCAACATCCAAGTACTTCCAATCCTTACCCTGACCATAGATGTCATCGACAGTAATTAAGAACTTATTCTCATCGACAAAAGCAGTTCTCGGAATAGGTATTATCTCAATGGTTTTTGTCTCGCCCTCCTTGGTCATATTGACTGTTTTTACAAAGCTAAAGCCTGTTATGCCTTCGACTACTTGGACTTCCAAGTAGGCAGAAATATCAGGGTTATCCTTCGACTTAACGATAAGAGTGGCCTCACCCACAGCAACACCTGTCACAAACCAGACATCACCCTTTTCAGAAACCGTAGCCACCGAGGTATTGGATGATGTCCATTCCACATTCTTGTTATAGGCATCAGCAGGAGTCACAACAACGTACTCATTAAGAGTGACTGACTCACCCTTCGTCACGGACAATGGTTCACCACCCAGTTTGTCAGAAATAGCCAAACCAGATACATGCGTTCTTACCGTTACCGTCAGTGTAGCACTAATCTTCATTTCCTTATTATCGGCATCATAAGCCTGAGCGACAATCGTATATTTACCTGCAGCAACGCCCGGACGAACCTTCAAAACACTCGATTTGTATTCGAATATCTTCTCATCAAATTTTAATTGCACGCTATAAGAATTTGCGTCCGCTGGAGTGGACGTCAAACTGATATTCACGGCTTCGCCATCAAAGACTGTTTGAGTAGGATTGGTAAATGCTAGACCTTCCAAAACTATAACATTCTCTATTACCTTAACCTTCAACGTGGCTGACACGTCAGGATTGTCATTCGAACGAACGGTCAAAATAGCTTCGCCAACGCCAACAGCCGTTGCCGTATAAGCTCCCGACTTACCTTTGAGCTTAACAACATTTGCATCAGAGCTTTTCCAAGTCAAACTCTTATCAGCAGCTTGTTCGGGAAGCACAGCCTGAACATAATCACCTGGATTAAAGGTCTGCGAAGGTTTAAGCGATATCGACGAGATTGTTAGTATGATTTCTGTTACATGACAGGGAACCGTTACTATAATAGTTGTAGTAAAACCACCGTCGTTAGTCTTACCCGTCAAGATGGCCGTACCAAAGCCCTTGGCAATAGCAGACGAGCTACCATCTTCAGCAATGGATACTGCAACTACAGTATCATCGGAGCTCGTCCATGTCATCGACAAATCCGAGGCATCTGCAGGTGTAAACGTGCAACTCAAATCAACGGTGCTGCCAACCTTTACTGTCTGATTGGGATAAACAGCTGCGACTCCTTCCAACGGCACGACAACCTCAACCAGCATTATTGCGGATGCCTGTGGATTGTCGATGGACGTTACCGTCAACGTGGCTTCACCTCGTGAAAGAGCGCTCACCGACCAATAACCATTATTTTCCATTAAAGAGGCTACCGATTCATTAGAGGAAGTCCAGCGTAGGCTCTTATCATGTGCGTCTTCAGGTATAAACCTCACGTACCTATCAACGACTGTCGTCATACCCTTATTCAAAGTTAGCGTTTCCTCTGTCAACGTCAGGCTCTCGACATGTGA
>DBYJ01000033.1 GCA_002309805.1 Bacteroidales bacterium UBA1189 | reverse complement strand
ACGGGTTCGAATCCCGTAGGCGCTACAAAGGGATAGACGAGAGTCAATCCCTTTTGTTTTTGAATGGGATAGACGAGAGTCAATCCCTTTTTCTTATTAAAAGGATAAAACCTTCAGAAGTCGTCTTCCCGCCACGGGAAGATGTTTTTTGTTGTTTTTCTTGGAGATTACTATTTTTTCGCCTACTTTCGCAGCGTGAATTAGAATGACAGCAACCAAAATTATTCCTTTACCCATTTAAACCCTGCACCACCTTCTATAATCAAATAGATACTCACACATTAAACGATGCTCAATTTATTTATGAAAAAGACCCTCCTCGTTCTCATACTCCTCGTTTCAGGGATGCACCTGAGCGCACAGACACACCTGACCCGTATTAACCGCAGCCTCTTCACCGGAACCACAGTCGAGATGGAGGCCACAAACGACTCCGTCATCTATTACGAGTTCGGCAAACCAGGCAACATTATCCTTAGTGGCGACTACGACGAGGTCTTCCTCAAACTCGCCGAGATGAGGCAGTTCAGCCGCAACTGCAGCTGGGGCGACAAGGCACACCTCACCGAAAATCTCTCCATCGAGCGTCGTGGCCTCATAGGCCCTCATGCCTACATCATCATCAACGACAGCACCGGCACTCGTATCCGCACAGGCTTCAACAGCATCTCGGAGTGCTATCACGCCGTCTGGGTTCATCGCCCCTCTAATGCCGACCGCATAGCCCTTGCCCGCAAGGCTGCCCAGAAAGCTGCTGAAGGCGAAAATCCCGAAGGGCAGCCGCCCTTCGACGGCCCCTTCGGGGAATTCGGTGGTGGTTTTGGTGGAGGATTTGGCGGCTTCGGCGGCCCGTTCTGACAGAGGGAAGATTGATTTCTTCCAATCAGAATCCCATAGCAATACCCATCGTCATCAATCCGAACTTGGGTGAACCGGCATGCTCGGGTACAATGGCGAATTTTGAGGGATAGTAGCGGTAGTAGAAGCCCAACCCCTTACGGGATAATGTAGCCATAATACAATAGGTAAAGGGAGTGATTTTTGCTCCTGTCATCGTGACATCCGTGGTGACATTGTCTTGGACTATACTATATCTCGTATTTCCCCAAGAAGGAGATAATTGCAAGTTCACGCCTACGCCCATAGTATTATGACCGAAATTCCCTTTCAGAAGGATGGGAACTCCGAAACTCATGTTAGCTATAGTCGAGCCAGAGGCATCATATTCAACATCCCAGTCCCTAAATCTGTCAACGCGGATGTAATTGTTATCGTCCAAATAAAAAGCATTTGACGCCGAACGGATAGAGATGAAGCCAAGATCAAGTCCTGCTTCAATTCCGCCCCAAGAGCATGGGGCAAATTTGAATTTGAAAAGGTTAAGGAAGAATTCTCCTGAATGCCACTTCCAAGGAATAAAATCTTCTGAAGTCACATGTGCGAAACCAAGGCCAAAGTGGGAAGCCACATCAAACGAGATTTTTCTGTCGGAACTGGAGTAAACAACATTGCCATCTTCGGGATACACCATCTCGTCCTCTTGAGCGAAGGCTGCCGTACCCATCACCAGGCACAGGGCAGCAAACAAAATCTTTTTCATTTTCAATTGTTTCTTAAAGATTAATTATGTTATCCTATATATCTTATGCTAATTGCGGGCACAAAGGTAGAAATAATATTTTGATTCCCGTTAGCAAAAGGAGAATATATTAAATCCAAACGGAAAAAATAAAAAAGACGCAGTCTGTTAAACAGGCTGCGTCCGAAAGCAGATGTGGGGAGGGGGGACTCCCTCGCAGAATGGCTTAAAGTTTACTCTTGCCGTAGAGGTAGTGGACGGCAACACCAATCCAACTGGTGGCAAGGAGAAGAATCACAAAGATGATCTTCGGGATGAGGGTGATCTTCTTTGACTTCAGAATGTCGATGCAGCCAAGGACGGCCAGAACGACACCAACGATGTAAACGATCTTTACAATCATAACGCGAATGTCAATTAAAGGGTTAAACTTTATGTTTATGCTTCAAGAGCCTTTTTCTTTGCCATCATCTTCCGGCGGGCAAAAACGTAATAGACGAAGATGCCTATCCAGTTGGTGAGGGCCATGAGAATGATGTAGAGTATCTTCTGCTTCTTCAAAAGAACTGGAGATGTGGCTATCTCAACGCAAGCAAAGACAGTCAGGCAGATGCCAATTAGGAAAAAGAGTAAGCGAATCATACTACTTCATTTTTCATTCTTCATTTCATTCACTCCAATCCATCTTGCTCATGCGGACGTAAGAGGCGTAGCGCTTCTTGGCCATCTGCTCGGCGGCATCGAAGAGCTGCTGTGCCTCGTCGGGGTACTGCTTGAAGACGCTGGCGTAGCGCACCTCGCCCTTGAGGAAGTTCTGGAACTCGGCCCAGTTGGGTTCCTTCGAGTCGAGACTGAACGGATTCTTACCCTGTGCCTCCAGCTCGGGGTTGTAGCGCCAGAGGTGCCAGTAGCCGCAAGCAACGGCATCGGCTTCCTCAGCCTGGCTCTTGCCCATACCCTTCTTCAGACCGTGGTTGATACAGGGAGCGTAGGCGATGATGACGCTGGGGCCGTGATAAGCCTCAGCCTCGCGGATAGCCTTCAAGCATTGGCTGTTATCGGCACCCATAGCCACCTGGGCAACATAGACGTAGCCATAGGTGGTGGCAATCATGCCGAGGTCTTTTTTGCGCACACGCTTGCCGCTGGCAGCAAACTTGGCGATAGCGCCGAGAGGCGTAGCCTTCGACGACTGGCCGCCGGTGTTGGAATAGACTTCGGTATCGAGCACAAGGATGTTGACGTCCTCGCCGGAGGCAATAACGTGATCGAGACCGCCGTAACCGATATCGTAGCTGGCGCCATCGCCGCCGATGATCCATTGGCTGCGCTTGACGAGGTAGTCCTTCAGCGAGAGAATCTTCTTGCACGTGTCGCAGCCGCAAGCCTCGCAACCGGCGATAATCTGCGGAGCAAGCACCTTGGTAGCTTCGGCATCGTTGCATTTCTCCATCCATTCGCGGAAGAGTGCCTTCAGCTCGTCGGAGCAGCAGGTGCACGACTGAGCCTCCGTCATCCAACGGGCGATACGCTCTTTCAGTTTCTTGTTGGCAAGCTCCATGCCGAGGCCGTATTCGCAGAAGTCCTCGAAGAGGCTGTTAGCCCAAGCGGGACCCTGCCCCTTCTCGTTCACCGTGTAGGGCGTGGAGGGGATGGAGCCGGAGTAGATGGACGAGCACCCCGTAGCGTTAGAGGCCATGATACGGTCGCCGAAGAGCTGGCTGATGAGCTTGACGTAAGGCGTTTCGCCGCAGCCGGAGCAGGCACCGCTGAACTCGAAGAGCGGCGTTGCGAACTGGCTGTTCTTGGGGCTCTGCTTGATATCGACGAGATTCTGCTTGGTCTTGACTTTGCTGACGCAATACTCCCAATTGTCGGCTTCTGCCATCTGTGTCTCCAGAGGAACCATTTGCAGGGCGGAGCCTGTAGCGGGCTTGCCGGGGCAGACGTCGGCGCAGTTGCCGCAGCCCAGACAGTCGAGCACGCCCACTTGAATGCGGAAATGCATACCCTTCATGGCGGCAGGAGCCTTCATCTCGATGGTCGGAGCGTTGAGTCCAGCCAGCTCGGCATCGTCCATGACAACGGGACGGATGCAGGCGTGAGGGCAGACGTAGGCGCACTTATTACATTGGATACAGTTGTCAACATTCCATACAGGAACGAAGGTACCGACGCCGCGCTTTTCGTAGGCAGCGGTGCCTGAGGGCCATGTGCCATCGACACTCTCCTTGAAAGCGCTGACGGGTAGCAGGTCGCCGTCCTGGGCGTTGATGGGGCGCACCACCTCGTGGATGAAGGCAGGTTCGTCCTTGCGCTCGGCAGCGGGAACTTCGAGGCTAGCCCAAGCTGGATTGACAGTGAGTTCCTTGTACTCTCCACCACGGTCGACGGCGGCATTGTTCTTATCGACAATGTCCTGACCCTTCTTGCCATAGCTCTTGACGATGAACTTCTTCATCTGCTCCACGGCGAGGTCAACGGGGATAACGCCGGTGATGCGGAAGAAGGCGCTCTGGAGAATGGTGTTCGTGCGGTTGCCGAGCCCGATTTCCTGAGCAATCTTCGTGGCGTTGATGTAATAGACTTTGATGTTGTTCTCGGCAAAGTACTTTTTCACGCGGACGGGGAGATTCTGCTCCAGTTCCTCGCCCTCCCAAATGGTGTTGAGGAGGAAGGTGCCGTTCTTTTGTAAGCCGCGGGTGACGTCATACATGTGGAGATAGGCCTGAACGTGGCAGGCGACGAAGTTGGGCGTGTTGACCAGATAGGTGCTGCGGATGGGGCTGTCGCCGAAGCGCANNGACTTCTTCGAGTCGTACGAGAAGTAGGCCTGGCAATGTTTGTCGGTATTGTCGCCGATAATCTTGACGGAGTTCTTGTTGGCACCCACGGTACCGTCAGCACCAAGGCCGTAGAACTTGGCCTCGAACATGCCTTCGCCGGCAACGGCAATTTCCTTGCCCTGGGGCAGGGAGGTGAAGGTGACGTCATCGACGATGCCGATGGTGAAGCCGTTCTTGGGCTGCGGGAGTTCGAGGTTGGCATAGACGGCGAGGATCTGGGCCGGGGTGGTGTCGTGCGAGCCGAGGCCGTAGCGTCCGCCCACGATGGTGAGGTCCTTCATGTCCGAGAGGGCTTCGACGACGTCGAGGTAGAGCGGTTCGCCCAGGGCGCCGGGCTCTTTCGTGCGGTCGAGGACGGCGATGCGCTTCACGCTGGCGGGCAGCACGGCCTTCAGGTACTTGACGCTGAAGGGGCGGTAGAGGTGGACGCTGATCATGCCGACCTTCTTTCCCTGGCGGGCAAGGTAGTCGATGACTTCGCGGGTGGCCTCGGTGACGGAGCCCATGCAGATGATGATATTCTCGGCATCGGGAGCGCCGTAGTAGGTAAAGGGGGCGTAGTGGCGGCCAGTAAGCTTCTCTATCTCCTTCATGTAGTCGTTCACGACGTCTGGCACAGCCTCGTAGTACTTGTTGCAGACTTCGCGATGGGTGAAGAAGGTGTCGGGATTCTCGGCCATACCGCGCATGACGGGATGCTCGGGGTTGAGGGCGCGGGCACGGAACTCGGCCAACGCCTGCTGGTCGATGAGGGGAGCGAGGTCGTCGTTGTCGAGACGCTCGATCTTCTGAATCTCATGTGATGTGCGGAAGCCGTCGAAGAAGTTGACGAAGGGCACGCGGCTCTTAATGGTAGCCAGATGGGCTACTCCGGCCAAGTCCATAACCTCCTGCACGGAGCCTTCAGCCAGCATGGCGAAGCCCGTCTGACGGGTGGACATGACGTCCTGATGGTCGCCGAAGATACAGAGGCTGTGCGAGGCGAGCGTACGAGCGCTGACGTGGAACACGCAGGGCAGCAGTTCGCCGGCAATCTTGTACATGTTGGGAATCATCAGCAGCAAGCCCTGACTGGCGGTGTAGGTGGTGGTGAGGGCACCAGCCTGCAGCGAGCCGTGCACGGCGCCTGCGGCACCGCCCTCGGACTGCATCTCCTGCACCATGACGGTCTCGCCGAAGATGTTCTTCCGTCCGGCAGCCGCCCACTCATCGACGTGCTCGGCCATCGTTGACGACGGGGTAATGGGATAGATGGCAGCCACCTCGGTAAACATGTACGAGATGTGAGCCGCAGCCTCATTGCCATCACAAGTGATAAGTTTCTTTTCTTTTGCCATAATCCAAAAAATAATTACTATTTGACTATTTACATTTTTCAATTTAATAAAGGAAGCCGAACATCCAGAGGGGGATGAGGTTGCCGAGACCCTTCTCCTTGCGGCCCACGGCGTAGTACATGCCGGGGCTCACGCGGGCGGGCAGGTTGCCGGCGGTAACGCGGAACGTGTGTATGCTGTCGATGAGCAGCGTCCCCGCCATGTCGCCCTTGCTCACCACATGGTCTTTCCACAGGCTGTTGACGAAGAACATCTCCGCCACGTCGTCCTCGTCGGCCTTGACGGGATAGATGCTGTAGGCGAGGTTAGGGTTGTGCAGCAGCACGCGGGCGGGCTTTTTCGGGTATTCGTCGCCGGGCTTATAGACCAGATTGATGAGCCGCGCATCGGCAAGGTACTTGATGTAGTTCATCACCGTGGCCCGCGACAACCCGATTTCGTCGGCCAGATGGCTGACGTTGGGCGAACGGTGGCCGTCCGATGCCAGCAGGTAGAGCAGCTTCTTCAGCTTCGAGAGATATTTCAGTTCTATTTGCTGGATGAGCAGGATGTCCACTTCCATCATCATGTTCATCGTCTTCAGCAGGTTTTCGGCGAAGTTGCGTTTCTCGAGGAAGAAGGGGTAGAAGCCGTGATGCAGGTAGTCCTGGAACCATTGCATGGGGTTGACGGTGGGCAGCACCTGACGGGCGATGTGCTCGTGGTGGAGCAGGATGTCCTCCAGGTCGTATGTGGGGAACTTCGTGCCGGCATGGAGGTTGAGGAACTCGCGGAACGAGAAGCCGCGCAGGTTATACGGCGTGACAATGCCATTCAGCACGGGGTTCTCTTCCTTCAGTCGCATCACGCTCGAACCGGTGAAGATAATCTGCAGTTTCGGAAAGCGCTTGTAGCAGGCGCGGAGCTGCTCGCTCCAGTCGGGAATCTTGAACACTTGGTCCACTAGCAGCGTCCGTCCGCCGCTGCGGACAAAGTCGTCGGCAAAGTCCGTCAGCGAATGGCCCTGGAAGTAGAAGTTGTTCATATTGATGTAGAGGCACGAGCGGTCGTGACGGCGCTGTTCCTGCGCATACTGGATGAGGAACGTGGTCTTCCCCACCCCGCGTGTTCCCTTGATGCCGATGAGGCGGTCGTCCCAGTTGACTTCGTCCATCAACTGCCTTCTGACGGCTGCCTCCGTGTGGGCAAGCAGGTACTCGTGCGTCTTATAGAAAGCCTCCATTTTCCGAGAAAGCGAATTTGGGCGCGAAGATAGTGAAAAAATACCAACGAACAAAGCGGTGGGCGTAAAAATCAAAAAATATTTTTCTGTTTTTACCGATTCATATATGGGGTAGTCCGAAAACTGAAAAAGGAAAAAGGGAGAAAAAGAGAACAAAGGGGGGACTGACAAAACAGAAGGGGGGACTGACAAATTAGAATAGGGGGCTGGCAAATTAGAATAGGGGGCTGGCGGATTAGAATAGGGGGCTGTAGCCCGTCAGCAGGCTAAACCGGCTTTTTACCGCCCTTACCTCTGTGGTGGCCGTGACGTCTGCCGCTCTTGCTGCCTTCGGCGTTTCCACCGCCGGCATTTCCGCTGGCGTTACTGCCATCCCTGCCCTTGCCTTTGCCATGTCCCTTGCCTCCGCGATGGCGTCCACGGCGGCTTTTGTCGAAGGCGTGGGGAGCATACTCGGGGGCTTCGCCCAAGTCGGCAGGGACGGGCGTCTTCTCGACCTCGCGCCCGATGAACTTTTCAATCTGACGGAAGCGCGACTGGTCGTCACGGCTGACGAAGGTGATGGCTGCGCCCTCGCTGCCGGCACGGGCGGTGCGGCCGATGCGGTGGACGTAGTCCTCGCAGTCGTGGGGAACGTCGAAGTTGAGGACAAGCTGGATGTCGTCGATGTCGATGCCACGCGACACGATGTCGGTAGCCACCAGCACGTCGATGTGCCCGTTACGGAAGTGGTGCATCATCTCGTCGCGCTCGGCCTGCGTGAGGTCGCTGTGCATCTCGCCCACCGTGAAGCCCTTGTCACGCCCGATGCGCTGCAGGGCACGGGCAATGTCCTTTACCTTCAGTTTCGACGAGGCGAAGACAAGTACGCGTCGCGGAGGATTCTCGGTGAAGATATGCTGGATGATGCCGAGCTTCTGCGTCTCGTGGCAGACGTAGGCGCTCTGATGGATGCCGTCGGCGGGGCGGCTGACGGCAATCTTCACCTCCACAGGGTCGCGAAGGATGGTGGAGGCGAGCTTCTGAATCTCGGCCGGCATAGTGGCGGAGAAGAGCATCGTCTGGCGCTCGGCAGGGAGTTGTCCCACGATTTGCATGATGTCGTCGATGAAGCCCATGTCGAGCATACGGTCAGCCTCGTCGAGCACAAAGAAGGAGACACGGCTGAGGTCGATGTTGCCAAGGGAGATATGGCTGATGAGACGTCCGGGCGTAGCAATGATGACGTCGGCGCCACGCTCGAAGCCGCGCAGCTCCTGCGCAAAGCGGATGCCGTCGTTGCCGCCATAGACCGCCACGCTGCTGATGGGGACGAAGTAGGAGAAGCCCTCCATGGCCTGATCAATTTGCTGGGCAAGCTCGCGGGTGGGCGACATGATGACGCAGTTGACGGCATCGTCGGGGAAGCCTCCGTCGCTGAGGCGGCTGAGGATGGGCAGCAGGTAGGCCGCCGTCTTTCCCGTGCCGGTCTGGGCAATGCCGATGAGGTCGCGCCCCTCGAGCAGCGGCGGGATGGCCTGCTCCTGAATGGGCGTACACTCCTGGAAATTCATCGCGTCAAGCGCGTCAAGGATATCGTCGTTTAGGTCAAGTTGGTCGAAGTACATTCTGTCTAACGTTTAAGGTTTAACGTTTAACGAGGGAAAAGCATCATTTTGGCGCTCTATGATAGAGGAATAGTCCAATGAGGAGGAACACGACGTTGGGAATCCAGACGGCCACGACGGGCGGCGTGTTGCCGTTGATGGAAAAAGTCGATGAGATGGTCTGGAACACGATGTAGCCGAACGAGAGGGCGATGCCGATGCCGAGGTTCATGCCCATGCCGCCCTTCACCTTCTTGCTGGAGAGGCTGACGCCGATGAGCGTCAGGATGAAGGCGGCAAAGGAGATGGCGATGCGGTTGTGGTACTCTATCTCGAAAGCCTTGATGTTGGCGATGCCGCGCCGCCGCTGACGGTCGATGTAGCGCTTCAGCTCGGGGGTGGTCATCGTCTCCTGCTGCCCCTGAGACACCAGCAGGTCGTAGGGCTGGATGGCGATGATGGTGTCCTGGGACAATCCGCTGGTGATGACCTCCAGCGTGTCGGTAATCTCGCGCAGCTGCCAGTTCTTCGCCGTCCACTTGTCGGGGTTGTCGGGGTCATTGCCATAGACGAGCGTCTTAGCGGTGAAATGGCTCTTGAGCGTGTTGCCCTCGAAGCGGTCCAACGAGAAACGGTAACCCGTGCTGTTGGCACGTTCAAAGCGGTCGAAGTAGGCTATGACGCCCTCCTCGACCTCCATCTGGATGTTGTGCCCTGTATCGATAATGACTTTTTTCTTGTATTTGTTCTCGAAGGCAATGCGCTTGACGTTGCCCTTGGGGATGACGTAGGCGCCCAGCCCGTAGGAGAAAAGGGCGATGAGCAGCGCCGAAAACATATAGGGCCGCATGAGCCGGTGGAAGCTGATGCCGGTGGAGAACATGGCGATAATCTCCGAGTTCTCCGCCAGCTTCGAGGTGAAGAAGATGACGGCGATGAAGACGAACAGCGGGCTAAACAGGTGGCCGAAGTAAGGGATGAAGTTCAGGTAGTAGTCGAATATGATGGCATGCCACGGGGCTTCGTTCTGCACGAACTGGTCGACGTGCTCGTTGTAGTCAAACACCACGGCAATAGCCAATATCAGCGCCAGCGAGAAAAAGAAGGTGCCGAGGAACTTGCCGATGATGTACCAGTCGATGCGTTTGAATGGAGTCTTCATAGTCTCTGCATTACTTCAGGTAGTGTGGCGCGCTTCCAAGCGGCATAGTCGCCGGCAATGATGTGGCGCCGCGCCTCACCCACCAGCCAGAGGTAGAACGCCAGATTGTGGACAGAGGCAATCTGCATGGCCAGGAACTCTTGAGCATGGAACAAATGGCGCAAGTAAGCACGGCTATAGAGAGTGTCGACGCGGCTTGCTCCATCTTCCTCGATAGGGCTGAAGTCGGTGCTCCACTTCTCGTTCTTCATGTTCATGATGCCGTGCTTGGTGAAGAGCATTCCGTTACGGCCGTTGCGGGTGGGCATCACGCAGTCGAACATATCCACTCCCCGTTCGATGGACTCCAGCAGGTTAGCCGGTGTGCCGACGCCCATCAGGTAGCGTGGCTTATCCTTGGGGAGAATGGCATTCACCACCTCTATCATCTCGTACATCACCTCCGTAGGCTCGCCTACCGCCAGTCCGCCGATGGCGTTGCCATCAGCCCCCAGCGATGCCACCTTCTCGGCCGAGATGCGGCGCAAATCCTCGTAGGTGCAACCTTGTACAATGGGGAAGAGGCTCTGAGTGTAGCCATACTTGGGCTCAGTCTCAGCAAAGTGCTGCCAGCAGCGGTCAAGCCAACGATGTGTGCGCTCCATCGACTGCTTGGCGTAGGCATAGTCTGCCGTGCCGGGCGTGCACTCGTCGAAGGCCATCATGATGTCAGCCCCGATGGTGCGCTCAATGTCCATCACCCGTTCTGGGGTGAACATGTGCTTCGAGCCGTCGATGTGGCTCCGGAATTCCACGCCCTCCTCCGTCATCTTGCGGATGCCGCTGAGCGAAAACACCTGAAAGCCTCCGCTGTCAGTAAGCATGGGGCGGTCAAAGCCGTTGAAACGATGCAAGCCCCCCGCCTGCTCCAACACGTGCAGCCCGGGACGGAGGTAGAGGTGATAGGTGTTGCCGAGGATTATCTGTGCCTTGACGTCCTCTTTCAATTCGTAGAGCTGCACAGCCTTCACCGACCCTATTGTCCCCACCGGCATGAAGATAGGTGTCTCGATGACACCGTGGTCGGTGGTCATGCGCCCTGCACGGGCATTGGTCTGGGGGTCAGTAGCGATTAGCTCAAACGTCATTTTTCCGTCTTCTTTTCTTCTTTTTTCACCGTGAGGTCGAGGGGATTGGCCACTTTCTCAGGAAGCAGGGCAAGATGCCATACTTCGCTGACATCCTTGACGTAGTGGAACGTGAGCCCTTCGAGATAGACGGGCTGGATTTCAGCAATGTGGCGTCGGTTTTCTTCGCTGAGGATAATGTCGGTGATGCCGGCACGCTTGGCAGCGAGTATCTTCTCCTTGATGCCGCCCACGGGCAACACCTTGCCACGCAGCGTTATCTCGCCCGTCATGGCCAGATTGGCACGCACCTTGCGCTGGGTGAATGCCGAAGCCAGAGCCGTTGACATGGTGATGCCTGCCGAGGGGCCGTCTTTGGGAATGGCACCTTCGGGTACATGGAGGTGTACGTTCCAATGGTCGAACACCTCGGGATTGATATGGAGCGAAGCAGCATGAGCCTTCAGGTACTCAAGGGCAATGGTGGCACTCTCCTTCATGACGTCACCCAGATTGCCGGTGAGGGTCAGCTGCCCCTTGCCACGCGAGAGACTGGTTTCGATGAAGAGGATTTCGCCTCCCACGGCCGTCCACGCCAGTCCTGTCACCACCCCGGCATAGCCGTTGCCTTGATAGCGGTCGCGGGTGTATTCCTCTACGCCCAGCAGTTCCGGAATCTGCTTCACGCCGATGTTGGTGTAGTCGAGGGTGCCCTTCTCGGCAAGCTGCAGGGCCAGTTTACGGCAAATCTTGCCAATCTTCTTGTCCAGTTCACGGACGCCCGACTCGCGGGTATAGTTCTCGATAATCTTCTCTAGGGCGGCCTTAAGAATGTTGATGCGCACATGGATGCCGTTCTCCTCCATCTGCTTACGCACCAAGTGACGGCGGGCAATCTCCACCTTCTCTTCGGTGAGGTAGCCGCTCATCTCGATGAGTTCCATACGGTCGAGCAGCGGGGGCGGAATGGTGCCGATGTTGTTCGCCGTGGCAATGAACATGACGTGCGAGAGGTCGAAATCGACGTCAAGGAAATTATCGTGGAAGGCATTGTTCTGCTCAGGGTCGAGCACCTCAAGCAGAGCGCTCGAGGGGTCGCCGTTGTTCGTCATCTGGGAGATTTTGTCAATCTCGTCGAGGATGAAGACGGGGTTTGACGAGCCAGCCTTGGCCAAGCCCTTGATGATTCGTCCGGGCATGGCGCCGATGTAGGTTTTGCGATGGCCGCGTATCTCAGCCTCATCATGCACGCCGCCCAGCGAGATGCGGACATACTTGCGTCCGAGGGCATCGGCAATGGATTTGCCGAGCGAAGTCTTACCCACGCCCGGAGGCCCATAGAGGCAGATGATGGGGGACTTCATATCCTTGCGCAGCTTCAGCACGGCCAGATGCTCGATGATGCGTTCCTTCACCTTCTCCAGCCCATAGTGATCGCGGTCGAGGGTACGCTGGGCGTTCTTCATATCCAGATTGTCCTCGGTGTATTCGTTCCACGGCAGGCTGAGGAGTGTCTGCAGGTAGTTGAGCTGCACGTTGTAGTCGGGCGACTGGGGGTTGGTGCGCTCCAGCTTGACGACCTCCTTCTCGAACAGCTTGGCGACCTCGTCGTTCCACTTCTTCAGTTGGGCAGCATCGCGCATCTCGGCGATGTCCTGGTCCTGCACGCTGCCCCCCAGCTCGTCCTGGATGTTCTTCATCTGCTGCATGAGGAAGTACTCGCGCTGCTGTTGGCTCAGTTCCTCCTTGGCACGCTTCTGGATGTTGTCCTTTAACTCCGAGAGTTGCACCTCGCGGTTGAGGATGGAGAGCAGCTGTGTGGCACGCTCCTGCATCGAGGGCTCGATGAGCAGCTGCGACTTCTCCTTGATGTCGAAGGGGAGGTTGGCACAGATGAAGTTCACGAGGAACACGGCATTGCTGATGTTGCGCAGGGCGAAGATGGTGTCCTGCTGGCTCTCGATGTTGAGACGGGTGTATTTGATAGCCAGCTCCTTGCAGTTGTCAACGATGGCACGGAACTCGCGATTATTCTTGCCAGGGAGGATGTCACGCAGGGGGGCAACCTTGGCAGTCATATAGGGACGACGCTTGACGACCTCCACCATCTGCACGCGCTGCACGCCGTGCAGGATGACGGTAGTGGTCATGTCGGGCATCTCAAAGATGCGGACGATGCGGGCGGCGGTGCCCACGTCGTACAAGTCGGCTTCCGTAGGATTCTCCGTCTCAGGCGACTTTTGGCAATGGACGGCAATGGAAAGCTCCTTCTTGTAGGCGTCCTTGACCAGTTTCAGCGAGCTGCTGCGGCCTATGGTGACGGGCATGACGACGCCCGGGAACAGCACCATGTTACGCACGGGCAGCACGGGCAGCGTCTCGCCGTCGGGGTCGATGACGTTGAACATGTTTTCGTCGCTTCCCTCGTAGTCGGCAATCATGGCGAACGAAGGTTCTTCCTCGTCAGAGCTTGTAAAGATATCGATAGTATGCTTGTTCATATAGTTCTCACAAAATTGCGGCAAAATTACGTTAAAACGCGCGTTCTACAAAGTAAATTTTAGGTTTTTAACCTTATTCTTATAAAAAAAGACTCCGGTGCTTGGAGGTTTGAATGATGATGTGTATATTTGCCCTGCCGAACAGAAAGATTTCCACTTATGTTAGACGAAGAAAAAATGGTCGTTGTCAAGACCTGCAACGAACTTTTCGAGGCGGAGGTGGTCGTGGGCCGTCTGAAGGCAGAGGGCATCTCGTCAGCCATCCGCGACCGGAGTACGGGTGTCACCATGTACACCTCTCCCTACGCATTTCCAAGCATCTTCGACGTGGAGGTGCTGGAGCACGACCTCCCCGCGGCTAAGGCGGTGCTTGAAGTGACAGAGGAGGAATAGTTTTTTAGTTAAGAATTAAGAATTAAGAGAAAATGCTTTGTATGCGACATCCCTTTTTCCTTCTGTCGCCGGCGGACAATCCCGTTTCTCAACTATTTTTCTTAACTCTTAATTCTTAACTCCTAACTTTTCATAGCACCTCGAAGCTGCGGCGGACGAAGTTGGCGAGGGCCTCGCCCTTCAGCATGCCGTTCTGCAGCAGCGCCAGGTCAACGAGCTGGTGCACGGTGGTGTTGTCGGCAGCAAAGGCGCGGAGGATGTCCTCACGCTCGTGACGGATGGCCTCGATGCGCTCCTTCAGGGTGTTCAGCTCGTCCTTCTCGGGGACGGGGATCTCCTCGTCCTTCTTGCCCTTGTGGGCGGCCTCCAGCTCGTCCTGACGGGCGCGCAGGCGGGTGTTCTCCTCCATCAGCGGACGCAGTTTCTCGCTACATGTGCTGTCCTCGGCCTCGAGGATACCCTTCACCAGGCGGTGGTCGGCGTTGACGACGACGGTGTACATGTCGGGCATCTCGCCGTAGAAGCCCATGCCGCTCTCGATGGCGGCCATCTCCTTCATGCGGCGCATGTACTCGCTCTGCGTAATCATCACGGGCACAGCCGTCTCGCCCAGGCAGGCCGTCTCCACGTGATACTCCGTCTTGTCCCTCTTGGGCATGGAGCTCTCGAAGATGGTGGCGAGGCTCAGCCGCCTGTCGGCATCCACCTCGCGCTTCTCGTCATCGTCCTTCTCGATGAGGCGCTCCAGCACGTCGGCATCCACGCGGGCAAAGCGCGTCTTGTCGAACTTGCGCTCCCAGAGGCTCACCATCGCCACGTCCAGCTGGCCGTCCAGCAGCAGCACGTTGTAGCCCTTCGCCTCGGCCGTCTGGATGTAGGTGTACTGCTCCTCGGGGTTGGCGGCGTAGAGATAGACCAGGTTGCCGTTCTTGTCCGTCTGGTTGGCGCTGATGAGCGTCTTGTACTCGTCGTAGGTGTAGAACTTCTTGTCGGTGTCCTTCAGCAGGGCAAATTTCTCGGCCTTCTCGTAGAAGTCGTCCTGTGTCAGCATGCCGTAGTTGATGAAGATTTTCAGGTTGTCCCACTTCTCCTCGAACTCCTTGCGGTTGTCCTTGAAGATGGCGCTCAGTCGGTCGCTCACCTTCTTGGTGATGTAGGTGGAGATTTTCTTCACGTTGGCGTCGCTCTGCAGGTAGCTGCGGCTGACGTTCAGCGGGATGTCGGGGCTGTCGATGACGCCGTGCAGCAGCGTCAGGAAGTCCGGCACGATGCCCTCCACCGAGTCGGTCACGAACACCTGGTTGCAGAAGAGCTGAATCTTGTTCTTCTGCAGGTCGATGCTGCTCTTCACGCGGGGGAAGTAGAGGATGCCGGTGAGGTGGAAGGGGTAGTCCACGTTGAGGTGAATCCAGAACAGCGGCTCGTCCGACATCGGGTAGAGGTCGCGGTAGAACGTGCGGTAGTCCTCGTCCTTCAGTTCGCTGGGCGTGCGAGTCCACAGGGGGGTGGTGTTGTTGACGATGTTGTCCTCGTCGGTCTCCACCTGCTTGCCGTCCTTCCACTCCTTCTTCTTGCCGAAGGCGATGGCGATGGGCAGGAAGCGGCAGTACTTGCGCAGCAGCCCCTCGAGGCGGCTCTCCTCGAGGAACTCCTTGCAGTCGTCGTCGATGTGGAGAACGATGTCGGTGCCGCGTTCGGCGCGGTCGGCCTCGGTCATGGTGAACTCGGGCGAGCCGTCGCACGTCCACTTCACGGCCTTCGCCCCCTCCTGATACGAGCGGGTGACGATGTCCACCGACTTCGCCACCATGAAGGCGCTGTAGAAGCCCAGTCCGAAGTGTCCGATGATGGCGCCCGCGTCGTTCTTGTACTTCTCCAGGAAGTCGTTGGCGCCCGAGAAGGCAATCTGGTTGATATACTTGTCAATCTCCTCCTCGGTCATGCCCACGCCGTGGTCGCTGATGGTGATGGTGCCCTTCTCCTTGTCGAGGCCGACGCGGATGGTCAGGTCGCCCAAGTCGCCGTTGAAGTCGCCCTTCAGCTGCACGGTCTTCAGCTTCTGCGTGGCATCGACGGCGTTCGACACCATCTCGCGGAGGAAAATCTCATGGTCGGAATAGAGGAACTTTTTGATGACGGGGAAGATGTTNNGTCGTAACCCCGATGTTACCTTTTTGCATGATGTTATTTATGTTATTTGTTTTGTCAGAATGTTCGTTTTTCCACGTCCCCCCTCATGCAAAAACTCTGCCACCCCCCTGACGACTGACAAAATGACGCACCGCCATCGAAGAACGGATTCCCGACAATCCATTATACCCCTAACGGCCTGAAAGGGCTAAAGAACCCAGCCCAGGGCACGCCCTGGGTAAAATCGTGCATACATTATCCTGCGCCCTGAAAAGGAAAAAGCTTGGTCTGCGCGCGCAGCCCAATGAGCTGTGACCACAGAGTTAAACTCTAAGTTTGCAGCG
>DBYJ01000056.1:24329-48582 GCA_002309805.1 Bacteroidales bacterium UBA1189 | reverse complement strand
GGAGAGGACAATTACTACGTGGCTCCCAGGGAAGAAAAAGCCCGGACATTATTGTCGGGTTAAAAACCTATGAAGATATGATGAATTATGGTCTGATGGGTATATGCACGTTTGATGTTTTTGAATAATTAATGATTTATAAACCAAAAGAAAATGAAACAATACATCCTTACTTTTGCTTTCCTGTTGAGTGCCGTGGCCGTGTTCGGCCAGAACAAACAGGAGGTAGTACGCTTGAAGAACGGTTCCGTGGTGAAGGGAACGGTTGTGGGCGAACGGAATGATTCCATTGCCGTGAAGACAGCCGACGGTTCAACGTTCATCTTTGCCACCAGCGACATTACCGAACGAACGGCAGAAGCGACTTCATTGGCACAGCGGGTTGCGGCATCGGCTCAGGCAGATGCCCAGCCGCAGGTCGTTTACATTGAGCATGAAAAATCTCCTGCTTTGGCGGGATTCCTCTCCTTCCTGGTTCCTGGTGTAGGCCAGTTCTACAACGGCAATAATCAAGGCGGTTGGATTGACTTGGGCGAGTCTGTGGTTTCGTATGCACTGATGTATGGAGGCTACCGGTCTCTCCTCACCAATGCCACACGCTACAACGAGACAGGAAACAATCAGTATCTGGTCAAGGGGCAGACAGGATTGTGGATTTTCCTTGCAGGATTAGGATGGAGTGCCGTCAACGGCGTCTGTTCCATCGTGGATGCCGTAAAAGGAGCGAAGGCCGTGAATCGCGAGAACGGTTATGCCATGTTCGACGTAGGAGGCGGAGTGTCGGTTGGTGCCCGTCCTCAGCTGACCTACGAACAGCCGGAGTATGCTATGCACATACCAGCATCGTTAAATGCCGGCATGAGCTTCCGCATTGCATTTTAATCTGAAACGAAGAAAACCTCATTTTTCATTTGCTTACTTTTTTCTTTGAGGCGCGGCATTGCCGCGCCTCTGCTTCTTGGGGCAATAGGTCATGAGGTCATTTGATTTGTGACTGCAAAAATGGTCTTTTTAGCAAAAAGCATTTCTTCTTTTTATACCACAGCCTTGTTTTAGACAAAATTTACTCAAATTCCTCGCGAAAAAGATGTTATTTGCATCAAATATCATTATGAAAGTGAAAAAAAACCTTCCTTTTATATTTTTAAGAAGATTATTTCCTATCTTTGCAAGCGGAATAACTTGTATTAATAGAAAACAAGTGAATAAGCTTGTACTTAAAACAAACAAGTCTATGTACTTGTAGAAATAAATAGAACAATATGTATGCTGCAATATCTGCTGATGTAGTGTCATCAACTTCTCTTTCCAGAGAGTCGATGATTGAGCTCAACGAAAAGTTGAAAAAGTGCCTATGTGTTCTTGAAAAGCGTTATCAAGGTTTTTGGGGGCGTATTGTTAGAGGCGACTCTATTGAATGTATTATGAACAAGCCTGAAGACGCTTTTGAAGTAGCACTGATTCTGAAAACGTGGGTTAAGTCGTTTGAACCAAGTAATATAAAAGATGACAAACGATTTAATAGGTACGGTCTTAGGATAGCTATAGGCATCGGTGAGATGAAGACTATTGACCAGAACTTAGACATGATGGATGGTGATGCTATTTATCGTTCAGGGCGTACTTTGGATAGACTTGTTGGACGAGCAAAGTATTCATTTGTAATTTCAATGGCAAACAATGAGCATGAGCAAGCATTACAAGTTATATTAACATTGGTCAATCAACTATTGAACAATGCAACAGCTCGTAAGTGTGAGACCTTATGCGAAAGGATTCTTTCGTCGGACACAAGTAAAACAGCAGAAAAAATGGGCATCTCAGTGTCTGGTGTCAATCAAACATTAAAGGATTTGGGCTGGAGCGCTATAGAACAGGCAATTATATATTATCGAAAAGTAACTTCAAGACTATGATAAATAATTTGATTTTCAATCTTATCATTGCTCACGTTTTGGGCGATTTTTATTTGCAATGGGGTTCTTCTTGCAAGAACAAGGTCTTGTTTTCTGTAAGGGGGAAGGATTTGTGGTTACATTCCCTGGTAATTGGAATACTCTCATGGATTGCCATATGGGATTTAAGAGGGTGGTGGCTTGCCGCTTGTATAATGGTATTCCATTTCTTGATTGACTGGTTTAAGTCATATATTCAAGTAAAGTGGAATATCTTCAAGATTGAGGATTCTGAACATGTGAGATTAGTTGATGGCACTAACAAACGGTATGATTTGTGGGTGTTTTTGATTGATCAAATACTACATATCTCTATCATCGTTATTTTTGCCAGTATTTGGTTGATAGAAAATAATGATTGGCAACAATTCGGATGGCTTCAAGAGTTTGCAATTAGTCACCCACTACGTACGAAGACCATCGTAGCCATGTTGTTAGCCTTAAAACCTGCAAATATTTTGATATTACTGATTCTTGGAGCATGTAAAATAAGCATTAGCCCGACTGAGAATGATGACCATGGTAATTTCCATTCAGGAGAACTTATTGGATGGCTGGAGCGTGGGCTAATGTTGTTATTTGTTGTTATGTCTCAATATGAGGCTATTGGTTTCCTTATTGCAGCAAAGTCCATTCTTCGGTTTAATGAAGCATCGTCAGGCAGTGAAAAATCTGAGTATGTGTTGACAGGAACACTACTTTCTTTGGCAATTGCACTAGCATTAGGTTTATTAATTCTCAGGTTGTAATTTTTCAAAAAGGAAAGAATTAATAGTTTTTAATATTCTTTTCAGAAAAAGTATAGAAATAATAACTTCACACAGATGAGTCAAGGTGCATTATTTTATAAAGCAGACCTACATATTCATTCTTATGGAGTAGGGACAGGTTCGTATGATGTTACAGATATGACGAATACACCGCAAGCTATCGTTGACCTGGCAATCTCGAAAGGCTTGAAGGTAATAAGCATCACAGACCACAACCAGTGGCTTAATAGCATGGCAGCTGTTCAGTATGCCGTTGACAAGGATATTTTGGTGGTACCCGGTATAGAGGTGAGCACAACACAAGGGCATCTTTTGACCTATTTTGAGACGGTGGATTTGTTGCAACAATTCTATGGCTCATTGACTTTTAATGCAGATAAGTCCATTTGCAACCAAAGCATTGTAGAATGTCTTCAAAGGACAGAACAACTGGGTGGAATAGGAGTTCTAGCACATATAACACTTGACTCTGGCTTTGAGAAAACAATTGGTAGATTTGGACCGCACATGGAAGCTATCTTTCAGTGTCGCTGTCTAGTGGGATTGGAAATCATCAGGAAAGAAGATGCTGGCTTATATACAGATGCTGATGATAGTACAGACCATAAGCATTTGCTTGAAGTTTGGCGAGGGGTTAATGACAACAAGTTGCACAGAGATTTTGCGAAACTTATGTCGTCTGACTCGCATGAGTTGGCTAAGCTGGGAAATAATATCAATGGCAATAACAGGTTGACTCGAATCAAGATGGCCTCTTTGACATTCCGCTCTTTTAAGTTGGCTTTTTTGAGTAGCGAATCTCGTGTGAGGCTTGAAGATTATCTGCCTGAACAACGCCCCATTATTACTCATGTGAAACTGGAAGGTGAATTGCTGGATGGCGTTGATATAGAGTTGAGCCCCAACCTTACTTGCATTATAGGAAGTAGAGGTGCAGGAAAGTCAACTTTATTAGAATCGATACGCGAAACCACGGGAGATGAGTCAAAGTCAAAACTGCGCGATTCTGATGTATGGCCCCAGACTGCTTTGATTGACTATATTGACGAGGCTGGCCAGCATTTGCAATTGCAAAGAGATAAGCATGGCTCGGTTGTTAACAGAACAGATCCCACACAGGGAATCACATCTATTCCGATTGAGAGCTATGGGCAGGGTGATACAGCTAATACAATTCAACATAGTGACGAGAATCCTCAGGTGATTATTGATTTTCTTGATTCTTTCCTCAGTTTAAGTGCACTCAAACAGCAGGATGACCTATTTGTCGAGCAATTGAGGAGTAATCAGAGCGAGATGAACAAGCTTAGGGTCAATCTCATAGCTCTACCTGCTGCTCAAAAGAATTTGGAAAATGAAAAAGCCAAACTGAAAAAGTTAGAGCAGACCAAAGCTGCGGACATAGTGAAATATCACAATGCCTTGATTCAAGAGCGGGAACTAAGAAAAACGCTAATTGGAGACTTAAGAGAACTTGTAAAAACTTACTCTGAAATATTGGCCAATAGGGATGTTTTTGATAAGGTAGCTGCCATAAGCGAGGAGAATATTCTGGTCGGTAAAGACTTCTTCGCCAATGTAAAAGCTATTGTTAATTCCTTTGCTGGGATAGTTGCAGCAAAGTCACAAGAGTTAAAAGAAGCGTTGAAACTTAAGGTTGACGAGTTAAATGTCCAATTGCAAGCGTGGAATTCTAAGGAGAAGGAAATACAAGATAAGATTGATGCGAAAAAGGAAGAGTTGACTAAACAAGGCATCCCGTTTGACTTGGGGCAGATAAACCAAATATCAAAGGATATTGTTGATTATGACAAAACGGTAAAGAAGCTTCTTGATGACCAAAAGAAATTGAAAGAATTGCAGGTTTCTAGAAAGAGCCTTATATCTGCTCGAATAGATAACAAAAAGGAGATTACACGCCAACACCTATTGTTTGCGGATAAGATAAATAGAGATCTGAGGAATTCAGTAGATGACTTCTTCATTACTGTTAAGTACCAAGAGAACCTGTATGCTCCAGATTTTGCTGATTGTCTTAAACAGATAATGGGTTGGAGGACTTCACAGGTTCCTAAGGCCAACATCATTGCCCAAAGCATAACGATCTTTGACTTTATAAAGGCTGTCTGTAACAATGATTATGCGCCATTGAGAGCAATTCAGTATAACGGTTCGCAACTCTTGAACGACGGAGATATTGCTGTTATTTTTCAGACTCTACGTCAGGATTTTCAATATGAAAGTCTGGAGTGTTTAAGATTCGATGATTTACCCCAGATTGTTGTCACAAAATATATAGATACTGGAGGCGTAAGGAAACCTATTATAAGGCGCATATCCCAACTTTCATTGGGGCAACAACAGTCAGTTTTGCTGGGTATTTTACTTCTTTCAGATTCAACAAAACCATTATTGATAGATCAACCAGAAGATAATCTTGATAGCGAGTTTATTTATAAGACAATAGTGAAGACACTCCGAAAGATAAAGGAGCAACGGCAGGTTATTATTGTTACACATAATCCTAATATTGCTGTGCTTGGAGATGCAGAGCTGATTATTCCGTTAAAAAGCACAAATAACAAAGCTATGATTATTTCCTCTGGGTCTATTGACAATTCTGACACAGTAAAACTTTGCTGTCAAATATTGGAAGGAGGCGAGTCTGCATTTAAACAAAGACAGGAGATATATGGTTTTTAATGTAGCAAGATTTCCTATTTCCATCGTAAAAACTACTTATGGTTTTTAAAAGTTGAACACATTAAACTATCATCTTTTTCTCCATCTACAGAATCTACGTAATCTTTTTTCTGCCGTTTCGAACGAAAATCTCTGTAATTTTCGTTCGCCTTGACCTTCGGCCTAAAATGCTCATGCTCGGAAAAGTTCAAAAGATTTTTGACTTTTCTCTCGTTTAATCGCTTTTTTGTCATTATCTTTAATCCCCCTTTGGGGGCTTTTAGATAGGGGACGCCTCAGAAATATCCAAATATATTTGGTATTTCGCTCGGCTCACCCTATCTTTAACGGGACTATGTCCCGTTTTAGGTACTCACGCTCGGAAAAAACGCAAATAAATTTGCTTTTTCACTCGCTTAATCGTACCTTTAATCCCCCTTCGGGGGCTTTAAGATAGGCTGCAGCTCGGAAATACTCAAATAAATTTGGTATTTCGCTCGCCTTGCACTACCTTTGCCCAAGAATAATAATCACCTTGATATGAAAAGACTCCTCCTATCTCTTCTCCTCATCGGCATGACCATGGCTGCCGCAGCTGACACGCGGCTGGTGCTGCACTACGACCTGACGCGCGCTGCCGAAGGCGAAACTTCGCTGAACGACTTCTCCGGCCTCGGCCACGACGGCGCACTGATGGATGGCGCTGCCGTCACCACCTTCAAGCACGAGGTGGTGCTCAAAAACGGCATGAAGGGCTGGGTGGACTTGGGCGAAGGGCTGAATGATGCCCTGCGGGCGATGACCGACTTCACCGTCTCGGCAAGGCTCTACATCAGCACCGTCAACCGCTACGACCGTGCGGGCTATGTGCTGCTCTCGTTCACGCCGGGCGACAACATCAGCCTCTCCGACAAGGGCTATCTCTACATCGGCGCTGCCGACGCGGGCGTCCACCTCTCGACCTCCACCGTCAGCGACGAGCAGAGCGTCACCGCCACCCGAGGCCTGCAGACGGGTAACTGGCACACGTTCACCTGGACATGCCGTAACGGCGTTGTCCGCTATTACCTCGATGGCATCTATCAGACGGGCGGACGCATCGGCCTCACCCCCCGCGACCTCGCGGGGACGCTGCGCGGGCGCCTGTTCGGCACGGTGAACGAGGGCGAGGCTCGTCTGGCCAGCACCTACCTGAGCGACTTCCGCATCTACGACGGCGCCCTCACCACCGCCGAGGTCAGCGCTCTCGCAGGCAAGGAGTACAAGGAAGATACTTCCACCCTCATCGGCGACTACACCTTCGCCCCCGATGCTGTCCCCGCAGGGGCCTCGCTCCACGGCAGTGCACAGCTGACGGAGGTGAGCGGCGAGCGCGTCCTCGACCTGGGCGACGACAACGGCTGGTATGACCTCGGTGCTGACTTGGGCAACAACTTGGGCTCCGCCGCCGACTTCACCATCACCACCGGCCTCTTCATCCCCTCCACGGCCAACCTCGGCGCAGCGGGCAACTTCGTCTGGAGCTTCTCACGCTCCGACGATATCCACGCCAAGCCCTCGGGCTGCTTCTTCCTCGGCGCCGGTGCCACACGCTATGCCATCACCCCCACCAACTACCGCGACGAGCAGGCGGTGCAGGCGGGCACACCCCTTGCCCAGGGCATCTGGCAGAACGTCACCTATCGCCAGCGCTCGGGCCTCGGCACCCTTTTCATCGACGGCCTGCCCGTCAGCTCCGACTCGGTGCGCCTCACGCCGCGCGACCTCGGTGCCACCGCCTTCAACTGGCTGGGACGTTCGTGTTACAAGGGCGATGCCTACCTCCGCGGGGCATGCTACCACCACCTCCGCATCTACGCCGGCGCTCTTTCCGACGAGGCCATCCTCGATGCCTGTGCCGACCTTGACAAACTCAACAGTCAGCTGTTTGCCGCTCAGCTGGCTGAGGCCAAGGAACGGCTGACACTCTCCTCCGACATCCTCTATGGCGACATCGCCCTGCCTACGAACATGGACGACGGCATCACGGTGGCATGGGCATCGTCGGACGAGGCTCATCTCTCCTCCACCGGCAAGGTGACGCGCCCTGCCCTCGGCGAGGACACCGCTACCGTCAAACTCACCGCCATACTCAGCAAGAAGACGTTGAAAGCCTCGAAGGTGTTCCTCGTTAAGGTGGTGCCCCTTCTGGACAATGCCGAGAGCGTCCGTACCGACCTTCGCTGGGTAGTCAGCGAGTTTGAGCGCCGCAATGCCGGTGCCGACCTTGACTGCCTCAAGACCGACCTCAGCCTGCCCACCGTGACGAACGAGGGCTCCTACGTCCGCTGGCGCTCGTCAGACCCCACACTCGTCAGCCATGCCGGCTTCCTGCGCAGCTATTCCCCGAAGGGTAGCAAGACCGTCAGCCTCACTGCCCTGCTCGTCAAGGGGGCTGAAGCCGATTCGGTGAGCTTTGCCGTCACCGTCCCCGAGGCACCCGAATACAGTGCCTACCTCTTTGCCTACTTCACGGGCAACAGCCAAAATCAGGAGCAGATACGCTTCGCCCTCAGCACCGACGGCTTCAACTACACCCCCCTCAACAACGGGGCACCCATCATCAGCTCCGACACCATCGCCATCAAGAAAGCCGTCCGCGACCCCCACATCCTGCGCGGCGAGGACGGACGTTTCTACATGGTCGTCACCGACATGAAGTCCAGCGAGGGCTGGTCGTCCAACGACGGTCTGGTGCTCCTCCGCAGCGACGACCTCATCCACTGGACGCACAGCGCCATCGACTTCCCCGACACTTGGCCGGCGCGCTTCGACCGTCAGGCACTCACCCAGGTGTGGGCACCGCAGACCATCTGGGACCCCGAGACGAAGCAGTACATGGTCTATTACTCCATCGGCGAGAAGGGGAAGCACTACATCATCTACTACTCCTACGCCAATGCCGACTTCACCGCCCTCAGCGAGCCGCAGGTGCTCTATGACCACGGTGCCAATACCATAGACGCCGACATCGTGCGCAGCGACGACGGTGTGTACCACATGTTCTTCAAGACCGAGGGTCAGGGCAACGGCATCCAGCAGGCTACGGCAACCTCGCTACACGGCCCCTGGACAGCCGAGCGGCGCTACCTCCAGCAGACCAACGTGGCTGTCGAGGGCTCGGGCGTCTTCCGCCTTATCGACTCCGACGAGTGGGTGCTGATGTACGACTGCTACACCTCAGGGCACTATCAGTTCTGCACGAGCAGCGATCTGCACGATTTCACGTTCGTCTGCAACACGCAGACTTCGGGCTCATTCACCCCGCGACACGGCACCGTCATCGCCATCACCCCTGACGAAGCTGCACGCCTCATCGATGCATGGCCCTCCAGCGGCCTCAATGCTACGGACTACGGCGTTCTGCCGCAGGCCACGCTGGGCAACCCCATTCTCCCCGACTTCCATGCCGACCCAGAGGTGCTCTATTCCCGTCAGACGGGACGCTACTACGTCTATACCACTACCGACGGCGTAGCCGGATGGGCAGGCACTTACTTCACCGCCTACTCCTCTGCCGACCTCAAGGAGTGGGTCTTTGAGGGCAACGTCCTCGACCTCGCTACGGCGCAGGTCATCTGGGCTTCGGGCAACGCCTGGGCCCCTGCCATCGAGGAGGTCATGAACGACGACGGCAGCTACACCTACTACCTCTACTTCAGCGGCAACGCGGGGCAGCGCAAGGAGATTGGCGTCGCCACAGCGCCCACGCCCGTCGGCCCCTTCACCGACCATGGCGAGAGCATCATCAAGACCTCTCCCGCAGGCGGCGGACAGCAGATTGACGTCGATGTCTTCACCGACCCCGTCAGCGGCACACCCTACATCTACTGGGGCAACGGCTACATGGCCTGCGCCGAACTGAACCCCGACCGCGTCTCGCTCAGGGAGGGCACCACGCGCGTCCTCACGCCCACGGGCGGCACGCTCAGCGACTATGCCTACCGCGAGGCTCCCTACGTCTTCTACCGCAACGGATTGTACTACTTCCTCTGGTCGGTGGACGACACGGGCTCCAACAACTACCACGTGGCCTACGGCACTTCCACCTCCCCCACAGGCCCCATCAACGTGGCCCGCAATCCCATCGTGCTCATCCAGCGCCCCGACGAGGGAATCTACGGCACGGCGCACAACAGCATCCTGCAAATCCCCGGGCGCGACGAATGGTATATCGTCTATCACCGCATCAACCGCAACTGGCAGGGGAAGAACGGCAGCGGCTACCACCGCGAGACCTGCATCGACCGTTTGGAGTTCAATACCGACGGTACCATCCGTCCCGTCACCCCCACCCACACAGGTCCAGCCGCCGTTGATGCCTGGAGCATCGTCACCTCCGTTAATAGCCCTTTTGCGTCTGGGGGCAGGAAGGCCCCCAAAGCCAAGCGGTAGTGAATAACCCTTCCGGCAATGCCTTGCACGATCTTCAGGGCCGCCGTCTCATCGGCGCACCCACCGAGAAAGGCCTTTACATCTTGAATGGAAAGAAGATAAAGCTATGAACAAATACATGCAAATGGCTATTCGTGAGGCTCGTCGCGGCATCCTTGCGGGGCATGGCGGGCCCTTCGGCTCTGTTATCGTCAAGGACGGCATGGTCGTAGGCCGAGGGCACAACCAGGTGCTGCGCCGCCAGAACCCCACGCTACACGGCGAGATTGTCGCCATCGGACAGGCCACACGCCGCCTCCATACCCACGACCTCACGGGCTGCGAACTTTACACTACCGGCGAGCCCTGCCCCATGTGCCTCTGCGCCTGCCTCTGGGCTAACATCAGCAAGGTCTATTACGGCTGCACTATTGCCGACAATGCCCGTATCGGCTTCCGCGACGAACGCTTCGACACCCTCATGGGAGGCCGCGCTCAACTTCGCGACTACCTCACCGAAATCGACCGCGATGCCTGCCTCGCCCTCTTCGACGAGTACGCCGCCCTCCATCCTGAGACCTACTAAAATCGCCTTAAATCCCCAAAAATCCCCAAAAACGCACTGAGTTCGGTGCGTTTTTTCATAAAATTGCACTGAATACAGTGCGATTTCAAAAAGAATGCCTATCTTTGCAGTGGAAAAAACATTATATAATATGGAACAGCTGCAAATCTATTTCGACAAGTTACTACGCGAAACCTCTGTCTCATTCCATCGTTACATGTATAACGTCATTGACTGGGATGCACGGATGCTCGGCATTGTCGGTCCGCGAGGCGTGGGCAAGACTACACTTGTGCTTCAGCATATCAAGGAACAACTCCCGCGCAAAGAAGCTCTTTATGTCACAGCTGAGGATCTTTATTTCAGTACGCACCATCTTGTGGATTTAGCTGATACCTTTGCTCGCTCAGGCGGACATTATCTTTTTATTGATGAAATACACAAGTATAAGGATTGGAGTCGTGAACTCAAGCTTATCTACGACTACCACGCCGAACTCCATGTGGTGTTCACGGGTTCTTCTGTATTGGACATTATTGAGGGTCTTTCAGACCTTAGCCGCCGTACCCTGATGTATCAGATGCAAGGTCTTTCTTTCAGGGAATACCTTATGCTTTTCCACCACATTGAGTTGCCTGTTTATACACTTGAAGCTATTCTTGCCCATCAGGTGGAGTTGCCTTTGGGGTTCCTTCCTATGCAGCACTTTCCCAATTACCTTTCTCGAGGGTATTATCCTTTCTCCGCATCAGACGACAACTACAGCGAATACATCCGTCAAATCGTGAGCGTAACCTTGGAGAACGATATCCCTCAATATGCCGAACTGACGGTATCCACCGCCCGCAAGCTCAAGCAATTGTTGGGTATCATTGTCCAAAGTGCGCCCTTCAAGCCAAACTTTACGAGTATTGGTAGTCAGATTGGCGTTTCGCGGAACAATGTGTCCGACCTTTGTGCTTATATTGAAAAGGCAGGCCTTATCGCCCAACTTCGCGATGCCACAAAGGGTGTCCTCGGGCTTGGCAAGGTAGAGAAAGTTTATTTGGATAATCCCACCCTCATGTACGCTATTGGGCAATCACATGCAGAGATAGGGAATGTTCGCGAAACCTTTTTCTTCAACCAAATGCGCATTTGTCATGGCGTAAGCGCATCACCCGTTTCCGATTTTCTGGTAGATGAACGTTACACTTTCGAAGTTGGAGGCCGTTCGAAAAAGCAGCGCCAGATACAGGGCCTCCCTAACGCTTACGTTGTGAAGGACGACATCGAAACAGGTTTTACCAATGTCATTCCTCTTTGGAACTTCGGCCTAATGTATTGAATAAAAACTACATACCCATGTCATTCCTGCAATCATTATTCGGAAAGAAAGAAGAAAAACATCAACCCAAAAGAAAGGTCGAACTGATGCCTCTGCCTCAGACGGACGAAGAAAAAGAGACTTTTCTAAAGCGTTATTTCGATACTTTAGTTGCTCACGGCTGGAATCTTATTCCAGCGGAAGTGGATTCCTCCCCTGAAATTATCCAAAACGGGGCTGAAGGACGTCTTGCCCATCTTGATAAAGATGTAATCCGCTTTTTTTCGTCTTTCAAGTCCCTTTTTAATGATGGTGATTCTGTTTGGTTTAACTCCCTTACAGATTTCTTCAAGAATGCAGAAAAAGAAGACACTTGTACCTGGAATCATTTTGAACGAGAAGACCTTGAACGAGTTGATACTGACGATGAGAAAAAAGTCATTGAACGCTTTTGGAAGAATCATCTTCCTGTTTTATATAGCTATGTGATGGACGAATCTTCCATTACTATCGTTCTGACAGGGGAGGATGCCGGCAAGATTGTCCTCTTGAATGAAGGAATATACGAAGATGCCGAAATTATTGCTACCGACTTTTTCCGTTTTCTCCAGCTGCATTGCTACAGCGTGGAACTGGGCACAATAAAGAGCCCCCTCGCGGGATTCATTTAGGCGATTACTTCGTCAAGGAGAATTTGAGGGAGACGCCGAAGTCGTTGGTGGAGGTGGGGTAGGCTGAAGCGGAGACGACGGGGATGTTGGTCTGATGGTCGAAGTAGGCGTTGAGGGTGAGCATCTTGCTGTAGGCATAGTCGGCAGAGAAGCTGAGCTTGATGGCCTTGTTGCCAGAGGTGGCCTGCGTGGTGAGTTCCTGGATGTTGCGGCAGAGGGCACTCTGGTCGCGCAGGGAGAAGTCACCGCGGAGGTTGAGGTCGTTGCTGACCTTATTACGCCCTGCACCCGCCCGGGCACCGAAGAGCTTGAGGCCAACCACCTTGTAGCCTAAGCCAACGACAACGTCATCCGAACACGTCTCGACAAGTTGCACAGCGGTGAGGGAGAGGTTCATGACGCGCGTCTTCTTGTACTCCAGCTTGGCTGTGAGGTTGTCGGGCGTAGTGACGTCGATACCGATGAGGGGCGAGAACTGTTCGTTGATGCTGACGGAACTGATGTCGAACATGCTGCTGGGGATGGGGTTGCCGGTAGTGACATCCTCAATGAAGCCCAGCCCGTTCATGTAGGCCATATAGGAACTGTATGTGCCGAATGAGCCGACAGCGTAGGTACTCTTGTAGGAGTGGTTGATATTGACGCTCTTGAAATACTTCTGGAAGAACTCGAGCTTGGAGAGTCCGCCGTAGGTAATGCGCCAGTTGGGCAAAAGGCTGAGCATGGAGGGGAAGAGGTTGAGGCTGGCGTTCTCAACGGAGCGTCCGCTGTAGGTGGCAAGGAAGGCGGGAATCATCACATCGGGGCTGTAGAGGGATACGCCGCCGTTAGCGGGGTCGAAAGTGGAGCCGGCGAGGTTGCTCTGCGAGGGATAGACGGCACCGGCATACTGCCCCTCGACGCGACGCTGCATGAGGGCAAGGCTTTCGACGAAGCGGTCGAACCAAGCGGAGTGATAGCCGTCGCTGCTGCGACGCGGCTCGAAGGCACTGCCGAGGGTGATGGTGGACATGTTGAACTGCCCAGTGCGCGTCTCGGGCATGCCAGGATACATGAACTGCACGGTGCGTGAGTCGGTGCGAGTCCAGTTGCCGTTGACGTCAATCTTCACGTCGCGGGCAGGTTCTACGGTGATCTTTACTTGCAGATCCTCGACGTTGGAGGATGCAGAGGTGTAGGCCACGCTGTCGTTGTGGAGCAGCCAGCCGTTGTCGGAGGCACGCTGCAGATAGTCATCGCCCGTGAGTCCGAAGGCAAAGTCCCAGCCCGGCGCGGCACCGGCTCCCAGCGTGCTTTGGCCAAGCAGTCCGCCCATCTGCGGCATGAAGCCCGGGAGGGCAAGGGAACGGGTGTTCTTGTAGGATAAGGAGGCGTTGCGCACCATCATGAGCCCTCGTGCGCCGTACTGCGCAGCCTTGTACCAACCCTGCTCACTGAGTTCGGGGCCGGGAGCGACGCTGAGCTTGATGGAAGCGCTGTCGCGGGCTGTGAAGCGGATGGTATTCTCATCAACCACCTTGTATTTTGCCTTGTAGGCTCGTCCGTCCTGCGTGCGGAAGGAGACTTCGGGACGCTTCGACTTCTGATTATGCTTGATTTCATAGGTGCTGTCGGGCACCAGCTTGAGTTCGGAGGAGAATTTCTTTTCCTTGGGCTCGGGCTTTTTCTCCGGTGTCTTGCGGGTAGTGGGCGTAGCGGCACGACGGGAGGAGGAACTGCTGGAGGATGAGCCGGAGAACTTCTTGTTGGTTTCCTTGAGGAATTCTACCTTATTATATAATGTCTCGAAGTTGGTACTACCGTTGAGGGTGAGGGAGCGCTGGTTGGCGATGTTGTCGCCGTAGGAGCCGCCATTTCGCAGCGTGGCGCCTCGCTTCCAGTTATAGGACGAGTTGTAGTTGGCATCGGCCTTCAGCCAGTCGAAGATGGGCAGCTTGGTGAGCGGCAGCTGATAGGTGGCGGTGAAGGTCTGCTGGTAGGTGAGCGGGCGACCCATCTGGGCAATGCTGTGGCGGACGGAATCTTTCCAGAGGGTGTATTCGTCGGGATAGAGGGCGCGGTTGACGGGGGCATAGGGCTCCTCAATTTCAGCATTGGTGCCGGAGCTGAAATTGGTCTTGAAGTTGTTCGTGAGGTCCCAGCGGAGAGTCATCTTGCGGTTCCAGAGGAACTCCTGCGAGAAGTTGACGGGGATGCCGAGGGAGCCGTAGGAGCCTTCGAGGTCGCGCATCTGTAGCTCATAATAGACGCGGTTCATGTCGGTGCCGAGGGTGAAGCTCTGCGGCAGGGGACTGAGACTGAACTCACGGAGGATGTCGAGCCACTTGGACTTTGTCTTGAGGTTCTTGAAGGGTTGCCAAGGTTTGAGGGCGGGGGCGTAGGCATAGGAGGCCTGGGCGCGCCAGTTGAGGTTGTGCTGGTAGTCGATGGTGTTGCCGCCGTTGTCCTTGGTGCTGCGCGAGAAGCCGAAGGTAAAGTTCGAGGGGTCGTAGGGCATGGGCGTCTTGGAGGTGACGTTCATGCGGATGTTCGAGAGGGATAGGTTGCGCGAGGTGACGACCTCGTTGGCGATGCGCAGCAGCGAGTCACGTTCGTGGCTGTCGGCGAGGGTTTCCATCATGTCGTCGAGATAGAGATCGGTGTCGAAGGGGCTGTAGAGGGGCGACACCTTCTCTTGCGAGACGGAGTAGTAGAGCGGCAGCGAGACCTTGAGCTTCTCGGGGAAGAAGCGGCCCAGGTCGAAGTTGGTGGTGAAGGCGTACTGGTAGAGGTCGTCGTCGCGGCGTTGGCTAACGCCCTGTTCGAGTCCGCCGAAGCCTGCTGTCTCAGCATGGCCGCTGACATTGACGCTACCCACGTCAGAGAGCTTGACGTTGAGTGCACTCTGTGCCGCCCAGCCACCCTGATTCTGGAAACCGGTGAGGCGGAGCTCATTCACCCATACCTCGGCCGAGCGGGTGCTGCGGCTGTTGTTACGCACACCAATCATCACCGTCTTCACCCTGCCGATGGTGGGGTTACCGATGACGCTGATGCGGTTCTTGGGGTGATCTTCGTCGAAGGCGGTGTAGAGGGTGGCCTTGTTGACGGCGGGATTGACGTTCGCCTCCTTGTTGCGTAGTCGTTTCAGCTCGGTGAACTTCGTAAAGGCGATGTCGAGAATGTTACTCTCCGGCCATACACCCTTGCGGCCTGTGCTGGTGTCGTCGTAGTAGCCTGGTTGGGTGACGGCGAGGGGAATTTCGTATTCGTAGTAGTTGCTCTTGTAGTCGGAGCCGAGGCGGATGAAGACGCTGAGCTGGTCGTCCTCGAGGGGGAGGTCGCTATCGACAAGCTGCTCGGCATGGACGAACATCTGGATGCGCTCGTACTTGCGGAGGTCTTTATTGTCTTTCTTATAGACGGCGCGTGCTTCGTTGGGCTCCAGACCGTTGACCTGAATACTCATCGCCTGCTCGTTGTCCTGACGCAGCTGCGGCTGGTTGGGGTCGAGGATGCGGGTGATGCCGGGAGGCATGGTGTAGTTGATGGGGCTGCGGTCGCCGTTCTCCTCGATGTTGACGGAGCTGACTACCATTGAGCCGCTAACGCGGGGCGATGAGTTATTGGCGGAGTAGATGGGTTGGTCGTAGTTGCGCCACGTGCCGCTGATGAGGCTGAGCGAGGCCAGACGGACGATGATAGGCTCGGAGAAGCCCGTCATGTAGAGACGCATGAAGCGGATGCTGGTGAAGTCGCGGATGCTGCCGAAGACATTCTCGTAGTTGTCGACAGGGACGCGGAACTTGTACCAACGGATGCTCTCGAAGTTGCCATTGCGCAGTTTGGTCTTGACGGTACGGACGTCGGTGATGTGGTTTCGTCCCATTGTCATATCTGAGGGGCGGAGCGAGACGTGGTACTCGAAGTACTTCTCGTACTCGTCGAGGGTGTAGTCCTGGTTGATGTCCTCCACATCAGGTGTGGTCTTGGCACTCTTGTCGTAACTGTCGTTGTCGGTGGAGATGGAGTTGCCCTCGGTACCGTTGTAGCGTTTATATCGGTCGAGGACAGAAAGCTCGCGGGCATCGTAGTCGCTGCCGCGATAGTGGTGGAAGGTGTCGCCGGCAGGGTCGGCTTCGAATTCGGCAAAGGCTTCGGCGCTGACTTTCTCCTTCACGGCGTTGAGCCATTCGGCATAGCTGGGGAACGAGCGCTCCTCGTCGCTGGTCAAGCCGTTGAGTCCCACGTCCTGACGGTCGCGGGCAGCGCTGTTGTTGTCGAAGGCATAGACGAGGCTGAGGGCTTTCGGCACACGGCCCCAGACGGTCTCGACGTAGTTGATGCTGTCGGTGGTGTTGACGGTGGCGGTCATGCCGTTCTCGTAGAACTTCTTGCCGTCCTTGAGGATATCCTCCGACACCTCACCGAGGTTAATGTAGAAGTCGCCGCCCGCTGCTTCGGGGTTGTAGATGAAGGGGTCCATCATCCAAAACTCGATGTACTCGATGTTGCTGGTCTCGAAGTCGGTGGTGGTGAGCTGCCGCATGATGCCTCCCCAGCGCCGGCGGGGATTGGTGAGCTTGCCGTCGGGAGTAAGGTCGGTGTCCAGATTGTAGGGGCCACGCTCGTTGGGGTAGTAGGCGAGGTTGAGGATGTTGAGGGTCGACGACTCGCCGTAGGTGCTCTCTTTGTTGGGGTAGAGTTCGCGTTCGTACACCTCGCGGATGTAGTGGTTCGAGAGCTGCTCGAGGTCGCTCTTCAGATGAGCGGGAGTGAGTGAGCTGTTGCGGCGGGTGAAGAGGGGGTCGATGGTGTACCAGTTGAAGAGGGCGCGGTCCATGCCGGTACGCAGGTCGTTGGTGAGCGAGGCGTAGGGCATCGACGAGGGGATGCTGGCCAGCATCCATGCTGAGGGGGTGTTGAGGGGAATGTCACGTTCGCTGCTTTCGAAGTCGTCGATGTAGCTGGCGCTGCCCTGCACCATATCCGACACTCCGGCAATGAGTTGAGCAAACTCGGCGGTGAAGTTGATGCTCGAAGGCTGGGTGACGTGCAGTCCGGGGATGAAGTCGAGGATGTTGGTGAGCAGCTGGCTCTCGCGTTTCCATGCCATGTTCAGTCCCCAGAGGGTGTTCTTCAGCGGCTCGGAGCCCATGCTCACCTTGCTCGTGAGGGGCTTCTCGTTGAGGTAGAGCAGGGTGCCGCCCAGCTTGAAGTCCTTGGTGAAGTCGTAGCCCCAATTCATGCCCATCATGGTCTTGCGCTGCATGTTGTAGGCAGTATTGCTCTCCATGGAAACGTTTACGGCGGTGCCGGCATCGATGATGCTCTGGTTGATGATGGTTACCTCGCCGTTGGCGTAGTCGACGGTGTAGTCGCTGTTCTCCGTCAGGGTGACGCCACCTGCCGTGACCTTCACCGAGCCTCGCGGCACGTTGTAGGCTCCCAACGAGATGACGCTGCCCCCGCCGCTGCCGGCATATTCGCCCCTCAGCAGGAACTTGTTCTTCTCAGCTACCTGCTTGGCGGTGGTCTTGGTGGAGTCGTAGAGCTCCTCGAAGACGTATTTGTCTGCTACGGCATCGTTACCGATGACTTTCCTCAGCCAGCCGCCGAAGGGTTCCACGACGGGGAAGATGATGCGGCCTGTGGACGATTGTACCGTGTAGCCCTCCACGTAGTCGAAGAAGCCGTTGGGGTTGGCATTCTGCTTGTTGTCGAGACGGTCGAGGTTGACGAGCTGCAGCAACGTCTTTCCCTTCAGCGATGCTTCGGGCAGATAGGTGAGGCTGGTGCCGGTGCTGTCGCTCTCATACTCGATGTTGAGGCGGAAGTCGGTGCTGCTCAGTGTCTTGGCGCCGAGGCTGTAGATGTTCTTCATCATCAGATCCCACGTGCCGTTGGAGGGCGACATGCTGTTGGACTTCAGCAACTTCACGTAGAGGGCCTTGCCGCTCTCCTTCTGGTCGGCGGCAAATTCGCCCACCTGCCACGTCTTGCCGCCGTAGGTGTATTCGAAGGCAACGGCCAGCACCTCGTCGCTCTTCAACGTAGTGCGCAGCGAGACGTAGCCGAGGGTGCTGTTAAGGGTGTATTCCGAGCTGCTCAGCAGTCGGGCGTTGGAGATTTTCTCGTAGTCGGTGCTGCCGCTGAGGAAACCGCTGAAGACGGCACCCACCTGATCGATGTCGCGGACGGCGCCGTAGGTGTTCACCATCTTGTAGTAGAGGTCGTTGGCGGTATTGGCGGGCAGATGGGTGGTGCCCGTAGCCTTCCAGGCGCTGTTGCTGATGTGGTTGGCCTCGCCCAGGTCGGTGAAGGCAATGAGGTTGCGCGGGTTGTCGTAGCTGCTCGTCTTGTTGGTGATCCACAGCTCGATGCGCGTAATCTTGATGCCCGACATGATGGTGGGCAGCTGGGCCATGTTCTGGTCGTAGGTGTCGCGGAAGTAGTGGGCGAGGAAGAAGTGGCGGTTCTCATCGTAGTCGGCTACGTCGACCTCGAACTCCGTCAGTTGCTTGCCGCCCTTCGAGCTGACGGATGTCGACTGCGACGTCTTCTGCGAGAGCACCGTCTGTAGCGACAGCTTGCCGAACTGTAGGTCGGCGCGGATGCCGAACAGCGACGTGCTGCCCGTAATAAGAGAACTGTTGGTGGGGAAACTGACATTACCGGCCTCAAGGAGCTTGATGATCTCGTCCTCCTTGCCTTCGTACTTGAGCTTCATTTTCTTCGTGTCGTAGTTGAAGGTGGCCTCGGTATTGTAGTTCATGTTCATGTTGATCTTGTCGCCCACCTTGCCGTTGATGCTGAGGTTGATTTTCTCGTCGAAGTCGAAGCCGAAGGTGTTGCGGCTGCGCTGGGGCAGGGTGGGGTTGTCGATGCTCTTCTGGTTGAAGCCGAACTTCAGCTCTGCCGTTCCCTGAGTGCGAATCTGCACGCCGCCCGGGCCGAAGATCTTCTCTGCAGGGCCAAGGTCGAAGTGCATGTCCGAAAAGTCGAACTTCTCCTTCTTGCCCTCTTTCTCAAACTCCTCCTCGTTTTTGGCGCGGAAGTAGGCATCGAGGCTGCGCTTCATGCTCCATTGCTGGTACTCTTCGGGCGTCATCAACAGCGGCACGCTCAGGTATGAGTCGCCTATCTTCGTGCCGATGAGGTAGGTATGCGTCTTTTCGTCGTAAGTGGTCTCGGTCTTCAGGTTGTCGGGCGTCTTCAGGTCGGCGGCTTTCTTTTTCAGATCATCCTCGTTGTCGGGCGATGTCTTCGATACGTCGTACCGCGGCTTGACCTCTACTGTATCCTCTGGCAATACAACAGCCGAAACGCTCCCTTTAGCTGAGAGCGTCGCGCTGCACACCAGCAGCACAAGAAGGATAATTTGGCGGATTGTTTTCAAACCTGTTGACTTGTTGACTCGTTGACCCGTTGACCTACAATCTCTTCAGCGCCTCTTTGATGACTTGTTCCACCGTGAGGGTGGGCGATTCCTTGAAGATGGCTGTCACCACCTTCTGCGAGGCTGCCGACGGGAAGCCCAGCATCACCAGAGCGCTGATGGCCTCGTCCATCACTTGCCCGCCCATCGGCATACTTGTTTGCCCGTTGACTTGTTGACTTGTTGACCCTCCGACAGGCCCACCTACTTTGTCCTTCAGGTCAACGATAATGCGTTGGGCAGTCTTCAGGCCGATACCCTTCACCGACTTCAGCAGCCGCTCGTTGCCTGTGCGGATGACGTTGGCCAGCTCTTGGGGAGTGAACGACGAGATGATCATCCTAGCCGTGTTGCCGCCCACGCCGCTTACCGTCAGCAGCTGTAGGAACAGCTCGCGCTCCATCTTGTCTGCAAAGCCGAACAGCGTATGGGCATCTTCACTGATAGCCTCATAGACAAAGAGTTTTACCGTCTGCTTGCCCTGAATGGCTGTGTAGGCATTCAGCGAGATATTCAGCAGGTAGCCCACACCGCCACACTCCACCACAGCCGTGGCTGGCGTCAGTTCCGTGAGTTCTCCCTTGACATATTCAATCATAATTCTCTTTCTTACTAACTCTTAATTCAAAAAAATCTTCAATCCTCAATCTTCAATTTTCTCCGCGCTCGTGCGTAGTGCGCGTTATGCGCGACGATGAATAGAAAACGTATTACAAAGCATTTTTATTGTATGACAGCGTGAAAATATAGCAAAAACACCTTTATCAAACGCTATTCTCATAACGTTTGATTCTACGCGCTCAGAATCAAACTCTGGCAAATTAGAATCAAACTCTGCGGAATTAGAATCAAACGTTATTTGTTAAAAAACCGCTTTCAATATATTATTTTCATTCTTTATTTTTTTTGAATTTCGCTCGGCTCACCCTATCTTTAATCCCCTTGTGGGGCTTTTAGATAAGCTGCGCCTCAGAAAAGCAAAAAAAATTTTGCTTTTCGTTCGGCTTGCACTATCTTTAACAGTTTTCGCCTGTTTTAGGTACTCTCGTTCGGAAATACTCAAATAAATTTGGTATTTCGCTCACTTACCCGTACCTTTGTCAGCATGAAAGCAAAGGAAAAGCAGAAATACAGGCTAGCGGTGGTGGCACGATGGATATGGCAGGCGTCGAAAGGGGCGCGTGGCATGGTGCTGGTGAATTCGCTGGTGGGCACGCTGGACGTAGCCGTAGGGCTGGCGTTCGTGTGGTTCAGCAAAGAGATTATCGACATCGCTACAGGGGCTCGCGAAGGGAATCTGTTGACGTACAGCATTATCATGGCTGTGCTGATGCTGGCCGAAATCGGGGTGAGGGCGTTGGATAGTTGGATTGTCAACACGCTCTCCGTCCGCAACCGCAACCGCCTGCGCTACAGACTTTTCGCGCGGCTGATGAGGAGCGAGTGGCGGGGGCTGGAGCAGCATCACTCGGGCGACGTGCTCAACCGCCTCATCAACGACATCACTACCGTTTCTTCGCTGATTACCGAAACCTCATCGGCGCTCATCATCACCTTGGTGCAGTTGGTGGCGTCGTTCTTCTTTCTCTACTATATGGACAAGATGCTGGCACTTATCATCGTCTGTATCATGCCGCTGTTCCTGGTGTTCAGCCGTTTCTATGTGCGCCGGATGCGCGGCATGACAAAGGACGTACGCGAGAGCGACAGCCGCATCCACGCCGTCATGCAGGAGAGCCTGCAGAACAAGCTGGTCATCAAGACACTGGAGCAGGACGGTGAGATTCTGGAGAAGTTGGACGGCCTGCAGGACACGCTGGAAACGCAGGTCATCCGTCGCACACGTTTCAGCATCGGCACACGGGCTGTAGTGTCGGCAGGTTTTGCCACAGGCTATCTGACGGCGTTCCTCTGGGGTGTGTTCCGTATTGCAGCGGGTAGTATCACGTTCGGTGTCATGACGGCATTCCTGCAACTCGTGGGACGCGTGCAGCGCCCCATTACCGATATCGCCCGCATGATTCCCGGCATGGTGGGAGCCATCACATCGGGCGAACGTCTGATGGAGTTGGAGGAACTGCCGCTGGAGGAAATGGCGAATCCGAAGCTCAGCAAGGATACCGCCGGTGTGAGGCTTGAAGACGTCACCTTCCGCTATGCCGAGGGGGACAGGAACATTCTGGAGCACTTCTCGGCCGACTTCCCGCCTCATTCCACCACCGCCATATTGGGCGAGACAGGTGCTGGAAAGACTACCCTCATCCGCCTGCTGTTGGCGCTGGTGAAGCCCGAAAAAGGAAGCGTGGTGGTCTACGACAGCACCGAGACCATCGGCACAGCCTCGCCCGACACGCGCTGCAACTTCGTCTATGTGCCGCAGGGAAATACGCTCTTCAGCGGCACCATCCGCGACAACCTGCTGTTAGGCGATAGCACGGTGACAGACGAGGAGATGTGGCGTGTACTCGACATGGCTTGCGCCGACTTCGTGCACCATCTGCCGCAGGGCCTCGACACTCCGTGCGGCGAGGGCGGCGGCGGCTTCAGCGAGGGACAGGCACAGCGCATCACCATCGCCCGCAGCCTCCTACGTCCGGGCAGCATATTATTGCTTGATGAATCGACGTCGGCACTCGATGTGGAAACAGAACAGGAACTGCTGCGGCGTATCACGGAGGGCGAGCGCGGCAAAACGCTCATCTTCATTACCCACCGCCCCTCCGTCACCGACTACTGCGACAGAATAATAAGGATTAAGAATTAAAAATTAAGAATTAAGAATAAAAATTTGGAATTAGGAATTAGGAATGAGGAATTAGGGAGAAAAAAACTCAACAGACGGGAACCATGCGCAGCTAATTCCTGATTCCTCATTCCTAATTTTTAATTCTTCACATTGCCAGCCACTTGAGGATTTCCTCAGAGTACGTCTTGGAGACGGGGAGATCGGGCACGCCATTGATGCCCATTTCGATGAAAAATCCCTCCTTGTCGCGGCGCAATACCTTCACCTGCTCCATGTTGACGAGGTACGAACGGTGACAGCGCATCACGTTGGTGCCCTGTAACTGCTCCGCCATCCGCTGAAGCGTCATGCGCATCATCTGCTTGCGGGGTAAATTGTTCTTCAGATACCAGATGGCCACGTAGTTGTCTGACGACTCAATGTAGAGGAAATTCTCTTTGGCGAGACTCAGTTGCAGTTCGCCCTTCTCATCGTAGAAGGAGATGATGCTCTTCCCCGCAGCTTTCTGCGTGATGGCGGAGTCGAGGTCCTCCTCAATCTCCTTGAGTTGCGTCTTCTTGTCCTGCAGCGAGAGGTAGGTGACGGCAGCAATGTAGGGCGGCACAATCAGCAATGCCGAATATATCAGGCACTTCAGCAGCGCCGTCATGAAATCGCGCTCTACATGGATGCAGTAGAAGCAGACGGCCGCAATGACGGCGATGACGATAATCTCCAGCACAATCCACACGATGTAGCTGGCGTTTCGGATGGCATGGTGCCGCGTCCACAATACCATCGTCAGACGGCTAAGAAAGAAGATGACCAACCCGAACGATACCAGCACCAACGACCACACAAGGTACATGAACTTCGTTGTACCCATGGAGCCTGATGCCGGCAAGTCGTAAGGCGTAAACAGATTGATGAATAGCAGGGCAAAGGCCGCCACG
Source organism: Bacteroidales bacterium UBA1189 (assembly GCA_002309805.1). Taxonomy (GTDB): domain Bacteria; phylum Bacteroidota; class Bacteroidia; order Bacteroidales; family Bacteroidaceae; genus UBA1189. The sequence continues at coordinate 25,125 of DBYJ01000056.1, read as the reverse complement.
AACGCAATCAGCCCAATCTGGTTGCGCGTCTTCAGCAAATAACTGGCTACTCTACGATGGAAAAAATCTCTTTCTTCTGCCATAAGCAATTATAATCAGTTATAAGCCAGCCAGCCAGCAGTGTGGGCAAGGGTGGCGTAGCGAAGGGAGTTGCCAGCGGAGGAGGTGAACGCCTGAAGGTTGCCGCCGCTGACGCTTAGCGTGGCGGGAGTGTAGAAGGCATCGTCGGCCGAGCGGACACGGAGGGTGCCACTGGTAAGGGTGAGGCCGCCGTCGGCGGTGACGCCGCGAGCACGGCTGGTGCTGCCGGCAGAGGTGAATTTGTTACCGAGGGTGACGACCGTGATGTTGCCGCCGCTGACGGTGACGAGGCCCGTGCTGTTGATACCCTTGCCGCCGTCGGCAGTAGCTTTGATGGCAATGACGGCTGTGCCGCTGACGGTGAAGGTGCTCTTGCTGCGGATGCCGGCAGCGGAAGAGAGGTCGTTCTCCTCATCGTCGTAGATGGGCAGTCCATCCACCATGCTGGTGACTTTGCCGCCGGTAATGTTGATTTTGCCATCGGCATTGAGGGCCTTCGAGCCGGCGCCCTTCACGGTAGCGCGGATGATGCCGCCACTGACAGTAATGTCCTTGCGGGCACGGACAGCATGACCCTTGTCGCCTGTGGTAGTGACGGTGACGAGGCCTCCGGCTACGGTGATGGAGGGATTGATGGTAGCGTCGACGGTGCCGTCGTTCTCGCCCTGATAAGAGGCTGCGATGCCTTCGTCAGTAGCGTTGACGGTGAGGCGGG
>DBYJ01000056.1:14979-24252 GCA_002309805.1 Bacteroidales bacterium UBA1189 | reverse complement strand
ATGCCGTCCTTGACGGAGGTGATGTTGATGACGGGGTTATGTTTGCCGCCTCGGATGCGGATGAAGTCGTCGCTGGCGATACCGTGACCGTAGCGGCTGGTAACGTTCAGCGTGCCTGTACCGGAGAAGATGAGCTGGCCCTCGCTGAAGAGGGTGGCCTTCATGTCCTCGCCGCTGACGGCGGAGGAGTAGGTGGTACCATCGGTGAGCGCGTTGGTGCCCTTGAGGACGACGTAGCAGGTCTTGCCGCCGTAGGCCACAGTACCGACGGTTTTCTTGGGCATGTTGATGGCTGCGCCGTCAGCATTGGTGATGCTGACGCCGTCGAGCGTCATCTTGCACTTCTTCTCGGAATAGAGGGTGAGTGAGCCGTCGGAGGTAGTGCCCTTCAGCACGAAATCGACTTTCTTAGAGGAGTAGATGATGACGTCAGAAGAACTTCCACTTGCAAGCACAACGCTGTTCTTCAGCGTTGAGGGACTATAGGTCACGTTGGCTGAAGAGCCGCTCCACGTGATGGTGACGGTGCCCTTCGACTCGTCATCATCCTCGTAGTTTTCCACAAAGTCGCCGTATTCGTCATCGGTCTCCTTCGTGGGTATCGTTTCGGGGACAGAGGTGTAGGAAGTCTCATCGTCGCCATTGAAGGCTACATCGAAGTCGGTGGTGTAAGGAATGACCTGGTCGTTCCCTTCGAATGTGTATTTTTCAAAAGCGATGGAGGCGATGTAATCCACGGGGTAGGCAATGGTGACGCCATCGGTATTGAGGAAATAGATGTGACTGGCATCGTCGCTGAAGCCTGCAGAGAGATAGTCTTCGTCGTCCCAATTATCACGAATGAAGACATCCAGCTCTTCCGTGTTTCCGTCTGTGCTTGTAATGATGGCCTTGAGGCTTGTGCTTTCTGCATGAACGGACGTCAATGCGAAGAGGATGAGGGCGGTAAGGAAGAATCGTTTCATCGGATGACAATTTTTGAGGTTTTACTTGCAGCTTCGACCACGTACATTCCTTTCGGAAGAGTGGAGAGGCTAAGGGGTGCTTGAACTACGGTTTGGATAGCCGTCAATGCCAAGCGTCCGTCAGAGGAATAGACGTGAATAGCTGTTCCGGCAGGGCAATGGACGCTAAGCTCTTTCGAGAAAGGAGCCCAGACAAAGAACTCCTGAACCGTTTCCTGTGGGACATAGCCTCCCCCAGGCATAAAATACATTCTGCTGATGTTGGCGATGGCATAGGAACTGCTGTCCCCCTGCTTCATGGCAATGACCATGTTGCCGTCGGAGAACGTAATTTTCTGTATAGCCTCGAATTCGTAGCTGCCTGCAGCGCCATCTTTTGTGTGGACATCAAGTGTGGCTGGCACCTGCTGTGCTTGTACCGCCAAAGCCGTCAGCAGGAAAGTGAATAATAGGAATTTCTTTTTCATAGTTTTTCTTTCTGTTGCTTTTAGAAATCAAACGAGTAGCTGAGACCGACAATGTGGCCGCCCGTCTCGTCGTCGTCATCGTCGGAGAATTCGCTCTGGTAGCGGTAGTAGAGGGAGAACTTGGACGTCTTGCTGAGCTTATAGTCGGTACCAATGGTGTAGCGCATCTTTTCAAAGGCGAAGTTGCTCGTCAGGTCGTTGAAGGCCTCCACTTCGGCGAAGGGCTCGAACTTGCTCTTGCGGATGTCGTAGCTGGCGGCGAAGCGGCTGCGCAGCTTGTGGTAGTGCTTGGGGTTCTTCGCGTCGGTCATGTAGCTGTAGTCCTCGTCGGTGGCATCCTCGTTGAGATACCACTCTTGGATGTCGGGGTTGATGTCCTTGAAGAGGTCATAGAGGGGGTTGTAATAGTAGCGTGTGCGCTGGCAGGTTGTAGCCACGCGATAGGTGTACTGGTAGCGTTCGCGTAGCGAGAGCTTAAACCGCCCGACCTTGAACGAGCCGGTGAGCGAGGCGGTGGCGCGGTGGCGCGGGCCCCAGTAGGCGGCATCGACGTTCATATGCTTGGGCGTCGTGCCGTCCGTCAGGTATTTGATGGTGGTCTTGCCCGGGGTGTTCTTATATATAAAGGTATAGCCGGCATCGACTTTCAGCCAGGGGGCAAGGGTCTTATTCTTATAGGAGAGGCCGACGCCGACGGAGGCACGGTCGGAGGCGGCGAAGTTGTCGCGGGCCCGGTAGCCGGCATCAAACGAAAGTCCAAGCCCCTTGGAGAGTTTGGTCTCGCCCTCGACGTCAGCCCAGAGGCCAACGCCATCACCTTGTGCGTGGATGCCTAAGAGGGGAAAGGCAAGTAGGACGGCAAAAAACAGGGCTCGCGTTTTTTTGATAATTTCCTCGTTGAATCGCATAGTTTTGAAGATGAATTTTGTATTTTTGAAAAAAACATAACGTTAGCCTCGCGGCATGCGGCCCACGCTGTCCACGCTGTTGTCGATGCCCGAGAGCGGCTTGTAGTAGATGCGCAGGATGGCGCTGTCCTTGAGGAAGTCGATGGCACCCACCTCGACGCGGAACACCTCGAGGCCGGTGCGCTTCTTGAGGTCTTCGAGCAGCTCGTCGTTCTTCTCGGGGGTGATGAGCTTGACGTTGTCGTACTTGATGAGTTTGCTGGCTTCCTTCTTGACGAAGAGGGTGCTCTCGCAGATGGCGATGACGATGATGAGCAGGACGTCGGCCGCCAGCAGCTCCGCGAAGCTGAAGCTCGGGCCCACGCCGTTGATGACGCTGATGGCGATGAGGACGAAGAGGTAGTTCATCTCACGTATGGGCACACTCTCGGTGCGGTAGCGGATGATGCTGAAAATAGCGAAGAGTCCGAGGGCGACACCCGTCTTCAACTTTGTTCCTCCGAGGAAGAAGATGAGCATGAACACGCTGATGCTCACCAGCATGAAGGTGAAGAAATAGTCGCGACGGCGGCTCTTGGGGTAGTAGAAGAAACGTACGATGACGAACACCACAGCCAGGCAGAGGAAGAACCGGATGAATAAATCTCCCAGCGCAGCCCAATCAGCAAGAACGGAACTTGTCCCGATGGTATCGGCAACAGCATCAAAATCGTCTAATTCGCCGGTAGCTGTGGCAAGTAGCGCTTTCCCTCCGGCAGCAAATAATGTCATTAAACTCATGATTTCAAATTTTTTATTAGTTGTTATTTGTTTTGTCGTAGTTGATTCCTTCCAGCGCAAGCATCTTCTCAATCCTGCGGATTTTCGGGCGGAACAGATTCTGCTTGATGTCGCTCTTGGTGAGGACGGTGCCGATGCAGTATTTGCTGAAGCCCGAGGGGTGTATACGCAGTTGGTGCAGGATGTCGAGCACGGGGCTAGGGACGAGGCCATCGCGCTTCAGCTCGATGATGACGAGGCGATCGAAGGTGTTGTCGCACCCCGTCTCCCAATGGTGGAACTTCACGTGGGTGTCGATGGTGAGCCGCTCTGTCTTGTTGATGTTCACAAGGGTGATGCGCTCGAAGCGGTTCTCCACCTTCGGCACCAGCTGGCTGAGGGTGTAGCGGGCATACTTGTGGAGCAGTTCGTCGCCGTTGTCTCCCGCAAGGGTGTCGATGCCTTGGACGGAGATGCGTTTTTTCTTCGTTCGTCCGTGATTGTCCTTGTTCTTCACTTCGAGGAAGGTGTCGCCGCTGTCAAGATAGGTGCGGACGCGCACTTTCTGACGCACAAGACGGCCGTTGTGGTGGGCAAGGTACATCTCCTCATCGGGAGTGTCGAGATAGATGGTGCGGTAGGGACTGAACCGGCTGTCGCCGTTCGCCTGTGCATAGTATTTGCCCTGAGCCATTTTCAGCAGCTGTTCCAGCTGGCTGAGCGTAGCCAGATACTTCCTGTCCAGACGGTTCATCAGCTTGATGCTTCCCATCTCCTCCAGAGGGATGGGCGGCAGGTGACTGAGCAGCTCAACAATTTCCTTATCCATGTCTTCGAATGTGAGGAGTACGCTTTAAGGGTGCAAATGTAGGAATATTTTTCCTCGTTCCAATCTTTTTGGCCGAAAAAAGATGTTTTGGCACGATTTTTTCTCCTCTTTCTTTGGAAAAAAGAATAAAAGACGTACCTTTGTCACTTACTCTGATTAAATGTTATGACCATGCAAGATCTGAAAACCTATTTGAATGAAGCAGAAGAGATGATGGAGATGGCCATCATGCATATTGAAGACGAACTGGCCCACATCCGTGCCGGCAAGGCCGACATCCGTCTGCTTGACGGTATTCGTGTGGATAGCTACGGCTCCGTCGTTCCCCTCAACAATGTGGCCTCCGTTTCCACCCCCGATGCCCGCACTATTGCCATCCGTCCTTGGGACAAGAGTATGGTGCGTGTGATCGAGAAGGCCATCATCGACTCTTCGCTCGGCATCATGCCCGAAAACAACGGAGAGATTATCCGCATCTCCATCCCTCCCCTTACTGAGGAACGCCGCAAACAGCTGGTGAAGCAGTGCAGCAGGGAGGTGGAAACGGCAAAAATAAGCGTCCGCAACGCCCGCCGCGACTGCATTGACGCGCTCAAGAAAGCCGTCAAGGAGGGTATGCCCGAGGATGTCCAGAAGGACGGCGAAGAGAAAGTGCAGAAACTTCACGACAAGTACATCAAGAAAGTCGATGAGGTGTTTGCCGCCAAGGAAAAGGAAATCATGACCGTCTGATGACGGGTCTTGTCATCCGTAATACGGGAAGCCATTACACCGTGCTCACTTCTGGGGGAGCACGGGTGGATTGTCGTGTGAAGGGCAACTTCCGCCTGAAAGGCATCCGCAGCACCAATCCTGTGGCGGTGGGCGACCGTGTGACGTTCACGCTCGCTGCAGATGTCGGCGAGGGTTGGATTACCGCCATCGACGAGCGGCGCAACTACATCATCCGCAAGGCCTCTAATCTCAGCAAGCAGAGCCATATCCTCGCTGCCAATGTCGACCAGTGCCTGCTACTGGTCACCGTCAACTACCCCGAGACCAGCACCACCTTCATTGACCGTTTCCTTGCTACCGCCGAAGCCTACCGCATCCCCGTCCGCATCGTCATCAACAAGATGGACTGCTACGATGAGGCCGAACGCCGTATCGCCGCAATGCTGGCTACGCTCTACGAAGGATTGGGCTATCCCTGCCACTTGATTTCGTGCGTCGATGGCAACGATACCCCCCTCTCGCTGCTGCCTGCGCTAGAGGGTAGGACGACGCTGCTCAGCGGAAACAGCGGTGTGGGGAAGAGTACGCTGCTGAACATCCTCGTGCCGGGAGTCCGTCAGAAGACGGCTGCGATTTCCGATGCCCACAACACCGGCATGCACACCACTACTTTCAGCGAGATGTTCCCGCTGGCCGTAGGGGAGGACTCGTGGCTTATTGATACGCCGGGCATCAAGGGTTTTGGCACGTTCGACATGGAGCGGGGCGAGATCAGCCATTATTTCCGCGAGCTGTTCCGCTTCTCCAGCGAGTGCCGCTACGCCAACTGTACCCATACCCACGAACCTGGTTGCGCCGTGCTCCGTGCGTTGGACGAGCAGCTCATTGCTCCCTCCCGTTATCAGTCCTACCTTTCCATGCTTGGCGACGAGGACGAAGGAAAATACCGTTGAGAAAAATATAGTTAAGAATTAGGAGTTAAGAAATCTTGGAACAATGAGAGCAAAAGAGCTTTCTTGTTTTGCCGAGTCGCGACAAGAATAAATGCATTCAAATTAATCGTAAATTGTAAATCGTCAAATCGTAAATATATAAGATGTCTTTTTTCCTTGAATGTTGTTGCCAGAATGCGACCGATGCCCGTCGTGCCGAAGCGTCCGGAGCCTCACGCATTGAGTTGTGCGAGCAGTTGCCTCTCGACGGGCTGACGCCGACCGACGAAAACATTTTGGATACGCTAGCTGCCGTGCGCATTCCTGTGAATGTATTGGTGCGCTGCCGTGCGGGCAGCTTTGTCTATTCGAGGGAAGAGGTTGACACGATGGCGCACGATATAGAGCGTATCTGTCAACTCACCGTCGTCGCTCCCGATGGCGACGTACGCCATGTGAACGCCGTTGTCGTGGGCGCGTTGACGCCCGAGGGCGATGTGGACTGTGAGGCCATGAGACAGCTCATCGGTGCCGCTGGAACACTCCCCGTCACCTTCCATCGGGCATTCGATGTCTGCCACCATCCGTTGCAGGCTTACGATGACATCGCCTCCCTGGGCATTGCACGCCTCCTTACCTCCGGCCATGCTCCGTCGGCGGTTGAGGGATGCGGGTTACTGGCTGAGTTGGTCAAGAAAAGCCAACACGGCGCAGGCCCTGTCATTTTGGCTGGCGGGGGCATACGGCCGCACAATATCGCCCCGCTGGCGGCGGCTACTGCCGCTACCGAGTTCCACTCCTCTTGCTTGGAGGGATGGGGAGAAATAAATTGATAACCGAAAATTGAAGATTAATCAAAATAAACAGGAATATGAAAAAGCGTTTTTTTGCCCTTTGGGCCATGGCTGCTCTGCTATTCGCCTCGTGTGTAGGAGGCGGCGGGGGCACAGTTTATCTGAGTGACTACCTTACCGAAGCGGACGGGGACGATGCGATGCCCGCCATCCGCGCTGCCCTTGAGGCGTGCCGTCGCACGCATGCCGCCGAGCTCGTGCTGCCCGAGGGGGTACTGAACATTCGACAGGATGCCGCTTACGAGCGCTACCAGTTCATAAGTAACAACGACGAGAGCCTGAAGCGCATTGCCTTCGATCTGGGCGGCATGAAGGACTTCGCCGTGCGCGGACAGAATACCACGCTGCTCTTCACCGGCTTCATCTCCCCCTTCAGTCTGCAGGATTGCGCGAATATCACCATCAGCGGCATCAGCATTGACTTCACTCATACGTTCCACTCCGAGGGGCTCATCCGCGCTGTGGGCGACGGATGGCTCGACGTGGAGTTCCCTGCCGACTACCGCATAGGGCTGGACAACGGCTGTCTATACATCATGGACAACGAGTGGGAGACCTATCCCTTCGGAAATATGCTGGAGTACGACCCCGTGAAGGACGAGGTAGCCTTCAATGCCTCGGACTACTGGCTCTCGCGCCAGACGCTCCCCGCCGAGCAGGTGGGAGATCGCCTCTACCGCATCCACAAGGAGGGTATCACGGCTACGGTGGGCAACGTGATGGTGCTGGGCGCTGCCTCGCGCATCAACCCGGGCTTCTTCATCGCCGACAGCCGCGACATCCTTATCAAGGACGTCAACCTCTGCCACTGCGGCGGTATGGGTGTGATTGCCCAGATGAGCCATAACATCGAACTGAACCACCTCGTCATCGTCCCCTCGTCAGGAAAGGGACGTGTAGTCAGCATTACTGCTGATGCCACTCACTTCGTCAACTGCAGCGGCTACATCCGTATGATAGACTGCACCTTCCGCAACCAGAAGGACGACGCCACCAACATTCATGGCCTCTATATGGGCATCGACAAACAGACGTCGCCCCGCAGCCTCCAGCTCAGCTGGCGCAACGGCGCCCAGCAGGGCCTGCAGTTCCTACGTCCCGGCATGACGGTGGAGATTGTGCGCAACAAGACGATGACGCAGCTTTGCCGCGCTACGGTGAAGAGCGTGGAGGTACTTAACCGCCACATCACCAACGTCACCTTCACCGCCGACCTCCCTGACGGCATCGAGCCCGACATGGTGGTGGCAGCCGACGATGCTTATCCCGATGTGCTCATCAGCGGCTGCACCTTCAGCGGTAACCGTGCCCGCGGTCTGCTACTGGGCTCACGCGGCAAGATGGTGATTGAGAACAACTATTTCCACATACCCGGTGCGGCCATACTCTTCGAGGGTGACGGCAACTACTGGTTTGAGCAGTCGGGTGTGCGCGACGTCACCATTCGAGGCAACGTCTTCGAGAACTGCAACTTCGGCTATCGCGTATGGGGCAATGCCTGCATCAGCGTGGGCAGCGGCGTGCCTGACCGCACTAGCGGCGAGTGCTACCACCACAACATCACCATCGAAGACAACACCTTCCGCGTCTTCGACCCCCGCATCCTCTACCTCTATTCCGTCGATGGCTTGACCTTCCGGGGTAACCGCATCGAGATGACGACCGATTATCCCTATCTGCGCGGCGTCACCGAGCATTTCCGCGTCAGCGACGACTGCAAGAACATCAACATTCAGGAATAAGGGACATGCAGCCATCCTTGATACACATAAATCGGTACAGGGTGGAGTCGTTCCACTCCGACTGCACGTCGCATCTGTCGTTAGCCGTATTGGGTAATCAGTTGCTGAACACAGCGGCTGACCATGCCGAGCAGCTGGGCTTTGGCCGTCAGGCCTTACTGGAAAAGAATCAGGCCTGGGTTTTCTCGCGTCTGCTCATCCAGATGGATCATTACCCCTACGAATTTGAGCCGTATGCCATCAGAACCTGGATTGACAGCGTCTCGCGCTTCTTCTCCAACCGTAACTTCGCTATCCTCGATACAGAGGGCAGAGCCATTGGCTATGCCTCCTCCGTATGGGCTGTGATAGACCTTGATACGCGTCAGGCGCTGGATATAAAGCAGGCATTGCCAACCCATGCCGATTGTATTTCGCCCGAGCCTATCGACTGCCCCATTGCCCGCACAACGCGTGCGCGGGTCACCGCCGACGAGCCTGCATACACGTTCCAGCCCCGTTTCTGCGACATCGACTACAACGGTCATCTGAACAGCATTCGCTACATCGAGCATTTCCTCGGCGCGCTGCCGTTTGAGGTGCTGAAGGAACGTCCTATCCACCGATTCGAAATCAGCTACAGCGCTGAATGCCATTATGGCGAGCCGCTGGCTGTGTATGTCTCAAACGCTGACGACGATGAGTATGACCTTGAACTCCGTAAAGCCGACGGTGTCGTCGCCAGCCGTGCAAAGATTATATTAAGAAATTGATTCATAAATCCTAAATCTCCATGAAGTACCCCAAAATCGGGATTCGTCCCACCATCGACGGACGTCAGGGCGGCGTTCGCGAAATCCTTGAGAACAAGACAATGGCTTTGGCGCATGCTGTAGCCGAGTTGATAACCACTACCCTCCGCAACGGCGACGGAAGCCCTGTGGAGTGCGTCATCGCCGACAGCACCATCGGGCGNNTGTGGCTGAGGCTGCCGCCTGCCAGGAAAAATTCGAACGAGAGGGCGTCGGCGCTACCATCACCGTTACCAGCTGTTGGTGTTATGGCTCTGAGACGATGGACATGAGCCCGCATTGGCCCAAGGCCGTGTGGGGGTTCAACGGCAC
>DBYJ01000056.1:0-14954 GCA_002309805.1 Bacteroidales bacterium UBA1189 | reverse complement strand
CATGCCCAGAAGGGATTGCCCGCCTTCGGCATCTATGGGCATGATGTACAGGATATAGAAGATAATACAATCCCCGCCGATGTGGCTGAGAAGATTCTGCGCTTTGCCCGTGCGGCTCAGGCTGTAGCGACGATGCGTGGCAAGTCGTATCTCTCGCTAGGCAACACCTGTATGGGCATCGCCGGTAGTATTGTTGATGCCGATTTCCTGCAGGACTATCTGGGCATCCGCGCTGAGTATGCCGATTTGGTTGAAATTCTGCGTCGCGTTGATTTTGGCATCTACGATCACGACGAGTTCCAGCGCGCGATGGCATGGGTGGAGCAGTACTGCAAGCCCCAGGAAGGCCACGACTACAACGAGGAACGTCCCCTCTTCCCCGGCACGCCCATGACCACCTTCAACGGCAAGGGCAAGGGCAAGAACCGTCAGGAGAAGGACGAGGACTGGGAGTTCACCGTGAAGTGCATGATGATTATCCGCGACCTCATGCACGGCAACCCTCGCTTGCTAGAGATGGGCTACAAGGAGGAGGCAAAGGGCCACAACGCCATCGTGGGTGGTGTGCAGGGCCAACGCCAATGGACTGACTACAAGCCCAACTTCGACTTCCCCGAGTCGATGCTCTGCACCTCGTTCGACTGGAACGGCATCCGCGAAGCCGACGTGCTGGCTACCGAGAACGATTCGCTCAACGGCATTTCTATGCTCTTCGGCCATCTGCTTACCAATCGCGGCGTGATGTTCTCTGACATCCGCACCTATTGGAGCCCCGAGGCTGTGCGCCGCGTAACGGGAAAAACTGTCGATGGAATCGGCAAAAATGGCTTTATCCACCTCATCAATAGTGGAGCCACCACCCTTGATGCTACGGGTGCCATGAGCGATGCGGAAGGCCGTCCCACGATGAAGGAGCCTTGGAACATGACGGAGCAAGATGTCCATGCTTGCCTGAAGGCTACCAGCTGGATGCCAGCCGACCGTGACTACTTCCGAGGCGGAGGCTATTCGTCGCATTTCCTCAGTCGAGGCGGTATGCCCATGACCATGCTGCGTATCAACATCGTCAAAGGTCTTGGCCCAGTCCTGCAACTCGCTGAGGGATGGACGGTTGACCTTGATCCCGAAGTACACGATATCCTCGACAAGCGTACCGATCCTACTTGGCCCACTACGTGGTTCACGCCACGCCTCGACCCCACGAAGGACTGCTTCAAGGACGTCTATTCGGTGATGAACTGCTGGGGAGCCAACCACGGTGCTATCGTCTATGGGCATGTGGGCGCCGACCTCATCACGCTCTGCTCCATGCTGCGCATCCCCGTCTGTATGCACAACGTAGCCGACGCGGATATCTTCCGTCCCGCTGCATGGAACGCCTTCGGAATGGACAAGGAGGGTGCCGACTTCCGCGCTTGCACCAACTTCGGCCCACTGTACAAATAATGTTTTACAACCCGTTATGAAGAAGAGTATTTGTTTTTCATTTCTTCTTTTTTCGCTGCTGTTTTTCTCCTGCGGAGAGAATGTGGAGAAGTCAGCTGGGCGGTTTCTGACGGCAGCGCAGGCAGCTTTCGAGGTTGGGCGCTACGACGAAGCAAAGGCGCAGATTGACAGCATCAAGGCTGTCTATCCCAAAGCTTTCGAGGCTCGCAAAGCCGGCATCGCCCTGCTGCGTCAGGTGGAGCTGGCTGAGGCTCATCGCAACTACGCCTATACCGATAGCCTGCTCACTATCAGTCGCGCTCGTGTTGAGGAGATTGTGGGTGGCGAGGATGGAAAAGCACAACGTTTTACCTTTGAGAAAGACCCTCAGTATCAGGACATAGGCCTCTACTACTCCCCCTTGCAGCAGCTTGCCCGCAATGCTCAGCGCTGTTATCTGCGTGCTACTGTCGATGAGCATGGACGCATGACGCTCACCTCCTTCTGGCGCGGCGCAAAGTATATTCATCACCATGCTGTGAAGGTCTCTGCAGGCGGCACGTTCGCCCAGACGGTCACGATGGACAACACCTACGAGTCATCCGATGCGCTGGCTAAAACGGAGCGAAACGACTTCATTCTCGGCGAGTCGGATGGTGGAGTCATTGCCTGGATGGCTCTCCACGCTGGCGAAGCCGTCAAGGTAGAGTATCTGGGCGACACGAATTGGGTTACCACCCTTACTGCTGCCGATACTCGCGCCATTGCCGACGTCTATGAGCTGGCTCAGGCTCTGCAGGCTGTGCACAAACTCTCTGTCATGCAGGACGAGACCACCCGTCGTATCGCCTTCTTGGAGAAAAACGAGGCTCGCGCTTCAACGGAGTAGTATTCCCATTCCCACAGCCCAAGCAAATAAATTCACAGCGCACTGCGTTAATTTTTTAGCGCACTGCGCTGTGAATTTATTCCCCTGCTCTACGAAGTTCATAAGATTTTTGGCTTTTCTCTTGCTTAATCGCATTTTTGTCTCTACCTTTGTCCCCAAATGTACCGAAGTTAAACTAAAAACATCATTGAATATGAAGAAAATTTCTACCCTGATTATTGTTCTTGTGGCTGCGACGTTAGCCATGACTGCCCAGCCTGCCCGTACTGTTCAACAGGCAAAGGAGCGTTTTGCCGTTAAGGCTAAACAACTGGTTGGCAGCACTCAGTCGAACCGCCTCACGGAGGAGGACATCATGGCTGCCTGCCCCGATAGCATTGTGGATTGGGTTACCAACGACGACGGTGACTTGGTGCCTCAGTCGAAGACTATCTATACCTACGATGCCAAGAAGCGCTTAACTACTGAAACGGAATATGATTATAACGACGATCCTGACATGGGTGATTTAGGCTGGTCGCTTGCTAAGCGTACCACCTATAATTACAATTCGTCCAACCAAGTAAGTAGCGCGACGATTGAAAATCCCAAGGATCACTTCGGAACGGGTTTTTCGCTGGAGGTTTATACCTACGACAATGCCGGACATCTCATTGAGACTCTCTGTCAGCAGATTGATAAGGAAACCTACACGAACTATACTCGCGAAACGATGACCTACGATGCACAGGGTCGCATTACGGAAACCCTCAAAGAGCAATGGACGGGCGACAACTGGGGTAATCAGAACAAGGAGACTGTCGTTTACGAGGGCGATAAGGTAACTACTACTGAATATTCCTGGGGAGGTGGTTTAGGCTGGTTAGCAACCGATTATTCCATCATTTATTACAATGCTCAGGGAATGCCCTATCGTGAGGATGACTATGAACTTGACGATGAAACGGAAGAGTTTACGCTTTCTACGGTTACAGAATATACTTACGATGCTACCGGTCAGCTGCCTGTATCGATGAAGATGTCCTACGACATGGGAGGTGGCGAATTGGCGGAGGTAGAGACAGGCACGTTTGCCTACGAATTCAACGCTCAGGGTCTGCCTACGAAGATCACCATGACGATAAAGGTTGACTTCTTTGGCATGTTTACCTACGAGGATGTTTACGTCACCTATTATTACTATGGCGATGGCGCCCATGTCGATAACGCTGCTACGGAGCCTGCTGTCACTTCGCGCCGTTTCTACGGCATGGACGGCAAGGAAACCACAGGCGCCAATCGTGGCCTATACATCGTTGTCACGGAGTACGCCGATGGCACCCGCACTACTGTCAAGTCTGTCCGCAAGTGATGAAGAATACCATCACCCTTTCAGCCGTCATCGTGACGGCACTCATAACGCTTGCTGCCTGTACGTCGGGCAGCAAGCATGCTACATGGGACAGTCCCAACCCGTTGGATGTAAAGCTGGGTGACCCTTTTATCCTCCATGCCTCCGATGGACGTTATTACATGTACGGCACCTCGCTGGCAGATGGATTCGAAGCATTCGTCTCGGACGACCTTCGCGAGTGGAAGCCCTGCGGACAGATTTACAAGGGAGGCACTCCCGAGCAGTGGAATCTCGACTGCTTTTGGGCACCTGAGGTCTATGAGCGGGATGGCAAGTACTACCTTTTCTATAGTTCAAACAAGCGCGATAACCCTGAGGGTGACTTGGAGGTGTTTCGCATCGGTGTAGCTGTCAGCGATAGCCCTGCCGGGCCTTTCCGCGACTTGATGAACCGCCCCGTCTTCGACCCGCCCTATCCCATTATCGATGCCAATGTGCTTTTCGATGATGCTACGGGCCGCACCTATCTCTACTTCTCGCGTTGCTGTTATAAGCACGCTGTGGAGAGCGAACTAGCGCAAAAGGAACGTGCAGCAGGCGGTTATGCGGAGATTGAGGAGAGTTGGGTGTATGGCGTGGAGATGAAGCCCGACTTTAGTGGCGTTATCGGTGAGCCGAAACTGCTGCTTCAACCACCTATGAAGCTTAACGATGTGCAGGCAGAGTGGGAAAGCCAATCTGTGACTGCTCATGAGGCAAATCGCCGTTGGACGGAAGGTTCGTATATCTTCCGCGAGGGCGATACCTATTATATAATGTATTCGGCCAACTGCTATCAGGGCGCCCACTACGCCGTAGGCTATGCTACAGCCGACAATCCCCTCGGCCCCTTCCGCAAATCCTCTGACAACCCCGTGCTGAAGGAGAATGTGACGAAAGGCGGCACCGTTATGGGCACGGGCCACAATATGATGTTCCGCGATGCTTCAGGGCGTATGCTTACCGTCTATCATGGCCGTCTTACTTCCAATCCCGATGAGCGCGTAGCCTTCATCGATCCGATGGAAATCACTCCAGACGGCCATCTCGTTATCCACGGCCCAACGGTACAAGAATAACAGAAGAGGCGCGGTTTTCTGCGCCTCTTCTGTTGATGCTGTCTATCAGCCTACTTTTTGCAGCTAGGCAGCTGGTGGAAGAAGTCGTTGCCTTTGTCATCGACGAGGATGAAGGCGGGGAAATCTACGACCTCAATCTTCCAGATGGCTTCCATGCCAAGCTCAGGATATTCAACACACTCGATGCTCTTGATGTTCTCTTGGGCGAGCAGGGCAGCAGGGCCGCCGATGGAGCCGAGATAGAATCCGCCATGCTTCTTGCAGGCATCGGTAACGCATTGGGCGCGGTTACCCTTAGCCAGCATGATGAGCGAGCCTCCGTGATCTTGGAATTCGTCAACGTAGGGATCCATACGTCCAGCTGTGGTGGGGCCCATTGAGCCACAAGCCATTCCCGCAGGAGTCTTGGCAGGACCGGCATAGTAGATGGGATGATCCTTCATGTATTGCGGCATAGGTTCGCCAGCATCCAGACGGGCTTTCAGCTTAGCGTGGGCGATGTCACGACCTACGATGATGGTGCCGTTCAGAGAGAGGCGCGTGCCGATGGGGTACTGGGTGAGGATCTTGCAGACATCCTTCATAGGCTGGTTGAGGTCGATACGTACGGCATCACCTTCGCCGGCATTACGCAATTCAGAAGGGATAAGTTCGTAAGGTTTGTCGTCCATTTTCTCAATCCAGATGCCGTCGCGGTTGATTTTGCACTTGATGTTACGATCGGCTGAGCAGCTGACGCCGAGGCCGATGGGGCAGCTGGCACCATGACGCGGCAGACGGACAACGCGGATGTCGTGAGCCATGTACTTGCCGCCAAACTGAGCGCCAAGGCCAATCTTGTGGGCTTCCTCAAGCAGTTGTGCCTCTAACTCAATGTCGCGGAACGCACGGCCTGTGGCGTCGCCCGTCGTAGGCAGGCTGTCGTAGAAGTGGGTGGAAGCGAGCTTGACGGTGAGCAGGTTCTTCTCGGCAGAGGTGCCGCCGATGACGAAGGCGATGTGGTAGGGCGGGCAGGCGGCGGTGCCGAGGCTCTTCATCTTCTCCACGAGGAAGGGGATGAGGGTACCTGGATTCTGGATGCGGGCTTTGGTCTCCTGATAGAGATAGCTCTTATTGGCTGAGCCACCACCCTTGGTGACGCAGAGGAAGCGGTATTCCATACCTTCAGTAGCCTCGATATCAATCTGGGCGGGCAGGTTGCAACGTGTGTTTACCTCCTCATACATGGTGAGGGGGGCGTTCTGCGAGTAGCGCAGATTCTCTTCGGTATAGGTCTTAAAGACGCCAAGAGAGAGCGCTTCTTCATCGCCTCCACCTGTCCATACCTGCTGTCCCTTCTCGCCGTGAACGATAGCCGTACCAGTATCCTGACAGAGGGGTAGTTTGCCCTTGGCAGAAACTTCGGCGTTGCGGAGGAAGGTGAGGGCAACGTACTTGTCGTTGTCACTTGCCTCAGGGTCGCTAAGGATTTTTGCTACTTGTTCGTTGTGTGAACGGCGCAATAGGAAGCTCACATCGCGGAAGGCCGTGTTAGCCATTACCGTGAGGCCCTCTTTCTCCACTTTCAGCATCTCATGCCCCTCGAACGTACCCACGCTGACGTACTTCTCTGAGCCGGGGATTTTGTAATACTCTGTTTCATCTTTGCCGAGCTGGAACATCGGCGCATACTTGAATTCGACCATAACAATTGTTTTATAATTAAATGAATACTATTCTTCGATAGGATAAAGGAAATCGTTATAAGGATATTTCTGGACGTGGAGGGCGCGTACCTTATTATATAGGAGGGTCTTCAGGGCGTCGATGTTCTGCTTCTGGGCGGCAGAGATGAAGATGCAGTCGTCGCCCATGCGAGCCATCCATGTAGTGCGGAGCTCGTCGAGGGTGATGTTCTCCTTCGTGCGGGGAGTGAGGTCGTCGGGAGCTTTGGGCGTAAACGTGTAGGCATCCATCTTGTTGAAGACGGTAATGCTGGGCTTTTCGGCACAGCCGAGGTCGGCTAACGTGGTGCCCACTACGCGAATCTGCTCCTCGAAATCAGGGTGCGAGACATCCACCACATGCACCAGCAAATCGGCTTCGCGCACCTCGTCGAGGGTACTTTTGAAAGAATCTACTAAATCCGTAGGCAGCTTGCGGATGAAGCCTACGGTATCGCTCAGGAGGAAGGGCAGATTCTCGATGATAACCTTGCGGACGGTAGTGTCCAGCGTGGCAAAGAGTTTGTTCTCGGCGAATACTTCGCTCTTAGCGAGCAGGTTCATGAGGGTTGATTTGCCGACGTTGGTGTAGCCGACGAGGGCAACGCGGATGAGCCGCCCGCGATTCTTGCGCTGGGTAGCCTTCTGACGGTCAATATCTGCCAGCTGACGCTTGAGCAACGACATGCGGTTGAGGATGATACGGCGGTCCATCTCCAACTGCGTCTCACCTGGGCCACGAAGTCCTACTGAGCCCTTTCCGCCTCCAGCACCTGAACCGCCGCCCTGACGTTCGAGGTGCGTCCAGAGGCGTTGTAGACGAGGCAGCATGTATTTGTATTGCGCCAGCTCCACCTGCGTTTTGGCTTCGGCGGTACGGGCACGCATAGCAAAGATGTCGAGGATGAGGCTGGTACGGTCGAGAATCTTCACGTGTAGTGCTTGTTCGATATTGCGGAGCTGCTTGGCGGAGAGTTCGTCGTCGAAGATGACCATACCCACAGGCTCTTCGTCGTTGTCGATGCGGGCTTGCAAGTATTGCTTGATTTCCTCCAGCTTGCCGCTACCGATATAAGTGACGCTGCTGGCGCCACCCACCTTCTGGGTGAAACGTTTCACCGTTTGGGCTCCGGCAGTATCAGCCAGGAACTCTAGTTCGTCGAGGTACTCGTTGGTTTTCTGCTCGTTCTGCTCGGGGGTAATGAGGCCCACCAGTACCGCCAACTCGGTTTGCGCTTCGGATATTACAAATTCTTTCAATCGTTCTTTTTGTTAGTTGTTTATTTGCTTGGGCTGTGCTCTCAGCGTTTGATTCTAATTTCTCAGCGTTTGATTCTAATTTTGTAGCGTTTGATTCTAATTTCGTAGCGTTTGATTCTATCGTCACAGCGTTTGATTCTGAGAGCGCTGCCCTTTGCTTTCTATTTGATGTAAACTTTTTTGCCGTTTTGAATGTAAAGACCTCCTGTAGGATTCTCGACACGCCGCCCTGAGAGGTCGAAGAGGGGAATCTTGTCTGTTTCTTCCAAGTGAGTAGGATATGAAATGCCGAAACCTTCTATTTTTAGTTGTGATGCACGGACGAACCGCCATTCTGTCGGTGTCTTGCGAATTTGGGCATACATTTGGCCAGACGTCTGCGTTGTCCAATAGTTGTCACCGTTAGCGATTATGAAACCGGTAGAGTCATTGTTGAACGTCAGAGAAAAGGTGGTAGGCTCTTTTTCTCCGCTGATATCAATGTAACTATTATTGATGGCAGCAGGGAAAATCGTCACAGCATTAGAAATCCAGTATTCATTTTCACCGTCTTTTTGGAAGTAAAACATATAGGGATAAAGATCTGCTAATTCACCTTTTAGATTATCCGTACGAATATTACCAGCGTAACGTCCTGTACCATTATCAAGAAGACAATATTTTCGAGTCTTTAGGTTTTGAATAAAATAACAATTTGCTATTAGTAAACCCGGTCTTTCCCAATAACTCATTTCTGGCATCTCTTGCTTAGTGAGGTAGGCATCCTTGACGGCAGCAATGGCGGCCTCGAGCTGGGGCAGAAGCTTTTCAACGGCTTCGAAATCTCCCAGATAGAGTGCACTATTCACTTCACCGACAAAGCCATAGAGGGTGAGGACATCCTCCTCGAACGTCTCTGTCAGGGGAACGACAGTTCCAGCCACACAAATGCAATCGACCTCAGGATCCAACACTTCATCCAGAATGCGTTCCGCCTCATCCAAATCCTTCTTGGCCCGTTTGAGTAGGGCGTCGGAATAGTTGTCCTCCACCAGTTTAATCACCCAGAGCGAGGAGCTCTCGCTGGTGTTTCCCACGATGTCCTTGTTGCTGGCGTAGCCCATGTAGAGGCTCTCCTTATAATTATATAGGGCGTACTTGCCTGGGGCGTTCTCCATGAAGGTGAAGAGTAGGGCACCCTCCGTGTTTTCGGCTTCGGCTTTGATACGTTTGCCCGAGGCGATATAGGAGATGTAGAGCCCACTCTCGACGTTCTGAATATAATAGGTATCCTCGGCGACGGTAGGGACGAACATCCATTGCTTGCCGAGGTTGGTAGTGGGGTCGAGCATGTTGCCCTTCAAGCCTCCTGAGAGGTTGGCGGCGCAGTAGTTGCTGTAGCCGCTGAGGTAAAGGGCATAGATATTGTGGGGGCGCAGGGCGACGCGGGCTTCGGCGTTTTGGAGCAGGTCATAGACGGCATCGTCAACCACCAACGACCATTCGCCGTAGGTGTGCGTCGTCTGGTCGGCACCATCCATTGCGGCTTTGGCTTGGTCATAGACGGCTTGTAGGGGCTCCAATGCCGAATTAACGAACCAGCCCACTACGGCATTGGCTGAGTCAGTCATGGCCAAGTAGGTCTTGGCGGTATTGAGGGAACTTTTCAGCGCTTCCAATTGCTCGGCTTCTGTGCCGGCGATGGCAGAGGAGAGGATTTCGGCATCGTTGTTGCCTACGGGGGCGGCAGCCACCACCTTGATTTTCTGTCCGTCCATTGTCTGCGGCAGGTTGAAGGTGTAGGTGTTGGAGATGGCTACCAGCGTGCCATCGGCATTATAGACCTTGAAGCCCACGGCTCCCTTGCCCTCGGCGTGGTTGATGGTTATCTTCAGTCCTTTGCGGGTGTAGGTGTAGCCCGAGGGCACGAGCGTCTCGTCCTCGTAGTCGAGATACTGTCCCACGTCGCCCATCTTGCCAAGGGGCCACTCGCTGCTGTAGTCGATGCGGAGTTTGTCAGGGCTGCCCCAAGGCTCACGTCCGTAGGCAGCGTAGATGCGGTCTTCCACAAAGACAAGGTTACCGAGCTTCTTCTCGAAGGCCTGCATCTTCTCGCGGTACTGCTGAGCTGTCCGCTCCGTCATCGTGACGTAGGAGTTGCTGTAGTCCTCCACAAGTCGGTTGCTGACGGGGACGAAGAAACCGTAGCTCTCGAAAAACTCCGAGAGGTCGGCATTTGCTATCTGGCAACATTTGAGGGCGAACTTCAGCCAACTATCCTGCCCGCTGACGGTGGAGCTGTTATGGTTCACCATGGGGTCGGCACGCAGGGCTTTGTAGAGGTTGGGGATGTAGTCCTTGTCCTTGCCCAGCTCGTAGAAGTAGAGGTAGAGCTGGTAGTACATACGTGTCTGCTGCCAGATGTCGCGGTCGAACCAGCTTTTGCCGAAGTCCTTGCAGACGCCGTCGCGGACACCCACGCCGCGCGAGGTGCCCTTGCCGCCGCTATAGACAACGATGTTGGAGAACATGTTGTTCGACACCTCTGTGCCGCCCGGGAAGGTGATGAGGTATTGGTTGTTGTGTCCCGTCTCGTGGGCAGGGCCCCAGTAGGCACCGCCAGCGCCGTCGCGGTAGTTGGTGTAGTAGAGGATGCTGCTGAGCGTCGATTCGTTGTAGGCAGTGTGGCTGCCGGAGGCATACATGTAGTTGTCGCCCGTGACGGAGACGCAGTTGAGCACGAAGTCGTGCTTGGCAGGGACAGCCTCTTCCAAGCCCATCTGCCGGCACTCCCAAATCTGGATGCTGTCCCACACGCTGATGGACTCCACAATATGGTCGGGGACATACTTACGCACGAGCTTGCTGTTCATGTTCCAGAGCACGTGGCGCCCCTTCACCTGAATAGAGAAGCCGGAGAAGAGGTTTTTGTCGGCTATCATCTCCTTCCAGTCGTCGTTGGTGTGGCGGGCGATGTCCCAATAGCCGTTGACGGTGCCGCCCTGGATGTTGATGCGCAGGTCGGGGAAGTCGGCAAGCACAAGGTTGTTGTTGAGGCGCGTGCCGGCGGTGTAGCGGACAAAGACGGCTTGGTCGTTTTGGCCGGAGGAGACGATGTTAAGTCCCTTTTTGAGCTTGGTACGCGTACCCTTGACGCTCCCCGTGCCGGCCAGCGTCTCTATCTCCAGCGTGGCGTTCGAGGGGATGTTGTCGCCCACAAAGAGGTAGAGCAGCTGCCCGTTGTCAACGCGGATGCCCGTGGGATTGTTCAGGTAGCCGTGTACGCTATTGTGCATGGCGCTCGACCAGTAGTCGGGGTCGCCGTAGGCCTTGTAGGTGCCAAAGCGGAACATCTTCTCCCACTTGCTAGCCCACTTGTCGGCAGCGAGGTTGACGGCGTAGTCGATGATGGCGGGGGGCAGCTTGCCGTCCATGGCAGCCCGCAGGCTGTTTTCGTCCATAGCGGCATAGTCGGCTACGAGTTCCTCGGCGCTATCGTCGGTGAAGAACGTCTTGACGTTTGCGGCATACGTGGCGGCATTGTCGATGATGCCCTGCGTCTCCTGAAACTCCTTCTGCGCAAGCGCCAGCAGGTCTTGGTCAACGTCCACCGACACCAGTTTCCAAGCGCTGCGGTTGTTCTGCGCGTCGCTGTCGCCGGTGCAGGCGCTCCAGGTGACGAGCAGGCCCGTGCCGCCCTGATAGTTCCAGTATTTGTAGCCGTTGTTGACGTAGATGTTGAGGAAGCTGCTGACGGCGGCATTCTGGGTGATGAAGATGCCTGCGGACGACTTGCCCGTGTAGAACTGACTTGAGCCGTCGGCCTGTATGTAGCGCTGCGTGAGGAGGTTCTGCATGGAATAGCTGTCGCCGCTGATGCCCGTGATGCGCCAGAGTTGTTCGAAGGAGGTGTCCGATCCCTTGTTGCCGCAATAGAGCTTGCCCGTCTGGGCATCCTCAATGACGACCTTGCTGTTGCCGGCACAGACGATGCGGTAGATGCCGTCGTTCACTATGCCTGCCGTGAGCAGGGTGGCGGAGAGGCAAAGGATGAATGTGATAAGTGTCTTTTTCATGGTTAGCGTTGTAAAAGGGTTAGTGTGTTGTCTAAGATGTATTGCTTTCCAGCATGCGTGTCGAGGGTACACTCATTGTCGCCCAGTCTGACGTGGACGGCACCACCGAAGGGCGAGGTGATGACAGCGCTCGTCAGCTTGCCTTCAGCCCAGTCGATATCGACGGTATAGCCGCCCTGTGCCTTGAGTCCGTGGATGCTGCCTGATGCCCAACAGTCGGGGAGGGCAGGGAGGAGGTCGATGTAGCCGGCATGGCTCTGCATGAGCATCTCGGCAATGCCCGCCGTAACGCCGAAGTTGCCGTCGATCTGATAGGGTGGATGGGCGTCGAAGAGGTTGTCGTAGATGCCGGCACCGTCGCCATAGTAATTGGTGTTCTCGTGTCTGGCGGGAGCCAGAGCGTTGTGAACAAGCATGTAGGCCATGTCGGCATCCTTGGCGCGAGCCCAGAGGCATACCTTCCAGCCCATGGCCCAGCCGGTAGCCTTCATGCCGCGCCAGGTGAGCGAGCGGAGGGCTGCCTGATAAATGCTGTCGCAGTCGGTGGGGTTGATTTGTGTGCCCGGATAGAGGCCGATGAGGTGCGAGAGGTGGCGGTGATGAGGCCATTCGCCAGCATCCTGCTGGCTGACATCCTTCCATTCCCTTAGGAGTGTCTCTCCGTTAGCACGGGGGACGACCTCGGTATGCAAGCCGTTGTCAAGATGGGCAAAATAACTTCGCAGCTCATCAATTTCTAATTCCTCATTCTTCATTCCTAATGCTTCAATGGCTGCCAGCGTGTTCTCAAAGAGCGTGTAAACCAGCTGTTGGGCATGGGCGGTGACAGCCCCCACAGGGCCGTGTTCAGGGCTGAACTCGTAGGGGCAAACCCAGGTGCCGTCGCTCTCATCGCGCACCAGACGGTTCTTCCAGAATTCTACGGCAGAGAGCATGACGGGCAGCGCCTTGTCACGAAGGTAGTCCTTGTCGAGCGTGTAGAGGTAGTGCTGCCAGAGGTGCATGCAGTACCAGGCGTTGGCTACGGCGTAGTTCTGTCCCGTCCAGCGCGAGCAGCGTCCGAAGATGTTGTTCTCGGTGGAGAGGAACCATCCGCCGCGCTGCTGTGTAGGACCGCCGTCGCGTCCTGTTGTGGAGAGGTAGTTATAGACGTTCTTTTGCCACTGGGTGTCCTTGCCGTCGGCCTTCGAACGGCCTATCGACTCGTTATAGACATAGTCGATGAAGGTCATGTGGAGCTCGCTGAGGTTGGTGACTTCAGCAGGCCAGTAGTTCATCTGCACGTTGATGTTAGAGTGGATGTCGCAGTTCCACGCAGGGCGGTTCGAGTGGTTCCAGATGCCCTGCAGGTTACTGGGCAGCCCTATGCCTCGTGCGCTGCTGATCATCAGGTAACGTCCAAAGGCAAAGTACAGTTCCTCGAGGAAGAGAGGATAAAGACCCTCTCCCCGCTCCCCCGTAAGGGGGAGAACCTCACTTTGTTCGAGAGCAGGCACGCCAGCCTCTCCCCTCCTTCCACGGGAGGGGTTGGGGGTGGGGCTCCCATTATACGCCCTTATCAGCTCGTTCGTCGGGAGGATGTTGGCATTGTCGGGGGTGAGGGTGAGGCGGCAACGGTCGAAGAGGCTGCGGTAGTCCCTAACGTGCTCGTCTCTAAGCTGCTTGTAGGGCTGGGCGAGGGCGTGCCGGACGATGCCGTCGATGCTGTCAGGCAGCAGGCTGGCATCGTAGATGTAGCTGTTGTCGCGCTCCGAAAAATTCGTATTGCCGCGCATGACAATCATCAGTTCGTCGGCTCCCGTGATGCGCAGTCCCTCCTCTGTGGCCTCGACCTTCGCCTTCCTGCCGCGAGGCTTGACGCCCAGGCGGAAAAAGTAGTTGAGTAAGTCCAGCTTGCCGCTGAAGCTGATGCCTTCCGTCGCATATTGGATGCCTGATGCCTGGGCAGAATAGTCCCTGCTGTTAGCATCCTTTACGCTCAGTACCACATTGATGTTGCCTTTGCCCGAGGCTTTCAGCCGCATGACAGCTGCCTGGGCAGGGTAGGAGACGAAGTACTCCTTTTCGTAATCCACGCCGTCCAGCGTGTATGTCACCTGCCCCACGGCATTTTGTATGTCCAATGAGCGGCGATAATCCTCTACTTCCACTTGTTGACTTGCCTGTGTGATGAACAGACTTCCGAAGTTGCGATAGCTGCCATAGCCGCTGCCGGCACCCACAGGATCTCCGCTGGTGCCCGTCCAAAGCGTCTTGTCGTTGAACTGAATCTCCTCTGTTTCAACGCCC
This sequence comes from Bacteroidales bacterium UBA1189, assembly GCA_002309805.1. GTDB lineage: Bacteria > Bacteroidota > Bacteroidia > Bacteroidales > Bacteroidaceae > UBA1189. The sequence continues at coordinate 882 of DBYJ01000056.1, read as the reverse complement.
CCGTAGAACGTGATGCCGAACTGNNCCGTTGCCCAGCGGAAGCGCTTCGTTCATCCAGTCCTTGGCAGGGTAGGTGTACCACAGCGTCAGTTTCTCGGCAGGAGTTGCCTCGCCACGAGCCGTTTTGACAGCAGGCGAACAGGCGCAGAGGGCCGTCAGAAGCAATAGGGGAAGAGTCTTTTTCATCGTTCAAAGGTATTTAGGGCGCAAAGATACAGCGGGATTAATTACTCACGTTGCAAAGGTACGCATTATTTTCAAATAATGCCAACTTTTTCATGCACCTTTTTCATTCTGACGCGCCAGTCCCCTATTCTGGCGGCTCAGAGTAGTGCGCTGACGCGCCAGCGCACTACGATAAAGAGCGTACTATAAAGGAGCGGGGATAACAAATAATGTGAAATAATTTGGCGATAGGGCTTAAAAATCGGAAAAAAGTCCGTAACTTCGCAGCCGAATAATAAATTGGAGAAAGTTGACAGGTTTTTCGTTTGAGGTGTTGCCCCCGCTGAAGGGTATGGGCATTGAGCGGCTGTTTGCCGACATTGACATGCTGCGTGAGTTTGATCCGCAGTACGTCAACATCACCACGCACCGCAGCGAGCGCGTGTATCGCGAGACGGCTCCCGGCCTCTACGAGCGTGTGGCGGTGCGTAAGCGTCCGGGTACGGTAGCTGTAGCGGCAGCCATCAAGGCGCACTACGGGCTGCGCGTGGTGCCTCACATCCTCTGCAGCGGCTTCAGCCGTGAGGAGACGGAGTATGTCCTCATCGACCTGCAGTTCCTCGGCATTACCGATCTGCTGGTGTTGCGGGGCGACAAGGCGCGCGACGAGGCGACGTTTACCCCTGTGGCAGGAGGCTACAGCCATGCCACCGAGCT
>DBYJ01000058.1 GCA_002309805.1 Bacteroidales bacterium UBA1189 | reverse complement strand
CCCAGCATGTCCAGCCCCTCGATGTTGAACTGCGAGATGGGCTTGCCCATGTAGCTGATGGCACCGCTCTGCGCCACGTCCACGCCCGGCAACCGTTTCAGCCCGTCCTCCAGCGTCACGTCGCCCTTGCCGAGGAACGATGCGAGGTTGTGGCTCAGTGTGTCGCCCTTCTGCCGCAGTGGGTCTGGCTTCACCGTCACCTCCTTCAGTGCCACTGGCTTGGGCGTCAGCACCATGTCCTGCGTCACAGCCGTTTCTTTCAGGGACAGGCTCACCTCCTCTTTTTCGAAACTGATGTGATTGAACACCAGTGCCAGCTTCCCCTCGGACATCTCTTTAAATTCCATCGCGTAGTAGCCCTGCGCATCGGTTGTCGCGAAAGCAATCATCTTCGTGCCGCTCACCAACTTAACGATGACGTCGCTCACAGGTTTGTTTTCCAAATCGACCACACGCCCCTTCACCTTTACCTGAGCCACCGTACCGAGAGTCAGCGACATAGATAGAATAATAAAGTAAAGAAAACGTCTCATCGCAGCTCCAAAGGTTGGTATGCATTTACTTTCTTCGGGATAATCATGTCCGTGGCCACCACCGACACCTTATCCTCAGCTGCCGGCTCAGGACCGCCTGGCCACATCTCTATGATATTCAGGTGGTCGTAGGCACCATCGGGAATGTAGTAGCGCGGGTTCTGCACGTACCGCTTGTTACAAAGTAGCTTATTGCGCTGACGGACGAACTTGTCGCGTTTCATCGTGGTGTAGCCGTCCCTGTCACGATAGTTTATTCTGGCCGATTTCTGTTCCAATCCAGCAAAGTCGAAGCGGAAGATACCATCTGCATCCTCGGCCATCAGTATCATGCCCGGCAGACCACGCAGCTTCCACGGACCGTACGGTGCGGGCACGTCCTCGGCGTACCATGCCGTCCACGTTCTGCCCGCATACCGCCCGACGGCCTTGTGGCAGAGGTTGCAGCCCACGGTCAGCGTGTCGTCCGCCAGCTGCCAATGAAAGTCGGGCAGCGGCTCCGTATAGAAATAGCGGTTAGGGACAATCTTGTCGAAAACGCTTATTTTTCCCTCTGGAAAGCCCACATAGATAACAGGCAGATTATACTGCCGCGCGTTCCATTCGCCGAATTGGTAATCCTTGTTACTCGTCTCTCCGAAGTCCTCCATCATGGCACGGTTATACTCCATACACTTGGCCGTGTGGCCAGCGACGATGACTGCCAGGCGTACGGAGTCCGTCGTAGTTTGGCCGTCCTTGTTCGTCGTTCGCGTCACCCAGTCATACGCCACTACAAACTGCGTCGTGTCGGTGCCCCGGTCGTCACGGCTCGCTACGCCCGCTATGTCTTCGTCCGTCACGACGCTATCGCCCAGTTGCCCTATTGCCGCTTCCAAAGTCCGGTACTCGTGTACCTTTGTCAGCAGCGGATGGCCTCCGTTGGCAAACACCAGTTGCTCGTCTCCGTGGTTATAGACAAAAACGTCATTGAGGCTCGACTGCAGGTCAGGCACATAATAGGTGGGATTCTTTATATACTGGCGGTTGCCATAAATCCCGTTCCGATACTTCAGCAGTTTCGCGTAGTTCATGCGCTGCACTTCGGGGTTGCTGTCCGGCGCTGTGATGGGTGACGCCTCGTCCTTCAGTTCCGCGAGGCAGAACGTGTGCGCCTCGCTCTCAGCCTTTACTATCAGCCCCGGCAGCCCGCGCAATCGCCACGGCCCAGCCGACGAGGGGGTCTCTTCGGCGTACCACGCTGTCCACGCCACGCCGCGGAACGTTGCTGTGGCACGTTGGCACGAGTAGCCGCCGATGGCGAGCGTGTCGTCCGTGAGCGTCCACGCGATGTCGGGAGTCGGCTCGCAGCCCTCGAACTCGTTGGGGAAGATAAACTCGCGCACGGTAGCCTGTCCTTCAGGCCATCCCGTCCACACTGTCGGTATATGCATCAGAGCTTCCTGATATGCTGATGCTAGTTTGTCCCTCTTCCAAATGTCGCCCTGTTCATAGCACGAAAGCGGCATTGACTTCGTCACCGTCCGTCCCACCTGCACCACGACCTGCATCCGGTCCGTGACGGGCTTCGATTCATCGTCCATCGTCCTGCACTCATAGTCATACACAGCTACGAACTGCGCCGTGTCAACCGTTTCCGTCTGCCCCTGCGCTGCTATCGTCAGCGTGAGGGCCATCATGGTTACTAAAAACTTTTTCATTGTTTTTTTGTTTATTGTCTATTTCAGTTCTATCGGCTGATACTGATGGGGATTGGACACGATGACCACCCCGGCCACGCTGCTTATATCATCGCCTGCAGAGTTGAAACTGTTCTCCACATACCCGAAGGCCGTCATGGGGTCGGGGGCGTAATAGGTGGGATTCTTCACGTAGCGACTATTACCCAGTACCTTCTTCTTGTACGCAAGGAATTTAGAAGCTTTCATCTTCTGATAATCTACTCGCTGAGCTGCAAACTTGCCCCGTCCGTCAGGGACAATCCAATTGACGTATTGGGTGATTATTATCGGTGTTTCCTCCTGATGGAAGCCGTAAAGCGTAAAGGTATGTATGCCTTTGGCATCGGTAGCCTTCGTAATGAGACCTGGCAATCCTCCTAATTTCCAAGGCCCTATGCTGGCTGGCACATCTTCCGTGTAGTACACGTTCCAAGTCAGACCGTGATACTTAGCTGTGGCTGATTGACTGGCATAGTCGCAAATGGTGTCCTGTGCATCGGTCAGCTTCCAGTTCTGTTTTTCCAATGGCTCGTCCGTCATATAGCGATACGGATAGAGCATCTCTTGCGTAGTGATTCTGCCTTCGGGGTAGTTCGTGAAGATGGTACCCATGTGCATCTGGGCAGCCAGATAACCGTCAGCTATACGAGAGCCGCCCTTCTTCTGTTTGTCATACTCCTCGTAAGGGAAACTCTTCGTGATACCGCCCGATGTCTGTACTGCAATGTACATCGAGTCTGTCACCGGCTTTCCGTCGGCATCAGTAGTCCTGCACTCATAGCGATAAATCGCCGTAAATTGTGACACGCCAATCGTGTCTCGCTGGGCCTGCGCAGCCATTGTCAGGGCGAAGGCCAGCGTTCCAAAGAAGATAAGGTTTTTTTTCATTGCTGTTGATGATTTATGGTTATAGCATAGGCTTGCAGGTAATGATTTGCCTGCTAACACACAAATGTTGGATTTTATCCTTCGTTTTCTCGCCATGGCAGAGCTGATGCAAGCATCGCTCTGCTCATTTGGCTTAACGAAAACGTTCTAAGATGGAAGGCGGCAGGTCTTTGACTCTTCAATTAATATCAACTCTGGAAAACCCATGAAGAAGCGCTTCCCTGCCGCTCTCTTTTAATTCTTAACTATGAACTATTTTACTCCAGCTTGTAGTAGAGCGGCAGAGTGACTTGCGCCCTCACGGGACGTCCCTGCTGGCGGGCGGGATTCCAGCGGGGCATCTGGCTGACCAGCTGCTCGGCGGAGGAGAGCCAGGCGCGCGTATGACTGGCAGACCCATCCCCTCCAGTGAAGGAAGGGGAGTAGCCGGTGATGGTGGCCTTGGCCCCCTCGGCTGTGTAGCCCGAGTATTCGGCGCGGACGTTCGTGAGGGTACCGTCCGCCTCGACGATAAACCTGACGTCCATGCGCCCATAAAGGCGGGCGGCGCGCGCCTCGGCAGGATAGCGGATGTGGCGGCGGATGTACTCCTGCATAGCCGTTTCTCCGCCGGGGAACTCCGGCATCTCCTCGGCGATGAGGAAGACGGGGGTATCGTCGGCGGGGTCGGGACTATCGGGTTTTGTCCCGACGATGACGGCGCCGCTGCGGGCACGCTTGCCGAAGAGACTGATGGCTGTCGAGCCACGGAGGACATCGATGTGGTCGATGCTGTCCGTCGGGAGCTGGATCAAACGGTCGGAGCTGACTTCCTCGCCGTCCACGAACAGCAGGGGCTCCATCACCGGCGCGGCGGTAAGGACGAGGGTGACGAGCAGTAGCGGAACGATGTAGAGGACCTTGCCGCGTGCCAGCGGACGGGAGGGCGGACGCTTCATCATGGCGATGCGACGGCTGACATGGCTGCGGGTGAAGTTGTTGGCGAACGCATAGGATGTGTCAGCCAGCGCCTTGCGAACCAGCAGCGTGTGATACTCACCGGGCATAATGTTCTGACGAAGCACGCGCTCGTCGGCCTCGTATTCGTGAACATCGCGCAGGCTGCGCCCAAGCATATAGACAAAGGGATTCCACCATTGCACGACCTCGACAAGGGTGACGAGCAGGATGTCCAGCGAGTGGCGGCAGTGGATGTGCGCCCGCTCATGCAGCAGGATGGCGCGGCTGTTCTCCGCATAGTCGCCCTCGCTGATGTATATGTTTCGCATCCAGCTGAAGGGGGCGCCGTCGCCCGCATGGCACCAGACGGTGACGCCGTCGTCTCCCCGATCACGCCACAGACAGCCGCGACGCAGGGCACGTTGTATCTGCAAAAGCTGGCAGGCACGCAGGCAGAGCATCATCATCATGCCCGCTAGATAGACGACTGCCGCCCATTCGCGCCAGCCCCAGACAGACGGAACGGTTCCGACGGTGACGGCGTCGTATGTGTATAGGAACTCCTGTACGTCCGCTATGGCTGCGGCGGCTTCGCCCTGGGGCACGAACCGGTCGGGGATGGTGATACGGACCAGCGGCTGTACCAGCGCTGAGCACAGGATGGCGAACAGCGTCAGGCGGTTCAGCCGGAAGAACCGCTCGCGACGCAGCATGAGCGTGTAGGGCAGGTAGAGCAGCGTAAGCACAAGGGACGACCTAAGCGTATAGATGAGCAGCGATTCCATCTTTCCTAATTTTGGAAGTTTGTCCCTTCTTCCAGCAGCGTCTGAATCTCCTCGGCGGTCAGGTGTTCTTCTTCGACGAAGAAGCAGAGCATCTTTTTGATGCTGCCGCCGAAAAGGTTCTTCTTGGCTTCGTTCATGGCCTGACGGGTGTATTCGGCACGGGTGACGCGTGCCACGTAGCGATGGGTCTTGCCTTCGCCTTTCAGCTTGAAGAAATCGACATAGCCCTTCTCGTAGAGCACCTTCAGGTAGGTGGCAACGGTGGTGTAGGCGGGACGCGGTTCGGGCAGCCGCTCCAGAATGTCCCAGGCACAGGCGGACTGATTGATGTCCCATAGGGCACTCATCACTTCAAACTCCACTTTCGTCAGCGTATTCTCCTTTCGTTTCATAATGGCAGGTACGTTTATCTGCCTGCAAAGGAACGGCCTCCGCACGGATTTCGCAAGATTCCGATATCGGAAACTTTTGAGAACCGGGCGTTTTTAACCTTTATTCGTAGAAATAGGGCAGGAATTAAGAATTAAAAATGAAGAACTAAAACCAAAAACTAAAACTAAAACTTTGAAGAATGTTTTACAAGCTGCATGCAAGACAATTCAAAAGTTTTAGTTTTAGTCCAAAGTTTTAGTCCTAATTTTAATCTTCAATCTTCAATTCATGAAGCCTACACGGTTTTGTATTTTGCTTATCTATTTTCCTATTTGCCTACTCTATCTATAAACAGGGGCCCTGTTTATATAAACACGGGCGGCGTTTATATAAACACGGGCGCTGTTTATAAAAAGGGTCAAACGCTGGAAAAATTCATCAAGAAAAACCGAAAAACATCTACATCTCTACACCAAAAGACTTAATGCGTTGAATGTTTACGTAATACGCGGTGTAGATGGCCAAAATATCTACACTTTTCTACATCAATCTACACGGCATGCTCTTTTCGACTTTTCCTATATAACAAGAAAACAAGGCGATATTTTACGATAAAACACCTGTTTTTCCCATTGTTTATTAAACGTCGTCAATTCTATTTAATGCAAAAAGCTATATGTCAGGAAACAAGCTGTCAAATTTGTATAAGTACATATAAAAACCAATCAATATTGTGACGTTTTCCTGTCTTTTGCACGGCGGAGGAACAGGAAAGCGGCAACTAAGGCGATGGCGGCAAGGGCAAAAACGATGGCGCCTTCGGCACAATTGATAATTGACAATTGATAATATTCCTTTTTCCATTGTCCATTAAGGAGGTAGGTGCCGTCGGCGATGAGCTGGAGCGTACGGTCGAGGATGTAGTCGCCGTCGTAGTGGAATTCGGCCTCGGTCATGGGGATGTCGCAGTCGGGGATGACGCCGCGGCGGGCGGGCAGGCGCTCGCTGACCGTTTCGTCAATCACCACGCGCACCATGGGGATGCTGGCCTGGAACTCGCTGTTCGGCAGGTAGATGTTGGCAAACTTGATGCAGGTCTCGCAATGGTAGGCGCTCATGGTCTCGCGGCCGACGATGTAGCCGCGGTCGTTCCGTTTGACGGCACCGGCCAGGAAGGCGGAGGCGGAGGCGGAACGGCTGTCGATGAGGACGTAGAGGCGGCCGCCAAAGCCCAGCGAGTCAATGGCGGAGAGGGTGGCGTTATCCTCTTCCTCTTCCATGAGATACAGTCCTTTGCGGCCTTCGACGGGCTTGAAGTTGCTCCCGAAGATAGTGTCGCCCTCGGGCCAGTTCAGCGTGCCGCTCTTGAAGAGGTGGGCGTTGACGCGCTGGTAGCCGGTGTGGGGACGGTCGGGGGTGCGGCCCAACAGGGCACGCGTGATGCGGGCCTGGACGCCGGCATCGCCGCCGAAGTTGTTGCGGACGTCGAAGATGAGGAAGGGCACGCTGTCGCGCTCCGCCGCATGGATGGCATCGACGACGCTGTCCGTGTCGAGCTGGCTGAGGCTAAAGGTGCTGATGCCGATGTAGAGGACGCTGTCGTTCTCCCGTCGCACCTCGAAGGGGCCGCGCTGGCGGCGGTTGACCTGCTGATGGCGGGCCCATTTTGCGGTCGGGTAGTCTTTCGGCGTGTAGCTGGGCACCATGGGCAGTTCCAGCCGCTCGCCGTCGGTGAACTCATAGACGACGGTCTTACCCACGGGCTGGGGGCCGAGCTCGAGGCCGTAGTCGATGGCGTTCCAGTAGCAGGCGTTGTAGTCACCCACGGAGGTGACGCCGGCATCGTAGCCGGTGGAGTTGCGGCGGGTGATGGATATCAGCTCCGTGGCGGGGCGGCCGTCGATGCGGGCGATGTGGCGCCCGACGTAGGCGGCATGGGTGCTGTCGGCCATCAGCACCACGCAGGCCATCGTACCCAAAGAGTCGCCGGTAGCCACCTGCCCGAAGAAAAGCGACGGAAGGGCGTAGCGCAGGCCGCGGCTCCGCTCCTTCGGGTCGGCGGGCACGGGGCAGCTGATGTAGAAGTGCGAGTCGTGGATGGCGGCGTTGTAGTCCTTCATAAGGGCGGCGAAGTCCTTCAGCGCGATGCCGTCGGCGGGGATGCGCGCCAACTGCTCCTCCACGAAGGCTTCGTACTCCTCCTCGGTCATGAGGTCGTCGAGCGAAGGATAGATTTCCTTCACGCTGCCGGCCAGCTGGCGGTAGTCGGCCTCGGCCTCGTCGCGGGTGAGGTGGAACTTGCGCGGTTTCGGCTCGGGGCGGCGGAAGGTGGTGCGCAGGCCGAAGGGTGTCATGGGGTCGTCGACTTTCGAGCGGACGGAGACGGAGAGGTCTATGTGGGACTCGGGGATGGCGTGATAGGCCCACGCCACCGTGCCGAGCACATCGCCGCGCTTGAGCTTCGTGCCTGAAGGAAGAACGTTGTCGCGCCGCAGACCGTGTATCCAGAGGGTCTTGTCGCCTATCTTGAGGCCGACAGTGAGCGTGAGATAGCGGATGTCCCATCCCTTGCGGCGGAAGTACTCCTTCTGCTCGGCGATGAATTCGTCGTAGGTCTTGTCGTCGGAGCCCCATCCGACAGAGTTGGTGAGCGAGGTGTAGTAGGTGTAGTCGCAGCTGGTGACCACGGCGTCGGCGGGACAGAGGACGTTCGTCCCCTCCGGCGCGGCAATGAAGAGGCCATCGAAGTTCAGTTCCTTCTCAATGTTGTCCTGCGGACGGTAGAGTATGCCGTCGCCGGCTTTCTGCCCCTCGATGGGCCATAGCCAGGCTTCTTCGGCAGCGAAGAGCGTGAAACAAATGGTGGCGAATAGGGCCAGGGCGAAGGCGCGGCGGAGGATGGTACGTTTCATTTTCTTGTATTGTTTATTGTTATTAATCATGTTTGCAAGGGCAAAGATAGCTTTTTGGGGCGTTCCGGCCATGATGTCGGCAGAGTTTTTTCTGTTCGAATGGGGAGTTTAACCTTTTTTTCGTAGTTGCAGATATAGGGTTTATTAGTTGTTAACTATCTTCACCAGAGCGGGGAATGGGAAGCGGCAGGCTTGGAATATACTTCTTCTATTGTACAACTCAAAAAACCCATGAAGAATGGCCTCCCCTGCCACTTCCCTGAATATTGTACATCTTTATGACGCGGAACATTACAAAAAGACGTAATTATCTACAACAACTTGAACCGTGCAGTAAGAATCACGTTCCGCGGACGGAGGCGGGCGGTGGTGGCGTAGATGTCGAGGGCGGAGTAGTGGACCTGGGTGTAGGTCTGTTGATTGAAGAGGTTGTTAAGCTCCAGTTGCCAATCGACGTGCTTCGTCTTGAGCTTGGCAGAGACGTCGCCGAACCAGGCATGGCTGTCGGTCTCGGAGAGGTTGGTGTAGTTGTCCTCGGCGGTGGCCGTGAGGGTGAGCTGGCGAGTGATGAAGACGTTCATTTTCAGCCGCCCGGTAGCGCTCTGTACTACCTGCGGCGTCTGTTCCGCTTGTTCGCCAAGTGTGGCGGCATGGCTGATGGAAGTGCCGCTGCTGACGACGAAGTTGAGCCAGGCGAGCGGGGTGACGGTGCCGCCCGCTCCGGCGCTGAGGGCGCGTGAGCGGAATGGCCAGACGGTGCCGCCGATGAGCTGCTCGCTGGCCGAGCCGCTATAGCTGCCGAAAAGGCGGAAGGACGACTGCAGCCAGTCGAAGCCCTTGCTGAAGTCGGCGCCGACGCTGTAGCCGTCCGCAGCGGTGGGGCGCGCCACGGCCTGTACGATGCTGGTGGCGCCGCGATAGTCGTAGCCGTAGGTCTGGTTGTCGCGGGTGTGGGTGTAGCTGGCGGTGATGCTGAGGAAGGTGGCGGTGAGGGCGCTGCGGTAGGAGAGGCCGACGTTGGCGCCCATGCGGTCGGTTTCCGACAGCTGCTCGACGTACGAGCGCTGGAACGCGCGGTAGTTCGTCATGATGTAGCCCGCGTAGATGCCGCCCGGGTCGCCGACGGTGCGGCTGTAGGAGGCGCCGACGCCGCCCGTCCAGTCACGCCATTCGTAGCGGAGGTTGAATGTGGGCGTGACAAGCAGATGGACGTAGCTGTGGCGGTCGTCGCGGACGTGGTCGGCAAGCGTCTGCGTATAGAGGTCGAGCGGACATCCCAGCCTCACCCGCAGGCCCGCCCGGTCGTACGTATAGCTCTGACCGAAGGTAAGCTCGTAGGTGTTGTACCAGAGGTCGTTCCGTAAGTCGGAGTCGTCATAGGCTGCTGACGGCACGAAGCCGTCGAGGTCTGTGGCGATGCCGTGGAGGCTGGCGTTGGCGACGATACCATAGGCCATCGTGAAGGGGCCACGGCGGAGGTTGTAGTTCGTATGGAAGTTGCCTGCGATGTGGCGCGAATTGATATCCTGCTCGTAGGCCGTAGATGTGCCTTGCAGCAGGGAATCGACGCCCACGCTGAGCGTATTAGGCCGCTCGGAATAGCCGACGGAGAAATGCAGGTCGAGGGTGTTCCGTCCAAAGGTGCCAATGGTATTGAACGTGTTGGAAACCGTCAGCTGCGGACGGCGGAAGTGCTGGTGTATAGCCTCCCCGGAGCCTCCCCCAACCCCTCCTAAAGGAGGGGAGGAAGGGTTAGGGGTTAGTGGTGAGGGGTTAGGGTTATCGTTATCGTTAACGTTATCATTGGCCCTAACCTCTAACCCCTCACCACTAACCCCTATCAGTCCCTCCACGTCGTCGCTGTTCCAGCCGGCGTCGAATTTCAGCACGTCGGTCATGAAACCGCTCTCGGCGTTATAGAAGTATCGTCCCTGCACGTTCAGGTTGTTTGTCGTGGTATGGCTGGTAAGCGTTTCGGAGGTTAGCAGGCGCTGGTCGCCGCTGACGAAACGGTCGCTCGTCATCGTACCCTCACGGCGCACGAGGTCGTGATAGTAGGCTACGTTCATCGTCACCTCCGTGTCCTTGCCCACCTTCTCCAGATGGTTCACGGTGGCGATGTGGCTGCGATTGTCGAACGTTCGCTTCTGCGGCAGCCCCGACGTCGGAGGCATGACGGTGCCCGTGGGACAGAAGGGAGAGAGCCCTACGCTGTTGATTGACGAATAGTGCTGGGTGAGCTCGCGGCTGACGTCGTCGCCCGTGTTGTTGCCTTTGTAGAGCGTCATGTTCTGCCGCTGCCCCGAGAAATACATGCCCACGGCTTCGGCCGTCCAGAGGGGGTTGTGGCCGATGGCACCGCCCGGCTGCTGTACGCCACCGCCCAGCATGGTGTTGACAGCGACGGTGCCCTTGGCGGAGTCCTTCAGCTTGAGGTTGATGGCCACGCCGTCGGAGAGCTCTTTACCTTGCAGGGCCTTGATGGGTTGATGGTTCTGCAGCACCTGCACGGTGGTGACATCGGCGGCGTTGATGTTGTTCGTGGCCAATCCGTAGCGCCCTTGCAGGAGGTCCATGTCCTCCACGTAGAAGTTCTTGATGCTTTTGCCGTTGAACTTGATGGCGCCGCTCTCCGACACCTCTATGCCCGGCATGCGTTTCAGCACGTCACCGATGACACGGTCGCCCTGCTGAGTGTACGAGCCGACGTTGTACGACAGCGTGTCGCCATGCTCGCGGATTTTGTCTGGCAGCACCGTCACCTCCTTCAGTTCGACCTCCTGCTGGCGGACGGAGAAGCTGAGCGTCTGCGAGCGGTTGGGTACCACGCGGACCTGCTGGCCGATGGCGAGACCCGCCGCCGTCACCGTCACCGAGTCGGCGTCTGTGCGGAACTCCACGCGATAGTGCCCTTTCTCATCCGTGTCGGCAAAGCCGATGATACCAGTCTGTCCCTGCCGTTCCGACTTGGGTGTGACGGTAACGTAAGCATCTACCGTCTTGCCCTGCGCGTCCGTCACCGTGCCCTGTATTACCGTCTGCGCCACCACGGACGTGCTGCAGATGGACAGCCCGATGAGAAAGACTCTTAATTGAAAACGATACATTTCTTCCTAATTCCTAATTTCAAATTTTTAATTGCGCGTAGCGTATTCATTCCAATTCCAGGGGGTAGAAGTCTGTATGAATGGAGAGGGGTTCGTCTGGAACCACGTTTCCGGAGGCATCCACGTGGGCTTTTTGATAGCCGACGGCCTTGAACCAGTTTTCGGCGTATGCCTGCTGGTGCTTCTGCAGCTCGCGTCGTGACATCTTCGTGTAGCCGTCGTAGGCGTACCGCACGATGGGTTGGCGGGACTTCTCAATCTTCACAGCCTCGAAGGTGTATAGACTGTCGGTGTCCTGTGCCTTCAAAATGAGACCAGGCAAGCCGCCCAGTTTCCACGGCCCCATGCGGACAGGGATGGCGGGGGTGAACCATACTACGTAGTCGCGCCCGCGCCAGTGGCAGGTGGCCTGCTGGCAGTCGTAGCCGAGGATGGCCTGGAAGCGGCTCTCCATCGTCCACTGTTGTTGCGGGTAGGGCTCGGAGTACCAACCGTTATAGCGCCCCAGCCCGTGGGGCATGCAAGCGTACTCCGTCAGCGTGCCGCGGGAGATGTAGATGTCTGCATATTCGTAGGGAAGCCAGTTGTCTTTCTTCTTGCCTCCCGGCCCCACCCACCACGGAATTGTTTGCGCGCCCGGGTTCTTCTTCTTCCAATCTTCCATCAGTGAGTCGTTGTTGGAGATAAACCAACTGTAGTATTTCGAGATACTGTCGCCCACGTCGAGTCGCTGCAGGTCGATGTAGGTGTCCGTGTCGCCGATGCTGTCGGCGTTTAGGGCATACCAAATGCGCAGCCTCGTGTTGTCGACGATGGTGCCCTTGCCTTGGTTCCGGCTGGTGGGGATGCAGGCATAGCCTTGTTTCCGTTGTGCCCACACTCCGCTGCATACGGCGGCGAGGACAACGAAGAGAATGACAGCATGGCATTTCATTTTGCTTCCTTGATTAGTGTTGGATTTCATCCTTCGTTTTCTCGCCATGCTAAAGCTAAAACAAGCTTTGCTTTGGTCATTTGGCTTAACGAAAACGTTGATTAGTTTCACAAGTTCTCCTGCCTCTTCGTTGTTAATATGATTTCCGAACAGCACGGCGTGGACACCGGGAAAGTGGTGCCACAGAAAACGGCGGATGGTTGCTTTAGCTTTCATTTCTTTCTAAACTATTAATTTCTAATTCCTAATTCCTAATTCCTATTTGCGCGAAGTGCCTTCATTCCAGTTCCATGGGGTCGTAGTCGTGCGGAGAGGATTTGATGTTGCCGGCGGTATTGGTAACAGGATCCCACTCGCGGATGCCGGCCGTTTTCAGGTAATTGCGGTTGTAGGAAACCTGCAGCTCGTATGTCCGCTTGCGGGTGGATTTCTGGAACTCGTCCTTGGGGTATTGGTAAATGGGAAATGTACCTTTCTCGATGGCGACGGCCTCGAAGACATAGAGGCGGTCCTTATCGTAAATCTTCATGATCAGCCCCGGCAGTCCGCCGAACTTCCACGGCCCGCGACGGATGGGGATGTCAGAGGCGAACCACGCCTCGTAGTCGCGTCCACGCCAATGGCAGGTGGCCTGCTGACAGGGATGGCCGAGGATGGTCAGGGTGTCCGTGCCGAGCGTCCAGGCGATGGGCGCCATCTTCTCCGTGTAGCGTTGAGGCCATTCCTGTCCCATCGGCATCATCGCCCATTCGTTCAGCGTATCGCCAAAGAAGAAAATGTCCGAATATTGGTATTCGCTCCATACATCGGCCTTCCGCCCTCCCTTCCAGCGCGCTCCGTTGGGCACACCTTGGGCATTAGGGTGTTCCTTGGCCCACGCAATACGTTGGTCGTTGGCCTGTTCGATGAAGAAGCTGCTGTACTTGGTGCAGCGTTTGCCTATCTGCAGTTGGCCGAGGTCAAGATAGGTGTCGGGATTGTTGATGTCTTCGGCGCCCCAGGCATACTTGATGCGGAGGTCGGCGGTGTCGATGACTTTACGCTGGCAGACGGTGCCGTGGCTCGCGTTGGGGCGGGCACCACTCTGTTTTTGTTGTGCACTTGCCCCGCAGCAAACGGCTGCGAGGACGACGAAGAGGATGATGTTCTTTCTCATGATGCGATGGTTTGAGGTTAATACGAAAAACGGTGCAAAGGTACAGGCTGGAAGGGTTTCCAGCCTAAAAAAGCGCGCTACAAAAACGCTACATTTTGTAACGGGCTAAGAGTCAGAGTTCCGTATTAAGGATGGTTCCCGAAGAAAAGGTCGAAAAGTTCCTCGGGCATCTTGTTCTTCAACCGCGTTTTGCGGGTGCGGATGGTGGATTCGCCCACGTTGAGGCAGTCGGCCATAACCGCTGTGGGCAAGTGAATGACAGAGAGCATGCAGAGAAACAGCTCCTGACTGTTGACTTTCGTGGACGACTTCTTGGCGTCAATCATGATGTCGGCGAAAATGCGGTTGATGTCAGCAAGGATGGCGGCGCGCTCGTCGGCTGTGAGCATCCTTCTGTCGTCGGCAGCGGCTTCAGCCAGCACCCTCGCCGAGGGGGTAGCCTCGAAAGCCTGCCGGCATGCCGAAAGGCGGGAGGGAAAAGCCTGGCCGTCCTGCTGCCGGTCTGAGGGCTCAATTTTCATGTCGTCCATCAACGCCTTGAAGTATGCCTTGCGGCGACGGTCCTTTACCTTATATATAATATGGAACACGAGCCAGAAGAGCAACGCCACCAGCATCACGGCACCGAAGATGAGTATACGCTTCTCTTCCGTGCGCCAATAGTGGGGCTGCTTGAAGGTCGATTGCAGCCCGAAGGGCGTCATGGGGTCGTAGGCTCGGCTGTACCAGCTGGAGGCAAAGGAGATGCAGGGCTGTGCAAGGCGGTGGTAGGCATAGGCGACGGTACCAATCGTGTCGCCGCGGTGGAGCATGGTGCCTGAGGCCAAGGCTGTGTCCAAGCGGAGGCCGCTGATGTATATCTCGCGCGAATCGACCGCCAGCGCTATCTCCACACAAATGTAGCGAGGGTCTATCTTCTTACCCTCTTTTTCGGCTCTGGCATCGGTCACCGCTTCGTCGAAAGGCTTATCGAATGACCAGGCATAGCTGTAGTAAAGCGACTTGCGGTAGTTGAGCAGGCTGCTCTTCACTATGGCATCTGCAGGGCAAACGACAGGCGTGCCCTCGGGAGCGGCGATGAAGAGTCCTCCCTTGATTCGCTCGCGGCCAATCTTCTGCCCCGGTTGGCCGATGACGCCCTCGCCAGCCTCCGTCCCCGCAATGGGCCACAGCCACTCAGCTTCGTCTGGCGCAGCCTGTGCCACAATTGCTATAAAGGACAAGAGAAAGAACAGCACTCTCACAATTCGCCACTCACAATGAACAAAATCCTTAATCGTCAATTTCAACCACCAGTTTGTCGCCGGTGAGGTCCACCTTGAAGAAGTGGGGGATGCGGACGGTGCGGCCTCGGGCATCGCGGGCATGGCTGTGGACGGACATCATCCACTGGCCGTCGAAGCGCTGGAAGAGCATGCTGTGGCCGTAGTTGGGCGGCGTGATGGGCTCGGGCTCTTGCACCCAGGGGCCGTCGAGGGTGCCGCTCTCGCTGTAGGCCACGCCCTGCGTGTAGTCGCCGAACACCCACGACGTCCAGAGCATGCCCAGCCGGCCTGTGCCCGTGCGGAAGAGCCAGGGGCCGTCCGTGACTTTGTTCCAGATGATTTTTCCCTGTTCGTCGCGCTCGCGGCTCCAAGGGGAGTCGCTGGCGCGGAAGAGCACTCGGGGTTCGCCAACGGTGCCGCTGAAGTCGGGCTTCAGCTCAATCTTCTCCACCGTTCCGTTCCAGTTCTGCAGCCATTCGCCGCAGAACACCATATACGGCTTGCCGTCGGTATCGCGCCAGAAGGTGCCGTCGAGCGTCGGACGGTCGGCGGGCAGGTAGGTGGCGTCGCCGAAGGCACGGTAGGGGCCCATGGGGTTGTCGGCACGCAGCACCTGGCAGGCACGCCGCTCGATGACGTTGCCCCGCACGGTATCAATCTTCACGGTCTGGTTGGTGAAGGTGGCGAAGTAGTAGTACCAGTCGTCGCCTGTCCGGTGGAGTTCGGCTGCCCATATCATCGGGCGAGGCCCCATCCACGAGTCGGCGTCGAACTCCGTGACGCGGAACGGCCCCTCCCACAGCTTGAGGTCGGCCGAGCGCCACATCATGCCGCCTGTGCCCGTCATGTAGTACATTCCCGTTGCCTTGTCGGCCAGCACGGCCGGGTCGCTGAGACGGATGGAGTCCGTCGGCACATTCTTCCTGGGCTGGAAGCCCCGCTGGGCCATCGCCGTCAGCGGAGAGGTAATCGTCAGCACGATCAGAAGCAGCCAGGCGGCTGCACGCTTTGTCAGATGATTTCGTTCCATATCGCTTCTTTTTTGGGACAAAGATATACAAACTTTTGTGTTTTTCCCACATGAAACCGAAAAACCTTAACAATTCTTCAAAAATGATAATGTTTGTTGTTTCATTTGCACACCTCCGCACCAGCTGCTATCTTTGCCTTTGAACTATGATGGTGATGCTATTTTTGTCCTAACCTCTAACCCCTGACCCCTGACCTCTAACCCCTAATTTTTAATCCTTAATTCTTATGAAACGCCTTCCTTCCTACAACGGCACGCTGCGCAGCCACTTCCTGAATGTCCCGAAGTGCATCTACACGTGCAGCGGCATCCTGATCTTCGGCAAGCGCATCAAGTCGCTGGTCTTCTCCACCGACGTAGCTATCATCAAGAACATCAACACCGACGCCGTCATCGCCGTCTATCCCTTCACACCTCAGTCGCAGATTGCCAAGGCAATCATCGAGATTGCCGACGTACCCGTGTTTGTCGGCGTGGGCGGAGGCGTGACGTCCGGGCACCGCTCGGTGCTACTGGCCATCGAGGCGGAGCACCTTGGCGCCTATGGCGTGGTGGTGAACGCTCCTATTGCAGGCGATGTCATCACGCGCATCAAGGAGACGGTGGACATCCCCGTCATCGCCACCATTGCCAGCGCACAGCAGGATGTGGCGGAACGCATCGCAGCCGGAGCTGACATCCTCAATGTAGCCGTCGCTGCCGACACACCTGCCGTCGTCAGCGACATCCGCAGCCACTATCCTGACATCCCCATCATCGCCACGGGAGGGCCTACGGACGACACCATCCGTGCCACCATTGCAGCAGGGGCAAATGCCATCACCTACACCCCGCCCACCAACGGCGAACTGTTTGCTGAGAAGATGCGTGCTTACCGCAAAAACGGCTTCGGCCGGAACTCCATCGACGGTGCTACATCGCAAAGGCATTGAAGCCGCCATCGACGACAGCCACGGTGCCGGTGACGAAACGCGAGGCTGGGGCGATGAGGTAGTGGATGGTGCCACAAAGCTCATCAGGCTGCCCCATACGGCCAAAGGGGGTCTGGCGGATGACGTCGAGCCCGCGCTGGGTGTACGAGCCGTCGGGGTTGGTGAGGAGGGTGCGGTTCTGCTCCGTGAGGAAGAAGCCGGGGGCAATGGCATTGACGCGGATGCCCTCGCCGAACTTCTTTGCGCACTCCGTAGCCATATAGGCCGTGAAATTGCTGATGCCCGCCTTGGCAGCAGCATAGCCACAGACACGCGTCATAGGACGGAAGGCTGCCATCGACGAGAAGTTGACAATAGCGCCAAGCCCTGCATCGGCCATCGGACGGAGGAACACCTGCGTGGGGATGACGGTGCCCGTGAGGTTCAGGTCGAGGACGGTACGGAACTGCGCAGGGTCTAAGTCGAAGAAGGTGCCATCGGGGCTGATGGTAGCACCGGGCATATTGCCGCCTGCGGCATTCAGCAGGGCATCAACACGGCCATAGCGCGCCATAACCTCATCGCAGTTCTGCTGCACACGGGCCGCATCGAGGACATCGGTAGTGAGGAACAGGGCCTCGCCCCCTGCCGCGTGGATGTCGCTGACGATAGCCTCGCCTACTTCAGCCTTACGGCCCAGGATAACCACCTTGGCACCCTCGGCAGCAAGGTATTTGGCAATAGCGCGTCCCAGCACGCCTGTACCTCCCGTAATCACCACCACGTGGCCTGTAATGTCAAAAAGAGACCCACCCCCGGCCCCTCCCGTAATGGAGGGGAGAGGCTGGCGCATAGCGTTTTTTTCACTTTCCATGACAATTATTTTTTATAGTAATTAATACATTTTCAAGTTGATTGAGTACCTCATCATTAGTAAACCGAAGAACCTTAAACCCAAGTGATTCCAGTCTTTCCGACCTGCCATTGTCTTTTTCCTGTTGACTCCTTTCCGAATGATACTCTCCATCTACTTCAATGATAATCTTTTTCTGCAAAGATACGAAATCAACAATATAATCTGCAATAATGTACTGTCGCAAGAATTTTGTATTGAGCGAATTGTCCCTCAGTTCTCTCCATAAGACCAACTCGGCATCCGTAGGATTCTTCCTGTTCTGACGGGCATTCTCCTTCAGTATTGCATACCGGTCAGGTGAAGCCCATTTCAAATCCTCAATCATCGGGTAGGCATTTTACTTGATTTACCCACTCCCCTCCATTACGGGAGGGGTTGGGGGTGGGTCTTCTTTATCGCTGCCAGCACGCCCTGCATCTGGGCAAGGGCGAACATACGGCCGAGGAACGAATAGCCGGCATTGTAGCCGCGGGCTTCGTCGCCGAGCATCGTCTTACCGTGGTCGACGCGCATGGGCAGTCGGGGATTGGTGCTCTCGAAGATGCGGCAAAGCTCCACAAGGTCGGCACGTCCGCCAAGGTGGCTGGCTTCGGTGAAGTCGCCATTGGGGAAGATGTGGCACGAGCGCAGATGGACGAAATGGGTGCGCGAGGCATACTTGCGGGCTAGCGCCGTGACGTCGTTCTGCAATCCGGCAGAAAGGCTTCCCGCACAGAAGGTCAGTCCGTTATGGGGGTTGTCAACGGCATGCAGGAACCAGTCGATATCCTCGTCCGTACGGACAATGCGCGGCAGGCCCAGAACAGGGATGGGAGGGTCGTCAGGATGGACACAGAGGTTGACGCCACACTCCTCGCAGACGGGGATGACAGCAGAGAGGAAGTAGCGCATGTTCTCGCGCAGTTCATCACGCCCTATGCCCTCGTAGCGGGCCAGCAGGCTGCGGAAGATTTCAAGGGGATGCTCATCGTCCTCGCGGATGTTGCCGCTGACGAAGCCCTGTGTCTTCACGATGATGTTGTCCACCAGCCTATGCTCGCCCTCGGGTGTCATCGTGCGCCGCAGTTCCTCCACCTCTGCCAGCACGTCGCGCCCGGGGAAGAGATGGAATGCCGCCCACTCCTCGCGGGCTCCTTTTCTTTTCAATATGTAGATGTCGAAGTAGGCAAACTCGGCATAGGAGAAATAGAGGTTCGACGTGCCGTCGGGGTTGGGGTGATAGAGGTCGGTACGTGCCCAGTCCAGCACGGGCATGAAGTTGTAGCAGACGGTGGTGATGCCCTCGGCAGCCAGATTGCGCAGGCTCTGCTTGTAGGTCTCTATCTGCTGGTCACGGTCAGGGCCACCATATTTGATGGTCTCTGTGACGGGCAGGCTCTCCACCACGCTCCAACGCAGGCCGTTCGACTCGATGTACTCCCGCAAGTCGCGTATGGCCTCACGCGTCCACACCTCGCCCAGCGGCACATCGTGCAACGCCGTCACAATACCCTCCACACCTATCTGTCGCAGCATCGGCAGCGTAATCTTGTCCTTCTTTCCGAACCAACGCCATGTGAGTTCCATAGTCTTCTGTTTTTATTTTCCTTATTTTTCCGGCAAAGATAGTGCAAGGCGAGCGAAAATGCAAGTTTATTTTGGCTTTTCCGAGCCGCAGCCTATCTTAAAGCCCCGAAGGGGGTTAAAGATACGGTTTTATTTTTCATTTTTCATTCTTCATTCTTCATTTTTCACTACCTTTGCCCGCAAAAAGCGATATTTCTATGAAACATACGCCATTCCTCCTTGCCTGTGCCCTGTTCTGCGGGGTGGCGCTGCTCGCGTGCAACCAGACGAAGACCGCCGACGATACGGCCTACCTCTTCTCGTATTTCACCGACCAGAACTCGGGCCTTCGTCTGGCATACAGCTACGACGGCCTCACCTGGACTGCCCTTGAGAAGCCTGACGGCACATCGTTCCTCACCCCCGTCATTGGAGATGACCGTCTGATGCGCGACCCCTCCATCTGTCAGGGCCCTGACGGCACGTTCCACATGGTGTGGACCTCCTCGTGGTGGGACCGCATCATCGGCTATGCCTCCTCGCCCGACCTCATCCACTGGAGCGAGCAGCAGGCCATCCCCGTAATGATGCACGAGCCCGACGCCCGCAACAGCTGGGCACCGGAACTCTTCTACGACGAACCCTCGGGCCTGTTCTACATCTTTTGGGCTACCACCATCCCCGGGCGCCACAGCGAGGTTGCCGAGAGCGAGCGTGAGAAGGGGCTCAACCACCGCATCTACTACACCACCACGCGCGACTTCCGCCAGTTTTCACCCACCCGTCTCTTCTTCGACCAGTCCTTCAGCGCCATCGATGCCGCCATCGTCCGCAGCCCTATTGACGGCAGCCTCATCATGACCATCAAGAACGAGAACCCCAATCCCCCCGAGAAGAACATAAGAATATCTCGCAGCCCCTCCCTCACGGGAGGCGGGGGTGGGTCTTCTTGGTCTCCCGTCAGCGCCCCCATCCACGGGAAGTTCTGGGCCGAGGGACCTGCGCCGCTCTTTGTCCACGACACCCTCTACGTCTATTACGACTGCTACATGAACCACCGCTATGGCGTCAGCCGCAGCACCGACAATGGCTACACCTGGCAGTCCGTCGACAGCCTTGCCGCCTTCCCCCGCGACATCCGTCACGGCACCGCCTTCCCCGTCAGCAAGGCCATACTCAACACGTTACTGGAAAAAACAAATAATAAACAATAGTCATCAGCAATCATGAAGAACAAGGCATTTTATTTCACGCTGCTCATCCTTCATTTTTCATTATTTGCCTCCGCCCAAACAGCCGGGGAGATTGTCTCGCGCATGGAAACGGAGATAGACAAGTACGAAAACGACGGAGTCTCCATGCTCAACATCGTGAAAGTACCCGTCATAGGCACCATCAAGAGCACCGCCTATACCCTTGGCGACAAGGTGCGCATGGACTCTGAGGTGAAGGGCGTGAAGGTCATCGTCTGGATGGACAACGAAAACGAATGGACCTACAACTCCAAGAACAACGAGGTGGAAATCAAGAAGGCCGATTCCAAGAAGCGCGAGGGTGAAAATGACATGGAGATGTTCGACGGCCTCATCGAAGGTTACGACGTTACCATCGACTCAGAGAACGACAAGGCATGGGAACTCCTCTGCAAGAAATCCAAGGCCAACAAGGACAGGGACGCCCCCAAGAAGATTACCATCGCCGTCTCGAAGGGCACCTACCTCCCCGTCAGCCTCACCACCAAGATGTCAGGCCTCACCATCACCATGCAGGACATCCACTTCGGCGTCACCGACAAGCAAGTCACCTTCAACGCCGACGACTTCCCCGGCGTCACCATCACCGACAAACGATAGCCCCCACCCCCTTCTCTTGTTGGGTGGAGCTCACGCGAGAATGTAAGTGCTCGCAAGAAAACTGAAAACTGAAAAACTGAAACAATTTGTATTTCTCTTCTCCTTATATTCCGATAGTATCATTTTTCCGATTGGGAGAGGAGAGAGAAAACGGCTCACTTCTATTCCGAAT
Organism: Bacteroidales bacterium UBA1189; assembly: GCA_002309805.1. Classification (GTDB taxonomy): domain Bacteria; phylum Bacteroidota; class Bacteroidia; order Bacteroidales; family Bacteroidaceae; genus UBA1189. The sequence continues at coordinate 2,781 of DBYJ01000058.1, read as the reverse complement.
CGTCCGAAAGAAACGGGAGGGGGATTAAGGGCTCTTCGGAGACAAGGAAGGTTGCCTGGGTGGCTTGTGTTTTAGTGATATCGGCAATCTTCTTGCGATACTTTGCAAAGGTTTTGATGTTCTCTATTTCTTCACGTCGTGCTTTGCTCATCGCAGCAAACACTTCCTCGCGCTCAATGCCGAGATAACGCCTGCCGAGAAGATTTGCCGCTATGCCTGTGGTACTGCTGCCGGCAAAGGGGTCGAGAATCCATGCGCCTGGCTTCGTCGAGGCAAGTATGATGCGTGTGAGTACGCTCAGCGGCTTTTGCGTGGGATGTTTGCCGCACTTCTTTTCCCATGGGGCAATGGCAGGGAGGCGCCAGACATCTGTCATCTGCCTGTCACCGTTCACGTGTTTCATTAGCTCGTAGTTGTAGTAATGCGCGACTTTTTTCGATTTCCTTGCCCAAATAATGAACTCGGTGCTGTAGGTGAAATAGCGGCAGGAGATATTGGGGGGCGGGTTGGTCTTTGCCCAGGTGATGACGTTGAGAATCTTGAAGCCCAACGACGTGAGGGCGTTTGCCACAGAAAAGATGTTATGATATGTACCGCTTATCCATATTGTGCCGTTGTCCTTCAACTTATCGCGACAGAGCGAAATCCATGTCCGGTTGAATTCGTCTATATCGTCAGTCGATTTGCCTTTGTCCCAATCGCCTTTGTCCACGCAAACCACCTTCCCGCTTTGTACGCTGATGCCTCCGTTCGACAGAAAATAGGGAGGGTCGGCAAACACCATGTCGAACTTGAAGTTAAACTGAGGCAGTAGCTCAAAGGTGTCGCCGTTGAGCAGATTAAAGTCGTGCGAAGGGGATTTGTAATAAGCCTTTATCATTCTACGATACGGAATCTTGCAGACTTTACTAAACTAATACTGTTATAGTTATTCACATCTGCAAACTTGTACTGCCAAATGTAATACAAGTTTTCCCCGTCTACAATCCTTTTCTCAAAAAACACAGGTATGACTTCTTTGTTCGTGTTTTCAGACCATTGTCTGAATGGGTAATAGAGTTGTCTGATGATTTCAGTTGTTGCAGAGGAGTTTTTGGCCTCTATCAACACTATCTTGTCACGTCCCTCATATCCAGCGTCCACTTCAGTCTGAACACTTTGAGTCTCAATGTTAAAGCCATTGACCCTAAAAACAAATCTTGGCGTGTATTTTCTTCCGCGTATTGTCAAGACAAGAGAAGGGTCTTCCATGAAAGTTCTTATCAGGGAGTTGGCATAGGCATAATCCAAATGCTGCATTTCAGAATCGCCTATTTTCGAACTTTCTAAATCAAAGTCCAATTGCCTGTGATAATCTATTACAGGCGAGTTTATGTCTGGAACGTCTACATATCCTTCACCCTTAATGATATAATATGAGCCGTTTTTCTTTGGAAGGAGGAAAACATCGTTGTCCTTGAATACTTGAGGCCTGCTTTCACGGGTGTCTTGTTTGCACAAAATACGCACCTCCTTCTCGTTGGTCTCTGTGAAATCCTGACAACTTCTTTTTATTTCCTCAGCAGTAACTGTAGCAGGGGCGATTGAGAAATCATGCTTGTCTAACTTTTTGTCTTCCCAGATTTTTTTCCAAGATCTATCTGATGCCATAATGAAAAATGAAAATGCTTAATTGATATAAGATAATTCTTCTTCTGCTGCATAAATGCCATATTTTTCGGGCAGATAGTTGCTGATGAGCAACTCTGTAAGTTTCCCTCTTTTTTCAGGGTTGGCATTGATGGCACGCGAGGCATACACGCGACTGATGTGGAAATCTGCATATATATCCTCGAAAAACGTGTCGTTGGGATTCTTCGCCGAGCAGTCGGCATTGCTCAACATCCATTTAACGCCAAGCTGTTCATTCAGCAGGACGCAGAAATCGCGAAGCCGGATTTGCTCATCATCGTTGAAATCCTCCTTGGCATATGAATTAAAACTCGATGTGGCGTTCAACGGACGATAGGGAGGGTCAAAGTAGAAGAAGTTGTAACCCTTGCCCATGTAGCCAAAAGTCTGCGTGAAGTCTCCATTCAGAATCGTGATGTCCACACCGTTCAGGGCTGCACTATCTGCCTTGATCGTTGCCGCATTGCAAATCGTCGGGCGCAGGTAACGTCCAAACGGAACGTTGAATTTTCCTCTTGCATTTACACGATAGAGGCCGTTGAAGCAGGTGCGATTCAAGAAAATAAGATACTTCGTTCGGTCGATGTCGTCCAGCCTCTCCTCGTTGAAAATTTCCCTTGCGCCAAGAAAAAAGACCCTCTTTGCCTCCTCATCTTCAAGACCGAAATACATCTGTTCCAGAACAGACAGCCGCTCTATCAGTTCATTCGGGTGGTCCTTGATAATGCGGTATGCCGTTGCCAAGTGCGGATTGATGTCGTTGATAACCACACGCTTGATATTGGGGAACTTCTGCAGCATATGGAATAACATAGCTCCACCGCCCACGAAGGGCTCGATGTAGGTAAAGTCCCTTTCCTCGAGGCTTTCAGGCAAGTGCTGATCGAACTGTGCGAGCAACTGACTCTTGCCCCCTGCCCATTTAAGGAAAGGTTTTGCAGCGTGTTGGGATTGTTGTTCCGTGTGGGGCATCTTGTATGCTCTTTTTTCTGGCTGCAAATATAGTGTTTTTTCGGGAATCACGAAACGATTTGCGGGAAAAAGTCGGATAAGTGAGAGGAGTGTGGGGGCTTGCCGGTTCGGGGGAGAAACTAACAAACTAACAAAATA
>DBYJ01000017.1 GCA_002309805.1 Bacteroidales bacterium UBA1189 | reverse complement strand
ATTCAACTTTTTCTAGGGAAGTACAAGGTCATGAAAACGAAAATGACCTCATGACCTCATGACCTCATGACCTCTACGGGGAAGAGATCCGGGATGGCGCGCCGCATTTCGGCTGGCGAAGAGGCTTTTTTTTCGGATGGAGAGAAGGGGAAACTTCTTCTGAAGAAAAAACGTTTCGTGCTTTGGAATTGTTAAATTTTGCAAAACAATCCGCGAAAACGCCAAGTTACGATTTGTAACTCGTTTTGTCCCTTTCATCGGATTCTGCCCCCGATGGAGTAGAAATTGCCCATTACGCGGGGGGAGCGGATGCCGAATAACGCAGGGGAATGGCGCGGCAGCGCAGGCAATTAATTTTCCAGCGCAGGGGAATAAAATCATAGAGCAGGCTGTTATTCAGCACGATGAATTTTTTCAGCAGGATTTCCAGAGGTCATGAGGTCATGAGGTCATGACCTCTACGGCTGCTCTCTCTCCTTCGCATCATCCCTTCCCCCTGGGCCGATGCTCAGGAATCGAAGGTGACGTGACGAGGAATCCCACGCTTTGCACGGCGCGCGATTTAAGGCGGTTTTTCTCGCGCCTGAGCGCATCGGAGCCCGCAGATGACATGTGCACCATCTGGCGTGATTTCGCGCGTGTACGCGCGCTTATACGCGCGAGAAAAGAAAGGGCGTATTTAGTGAAAAAGATGAGGTCAACGGGTCAACGAGTCAACAAGTTTTTTTAGTGAACAGTGAGCAGTGAACAGTGAACAGATAATAGCGAGGGGCGGTTAAGGGTTAAGGGTTAAAGGTTAAGGGTTAAGGGTTAAAGACGATGGCGGCATAAAATCGTCGAAATCGGCGCGAGAGTACCTTGTGGATGCAATCGGAGAATGGCAAAAAATAATGTATTATCTTTGCACCAGAAATGCTAAGATAGGCTGCGCCTCGGCAAAGAAAGCGCGCTCTCTGCACTCGGCTTGCTCTATCTTTGCACCAGAAAAGAGCTCTTTTAGTGAATAGTGATTAGTGATTAGTGATCAGTGAACAGATGATAGTCTTGTATGCAGTGCACGGCAAACAAAACTATTATAACTCTTAACTCTTAATTCTTAACTCTTAACTAAACTAACGCCTGCCGGCGGAGAGTCGGAATGAAATCAGGGCAGAGCCGTAGCCCTGCCCTGACTGCAAACAGAGAGGTGTATGTGCCGCGCTTACTTCACCAGCACCTTCTTGCCGTTCACGATGTAGAGGCCCTTCCCAGGATTAGCGACGCGGCGCCCTGTGAGGTCGTACCACATCGGGATTCCTTCGCGAATGGCGTCGGCGATGGGGGCGTCAACCGAGGTGTCGAATCCAGCGAAGCCCAGGGACTTGATCTGGGCGCTGCTAAGGGCGACATCCCAGTAGCGGAGCTCGGCAATGTCAACCGTGCCCTCCTCGCCATTATCGTCGCAGAAGAGCCAGGCCACGTCGTGGAGAATCCACTTGTCGGTATTAGCCGTGAAGGTGGCTACGACCTTCAAGCCGTCGAGGAAGACAGACATGCAATTTTCGTTGACGACGAAGACGACGCGATGCCACTTGCCTTCGACCAGACTGCCGCCATAGCCAAGGCCGCTGGAGTTGATGCCAATCATCTTGCCGCTGGTGTAGAGCGAGCCATCCTCGTCGTTGTCCACATGGCTCTGGAAGATGGCGTTGAAGCCGTTCAGGCTCTTGGGACGGATGTCCATGAGGAAGGAGAAGGTGTTGAGGTCGCCACCGCTGTTATGGGCAAACTGGAGGTAGCAGTCAACGGGCACGGTAAGGGCGCCGTCGGAGGCGGAGAGGCCGGCGATGGGGAGGAAGCCGGCTGCCGACAGGTCGTCGACAAGCTCAGGACCGTTATTTCCCTTGACGGCTCCACGCAGGGTAGCGGTGCCAGTGCCTGCCAGGGGGTCGGAGGGATTGTCGAACGTCCAGATGCTGACGGGGTCGGCGAAGGGCTCGTCCACCCAATTCTGTTCGACGCCGCCCAGCTCAAGGGCGTGGGCATCGTTGAGGGGAACGTCCCAGAAGCGGATTTCAGCCACGTCGTTGTCCAGCGTCTCACCGTCTTCGTCCATAAGCAGAAGCACATCGGGCATCAACGTCCAATTGGAGCTGGTGCTGGTGCTCTGCCCGATCTTCTCGCCATCGAGATAGAGGGTGGCATAGCCGCCCTTGACGACGAAGAGGATGCGGTGCCACTTGCCCGGCACGATGTCGCCATGATAGCTGAGCCCCGACTGACCTGAGCCGACCAGGCCGTTCTTGATGAAGATGCCGGCATCGGATTTATTTTCGACGTCGCGCTGATAGAGGGCATTCCAGCCTTTGAGGGCCGAGGGGCGGATGTCGTAGAGGATGGTGTAGTCGCGAAGCTGCTCGAGGCCCAATTGGTTGGTGAGCCAGAGGCAGGCATCGGCAGGGACGCTGATGGCGCCATTGCCAGCCAGAGGGCCTTCGATGGCCTTCACTCCAGCCTCAGCAGGGTCGGAGACAAGCTCGATGCCATCGTCGGTGAGCATAGCGGCACGCAGCGTGGCCTCGCCCTCACCCGCCATCAGATTGGCTGGGTCGTCGAAAGTCCAGCAGCCCCAAGCCTCGGGCATGCTGTCGCCCAGCTTGATCTGCGTGACCTCAATCTCCTGCATGTCGAAGAAATCGGCTTCCACAATGATGATGTCCGAACGACGTCCCTCTTCCTCCATGGGCTGAGCACGGAACTTGTAGGCTTTCTCGCCCACAAACGGCTCGATGTCAACGGGCTCTATCCAGTCAGGAAGGTCGAAGGTGAAGGGGATATTGGCATTGACGGTGATGGTGAAGTCGGTCTCGTCGACGAGGCGAATGGGCGTGGTCTGGACCACAAAGAGTTCCTCGACATCGCTATAGACATCGCCGAGCTTCTGGGCATAAGTGTCGCTGAGGGGGAAGTCCCAGAGGCGCAACTCGGCTAACTCGACGGTGCCCTCCTCACCATCGTTGTCGGCAAACAGCAGGGCGTCGCCCAGCAGGTCCCAGTAGTCGTGGGGGTCGGGGCTCTCACGGATTTTCTCGCCATCGACATAGAGACGGGCGATGCTGTTCTGCACCACAAAGAGGAGGCGATACCAGCGCTCAGAACTGAATTCGCCGACGTAGCCGAGGCTATTTGACGCGCTGCCACGGCCTATCTGACTGTTCTTGAAGAAGAGGCCGGCATCGGCGCTGTTGGTGATATCGTTCTGAAAGATGGATTTATAGCCATTGGTGTCGGCAGGACGGATATCGAACATCAACGAGAAGCTGGAGAGGACTTCAGCATCGGTGTTAGCCGAGAGCCAGAGGTAGGCATCGGCAGGGACGCGGATGGCGCCGTTCTCCTCGGTGGGGCCTGCAATGGGTACTATGCCTGCACTGGCGGGGTCGTCGGTAGTTTCAGGGCCGAGCTCGCCTTTGAAGGCGGCACAGATGGCCGACTGGCCTACGCCGTGCATGAGGTCAAAAGGGTCGTTGAACGTCCAGCGGCCTATGGGTTCGGGCACTTCGTCGCCGACGTAGGTCTGCTCAACCTCCACCTCGCAGGGCTCTAAACCCTCGGAAGGATCAACGCCCACGGCCTCGATGATGATGTAACCCGTACGCTTGCCGGGCTTGGCCATGGGCTTGGCACGGAAGGCGTAGGCCCTTTCACCCGCAAAGGGGACCGTGTCGATGGCTTCTATCCAATCCGGCAGGGTGAAGGTGAAGGGGACATTCGTACTGACGGTGACGGTGAAGTCGAGGTTATCGACAATCTTAACGGAATTAGTCGCCAAAGTCAGGAAGGGGACATTGGGATCCTCAGGCTCTATCCCTGAAAGATCCTCGACCTGCGCAGTTGTAATACCATATTCCCAAAAGGCGACTTCGGACAGATAGGTGTCAGTCATCTCGCCGTCTTCGTCGCAGAAGAGGTAGCAGCCCCAGGGGTCGATTTCCCAACAGCCCTGGCTGGAGGTATGGCTGACAAGGTGGCCGTCGACATAGACGCAGAAGTCCCCGTCGCGGTTGAGGATGAAGAAACGATGCCACGTATCATCCTCGATTTCACCGTGATAGCCCAAGCCGTTGACGTTGATGCCCACCTGATGTTTGCTGATGAAGAGGTCGCCGTCGTTGGTGTTGCCCGAATTGGTCTGGAACAAGGCGTTATAGGGATAGGCGTCCTCCACCTTCATGTAGAGCATAATGGTGTAGTCCTTCGTCGTCTGGCTGCCGTCAGGGCGCACCAGCTTGAAGCCTGCTTCCTTGGGGATGAAGACTGCGCCGTCCTCGCCAACCTCGTCCTTGGTGGATGTGATGCCCACCTCGTCAAGGCTGTTCACCACCTTCACAGACTTATTCCCCACGCTGATGGGCTGCAGGAGGAAGTCGCCTTTCTCCACCTTCAGCAAGTCGTTGGGGTCGGAGAAGGTCCAATGGGCATCAGGCGCCGCATCACTTATTCCTGAGCCAGACGGCGTGGTGAAGGTAGCGGTAAGGGGCACCGACATATTATCGTAGGAGTCCATTGCCACCACCTCAACGGTGTATTTCGTCTTGTCCTCGAGGGGTTTGAGGGAGAGCTTCAGCGTCTGGGGCTTGTCGGTATTCAGGTAGAACTGGGAGAAGAGGAATCTCTCCATAACCACCAGCCCGCCCCTGCTGACGCGGACACGATAGCGGAAGACGCACTCGTCGTCCGTAGCCTGAGGAATGACGAGTTCGGCACTGAAGGGCGATTCCTCAACGGTGAGCTTCGCGCTTTTCGTAAAGGCGGGAGCATTTCCTCCGCTGCGGAGGGGACGGCCGTCGGGGTTGTCGTCGGCATCGCGCTTGTCGGCATACTGGAACATGCTGCCGTCGAAGGGAGCCTTCAGCACCCAGCGGCTTTCGGCACCGATTTCCAGATTGCGATAGGTGTCGTAACGGCGGATTTCAATGTCGCCATTGGACAACTCCGTCAGAATCATACCCTCCGTGACATAATCGTAACCCGTCGGATGGATGCCGGCATTGACGGCTCCAGGATTGATTTCCGAGTAGGTGGTGCTGGCGGTATTGATGACGGTGTAGTAGTTCTGGCGCGGAGAATTCGGGTTGGCGCCCTGATGGATGCTGCGCGGATCGCCCAGAGGATAGTGGCTATGTCCTGCAAACACTACTGCCTGAGGATATTTGTTGAGCACAGGATTCAGCACCTGCATGCCCCACGCTCCGCCGGTCTCTACCTCGGGCCACGAGCCATAGACCGTCCAACGGGGCGGCACATGGGTGAAGACGAAGATGGGTTTGCCAGGACACTCCTTGCTGGCACGCTCCAGATACGACTCCAGCAGCGCCACGTTGTCCGTCGGGTAGGCAGCACTGCCGGCAGAGGGGTCGCCCGTGTCGTTGCTGTCGCCGCTGAACTCGCTGAGGGTGATGAAGGGATAGCCCTTGATGACCGTGTAGATATGGTAGGGATAGGGTTCGCCGTTGTTGAAGGCCTTGAGCCCCTGCTGATAGTTCGACTTGCCGTCGCTGCTGAAGTTGTCGTGGTTGCCCATCATGAAGAGGAACGAGCTCACAGGATTCGTGAAGTTCGCCTTGTCCTGAAAGACGCCCACCAGCTGCTCGTACTCTGAAGCGGAGCCGCTGTTGGCCAAGTCGCCCACCACAGCCAATACATCCAGACTTCCTTGCGAGGTCAGATTTTTCAGCGCCTGAGGCACTTTTACCATCGGGCCTTCGCCCACACTATTCCCAAAATGGATGTCGGAGATGACGCCGAACGTCAGCGGCTCATTCTCCTGCGCCATCACAACGCTCCCCAGCAGCGCCAGGAACGCAAGGCAGAAACACAGTTTTCTTTTCATGATTCGTAATTCTAAAGTTATCGTCAGGTTAAACAAATATGCTTTTCATTCAATTTTTTGCAAATATAGCGCTTTTTTGCGCCCGTTGGGATATTTTAAACTTTTTAACATGTTTTTGTTTTCGTTGAGAAACGGATAGCGTATCTTTGCGTCCATTATGAAAAAACACATTCTCGCTCTTTTGGTTATCAGCACCGTTGTGCTGGCAAGTTGCACGAGGGACAACGACCCCCGCTTAGTGATTATCACCTTCGACGGACTGCGCTGGCAGGAAGTGTTTGAGGGCGCCGACTCGGCCCTCATCAACAATACCAGCTTCGTGAAGGACACAGCAGCCTTGAAGGAGGCCTTCTGGCGCAACACTCCCGAGGAACGGCGCAGCGCCCTCATGCCCTTCACGTGGGATTATATCGTCAAGAACGGCTATCTCATCGGCAACCGCCACAAGCACAGCCAGATGCAGGTGGCTAACAGCAAGAATTTCTCCTATCCAGGCTATAGCGAGATGTTCTGCGGCTATGCCGACGACGAGCGCATCGACTCCAACGACCCCGTTGCCAACCCCAACTCCAACGTCCTTCAGGCTGCCAATGCCGATCCGCGCTATGCCGGCAGCGTCATGATCTACGGCTCGTGGGAGTCCATCCGCTATGCCGTCAGCAACGATAGCGCAGGCATCCCTGCCAGCGCCGCCTACGAGCCTAACGTGGCCCGCAAGCCCAACGCCGTCCTCCGCCTCATCGACGAGATGCAGGAAGGCATGCCTCACTACTGGGGCTCTGAGCGCTTCGACCCCTTCACCTACGCCTATGCCCTAGAGACGCTGAAGACCGATCATCCCAAAGTGATGTGGGTTTCCTTCGGCGATACCGACGAATGGGGGCATGACAACCGCTATGACGACTACCTCAAGTCCACCCATGCTACCGATAACTACATCCGTCGCATCGTCGAAACCTGCGAGAGCGACCCCTTCTACCGCGGGCGCACCACCTACCTCGTTACCGTAGATCACGGGCGCGGCAACCGACGGGGGTTCTCCGATCACGGATCAGGCACCAGAGGCTCCGAGAATACTTGGTTCATGGCCTTCGGCAAGGGCGTGGAACCGCTGGGCGAGACCTCCGACAACGGCCCCTTCTATACGCAGCAGTTTGCTGCCAGCATCGCCGACGTGCTGGGCATCGACTTCACACCCGACAACGGCGTCAGCCAATCCCCCATCCGTCCCGACTTCAAGGGCACACCCCTCGCAGAGCCCGAGGAAGAGTTGGATAAGGGACAATTCCCAGCCCTCAGCAATCTCTCATCCCGTCGGAACGGCGTGCGCTACACCTATCACGAGGGCGAGGTTAGGAGTGTCGACGAGCTTGACAATCTCCCCGTCGTAGGGCGCGGCATTCTGCCCAACTTCCAGTTCGACAGCGCGAAGAAAGCCGAATATTTCGGCTTCCAGTACAAAGCCCTCCTGAAGGTAGAGAAAGCAGGGCGCTACCACATCATGTGCTCCTCCGACGACGGCACGAAGGTGTGGCTCGACGGCAAGCTGATTCTCGACAACGATGGTGTTCACGGCACCTCGTGGATTGAGTCCTATGCCACCCTCGGCTCCGGCTTCCACCGCCTCGAAGTCAAGTATTTCCAGAAAATTGGTAACAAAGAGTTCAAGCTCACATGGGAAGACCCCGACTTCAGCGAAACGCCCCTCCCCTCCTCCGCCCTGTTTGTGGAATAATCCCCACTACAAATTATTTTCTCTCTTTGCCGGATTATTCCCCTATTCTGTCCGGATATTCGCCTGCTCTGTCTATAAACAGGGGGCGTGTTTATATAAACAGGGGCCGTGTTTATAAAGAACGATTGATGTTGTGAAATCAGAAGTTTATCGTAAGCCCAATGCCTCCATTACCCGTAAAACCGATGTGCATCACGACGTCAGAGGATGCCGTGTTTTTATCCAGGGGAGGACAGGCGTTATAGGCCTCCACAGCCTTCCTAACATATCTGTCTGCTATAAAGCTGATACCCATGCCAGCGGCTCCAACTCCTGCGCCGATAAACAGGATATTCCAGTTTACATCCACGCCTGCTCCTAAGGCGTTGGCGAAGGCTTGGCCCAAGGGATAGCCCATCATCCCGCCTCCAACATATCCAAGTATCATTGCAGGAACATTGATGTCTTCAGCAATAGTTGACAGCCGCTTCGACTTCGGGTTTGTGGAAAGCACGGACTTCAGTTGTTTCCTGTCCTTTAATTCCGTATTGTTCTGATAGTAGTGCCCCTTTTGCTTCGTAATATATCCTGAATTGTAGGCAATCTCCTCCGATTCCAATCTGTCAATCAAGTCCATCGGATATGTGGCATTCACCCCGTCGGGAGTCAGGATAGAAACGTAGCGATTGGGAACAGAATCCGTGATAACCCCACGCACAATAGTCCCATCATGAAGGTAAAGGACATCTTGCGTAATGCTATTCTGAGCAAAAAGAGCCATCGAAAAAACTATTGACAAGATGAAAGTAACTGTCTTTTTCATATTACCTTTTAATCTTTTGGTTTGATTTTCTATGCAAATGTAGAGGTTATCATTCTATCCTCAAAATAATAATGCGGAAAAAGTTGACGATAACAACTTTTATACCAAAAGGAGATTGGAGAAAAGCGTCACATCTTTTAATTGAGTGCAAAAATGAATGAAAAATTTGGGCATTCGGGGGGCTTTTCGTAACTTTGGCGGCTGATTTGGAGATTGTGTTGGAAACTATGACTTTCACCTACGACGTTGTTGTTATTGGAGCAGGCCATGCAGGCTGCGAAGCTGCTGTGGCTGCAGCAAGGCTGGGGTCGCGCACTTGCCTGATTACTATGGACATGAACAAAATCGGGCAAATGAGCTGCAATCCTGCTGTGGGTGGCATCGCCAAGGGACAAATCGTCAGGGAGGTGGATGCTATGGGCGGATACATGGGTATCGTCACAGACCGTACAGCCATACAATTCCGCATGCTCAACCGCTCCAAAGGCCCCGCCATGTGGAGCCCGAGAGCCCAATGCGACAGAGGAAAGTACATCTGGGCCTGGCGCGAAGTCCTCGACGGCATCGACAACCTGAATATCTGGCAGGATACGGTAACCGAACTTCTCGTATGCGAAGAAGGAGAGAGCCGCAGGGTGACAGGCGTCAAGACGCAGCTTGGGGTAACCATCCAGGCTGAGGCTGTCATCCTTACCGCAGGTACTTTCCTCAACGGGCTGCTCCACTTCGGCCCAGTAAAGATACCAGGAGGAAGAGTGGCTGAACCCGCTGCCTATCAGCTGACTGAATCCATCACGAGGCATGGGATTGCTACAGCAAGAATGAAGACGGGCACCCCAGTTCGTATAGATAAGCGAAGCGTTGACTTCAGCCAGATGGACATTCAGGAAGGCGACATGGACTTCCACACCTTCTCCTTCCTCAGCTCCCCTCGCCCACTCCGTCAGCTCAGCTGCTGGACCTGCTACACCAACGAGCAATGCCACGACATCCTCCGTCGGGGGCTGCCGGAATCTCCCCTCTACAACGGACAGATCCAGAGTATCGGCCCCCGCTACTGCCCCAGCATCGAGACGAAGATTGTCACCTTCCCTGAAAAGGAGCAGCACCAGCTCTTCCTGGAGCCTGAGGGCGAGACAACCAACGAGCTTTACCTGAACGGCTTCTCCTCCTCACTTCCGATGGACATCCAAGTGGAGGCGCTGAAGCAGATTCCCGCCCTGAGGAATATCGTCATCTACCGCCCAGGCTATGCCATCGAATACGACTTCTTCGATCCCACTCAGCTGCGCCACACGCTAGAGTCGAAAGTCATCCACAATTTCTTCCTTGCCGGACAAGTCAACGGCACCACAGGCTACGAGGAAGCCGCAGGACAGGGACTCATCGCAGGCATCAACGCCCACATCAACTGTCATGGAGGCGAGCCCTTCACCCTGCGCAGGGACGAGGCCTACATCGGCGTGCTGATAGACGACCTTGTCACCAAGGGAGTCGATGAGCCCTACCGCATGTTCACCTCACGCGCGGAATACCGCATCCTGCTCCGTCAGGATAATGCCGATGCCCGCCTCACGGAGAAAGCCTATCAGCTGGGGCTGGCTCAGAGAGAGCGCTACGACATCTATTGCCAAAAGCGCGAGCAGATAGCCCGTATCCTCGACTTTGCCGGCAACTACTCCATCAAGCCCGCGCTCATCAACAACGCCCTTGAGCAACTGGGCACCACCCCACTCCAACGTGGCTGCAAACTGCTGGAACTTGTCGGACGCCCCCAGCTCACGTTAGAAAACCTCGCCCCCCACATCCCCGAGCTTGCCCGCACGCTGGACAGCATCAACGAGCGGAAGGAAGAGGTCATCGAGGCTGCCGAAATCCAAATCAAGTACAGCGGCTATATTGAACGTGAGCGCATCATTGCCGAGAAGATGCAACGTCTGGAGAACATCAAAATCCGAGGCCACTTCGACTACGCCAGCCTCTCCTCCCTCTCCACCGAAGCGCGGCAGAAACTGGCAAAGATAGACCCTGAGACGCTTGCCCAGGCACAGCGCATTCCAGGCGTTTCTCCCAGCGACATCAACGTGCTGCTTGTGCTGATGGGAAGATGAAAAACACCCATTGTTCCACGTGAAACATTCCGCCCTTTAGCCCCATAAAAGATGTTTGAAAGTGTATTGAAAAGCAACGATTACCTCAGAGGGATTGTAGAGAATCTCCCTGAGAGCCCGGGCTGCTATCAATACCTCGACAAGAACGGCACCATCATCTACGTCGGAAAGGCAAAGGCGCTCAAACGCCGCGTGAACTCCTATTTTAATAAGGAACAAACGGGAAAGACTCGCGTGCTCGTCAACCAGATTGCCGATATCCGCTACATCGTGGTGGACACAGAAGCCGATGCCCTGCTGCTTGAAAACAACCTTATCAAGAACTACAAGCCGCGCTACAACGTCCTGCTGAAAGACGACAAAACCTACCCCTCCATCTGCATCAGCAACGAGCCCTACCCCAGAGTATTCAAGACCCGTACCATCATCCCCAAAGCCGGCACCTATTTCGGCCCCTATAGCCACATCGGCATGATGTACGAAATCCTCGGCTTCATCAAAGAAAACTACTCCATCCGTACGTGCCGCCTTGCCTTGAATGAAGAGAGCATCGCGAAAGGCGCCTTCAAGCCCTGCCTGGATTATCACATCCATCGCTGTCTGGCTCCCTGCATCGGCAAGCAGACTCACGATGACTACCTTCGAGATATTAGTGAAATCCGCGAAATACTCAAAGGAAATTCGCGTGACGTCAGGGAGGTGCTGCTCCGGCAGATGAAAGAGCTGAGCGAAAGCCTGCAATTCGAGAAGGCTGAAGCCATCAAGAAAAAATACATCGCGCTGGAAAAACTGCGCGAAAAGAGCGAGGTTGTCAGCAGCACCATTCACAACGTCGATGTCTTCACCATCGAAGCCGAAGAAAAAAATGCCTACATCAACTACCTCCACGTCACCAACGGCGTCATCAACCAAGCTTTCACCTTCGAATACAAGAAAAAAATCAACGAAACCAAGGGAGAGCTGCTGTGTCTGGGAATCGCAGAGATGAGGGAACGCTACAACAGCCAATCGAAAGAAATCATCATCCCCTTCGACATAGAGCTTGACTTGGGCGAAGTGATCTTCACCATCCCCCAACGCGGCGATAAGAAGAAGCTGCTGGAACTGTCGCTGATGAACGTCAAGCAATATAAGCTGGACAAACTGAAACAGGCAGAAAAGCTCAATCCCGAGCAGAAAAACACCCGCATCCTGAAGGAGATTCAAGAGCATCTGAAGCTCGAGAAAATCCCCATGCACATCGAGTGCTTCGACAATTCCAACATCTCCGGCACGGATGCTGTGGCAGCCTGCATCGTCTTCCGGAACGGCAAGCCCGCCAAAGATGAATACAGGAAATACAACATTCGCACAGTTGTAGGCCCCGACGACTATGCCTCCATGAAAGAAGTGGTCCATCGGCGATACACCCGCCTGCTGGAAGAGAAACAGGAACTGCCCGACTTAATCATTGCCGACGGAGGAAAGGGACAAATGGAGGTTATCCGCGAAGTCATCGAGGATGAGCTGCACCTCAACATCCCTATCGCAGGCTTAGCCAAAAACGACAAGCATCGCACGAATGAACTTCTCTACGGCTTCCCTACCCTAAAAATCGGACTGAAACAAGACAGCTCCCTGTTCAGACTCTTGGTGAAGATACAGGACGAAGTACACCGCTTTGCCATCACTTTCCATCGCGACAAGCGCAGCAAGCACCAGGTGGCTTCTGCCCTCGACGACATTCCCGGCATCGGACCCAAAAGCAAGGAAGCTCTGCTGCGGAAATTCAAAAGTGTAAGGAAAATCAAGGAAGCCGAAGTCGGAGAAATAGCTGAAATCATCGGACAGAAAAAGGCAGAAATCCTAAAGGAAAAACTATAAAACCCATCCTCAAAAAACAGAAGCATGAGAATTGTCGTACAAAGAGTCACCCACGCATCTGTCACAATAGACGGAGCCGTAAAGTCTGCCATCGGAGAAGGTATGCTGATTTTAGTAGGCATTGAGGAAGCCGACACGCAGGAAGACATCCAATGGCTCTGCAAGAAAATCGTCAATCTGCGGATTTTCCCCGATGAAAACGGCGTAATGAACAAGAGCATTCTGGAAAGCGGAGGAGATATCCTCGTGGTAAGCCAGTTTACGCTTATGGCCTCTACCAAGAAGGGCAATCGCCCCTCGTATATCCGCGCAGCCAGACCTGAGACAGCCATTCCGCTCTATGAGGAGTTCTGCGAGGAGCTCAGCATCGCCCTACTGAAACCCGTGTTGACAGGGACTTTTGGAGCAGACATGAAGGTGGAGCTCATCAACGACGGGCCTGTGACAATTCTCATTGATAGTAAAGTGAAAGAATAAAACATCAGAATATGGAAGACATCACGCTGGCAGAAGTACAAAGGCAAACCGACGACTGGATAAAGACCTATGGGGTGCGCTACTTCAACGAGCTTACCAACATGACTATCCTGATGGAGGAAGTCGGAGAGCTGGCAAGAGTCATGGCAAGAGTATATGGCGAGCAGTCCTTCAAGGAGGGCGAAACAGCCAATTTGTCCGATGAAATGGCGGATATTCTATGGATTCTGGCTTGTCTGGCTAACCAAACAGGCGTGAATCTGACGGAAGCCTGGCGAAAAACCATCGAAAAGAAAACCCAACGCGACAAGGAAAGACATATCAATAACCCTAAATTAAAATAAACGAAACGATTATGGAAAAAGAAACCTCACAACTGTACGCTGAAAACGGAAAGTACGAAGAGATGCTTGCGCAGTACAACACCAACCTCAACGACGAGGAGGTGAAGGCTGCCGTAGCGAAGCTGATTGCTGAGAAAGTGCCTCAGAACGACACACTTGAAGTAAAGAAACTACTCTTCAACTGCATCGACCTGACGACTTTGAAGACTACCGACAGCGAGGAAAGCGTACTGAAATTCACGGAAAAAGTCAACGATTTTGAGGACAAGTACCCTGACCTGAAGCCTGTGGCTGCCATTTGCGTCTATCCCTGTTTTGCCCAGATTGTCAGCCAGTCGCTCGAAGTGGAAGAGGTGGGTATTGCCTGTGTTTCAGCGGGATTCCCCTCCTCGCAGACCTTCCCTGAAATCAAAGTGGCTGAAACTGCCCTCGCCCTCAAGGATGGAGCCACAGAGATCGACATCGTCATCAGCGTGGGCAAATTCCTGAGCGGAGATTACGAAGGAATGTGCGATGAAATCGAGGAATTGAAGGAGACTTGTGGCGAACACCACATGAAGGTCATCCTTGAGACAGGTGCTCTGGGCAGCTGTGCCAACATCAAGAAGGCCTCGTTGCTTGCGATGTATAGCGGAGCTGATTTCATCAAGACTTCAACAGGCAAACAAGAACCTGCTGCCACTCCTGAAGCCGCCTACGTGATGTGCCAGAGCATCAAGGAGTACTATGCCCAGACAGGCAGAAAGGTAGGCTTCAAGCCCGCAGGAGGCATCAACTGTGTGCGCGACGCCGTCATCTACTACACCATTGTGAAGGAAATCCTGGGCGAGGAATGGCTCAGTAACGAATTCTTCCGCTTGGGAACCAGCCGTCTGGCAAACCTCCTGCTGTCGGAAATCCTCGGTGAAAACGTCAAATTCTTCTGATAACGGAAGAAAGTTAAGAGAACGGAGGGTAGCGATACTCTCCGTTTTTTTATAAGCTTCTTTTGCCCGATGAAAAGGCCCTTTTGACAAAATAAAAGGAGCATCTACGAAAATAGAACAGGCTTCTGCGAAAATAGAATAGGCTTCTAAAAAATTAGAATAGGCAACTGAGAAATTAGAATAGGCTTCTGGGAGCGCAGAGCAGGCTTTTATTTCTCGCGCCCAATCACATAGTCCAAGAAGGCGATGATGGCGTTGACAATCTCCTTATTATCAAACTGTGCCAGCAGGGCAAGGACTTTTTCGCGATAGGATTTCATGACGCCTTCGGCATAGGCAATACCCCCATGCGACTTGGCAAAATCGATGAGGCTATGAATCTCACTATCAGAGAGTGAGCCTGCCTTCAGCTGCTCAACCTTCCGATGGATTTCATCGTTGCCGAAGTTGCGGATGGCATAGATAATGGGCAGAGTGAGCTTCCCCTCGCGCATATCACTCCCAGTTGGTTTGCCGATGGCTGAGGATTCGAAATAATCGAAAATATCGTCGCGAATCTGGAAACAAATCCCGATGAATTCGCCTATTTTTGCCGATTTCTCCACATCTTCGGGTGAAGCCTCCACAGACAAGGCGCCCAGTTTGGCACAAGCTGAGAAGAGGGCTGCCGTCTTCTTCTTGATAATCAAGAAATAGACGTCCTCGGAAACCACATTCTCTCTGCTCTCGAAAAGCTGGAAAAGCTCGCCATCTGACAGCATCTGAGCCAATTGGCCTACCACCTTTGCCATCTGCACATTGTTGGTACGGGCCATATACAACATGCTGAGAGCCGAAAGGTAATCGCCCGAAAGCACAGCTATCTTATTCCCAAACGACGCATTCACAGAAGGTTGCCCACGCCGAATGGCACTCTCGTCAATCACATCATCGTGCACCAGGCTTGCCGTGTGGACAAGCTCAAGCGAAAGGGCAGAATGATAGGTGGAATCGCCGATTTCACCGAATAATTTGGCAAAAAGAAGCGTCAGAATGGGGCGCATCTGCTTGCCCTTCTTATGGATAATGTGGTTCAGCACCTCGCGAAGGAGGGGATTGTCGGCAACACCCAGTTCCTCATACAACGACTGGAAGTAGTGATACTCCCGCTCAACAGGTTTTATTATGGCGTCTAAAGGGCTCATAGAAGAATTTCGAAGCGCAAAATTACAAATAAATTGGGAGAAATGATAATTATTTTGTAATTTTACCGCAAAATTCAAGAATTATGGACAAACTGTTTCTCCTTGACGCCTACGCACTCATCTTCCGAGCCTACTATGCCATGATTCGCTCGCCGAGATATAACTCCAAGGGAATGAACACCTCAGCCGTCTTTGGCTTTGTCAATACGCTGGACGAGGTGCTGAAGAAAGAGAATCCCACGCACATCGGGATTGCCTTTGATCCTGCGGGAAAAACCTTCAGGCATGAGATTTATCCGCAATATAAAGCTCAGCGCGAGGAGACGCCTGAAGACATCCGCAAGGCTGTGCCCTACATCAAGGAAATCATCAAGGCATATCGCATCCCCATCCTTGAAGTAACGGGATTTGAGGCTGACGACGTCATAGGCACATTGTCCAAAAAAGCCGATGAAAAGGGCGTTTTCTGCTATATGATGACCCCCGACAAGGACTACGCGCAGCTAGTGTCGGACAGGGTGAGCATCTACCGCCCAAGACTGGGGGACAAGGCTGATGAAATCCTCACTCCCGAAAAGGTTTGCCAGAAATACGGACTCTCCTACCCTACCCAGATGATTGACTTGCTGGGTCTGATGGGCGACGCCTCGGACAACATTCCCGGCTGCCCTGGTGTGGGGGAAAAGACGGCGCAGAAACTGATAGAGCAGTTCGGCTCCATAGAAGGACTGCTGGCAAGAACCGACGAACTGAAGGGGGCCCTCAAGGTAAAGGTTACAGAAAATGTCGAGCAGATAAGACTTAGCCGATTCCTTGCCACCATCAAGCGCGATGTTCCCATCGAACTGAACCTGGAAGAACTGAAGCGCGAGGAGCCTGACCTCGACAAGCTGAAGGAAATTTTTGCGGAGCTGGAGTTCCGGAGCCTCCTTAGTAAAATGGAAGGAAGCCGCTCAGAAGAGAAGGCCCCAACGGAAAAACAAGGCTCACTCTTCGATGCTCCAAGCAACGCTCCCTTGCAAGGAGATTTGTTCGGAAACCCTGTCAGCACCCCGCAAATGGCCTCTGAGGCTTCAAAAATCACGGGCAATGGGCCGAGTGATGGATTTTTTTCAAATCTCAGCGGCTTAGAAGCTCGGGAGCACAGCTATCATCTTGCTGATACTAAGGAGAAAAGAGCCGAGATTTTGCAATTATTCGGTAGTGTGGAATCCTTTGCCTTTGACACGGAAACAGACAATGTGAATGCCATCGACGCCCATTTGGTGGGCATGAGCTTCAGCAAGCAGGAGGACGAGGCTTGGTATGTCCCCGTGCCGGCTGATGAGGCAGAAGCAAGGGCTATTGTTGAAGAATTCACTCCCCTACTCTACGATCCGCGCACCCTGAAGATCGGGCAGAACATCAAGTACGACTACATGGTCATGCAGAACTACGGCGTGGAAATCGGAGGCCCTCTCTTCGACACCATGATTGCCCACTACATCCTGCAACCCGAGCTGCGGCACAACATGGACTTCCTGGCTGAGGTCTACCTCAACTACCGCACCATCCCCATCGAAGAGCTGATAGGTGAGCGCGGAAAGGGGCAGAAAAACATGCGCGACCTCTCCCCTGCCCTCATCTGCGACTATGCCTGCGAGGATGCTGACGTCACTCTCAAACTAAAGCACATATTAGAAAAGGAACTGAAGAAACAGGGCGTGGAGGAGCTGTTCTATACCGTAGAAATGCCCCTGGTGCGCGTGCTGGCCACGATGGAAAGGAATGGTGCGCGCGTGGATACAGAGGCTCTGAAGGAGACTTCGCGCCATTTCACGGAGAGGATGCTGCAACTGGAGGATGAGATTCACTCGCTGGCAGGCATGGACTTCAACATAGCGTCGCCCAAGCAGGTGGGTGAAGTGCTGTTTGAGCGGCTGAAAATCATGGAAAAGCCCAAGAAGACGAAAACAGGGCAATATGTCACCACAGAGGAGGTACTGGAAAGCCTCCGAAGCCGTAACCCCATCGTGGAGAAAATCCTTGCCCACCGCAGCCTGAAGAAACTCATCGGCACTTATGTGGAACCTCTGCCTACACTAATAAATCCACGCACAGGACACATCCATACCTCGTTCAACCAGACGGTTACAGCCACAGGACGGCTCAGCTCCAGCAACCCAAACCTCCAGAATATCCCCGTTCGCGATGATGATGGCAAGGAGATACGCAAAGCCTTCATTCCTGACGAGGGATGCCTGTTCTTTTCAGCCGACTACAGCCAGATTGAGCTGCGCATCATGGCTCATCTGAGTGGCGACAAGAACCTGATAGAGGCTTTCCTGGAGGGAGAGGACATCCACGCAGCCACAGCCGCCAAAGTCTTCAAGAAACCCCTTGGGGAGGTGACGCGAGAGGAGCGTTCCAAAGCCAAGACAGCCAATTTCGGCATCATCTACGGCATCAGCGTGTTTGGCTTGGCTGAACGCATGGGAGTGAGTAGGGGAGAGGCGAAGGAGCTTATTGACAACTACTTCCTCACCTATCCCGATGTGCGCCGCTATATGGATGAGAGCATCGAGAGAGCCCGGAAACAGGGCTATATTGAGACCCTCTTCCACCGCAAACGCTATCTCCCTGACATCAACAGCCACAATGCCAATGTGCGCGGCTATGCTGAGCGGAATGCCATCAATGCTCCCATACAAGGCTCGGCTGCCGACATCATCAAGGTAGCCATGAACAGGATTTATGAGCGATTCCGCGCTGAGGGTATCCGCTCAAAGATGATTCTACAGGTGCATGACGAATTGAACTTCAGTGTCTTCCCTGAGGAGAAGGAACGTGTGCAGCAGATTGTCATCGAAGCTATGGAGAATGCCGTCCACCTGACTGTGCCCCTCATTGCCGACTGCGGATGGGGGAAGAACTGGCTGGAGGCACACTAATCTCTACAGAGCCTCATCAGCACTTTTCAGGGCTGCGGAAGGTTTTTCCCGATGGGTCAAAGGCTATTCCTGATAAGGAACCCACACGCGCATGGGGGAGGGCTGGCGATTGTCCCAGGCATAGTAGGGGATGAAGGTGTAGTTCCCCTTTGGAGTGGAAGCAAGCACCATCTGCACACCACCAAGCAGATAGGGGTCTCTGGCTTTACGATATTCTGTATCAGGCGTCAGCAGGACATGGTCATATTGCTCTACATTGTCAATCTGCTCCATGCAATAGACGATGGGCCCACATTGCACGGCACGCATACCCTCATCTTCCTTCACACGCGGGTCAGCAGCTACTGCCTCAACAGGCATCTCAAGGTCAAATGTCAGGATATCACCCTTTTTCCACGTCCCTTTTACAGGGCGGACAACCAGATAGCCATCCTTCATGCTGCTCTTCATAGGGCGCGACGACTCAATGGTGTAGGCAAATTTGCTTCCTCCTGCCAGGCGGGCATTCATCTCTGACCAGTCAGGGATGCGGATGCGGATTTCCTTCTTGTCCAGCTCACCAACCGTCATCACAATATGTCCGTCCCAAGGATATTCCGTCTTGATAGTCATGTATTTGGACTGATTGCCGATGAACAGGTTCACCCACAGGGCATCAGCGGAAAGACCATAGATGTAGTTGCCGATGGAGGGGAGGAAACGGCAAATCTGGCTGGGACAGCAGGCACATCCATACCAAGCCTGACGATGATGGTTGCCATCTGACTCCAGGGGATTGACGTAGAAGAAGCGGTCGCCACTGAGTGAGATGCCAGCCAGGGCACCATTGTAGAGGCTGCGCTCAAGCACATCGACATACCTTGAATCTCCCGTAAACTGATTCATCCGCCAGTTCCACAGCACCATGCCCACCGAAGCACAGGTCTCGCAGTAGGCCGATTTGTTGGGAAGGCTGTAGTCCGTAGTAAATCCTTCATTGGAAGCCGACTGCCCTATACCACCCGTTACATACATATTCCTCAGCACTACATCGTCCCACACACGATCCAGAGCATCGCGATAGGCCTTATTGTCCGTATAGGCAGCCACATCAGCCATTCCGCAGAAGAGATACATGGAACGCACGGCATGACCCGAAATCTTCTCCAGCTCACTGACGGGAACCCCATCCTGATAGTAATGGGCAGGCCAGGGAGAGTTGTTTCCATAGCTGCCATAGCCATGTCCACGCTCCTCAAGAAGCCACGCCGCAAAGTCAAGATACTCCTTCTTATCGGTTATCTCATAGAGTTTTACGAGGGCAAGCTCAATCTCCTCATGCCCGGGAACCCAATGACGTCCCTCAGGCCCGAAGACCGACATCATGTGCTGCACAAAACGCTCGCAGACATCTACCAGCTTCCTCTTGCCTGTGACCTTATAGTAAGCCACAGCAGCCTCTATCATGTGGCCTGCACAATACATCTCATGGCGGTCCATATTCTTCCATCGCTCATGAAGCCCCGTCAGGGTATAGAACGTGTTGAGGTAGCCATCCTCCAGCTGAGCCGCAGCAAACTTGTCAATCCACTCGTCGCACTTCTCCTCCAGCACAGGGTCAGGGTTGTTCTGCAGGCTGTAGGCCATTCCCTCAAGCGCCTTATAGACATCGCTGTCATCGAAGAAGATGCCTGAGTGCTTACCCTCGCGAAGGGCTGCATTCTCAAAGTTGCGCATACGGCCAGTCTGGTTTTCAATCTGGTCGATGCAGACGGGGATGGTAGCCTCCTTGTGCTTCCTGAGGCGCGGAGCCCAGAAGCTGTCGTTGATGGTGACTTCCGAGAAGCTGACGGGGGAATAGACTTTCGTGACATGGCTGTCGTCCTTGCAGCTGACCACAACTGCCGCCAGAACAAGCAGGGTAGGGAAGAGGAGTTTTTTCATCTTGCTATAATATATAATAAATAGGTAATTTGATTCACAATACGAAATCCATGTAGTTGTCGGCATTGAGCACAGCGTATGCAGCATCAGGATAGGCTTTGACAAAGGCCTTGGGTGCCGGGGGAACCTTGTTTCCGCTTTTTATCTCGATGGCAGCCAGATTGTCTCCCGACTGTTCGATGAGGTCTATTTCCTGCTGATCATAGGTGCGCCAGAAATAGTAATTCATTCCTAACCGCTGGTTATAATTACGCTTCAGCCGATCACTGACAAAGTAGTTTTCCCACAGAATGCCCCTTTCTGCATCAGAGCGCAGACTGAAGGAACGGTAGTCACGGAGGATGGCATTGCGTATCCCTGTGTCATAGAAATACCATTTCGACGACTTGCTCACTTCCTTCCGCAGATTCCGTGAGAAACCTCCTAAACGGAACAGGACAAAGGACTTCTGCAAAAGGTCAAGGTAACGTTCCACAGTGTTGCGGCTCAACGACAGCTGACTGCCCAATTCATCCAGAGAGACCTCGCTGCCCGTCTGATAGGCGATCAGGCGCAACAGGTCATACATTTTCTGTGCGTGCTTCAGGCCATCGAAGGCCAGAATGTCACGCAGCAGATAGGCATCCACCACATCATTCAGATATTCCTGCTTATATTTCTCGTTCTCAATGCTCTCCAGCTCAGGATAATGGCCATAGACGATACGGTGCTCCACCTGTTGCATATATTCGAAGGCCGAGGTGGCCTCTACCAACTCCTTGATGGAGAAAGGAGTGAGCAGGAACTGGATGCTACGTCCCACAAGCGGCTCTCCTGCCTTGTTTTGCAAATCAAATGACGAAGACCCTGTGGCAATGACCCGTATCCCCATCACTTCGTCAATGATCAGTTTCAGTTTCATTCCGATGTCAGGGATATGCTGGGCTTCGTCGATGCATAAGAGGTCAATGCCAGAGAACAACCGCTGATAGTTGCTTGCCGATCTATCTTCAAGCAGACGGACAGTGTCCATGCTTTCGCCATTTAACAGCAATGTCTTTCCAGTGAAATTCTGTATGATATGCTGCAAAAGCACCGTCTTTCCCACGCGACGGGCTCCAAAAAGCAGCAGCACCTTTTGGGGCTTCAGCCGCATTTCCAGCTCTGTCTGTAAAGCTCTTCTGACTGCACTCATCGTCTTTTTTCTTGGTTAGGAAAGCATTTTTGTGCCGCAAAGATAGTCAGTCTGAAGGAAACAAACAAGAGTTTTTGTAAAAATCTTCAGTCCCACTGAACGAATTAACGTAAATTCATTCAATCGCACTGAACGAATTAACAAAACAGGGCATTCTGAAACCATCTGTCATTATCCCGTAAAACACCCAAGCCGCCCATCATAGGGGATGAACGGCCTGGACTTCACTTCGGAAAAAGGGGCGGTGTGAATCCCTAAATGAGGGACTCCACCGTTGCCCTGGGAACTTGTTGCCGGGGGTTAACCTCACGCCAGCAACTCACTGGGGACACGCCTCAGCTGACGATTGGCACGAACATACTTGAGCAGTTCTGCCTCTGGGCGGAAGCGGATGCCCACCTTCTTGATGTAGCTTACAGGGTCAAAGGTGTCCACAGGTATCACACTCTGCGCAAAGCATTTCGAAGTGATGTTAGCCTGCAGCGACCCCAGTTCATCAAGCACAATGCGCTGCCCCTGAAGCAGATGGGTCTTCAGTTCCTCCTTCATTGCCGTGAGCACTGCCACCACATCGGCCTTCGTCACGGTGGTTGCCAACTGGATATCCTCGGCCAAAGCCTTGAAGGTGTAGTCACCCGTTTTTGTGGCACGATTGGTAGCGTAGTCCACTCCCTCAGCGCCTCTGGGATTCGAACATCCCACAATCTGAAAAGTTATTGCCATAGTACTAAAAAATTAAAACGTTAATAATAAAAACATTCCTCTTGAAAGCTCGGAGTCAGTCCGTACGCCACTCCACCCCTGGCTTTCTACAGGCAAAGTTAATAAAAATTTTCGGGACAGACAAGCCCTTAACGGTTTTCTTATCGATTTGTAAATAAAATATTTATTCCTTCTGCGCACCCCCCGCACCGGCCGACTGGAAATTGGAAAAAGTATCATCTAATACTACCAGCACGGATGCCCCCCTAATAATAATTTAATAAGGAAAGAGTCAGAGAGCAGCCGAGTTGAAGAAGGCTTCCGTGATGATGGGGGAGAGCACATAGGTGTTGGCCTGCACGATGTAGGCATTGTTGGTCGTGGAAAACGTGTATCCCTCTGGCACATAGTGGTTGATGCCCGGTGCGCAGACCTGGATGCAATGGTGTTCCCTGGCCATCCAGCTGTGGCTGATGGCATAGTCCACCACCTCTTCGGCCGCCTTCACACTGCAGCCCAGCTCCTTGGCAATTCGCTTCAGGCTGAGGCCATACTCCTTGTAGCCGTCGTAGGGATTGTTCAGCACTCCGCTCTGCACATACGAGCGCACTTTCCTGCCCAAATCCTTCAGATTTTCAGTGGACGAGGGGTTGTGGAAGCCATCAAGCACCGTCTTCATCCAGTCCTTCGCGGCCTGAATCCTCATCACCATGAACGACCTCAGCGACAGCAGTACCTCTTTGTACGAACTGAAGTCAAACGAACTGATGTCCACATTCCTCTTAGGGCGATGCGACTTCAGGCGGTTTACCACCAGCGTCTTTCTTTTGCCCAAGCCCTCAAAATGTATATATGCACGACTCTCCATCAAGGGGAGGTACCTCTTGACGGTGCGATAGTCCAGCTTCGTCAGCTGTATCACCTTCTTCAGCGACATCTCAGGCAGTCTGGAGCCCTTGAGCAAGTGTTTCAGATAGATAGCCAGCGCCAATGCCTTCTGTCCGTCCTTATCCCTGCGGACATCCTCCAACAATTCCCTTTTTATCTTCATTCAAACAATCTTTTTTACCTCTTTATTATCAATCATTTTACTAAAAAAAATGTATTTTGTGTTTTCAACCCCACACCTGAGGCTTCAATTACCCTAAAATCCAATGCAAAGATAAGAAAAAATTTTGAAATATGCAAATTTTTTTCAACTTTTTTTCATTCTCCATCCCAAAAACTTCCCCTTCCCCCCTTTCCTCACCCCATTCCCCCCGAATAAATCCCCATCCCCCTCTTTCCCTCCGCAGAAAAGGCCTTCTCTCAAACCACAAAAAGGCAGAGCGGCTGACATTTTGGCAGGGTAAAGGGCTGAGAATGATGACGTTTTGGCAGACGTTGGCAGAGGTGGAGTGGGGGAATGGTTAAAAAAGGGCAGGGGAGTGTAAACAAAGTTTGCAGCGTGTTAAAAAGGACTGACAAAAGGGGAGTGTGGCGGGGAGATTGCACTTTAGGAGGGTGAAGATTGAAAATTGAAGATCGAAGATTAAAGATCAGAGATTGGAGACCGAAAAATGAAATTAAATGTTTAACCTATAAAAAATTACGACTATGACACTTTTAGCAAAATCACCGCGTTGCGGCTACAATTACAGAGACGAGTGGATGCCGAGCATCCTGAACGATTGGTTCAACAGCGTATGGCCTACGGCAGAGACACCGTGCTATGGCGACTTCATCCCCAAGGTGAACGTCAGTGAGAATGACAAGGAGTACAAGCTGGAACTGGCTGTACCGGGCATGACGAAGGAGCACATCAACCTCCACATGGAGGACAACGACACCCTGGTCATCAAGGCCGAGAAGGAGAAATGCGACAAAAAGGACGTTGACAAGTGCGAGAAGAAGGCTGACAAAGGCTATCTGCGCCGCGAGTTCTACTACAACCGCTTTGAGCAGCGCTTCACTCTGCCTGATGATGCTGATGTGGAGGCCATTAATGCCTCGATGAGCGATGGTGTCCTCACCGTCACCCTGCCCAAGAAGGCTCCCGTGGCTCCCGAGAAACTACACAGAGTGATTGAAATCAAGTAACAGCGGGAGAGGAAGATTACCTCCCTTGAACAGCCCCCTGGAGACAAAAGCGTTTTCAGGGGGTGGTTTTTTTGTGGGAAGGATGGGAGCTATGAGAACAATGGGAGCAATGGGAGGGAGAGAATTTTGAGGATTTATTTGCTTTTTCGCTCGGCTCACACTTTCTTTAAGGGCTTCTTAGCCCTTTTAGATAGGGGTCGCCTCGGAAAAACAAATTTTTATTTGCTTTTTCGCTCGGCTCACCCTATCTTTGCAAATCGTAAATAGTAAATCGTCAAATAGTAAATCATCAATATGGCACTCCAATGCGGCATTGTAGGACTACCCAATGTGGGCAAGTCAACCCTGTTCAACTGTCTTTCAAGCGCTAAGGCTCAGGCAGCCAACTTCCCTTTCTGCACCATCGAACCAAACGTTGGTGTCATTACTGTCCCTGACGAGAGGCTTAACCGCCTGGCTGAACTTGTCCACCCAGGTAGGATTGTCCCTGCTACGGTGGAGATTGTGGACATTGCCGGTCTGGTGAAGGGGGCCTCGAAGGGTGAAGGACTGGGAAACAAATTCCTGGGAAACATCCGCGAGTGTGATGCCATCATCCATGTGCTGCGCTGCTTCGACGACGACAATGTGACCCATGTTGACGGCAGTGTGAACCCTGTGCGTGACAAGGAAATCATTGACACTGAGCTGCAAATCAAAGACCTGGAGACCATTGAACAGCGTATTCAGAAGGTGGAGAAACAGGCTACCACAGGAGGTGACAAGCAGGCCAAGCTGCAGCTGGATGTGCTCCGTAAGTACCACGAGGCCCTCATCAAAGGAGAGAGTGCCCGCACAGTGACCTTTGACTCAAAAGATGAGCAGCGTGCAGCCCACGACCTTTTCCTGCTGACTGCCAAGCCAGTACTCTATGTCTGCAACGTCGATGAAGGAAGTGCTGTGACAGGTAATGCTTATGTGGATGCCGTGCGTGAGGCTGTCAAAAATGAACCTGCTGAAGTGATGGTGCTGGCAGCAAAGACTGAAGCTGATATTGCCGAGCTGGACAGCTACGAGGACCGTCAGATGTTCCTCGAAGAAGTTGGTCTTCAGGAATCAGGCGTCAACCGCCTCATCAAGGCAGCCTTCAAACTGCTGAATCTGGAGACCTTCATCACCGCTGGAGAAATGGAAGTGAAAGCCTGGACCTACCGCAAGGGCTGGAAGGCTCCCCAATGTGCCGGCGTCATCCACACAGATTTTGAGCGGGGTTTCATCCGCGCAGAGGTCATCAAGTACGACGACTATATCCACTATGGCTCAGAAGCTGCTGTGCGTGAGGCTGGTAAGATGGGTGTTGAAGGCAAGGACTATGTGGTGCAGGACGGCGACATCATGCACTTCCGCTTTAACGTTTAATTAGTGCATAGTTCATAGTTCATAGTGCATAGTTGAAATTTGTTTATGAAAGAGAGCATTATCAGAGACAAAAGTTATTCGTTCGCACTACGAATTATAAAACTCTACCAATATCTTACTCTCAGTAGCGAGCATAAAGAATTTGTTTTATCGAAACAGGTCTTAAGAAGCGGTACGAGCATTGGTGCAAATGTGAAAGAAGCAATCCGAGGGCAGAGCAAGCCAGACTTCAGGGCTAAAATGTCCATTGCGCTAAAAGAGGCAAGTGAAACGGAATATTGGCTGAACCTTCTCTACGACTCCGGTTACATGGATGATAAGTCCTTCGAATCAATCATAACCGATAATGTTGAACTCATAAAAATACTGACAAGCATTGTAAAAAGTTCTGAAAACGATTAATTATCAACCCCTAACTATGAATTATGAACTATGAACTATGACCTTTTATATATTGTCTGGAATCCACCCGTCAAAATAGGGTTTGTCCGCTTCTATGCCCTGTGCTGGATTGTCGGATTGGTCATCGGCTACTTCATTGTGCAAAGACTCTACAAGGAGCAGAAAATCAAGGATTCGCTCTTCGACCCTCTGTTCTTCTACGTCTTCTTTGGCATCCTCATCGGAGCCCGTGTGGGCCATTGCCTCATCTATGAGTCATCCTACTATCTGAGTTCCTTCCCCCGCTTTGTGGAGATGCTGCTGCCAGTAAAGTTCACAGGCGAAGGATTCTCAGGGGCAAAGCTCACAGGCTATGCCGGACTGGCTTCACATGGAGGAACCATCGGCACCATCATAGCCCTGCTGCTCTATTGCAAGAAATACAAAATCAGCGTGCTGCGTGTCCTTGACACCATTGCTATTGCTACCCCAACCACCTGCTGCGCCATCCGTCTGGGCAACCTGATGAACAGCGAAATCATTGGCATCCCCACAGGTACTGACTGGGGCTTCATCTTCAGCCAGGTGGACAATCTGCCGCGTCACCCCAGCCAGCTCTACGAAGCCATCACCTACCTACTGCTCTTCTTCATCGGCTGGTGGATTTACAAAAAACAGCCTCAGAAGGTGGGTACGGGCTTCTATTTCGGCTTTTGTCTGGCATGCATCTTCATCTTCCGCATGTTTGTGGAGTTCACGAAGGGAGGCAATTTCCGCCTGCTCAGCAACCCAGCCAGCATCAACAGCGACAGAGCCCAATGGTTCAGCATCCCCTACGCACTGGTGGGCGTGGCTTTTCTGATCTACAGCATGAAGCATAAGCCCAAGCCCGAGAATCCCGCGATTTTCGAGAAAAAGGGAAAATAAGGAATCAGGAGAAACCAGAAAAAACCTGTAAGAACGGGGATACTGGGAACTATTTCCCCTTCAGTATCTTCTTGATGTCGTTGAGTTTGTTGAGGGCTTCAAGGGGCGTGAGGTTATTCACGTCGAGGGTGAGGAGCTCATCGCGTATCTGGCAGAGCACAGGGTCGTCTAACTGGAAGAAACTCAGCTGAAATCCCTCGCGACTCCCTGCCAAATCCTCCACAGGCTTGGCAATTCCTCCCTCGCGGGCTGACTTGTCCTCCATTTGCTTCAGAATGTTCCCTGCACGGCGCACAATACTCTTGGGCATGCCTGCCATGCTGGCTACATGGATGCCAAACGAGTGCTCGCTGCCTCCCTCCACCAGCTTGCGCAGGAAGATAACCTTGTTGTCTATCTCCTTGACTGCCACGTTGTAATTCTTGATTCGCGGGAAGGACTTAGCCATCTCATTGAGCTCATGGTAGTGTGTGGCAAAGAGGGTGCGGGCATGTCCGCGGGCATTCTCATGGATATATTCCACAATAGCCCAGGCAATGCTGATACCATCGTAGGTGCTGGTGCCGCGTCCCAATTCATCAAACAGAATCAAACTGCGCTCCGAGAGATTATTCAGAATATCAGCTGCCTCCGTCATCTCCACCATGAAGGTGGATTCACCGAGAGAGATGTTGTCGCTGGCACCCACGCGGGTGAAAATCTTATCCACCAAGCCTATGCGCGCCGATTCAGCAGGCACAAAGCAGCCTATCTGGGCCAGCAGGGTGATGAGAGCCGTCTGTCGCAGCAGGGCAGACTTACCTGCCATATTGGGACCCGTGATGATGAGTATCTGCTGACGCTCGCTGTCCACCAGCACATCGTTGGCCACATACTCCTCGCCTACAGCCATTTGCTTTTCTATAACAGGGTGACGCCCCTTGCGAATATCCAGCGTCAGGCTATCATCAATGACTGGGCGCACATACCTGTTCTCCTGCGCCACCTGAGCAAACGACAGCAGGCAGTCCAGCTTGGCCACCTGATTGGCATCTATCTGAATGGCAGGGATATACTCTCCGAGGGCATACACCAGTTCATTGAACAGCTGCGCCTCCAACGAGAAAATCTTATCCTCAGCCCCCAGGATGCGCTCCTCGTATTCCTTGAGTTCCTGGGTGATATAGCGCTCGGCATTCACCAGCGTCTGCTTCCTGATCCACTCCTTGGGCACCAGGTCCTTGTAGGTGTTGCGCACCTCGATGTAGTAGCCGAACACATTGTTGTAGGCTATCTTGAGGCTGTTGATTCCTGTGGCTTCAATCTCGCGCTGCTGCATCTTCAGCAGGTAGTCCTTGCCGCTGTAGGCAATGTCGCGCAGTTCATCCAGCTCCTTGCTGACTCCACGGCTGATGACTCCCCCGCGATTCAGGGCCAAGGGTGGGTCAGGGACTATCTCACGGGCAATTCTGTCGCGGATGGTAGCACAGACATTCAGCTGCTCACCAATGCGTCGGATATGTTCATTGCCAGACTGTTCGCAAGCCTCCTTCACAGGACCCAATGCCATCAGGGCAATCTTCAGCTGCACCATCTCGCGGGGGGAAACTCGTCCCACAGCCACTTTGGAGATGATGCGCTCCAAGTCACCCATCTGACGGAAGCTATCTGCCAACTGCTCGCGCAAGTCGGGCTCGCGGAAGAAGCAGTCCACCCCATCCAGACGCTCATTGATGGCACGCTCATCCTTCAGGGGGAAGGAAATCCAGCGGCGCAGCAGACGTCCACCCATGGGGCTGATAGTCTTGTCAATAACATTCAGCAGCGAAACTCCCCCTTCGTGCATGGGAGCCAGGAGTTCCAGGTTGCGGATGGTATAACGGTCCAGACGGACATAGCGCTCCTCCTCAATGCGGGAGATGCGGATGATATGCTTGATGTTGCTGTGGAGGGTGACGTCAAGGTAGTGCAGCACAGCCCCAGCAGCCACTATTCCATTCTTAAGATGCTCAATGCCAAAGCCCTTCAAGTTCTTCGTCTGGAAGTGCTTCAGCAGCTTCTCGCGGGCAAACTGCTCGGTGAATACCCAGTCATCCAGCTCAAACGTGCAGAGTTTATTGCCGAAAGCGCGCTCAAACTGCTCCCTCAGCCCCCGCTGGAACAGCACCTCCTTGGGCGAGAAGTTGTTAATCAGCTTCTCCACATATTCAAAGGTGCCCTCAGCCGTCAGAAATTCGCCTGTGGAGATGTCCAAAAAGGCTACTCCGCACGTTCCCTTGCTGAAATGGACAGAGCCCAGGAAGTTGTTTTCCTTATAGTTAAGCACGGTGTCGGAGAGGGTTACACCTGGTGTCACCAGTTCTGTAATGCCGCGCTTCACCAGCTTCTTCGTCAGCTTGGGGTCCTCCAGTTGGTCACAGATAGCCACGCGTTTCCCTGCACGAATCAGCTTGGGCAGATAGGTATCCAGGGCATGATGGGGGAAGCCAGCCATCTCCAATGCCTGCATGGCGCCGTTCTTGCCATTATTGCGCTTGGTGAGCGTAATGCCCAGAATTTCACTGGCTGTAACGGCATCGGTGGAGTAGGTTTCATAGAAATCCCCACAGCGGAACAGCAGGATGGCATCCGGATGCTTGGCCTTCAGGTCAAGAAACTGACGGATCATCGGGGTTTCTTTCAGGTCGGCTGCCATAGGTTAGGGATTTTTGCGGTTGCGGAGGGCTATGATGAGGTTATACACCACGTTATAAAGGATAAACAGGGTTATCACGATGGAAAGTACCGAGTCCAGCCAAGGGATATCCACTTGCATCATTACTACGCTGTTTATCAGCACCACCACCCAGCCAAGGCAGTCACCCAGCAGGTGCAGCGAGACCATCTTCTCGTTGATGCTGTGGTCTCTGTGCGTCTTCCACACAGCGAAGCCCTTGAAGAGGATACCCAGCAGCGCCACCCAGAACATGCCGTTGGCATTGACAGTCTCAGGATGAGCCAGACGGCCTATGCACTCCACAATCACCACCACGGAGCTAACCGTCAGAATGACAGCATTGATGATGGCTCCAGCCAGCTGATGGTTCTTCTTCTCCAGCAGCCACGAGAGGCCCAGCGTCAAGGTGCAGCCCAGGTCGTGGAACGACTCACCCACAATAGCCATTGAGTTTGTCAGCCATCCGCCAACCAACTCAATCACGGTAAAGAGAAGGTTGGTGAAGAAGGCCACCTTGATGTTCCCCACCGCAGTATGTTCGTGCATGTGATGCGTCGCTGATTTCATCCGTTTTTTTCGATTTCAAAGGGCAAAGGTACGGTTTTTTTGGCAAATCTGCGCATTAAATGTGAATAAAAAGCTGAAAACATAGTTTTCAGTTGGGAAATCAAGCGGAAAAGTGTAATTTTGCGCCCAATTTCAAAGAACAGCAAAAAATAGCAGGCAAATAAATCCGCAGAGCAGGCAAATAAATTTTTAGAATAGGCGAATAATTTTTTAACGCAGGCAAATAAATCAGCAACATCAATAACAATCAGAATATGGAATACAACTTCAGAGACATCGAGCGCAAATGGCAGCAGTATTGGGTGGATAACAAGACTTACAAAGTCGTTGAAGACGCCTCAAGACCAAAGTATTACGTGCTGAACATGTTCCCCTATCCCAGCGGAGCAGGTCTGCATGTGGGACACCCCCTCGGCTATATTGCCAGCGACATCTATGCCCGCTACAAGCGTCTGCAGGGTTTCAATGTGCTCAACCCCATGGGCTACGACAGCTATGGACTGCCTGCCGAGCAATATGCTATCCAGACCGGACAGCACCCTGCCATCACCACCAACCAGAACATCAACCGCTATCGTGAGCAGCTGGATAAGATAGGCTTCTGCTTTGACTGGGACCGTGAGGTACGCACCTGTGACCCTGGCTATTACCACTGGACTCAATGGGCATTCCAGAAGATGTTCGGCAGCTTCTACTGCAACAAGACTCAGCAGGCTACCCCCATTGCGAAACTCATTGCCCACTTTGAAAAGGAGGGTACGGCAAACCTTGATGTGGCTCAGAGTGAGCCCCTTGAGTTCACCGCCGAGGAGTGGAACAGCTGGGACGAAGCCCGTCAGCAGGAGGTGCTGATGAACTACCGCATTGCCTACCTGGGTGAGACCATGGTGAACTGGTGTCCTGCCCTTGGCACAGTGCTTGCCAACGACGAAGTGGTGGATGGTGTGAGTGAGCGTGGGGGATTCCCCGTGGTGCAGAAGAAGATGAAACAGTGGTGCCTGCGTGTGAGTGCCTATGCCCAGAGGTTGCTGGACGGACTGGAAACCATCGATTGGACAGACTCCCTAAAGGAAACCCAGCGTAACTGGATAGGCCGCTCAGAAGGTGCCGAGATGGTATTCAAGGTAAAGGACAGCGATGTGGAGTTTACCATCTTCACCACACGTGCCGACACTATCTTCGGTGTTACCTTCATGGTACTTGCCCCTGAGAGTGAACTGGTTGCACAGCTTACTACTCCCGAGCAGAAGGCTGCTGTCGATGCTTATCTGGAGGCTACCAAGAAACGTACTGAACGTGAACGTATAGCTGACAAAAAGGTGACGGGAGTCTTCAGCGGCTCCTATGCCATCAACCCCATCACCCACGAGGCTATTCCTGTGTGGATCAGCGACTATGTACTGGCTGGCTATGGTACGGGAGCCATCATGGCTGTGCCTGCTCACGACAGCCGTGACTATGCTTTTGCCCGTCACTTCAACCTTCCCATCATCCCCCTCATCGAAGGAGCAGACATCAGCGAAGAAAGCTTCGATGCCAAGGAGGGAATCATGATGAACTCAGCCAACGAAGACCTCAGCCTCAACGGCCTCACCGTGAAGGAGAGCATCGCGGCTATGAAGAAATATATCACCGAAAAAGGCATTGGCAAGGTGAAAGTCAACTACCGTCTGCGTGATGCCATTTTCAGTCGTCAGCGTTACTGGGGTGAGCCCTTCCCTGTCTATTACAAAGAAGGTACGCCCTATCTCATCTCTGAGGAGTGCCTGCCGCTGGAGTTGCCCGAGGTGAAGGACTTCAAGCCCACTGAAGCAGGTGAACCCCCTCTTGGTCATGCTGAAGTGTGGGCGTGGGATACCGTGCATAACTGTGTGGTTGCCAACAGCCTCATCGACCAGAAGACCATCTTCCCCCTTGAGCTCAACACCATGCCTGGCTTTGCTGGAAGCTCAGCCTACTACCTCCGTTACATGGACCCCCACAACGACAAGGCACTTGTCTCTCACGAAAAAGACAGTTACTGGCGCAACGTGGACCTCTATGTGGGTGGTACGGAGCATGCTACGGGACACCTCATCTACAGCCGTTTCTGGAACAAATTCCTCCACGACAATGGTTGGAGCGTCACCGAAGAACCCTTCCAGAAGCTGGTCAACCAAGGCATGATTCAAGGACGAAGCAACTTTGTCTATCGTATCAAGGACACCAACACCTTCGTTTCCTATGGTCTGCGCAAGGAGTATGACGTCACCCCCATCCACGTGGATGTAAATATTGTCTCAGCCGATGTACTTGATACAGAGGCCTTCCGCAATTGGCGTCCTGAATACAAGGACTGCGAATTCATCCTTGAGGATGGCAAGTACATCTGCGGCTGGGCTGTGGAGAAGATGTCCAAGAGTATGTATAACGTGGTGAATCCTGACCGTATAGTGGAACGCTATGGAGCAGACACCCTGCGCATGTACGAGATGTTCCTGGGTCCTGTGGAGCAGAGCAAGCCCTGGGACACCAATGGCATTGACGGATGCTTCCGCTTCCTGAAGAAATTCTGGAACCTTTTCTTCGATGGAAACGGCAATTTCTGCGTCAGCAACGATGCCCCCACACCTGAAGAACTGAAGAGCCTCCACAAGCTGCTCAAGAAAGTCACACAGGATATAGAGGTCTTCTCCTACAACACTTCCATCAGCGCTTTCATGATTTGCGTCAATGAGCTGGCCCAGCTGAAGTGCAACAAGCGCGCAATCCTCAGCGACATTGTCGTTGCCATTGCTCCCTTTGCTCCTCACATTGCCGAAGAGCTCCACAGCCTGCTGGGCTATGAGGGCAGCATCTGCGATGCAGCATGGCCCAAGTGGAACGAGGAATATCTCAAGGAAAGCAACGTCACCTACAGCATCTCCTTCAACGGCAAGATGCGCTACACCCTCGACCTCCCCGTCGATATGGACAACAAGACCATCGAGGAAACTGTACTCAGCAACGAGCAGTCCCAGAAGTGGATTGAGGGCAAGACCATCCGCAAAGTCATCATTGTTCCACGCAAAATCGTCAATATTGTCGTTGGCTAACTAACCTTTTTAATCATTCTATTTTATATATTCTTCTCATGCAACTCACCCGCCAACAACTATTTTCCGACATTCGGCAGTACATAGCCCTTTTCTTCGGCCTCATCTGCTATGCCGTAGGATGGACGGCCTTCATGCTGCCCTATGGAGTCACTTTGGGTGGAGTCACGGGTATTGCTGCCTTGCTGGACTTTGCTACTGAAGGCTCGTCGTTCCACATCCCCATCCAGCTTACCTACTTTGTCCTCAACAGCATCCTGCTCATCTTTGCCCTGCGCATCCTGGGCTGGAAATTCTGCACCAAAACCATCTTTGGCGTCGTGGTACTCACCCTGCTGCTGCAAATAGGTAAGGATATCATGGGTGGACTTGAGAATCCCTATCTTCTGGGCGAGGGCGAGAATTTCATGTCGTGTGTGCTGGGAGCCTGCCTTTGCGGATTGGGACTGGGTATCTGCTTTGTGAATGGAGGCAGTACAGGAGGCACGGATATCATCGCAGCCATCATCAACAAATATCGCGATATCTCGTTTGGGACAATGGTGATGCTGAGCGACTTGGTTATCATTGCCTGCAACTATTTGGTGTTCCATGACATCCGTCGCGTGCTCTTTGGCTATGTAGCCTTGTTCATCATGAGCGTCGTGCTGGATTATTATATCAACACCACCCGTCAGAGTGTGCAGCTCTTCATCATCTCGCACAACAAGCACGAGGAGATTGCCGAATTCATCACCCAGCAGGGTCATCGCGGCGTGACTGTACTCAATGCCATGGGATGGTATAGCAAGAATGAGCATGACGTCCTCTTTGTGCTGGCACGCAAACGCGAGTCAAGCTATCTGCTCAGCGGCATCAAGCAGATTGACCCTGAAGCCTTTGTATCAATGGCCTACGTGAAGGGTGTCTATGGAAATGGTTTTGACAGAATCAAAGCCAAAGCAAAGGAAAAGAAAACCGAAAAAGCATGAAACTGGTCTTCGCTACAAATAATGCGCATAAATTGGAGGAGGTGGCAGCCATACTGCCTGAAGGATATGAATTGCTGTCACTGAAGGACATAGGCTGCGATGTGGATATTCCTGAAACAGCTGATTCGCTGCAGGGGAATGCTCTTCAAAAGGCACGCTATGTCAAGGAACATTTCGGCCTCGACTGCTTTGCCGATGATACAGGGCTTGAAGTCGAAGCGCTGAATGGTGAGCCTGGCATTTATTCCGCACGCTATGCAGGCCCTGGACATGATTCCAAGGCCAATATGGCGAAACTTTTGTTAAAAATGCAAGGAAAAACCAACCGCAATGCACAATTTCGCACGGTTATTGCGTTATTATTAGGCAGTGACACTTATCTTTTTGAAGGAATTGTGAAGGGAACGCTGCTGGAGGAAGCCCGTGGAACAGCCGGATTCGGCTATGACCCTATCTTTGTCCCTGAAGGCTACACCCAGACCTTTGCTGAAATAGGTGATGAAAAGAACGAGATAAGCCACCGTGCAAGAGCTGTAAAGAAACTAGTTCAAATGCTTCGCGCAATATAAAAAGAATATTAAATAGCATTATTTTAATAAAATAAAACTATGAAGACTATAAAGAAAAGCTCATTAATTATAATAGGTTTGCTTATTTGTATTTCATGTAGCAAAGAACAAATAGAATCAAATCCATTTCTTGGTACTTGGCATGGACATGAGGCTACTTTCGAAAATGGTATTACCTTAAATACGGATTATCTTTTAACTTTTTTCGATGATTATACATATTCCGTTGAAATTGACTATTCTACAATATATGCTTCTGAAACAATGCTAATAACTGGAAAATATAGTTTCAATAATGATGATAAAATATGGTTTAATGATGATGGTAAACTTTTTGGTAATGGAGGATATTGTAATTATTCTTTGTATAATGGTGTACTTAAATTAGAATGGTCAAATAAAACAATGATATTTAGGCGTTAATATAAAGTGTAGGAGAATAATTAATAATTTAATATTAATCAAGAATGAAAAATAATTTTTCTCGAATTCAGTACTTCTTTTCTGCAAGCATTTTTACTTGCAAAGCCATTTATTTTTCATTCTTCATTTTTCATTTTTCATTTCTTTCTGCCCAGATGGCAGTAGGGGAGTGGAGAGGTCATTTTGCCTATCATAATGCCACTCAATGCGCTACGCTGGGGGATAAGGTGTTTGCTGTCAGCGACGGCTCACTCTTTTCCTATACCCCCTCCAACACCTATATTGACATCTACAACAAGTCGACATTATTGAGTGATCAGGGTATACGCTATTTGCAGCGTTGCGACAGCGAAAACCTCTTGCTCATCGTCTATGACAATGCAAATATAGACCTCCTCTATCCTGACGAATCCATCGTCAATCTGCCTGATTATTATCAGAAAAGCACTTTCGACCCTGATGTCAAGGACGTGACTATCAGCGGTTCTTACGCTTATCTGACTACTCCTTTCGGAATTGTAGTAGTTAATCTGAAGAAAAGGGAATTCAGCAACACCTATCGCTTGGGCGACGATGTCATCAGTTGCTCTGGGAATAAGGAATATATCATGGCTTCAACCATCCGAGGGCTCTTTTTAGGAAAAACATCCGATAACCTCCTCGACCCAGCCAACTGGCACATTCTCAATGATATTTACTTTCAAAAATTAGTGTGTTTCGAGGGAAAATTCTATGGACTCAGACCGTCAAAGGGCATTTATAACATCACGCCCACAAACACCATCACGCCCCTCATTGAAGGTACCTTCTCCGATATAAAGGTTTCCAATGGCTCCCTCTTTGCCCAAAACGGGAGAACCTACTCCGTCTTCTCAAAAGCCGATAATACGAGCGTTAACACCTTTACACTCCCTTCAGAGGCCTCCGACATCACGTTTAAGGAAAATCTCGTCTGGGCAGCCTCTGGCGCTAAAGGATTGATAGGCTATAAGAAAGACGGGGCTACCTTGACTGAAGAAGTCACAGGCATCATCCCTGACAGCCCCATCCGCAACCATTGCGACTACATCCAATTCACACCCGATGAGCGCCTTCTTATTGCTGGAGGCTGTCTCGATTATTTTGGTACCACATCCTATCCTGGAACGGCAGAAATGCTTACAGACGAAGGATGGACCATCTTCCAGGAAGAAGGACTTTCTGAGGCTACAGGACTCAAATACGGCTATAAAAATGTCACCTGTATCGTCGAAGACCCCACGGATGCCAAACACCACTACGTCTCTTCCTTCGGACAGGGTATTTATGAATTCCAGAACGGCATGTTTGTCAGCAACATCAACAGCTCCAACAGCAGTCTTGAAACGGCTCTTGAGGGTAAACCTCACTACACGCGCATCAGCCGCCTGAAATTCGATGCTGAGGGTAATCTTTGGATTACGAACAGCCATGCTGTCTCTCCCTTGAAAGTGCTAAAAAAAGACGGTACACTTATAGACCTTTATTACGATGAGCTCAAGCAGCAGGAAACCGTAACAGAAATCCTGTTTGATTCAAACGGATGGACTTGGGTAGTTGTTATGCGCACAGAGACAGGACTTTTCTGCATCAACGACAATGGCACTCCCTTTGAAACCTCCGATGATAAGACGCGCTTCATTTCCTCGCGTTTCGTGGATCAGGATGGCTACGCCACTACCCTCGATTATATCAACGATATTGCTGAAGACCAGAATGGTGTCATCTGGGTGCTCACCAATCAAGGCCCGTTCATCATCGAAAACCCCAAGCAATACTTCGAGCCAGACTTTCATTTCGTCAAGATAAAAGTACCTCGTAACGATGGCACAAACTTCGCTGACTACCTGCTTGATGCTGTCTATACCACCTGCATTGCCATTGACGATGCCAACCGTAAATGGATAGGCACACAGGGTGCAGGACTTTATCTGATAAGTGCTGACGGCATGGAAACAGTGCATCACTTCACTTCCACCAATAGTCCGCTGCCTTCCGATAATATCAAGGATATAGCTATCAAAGGCAGCACAGGAGAGGTTTTCATTGCCACAGATGCTGGATTGGTTTCCTATCGTAGCGATGCTACCAGAGGTGCTGAAGGCGACTATAATAAATCGGATGTCTATGCCTTCCCAAATCCCGTCAGCCCTGACTATGAAGGCTTGGTTACCATCGTGGGCCTGAAGGCTGATTCCGATGTACGTATCCTCAGTACCGATGGACATCTCATTTGTCACGGCACCAGTCTGGGAGGCAGCTTCACGTGGAATGTCCGAGATCATACAGGACACAGGGTTCCCACAGGAGTCTACTTCGTCGTTGTCACAGATGCCGAAGGAAGAAAGGGAATTATCACCAAAGTCACGGTGATAAAACAATAATCAATTAATTTTATTTTTTTAAAATTCTTTATGATGATGATAATATCGTGTGGAAAGTGTGGATAAAAAATTGAAGAAATATTTTGCTGTTAGTTATCCACACTAAGAGAAAAGTTATCCACATTCTTTCCACAACGCATGATAATAAATTATTCTTCTAAAATCCTCATTTATAATCTCTAAAATCTCTTTTTAAAAGTTATCCACAATATCCACAATTCAGCTTTTTACTAAAATCAGATTCTAGAAAGGCAAGAAAAGGCAGAAGTTATGTGGATAAAGTTCTGCAAAGAGTGTGGATAAAAAAGAAGAAAATAATTTGCATTATTCCGATAGCTGTATACGCCAGAATTGCCAGAACATTTCCAAATTTATTTTTACTTTTTTTTCCACAAGTTATCCACACGTTTTCCACAATTATTCCTTAGTTATCCACATAGGGGGCTATTGAAATAAAGCAGTGCGTTAATTTCTCAACGCACTGCTCTAATTCTTCAGTCCACTGCGTTAATTTCACAGCGCACTGCGTTATTTTGATTGGTTCAGTATAACTCCTGAAGCGCCTTTTGTGCCTTCTCTAAGTCCGATACCTCTATTACGATAGATATACTCAGTTCTTCTCCACCCTGAGCGGCAGCAATGACGTTTACCCCAGCCTTTCCAAGGAGGGAATACACCTTACCTGAAACGCCAGGAATGTTCTTCATGCAACTTCCGTAAACCGTAATGATAGCTACCTCACGATTGACAACCATAACATCCTCCAATGGGAACATCGGGTTGTTGGAGATTAAGGCATTGATTACTAACGACACTTTTTCGCTATCCTTAGGATTTATAGCAAACGAAATGGCATATTCAGAGGATGTCTGGGAGATGAAGCGAATATTCACCCCAGCTTTTGCCAGCGACGAGAAGATAGCGGAAGAAGCGCCAATATACCCCAGAAGGCCTGTTCCATATATCGTTATCAAGTTCAGTTCTTGGTCTGTGACTACGCCTGAAATATCCTTTCCAGAATCCGCTGCAGTATTGGAAATCGTTGTTCCTGCAAAATCAGGATATAAGATGCTCTTCACGACAATAGGAATGCCGTTTTTCTTTGCAGGCCACAGAGCAGCTGAAGGGAAGGGAGCTATATTGGAAGCACAGTAGTGAGCTGCCTCGTCATACGTCATAGAGGATATGCCGTTGATGCCCTCGCCTTCTACGTAGAAATCAATACGTTCGGCATTGATAGCAGAGGCAACCAAAGCAGCCATCATGTTAGCTCCGCCTTTACCAATTCCTAAAACCTCACCACGCGGCGTGCGCGCATATCCGCCTGCTATGACGACATCTGCCTTTTCCTTGCATTTCCTTTCTATTTCAGAGCAGGTAGCAGACCAGTCAAACATGGGAGTATTAGCCTCTTGGTGGCAAATGACTAAGTCACGTCCGTCTAACACCTCCACATTAGCAGCGAAAGCAACTGCCTGGGCGCAAAGGAAAACACATTGGGCAAGGACATAATCTTCTACGGCTGTGACTGGCACATTGTATATCATAGCCCTCTGAAGATAGTCGTGTACGTACTCAACAAATTCCCTTTTCTTCTGCTGGTATGTGGGACATTCTGTCAGAGCATCCAGATATGCTTCAACTTCTGACAGTTCAGCTTCTGCAGACTGTTTTTCCACTACCATCTTGCGGATTAAAGCCTTGAAAAGGTTTGAAAGCGCTTTTTCTGGCCTCACTACTGCAATTGTTCCTGGCTTGCATTGGTTGACAATTGCATCAAACGATTCTTGTCGTAAGACAAAGGATTTTACAATCATGATTTTGTTATGGAATGATTAAAGATTATCAAATAAATAGTTAAGTAAATAGGTATCAGCTGAAAATAATAGTCTTGTTCTTGTAGGTAAGAATTTTCCGCTGAAGATGCTTGGATACAGCGCGCGAAAGGACTATTTTCTCCAAGTCCTTTCCTTTCAGGACAAGGCTTTCGGGTGTGTCCTTATGGGTGATGCGAGTGACATCCTGATCGATGATGGGCCCGGCATCAAGTTCTGACGTTACATAGTGGCTTGTTGCTCCTATAATCTTCACTCCACGTTCATAGGCTTGATGATAGGGCTTTGCTCCTATAAAGGCAGGTAAGAACGAATGATGGATATTGATGATATGATGGGGATATTCGGCTATCATCGCATCACTTATTATCTGCATATAACGGGCCAGCACAATAAACGAGATATCCTCCCTCTTGAGCAACTCCATCTCTGCAGCCTCTACTTCAGCCTTATTCGACTGATCCTTCTTTATGTTCCACACGTAGTAGGGTATTCCAAACTGTTCTGCAACGTATCTCAGGTCTTCATGATTGCTCACGATGCAAGGGATGTCGCAATTAAATTCTCCTGCTTTCCAGCGTGCCAGCAAGTCATAAAGGCAATGGCTCATCTTTGAAACGAAAATAGCCATACGGGGGCGCTTGTCGCTATAATAAAGGGTGAACTTCATTTGATAACGCTGCGAATAGAGCGTTGTAATGTAGTCGTATAGCTTATCGCGCGGAATAAGGAAACCATTCAGTTCCCACTCAATTCTCATGAAGAACATGTTGTCTACCTTGTCCACATATTGGTCAAGATATACGATATTGCCCTTGTTATCCGTAATAAACTTTGTTATCTCTGATATAATACCCTGCTGGTCAGGGCAATGTAAAAGCATGATTGCTGTCGTATCCATTTGCATCTGCTGCCTCTTTTACCTTTCTAAACGTTTGAAGTGAAAACTACTAAATGCAGTTAATCAACATTTTTGGATTGCAAAGGTACGGGCGATTTTTCGCATTTGCAACTTTTTCGGCAACTTTCTTCTGCAGAACCCTGAGTTGAAAATCCCCGTCGCTCCATCACGGAGAAACGGGGACAATGATGCATCTAAAAAAAGTAAGCTAATAGAAACCGGTTTCTTTTTCTGTTCTTATATAATCTATGCTATTTGATAATCACTTTTTTTCCGTTGCGGATAGCGATACCCTTGTAAGAGGCATCTACAGGACGTCCAAGCAAGTCGTAGGCAGGTGCTTCAGCATCTTCACTCACAATAGGTGCGACAGCTGTTTCATCGCCAGGCATCTCTTTTTTAACGATATCGTCAACGATAAGTGCGAAGTTCTTCCAGTAATCCGCTTTCTGATATGCCTCCTTACAGCCATGTGGAACATGCAAGGTGCATCTGAAATTGAATGACTGAGAATAAATCCTAAAAGGTTTTATCGCATGACAATAGATATCGGCATGATTGGGAATGTCGCTGAAGGCATTGTTTCCGATGTTTGAAATACCCTCAGGAAGCGAAATGAAAACCAAGCCCGTGCACCCCTTGAAAGCATTTGGTGCAACGTTTCTAATTGTGCTCGGAAGCGTCATGAAACCAAGTTCTTTACAGTTTTCAAAAGTAAAGGGCCTTATCGTAGTAATACCTTCGGGAATCTGTATTGAGGTTAATTTGTAACATTTTTTGAAAGCAGAAGGTCCTATATTCGTAACGCTTTCAGGAATACGAACATCTAAAAGCTTTTCGCATTCCATAAAGACATTATCTTCGATGGACTTAACCGTATTCGGAATGGTTATCGTACGAAGTTCATTATAATTTCTGAAAGCGCAAGTGCCAATACTAGTTACCTGATATGACTTTTCTTTATAGGTAAGCTTTGAGGGAATAACCAAATGACTCGGATAATCTTGTTTAATG
This sequence comes from Bacteroidales bacterium UBA1189, assembly GCA_002309805.1. Lineage (GTDB taxonomy): Bacteria > Bacteroidota > Bacteroidia > Bacteroidales > Bacteroidaceae > UBA1189. The sequence goes on along the minus strand of DBYJ01000017.1, from coordinate 13,301 downwards.
CCTTTTTTGCTGCTTTTTCCAGCAAGTTCAGGCTGTATGATGGAAGCTTCTTCCTTTTCTAATAGGTAATAGGTGCCCTCAACGCATGTGATAGAGTGGTTTGTTGATTCTATTTCTTCGGTATTGAAATCTCCTTTCCACCAACAGTCTTGGTAGTAAACGTATAAGGTATATTTCCCTTCGCCTATTCCATTTTCCTCCAGATTGATAGTCAATTCATAAGTAGAGGCGTATTGTCGGGCAAAAAGAATGGTTTTATAGGTGTCTCTGATGACTACTCCCAAAGGGTATTCATCAAAAATGGAGATTTGTATTTCATTGTTTTCCAGATAAGCGTAAGGAGTCAAAGACGGCAATCGAGCACGATCATCGTTACCCGCATTATCGGGTATATCTTTTACCAAAGGTATGTTCGTGCGGGCTTGTGCTGGCCCTGCTATTATGAGCAGGGATAGGAACAGAAAAAGGAGTCGTATCGTTTTCTTGAACATCTTTTTATTCGGTGATTGTTGTGAGGTTTAGGGTGAGTCTTACTTTTTTCGCTGCAAAGGAAATGGTTTTTACCGTCCCTACCAAAGAAAAAGTGCTGCAAAATGCTGCAATTTGCCTTTTATTGGGCTGTGCGAGGCCCACGTGAAGCAGGAAAGAGTATAGAGTAGAGTTCTGAAGGCATCTTTTTCTTCAGACGGCTTTTCATGGACGTCAGCGTGGAATAGGCGGTTGACAGGAAGAGAGAGATGGTGCGGATATCGAAGTCCATGTATTGGCAGACGATGAAGGAGAATTCCTTGTCGTTGACAGTCGGGGCTTCGCTCTTGAAAATCTTTTTGAGTGCTGAGAAGCAGGTGCTGATGTCGTGGGAGATGAGGTTGGGGGCTTTTTTGTCGATTTGCATGGTCTGCGCCTGAGCAGTCTGCGACATGATTTCGTAGGCTGCTGTCTTGTGGAACAGGGCGCAACAGGCATCAAGGGTCTCCTGAACGGATTCGTACTTCGTGAGTTTGCTCTGGCGCACTTCGTCGCAGAGGGTGATGTAGTCGCTCTTGCGCCGACGATCACGCTGCACAAACCAAAGCGTGAGCAACAGCAGGACGGAGAAAACGATGAATCCCGATACTAACCAGACCCAGCGCTGATGATAAGACATCTGACGATGTTCCAGCTCCAGCGTATGGGAATTCTGCAGGGATGCGATTTCCTCTGTACGCCGTAATTCCCCGATGGAATCGAATAAAATCGTATATTGGGCAACGTAACGGCTGAGGGAATCGGTCTGTCCCATCAGGGGAGCCAGCTCAGCCAGATTACGGTAGTTGCAGCAGAGGGTGTGCACTTCGTTGGGGTAGCTGAGCGATTGATGATAGTACTGATAGGCAGAGTCGAGGAGCGAAGCCTGGTGCGAAGGATTCCCCTCAGTAGCCATAGCATAGAAGACGTCTCCCTTCAGGCTGTAATCAACACCCAGATAACGGGCATCCGTAAAGGCGATGTGACGATTGATGTAGTCGAGCGTCGCAGAATAGTCCTTGCGGGAGTGAAAGGCTATCTTAGCCAGTTGCAGCAGCGATTCGCCTTTCAGGAAGCGCGATGTCAACGGATTGTCCCACGCTTCGGCAAACCCCTGTTCGGCTTCGGCATAATCCTTATTATATAGATGAGTCAGGGCTGTGTAGTAGTTGATGTAGGCAAGGTCTTTTTCAGAAGCCAGATTACGGCAGGAATGGAACATGGCGAGGGCATCATCCAGCATCTGGCGGTGAAGGTAGTGGATGCCGAGATTCTGCTTCGCCATCATATAGTAGCGCACGGTAGTATCGGGGAAGAGCTCCAAGGCCCGCAGATAGGCATCAATAGCACCAATGTCGTCCTTTCGCTCAGAGCGGACACAGCCAAGCGAATACCAGGCAAGGGCAGCATGATAGTTGTTGTGGCGTGGCGTGCCGTAATAGTCTGTGGCAATGCGGATAAGAGAATCGGAGGTTAAGGGAACGAAGCATTTATAATCAGTCTGCGTACGCAGCACAGCATAGAGGGCTGTTTCCCCACGGGAAAAGTGATTCGTATAAGATAGGCTATCCAATAAGGCGCTGGCAGCGTGTGGGTCAGTCTCCATGAGCAACTCGGCACGGGCTAATGCCGCACGATGGGAGGTGTCCCTTTGGCAAGCAGTGAAACAGGCTATCAACAGAATAAAGACGAATGAAAAAGAAATCGCTTTGCAAACGAAAGAGCTTGCAAAGGTAGCGTGTGACAAATTACTTTTCTTATTCATTTTCATCCTTTTTTTTCATCCTCCCACCAGCAGAGAGATGCCGACGGCAGAGAGCACTATGACGAGATAGCGAAGGAATTTGCCCAAGGTCATCCAGAGGAGCGTCTTGGGTGCATCGGCATGCATGACACCAAGAACGACGATGATTGCGCTACCCAGCAGGGGAATCCATCCGAAGCCTGCCGCAAGGGCACCATGCTCGCTGACGAGTGCTGTAGCCCGTTCCATCTTGTCGTGATTGATGTGGAAGCGTCGCTCCACGCCTTGTGGGCTGCCGATGTAGCCGAGGTAGTAGATGATGATGCCGCCCAATACGTTGCCTATGGTGCCCCACAAAAGCAGTCCCCAAGGCTCGGCTCCTACTGCCAGCAGGGCAATGATGACCGCCTCGCTGCTGATGAAGGGGGCAATGGAGCCCGAGAGCAATGCGGCAATGAACATGCCGGGATTGCCATAGCTAATCAGAAAGTCGATAAAAGCATCCATAGCGGGCGGGTTAGGTAAACGATTAGGAGAACGATGATAGTCAGCAGACCCATCCAGTTTTTCCGTTTAGGAATAGCGAGCAGCATCTGATTGACAAGAAGGCTAGTTAGACAAGCAAACAAGGGAAAAAAGTTCTCAAACAGCGTGGGCTGGAGGCCACTGAGCAGCAGAAGCCCGACAAGCAGCGTGATGAGAAAACTATAGGCCACGCGCGTACGCTCATTCAGGCTTTGGAAACTGCGCGGAAGCGTAAATACCGCAGGCAGCGAAAACAGGGTGACAAGCGCAAATGAGAAGATTTGTTCCAGGGGAAGATGTGCGTAGTCAATGGGGCTGAAGCGGGCCATCTCAAGGAAGGGTAGGGTGAAATGGCTGAATTCATCGATAATAAACAACACTCCAGCGGCAATCCAATAGGGTGCTATCAGTCCCAGCAGCGAAGCCAGGAAGGCGCGGAAGGTGAGTGTCCCGATGAAGCTGCATCCGATAAAGAGGAAGGGCAGGAGATACATCCACTTCGGCACAAACAGGGTGGCTATGCCGAAGAATACAAATGCCGACACGTATTCGCTGATAGCCCGCGTCTGTTCATAGGAGGAGAGGAGAATGGAAATGCTGATGAGCGTGAGCGTCAGAGCGATAAGTCCCGCTGTCAAGGGGAGGGCAAAGGGCGCCCCGCATATAAGCATAAGGAACAGCGAGGGCGCAAAATAGGTGCGGGTACTGTAAAGTGAATTGTTGCTGATGATACGAAGCATCAGATAGATGTCTGTGAGCATCAGAAGCAGACATGCCCCAAGCTGAACATTGAGTGGAAGCTGGAACACAAACCCAAAGAGGCTGAGAGAAGCCGCTTCAATGGGCTCGCCCAACCAGCCTTGCATCCGTGCTGCCCCCACAAGGACGAACAGCAGCAGACTACCAATCAGTGTACCATAGCTCCGCAACATAGTTATTCCTGTTTCCTCATTCTATAGAATATCCTTGCCGATGTCGCAACGGAAGTAGCTGTCGGTGAAGTGGATTTTCTCAGCATTCTTCAAGGAGGTGGCTAAGGCCTGCTCACCATCAGAGCCATACGAGCAGACAGCCAGAACACGTCCTCCGTTGGTGACGACACCGTTTTCCTTCAGGGCGGTTCCAGCATGGAAGACCACGCTGCCCTCCACATCCTTCAAGCCGCTGATGGGGTAGCCCTTGGCGTAGCTGCCCGGATAGCCGCCTGAGACAAGCATGATGCAGACAGCGCTGCGGGAATCGAAGGTGACAGGATAGTGCGCCAGCGTGCCCTTGGCGACGCCTTCAAAGAGTTCCACAATATCCGTTTCGAGGCGTAGCATCACCGTCTCTGTCTCAGGGTCACCCATACGGACATTATATTCAATGACGTAGGGGTCTCCTTTGGAAGCTTGTGCTTTGCCTGCGCCTTCGGGAAGCACATTCATCAGGCCGAAGAAGATGAAGCCGCGATAGTCGATACCCTCCTCACGCAGTCCGTTGACGGTGGGGCGTATGATACGGTCCTCTACCTTCTTCATCCAGCCTGCATCCGCAAAGGGAACGGGCGAAACGGAGCCCATGCCGCCTGTGTTGAGGCCTGTGTCACCCTCGCCAATGCGTTTGTAGTCTTTGGCTTCAGGCAGAATCTTGTAGTCTTTGCCATCGGTAAGGACAAAGACAGAGCACTCGATGCCGCTCAGGTATTCCTCAATCACCACGCTGTCGGAAGCACTGCCGAACATGCCGCCCAGCATAGCCTCCAGCTCTTGCTCAGCCTCGGCGAGGGTGGGGACGATGAGCACGCCCTTTCCTGCACAAAGCCCGTCGGCCTTGAGGACATAGGGTGCTTTCAGGGTGCGGAGGAAGGCTTTGCCCTCGTCCAACGTAGCGCGTGTGAAGGTGCGGTAAGCGGCTGTGGGGATGCCATGGCGCTGCATGAAGCCCTTGGCAAAGTCCTTGCTGCCTTCCAGACGGGCACCCGCCTTCGACGGCCCGATGACAGGGATAGCCGATAGGGCAGCGTCAGCACGGAAGAAGTCGGCAATGCCCTTCACCAACGGGTCTTCAGGGCCAACCACCACCATGCCGATGCCCTCGCGGAGGACGAACGCCTTGATGCCTTCGAAATCATCAGCCTTCAAGGCTACGTTTGTGCCTACCTCGGCTGTGCCGGCGTTGCCAGGGGCGATATAGAGTTTTTCCACTTTGGGACTTTGGGCGATTTTCCATGCCAGCGCATGCTCGCGTCCACCGCTTCCGAGAAGTAACAGGTTCATAAAAGAAGATTTTGGTAGGGGATAGATGGTTTTTTATTTGAGGTAATCTTCGAAATAGCGCGTGATGCGTTCGTGGAGGTGAATACGGTCTCGTCCAGCCATGTTGTGTCCCTGGGCAGGATAGATGAAGAGGTCGGGCTGCGTACCGGCATCGATGCAGGCGCGCATGAACGAAAGCGTATGCTGCGGCACACAGATGGGGTCGTTGCCCCCGATGATGACCTGCAGGCGTCCCTTCAGGTCGGCAGCATGGTTGAGCAAGCTGCTCTCGGCATAGCCTTCGGGGTTGCTTTCGGGCGTGTCCATGTAGCGCTCGCCGTACATCACCTCGTAGTATTTCCAGTCGATGACGGGGCCTCCGGCAACGCCCACCTTGAAGGTTTCGGGGTAGCGCGTCATCATCGTAATCGTCATGAAGCCTCCGAAGCTCCAGCCGTGCACGCCGATGCGGTTTTCGTCAACGTAGTTGAGGCTTTTCAGCCACTTCACGCCCTCCATCTGGTCTTTGGACTCCTCGGTACCGAGGTGACGGAAGGTGCAGTTTTCAAAATCCCGTCCGCGATTGGAGCTGCCGCGACTGTCGAGCGTGAAGACGACATAGCCCAGCTGCGCCATGTAGATGTCCCAGCCTCGGACGTCGTAGTACCAGCCTCCGGTGATGTTCTGGATGTGCGGACCACCATAGACATAGACGACGGCAGGGTATTTCTTGCTGGCATCGAAGTGGGTGGGCTTCACCATGCGGTAGTAGAGGTCCGTGACGCCGTCGGCAGCCTTTACCGTTCCGATGGTGATTTCGGGCACATCGTAGTCCTTCCAGGGATCTTCGGCGGTAAAAAGACGCTTTGCCTTGCCCGTGCGGGTATCGACAAGGTCAATAGCACGCGGAACGTCAGGGGCGCTCCATGTGTCGATAATCTGCTTGCCGCTATCGCTCAGGCGGGCGTGATGCATGCCTCGCCCTTCGCCCAGCAGCGTGCGCTTGCCGTTCTTCAACGAAACGCTCCAGAGGGTGCTCTCCAGGGGCGAGGTCTCACGGCTGTTGATGAGGACACACTTGCGGGCTTTGTCGAAGCCGATGATGCCTTCATCCACCCAAGGACCCGCCGTCACCTGCTTGACGAGGTCGCCTGCCGTCGTATAGAGATAAAGGTGGTTATAGCCGTCGCGCTGGCTGAAATAGAGGAACTTGTCCTTGTCCCAGGGGAGGAAGGTGATGGGGTGCTGAGGCTCAACGTACTTTTCGTGCCGTTCCTCGAAGAGCACCGCTTCACGCTCGCCCGAGGCAGCGTCGTAGCGCACCAGTTCGGCGTGGTTTTGGTCACGGTTCAGTTCGATGATATAGACTTTCGTACCGTCGGGGTTCCAGCTGATGTTGGTGAGGTAGCGGTCGGTGGTATTACCCGTCTTGAGCCAGACGGTTTCCCTGCTCACAGGGTTGAAGATGCCCACCGTGACGACGTGGCTAGTCATGCCGGCCATCGGGTATTTGTCAGGGACGATAGTGGCAATGCGGGTGGAGAAGTCGGTCTGGGGATAGTCCGTGACCATGCGCTCGTCCATGCGGTAGAAGGCCAGCAGGCTCCGGTCGGGGTTCCAGAAAGTGCCCGTCTCGATACCGAACTCATTGCGGTGTACGGCCTGCCCGCAGACAACGCCTTTCGGCTCGTCGGTGACTTGGATTTCCTCGCCGTCGGCGGTGCGGATGAAGAGATTGTTCTGCTTGGTGAAGGCTGAGTAGCGGGGTGTCTCCCTGGCGGGCCACGCGTCGCGGTTGTCCCTCGTCATCTCTGCCACCTTGTCGCCATTGAATAGGAATGTCTTGCTCTGGGGGCGCATCTGGGAGTAGGTCTTGCCGCCAGGAATGAGGTCCTCGAGGGTAAACGTCTTCAGCGGAGCATCCTGTGCCATAGCGGATGGAATGAGTAGCGTTGCCAGTAAAATGAGTGAAAGTGTACGTTTCATGATCGTCCTTTTTTGTTGTTGAAATTGTTTTTCCTGAAGTTGCCGCTCCGGCTGTTGCCCTTGGAGAACGGACGGCCTGAGCCCTTGTCGCCAAACGGTTTACGGGAGCCGAAGGACTTCTTGCCGTCCCTTGGGCCATTGAACTCCCTTGGGCCATTGAACTCCCTTGGGCCATTTGAGTCTCTGGGACCTTTGAACTCCTTGGGGCCTTTTGAATCCCTAAAGCCTTTGAACTCCCTTGGGCCTTTGAACTCTCGGGGTTTTCTGGAGTCGCCATGCCCCTTGAACTCTCTTGGGCCGTTGAACTTCCGTCCCTCTCTGTCATTGTCGTGTCTTGGCTCCCTGTGGCTGCTGCGCTCCAGTTCCCTCTGGGCACGCTGCTCTTTCCGCTCACGGGCCTGCTGCTGACGGGCAAATTCGTTGTGCCTATCGAGACGGAGCTGATAGGCTCTCTCCTCTTCGCGGTTTTCAAAGCCCAGGTTGTCATGCGTCTCCGTCTTGTCGGTCTTGTCGTTCTTCTCTGCAGCAGCCTGACGGAGGTGCAGGGGGCGACGCTCCTTGAGGGGACGGTCGCTCTTGTCAAGCTGCTCCCCGCTCTCGCGGAACTCGCTGAAACGTCCGCTGAACAGCTCGTATTTCCTGAATTCGCAGGGAAGGGCGCCGTTGAAAAGCGGGACGATGGTGGAGGGCTTGAGGCCTATCTTGTTGAACAGTTCCTCCTTATAGCTGATAACCCACGCCTGGTTGCCTTGGAAGGCGTTTTTCAGGCGGGTGCCGAGGAGGCGGTAGAGGTCATAGAGGTCATCGGGCTTGAGCCGCTCGCCATAGGGCGGGTTGGTCACCATGATGGCAGGGGCCTCGGGCTGGGTGAAGTCCTCCAGTTCGCGATGCTCAATGTCGATGTATTTGGCCATGCCTGCTGAGCGCACGTTGGCCTTGGCGATGTTGACGGCCTTCCAGTCGTTGTCGTAGCCGTAGATATGGTGGGTGAACTCTCGCTCGGCGCTGTCGTCGTTGTAGATGCTGTCGAACAGTTCGGCATCGAAGTCGGTCCATTTCTCAAAGGCAAACTCCTTGCGGAACACGCCTGGGGCGATGCCGCGTGCGATGAGGGCAGCCTCGATGGGCAGCGTGCCTGAGCCGCACATGGGGTCGATGAAGTCCGTCTCGCCCTGCCAGCCCGTCATCAGAATCATGCCCGCTGCCAGCACCTCGTTGAGGGGGGCTTCCACGGCATTCTGACGATAGCCGCGCCGGTGGAGCGACTCGCCCGAGCTGTCCAGCGACAGCGTACACTGGTTGTCGGCAATGTGGATGTGGAACAGCAGGTCAGGATTCGTAACCTCCACCGAGGGGCGCTTTCCCTCCCTGTCGCGGAAGTGGTCGGCAATGGCATCCTTCACCTTGTAGGCCACGAACTTCGAATGGCGGAAGTCCTCGCTATAGACCACCGAGTCAACGGCAAAACTGGTGTTGACGTCCATGTAGCACTCCCACTCAAACGGCTTCAGTGCCTCGTAGATCTCGTCGGCATCGCTGGCCTTGAACTCCTTGATGGGCTTCAGGATGCGGATGGCGGTACGCAGGCAGAAGTTGGCCTTGTACATCATTGCCTTGTCGCCTGTGAATGAAACCATCCGGCGGCCAATCTGCACATCGTTAGCACCCAGTTCGATAAGTTCTTTTGCCAACACTTCCTCCAGTCCCTGGAAGGTCTTGGCAATCATTTCAAAAGTCTCCACTTTGTATCTGTATCTTAGAATTGGCTGCAAAAGTAGTGATTTTTTTCGAAAAATCCGATTCCGTGCTTATTTAATCACTTTTTTGTTGTATCTTCGCACTCAGAATTATGAAAAAGCAACTCTTATACCTCGTTTCGGGACTTGTAATGGGTGTGTCGGCTACGCTGCTCCTGTCCCATCAGGCTGTGGGCGACGACGAGCAGCCTCGTTCAGCCGTTCCTTCTGTGGTAACGTCGCCACAGGTTCCCACCTCCGTCGATTTCGCAGGACAGACCATCGACCTCAGCCGCGCTGACCTCCATGAGCGTATGGACCGCGAAATCCTCGCCTTCACCTACTCCCATCAGCTCACGATGCTCATGCTGAAGCGTGCCAACCGCATCTTCCCCATCGTAGAGCCCCTGCTGAAGGAGTGCGGCGTGCCTGACGACCTGAAATATCTGATGGTTATCGAGAGCAACCTCGACCCCGGCATCGTCTCCCGTGCTGGCGCAGCAGGGCTTTGGCAGTTCATGCCGGCTACGGGGCGCGAGTATGGGCTGGAGGTAAACGACAATATCGATGAGCGCTACCACATTGAAAAGGCCACGCGTGCCGCTTGCTCCTACCTGAAGAAGCAGTACCGCCAGTTCGGCGACTGGATGACCGTCGCCGCCTCCTACAACGGCGGTCCAGGCGGAGTGAAGAGCAAACAGGCGGCACAGGGCGTGGAAAGCGCCATGGACATGTATCTCGTGGAGGAGACCTCGCGCTATATGTTCCGCATCCTCACGGCGAAGCTAGTCTTTTCCGACCCGCGCCGCTACGGCTTTGTCTTGCGCAGCGAGGACCTCTATCCCTACATTCCCCCCAAGGACACCGTCACCGTCACTACCCCTATCGCCGACCTTGCAGCCTTTGCCCGTCAGCACGGCGTCAGCTTTGCCCAGCTCAAGGCCGACAATCTCTGGCTGCGCGAGAACTCGCTCAACAACAAGTCCGGCCGCACCTATTCCTTGAAAATCCCCGATGGAAAGGCACTTTTTTACAACCCCAGGGAAACCCGTGCCCACGACCGCCGCTGGGTCATCAACCGCTAATTTCCCATATTTTTTATTAGATCCATATATTCTTTGTTTGTCATCATCCTGTTACACCCTTTACCATCTTTCGTGTAATTTGTGCAACCTAAAAATGGAGAATTTTTGCCTTGCTTGACTATCAAATAGCCATCTTTGCAACAATCACATTTGATAATAGACATACCATTACCCCTCAAGTCATTTGTGAGAAAATCACAAATTTCTGGTTCGTTAGAACATATCCATAACTTTAGACCGTATGCTTTTTTGTATCTCAATTGCAACGGATAACCACAAATCGGACATTTTTTGATTTCTCCTGTGTTTTGTTGGGGCTTATCCAATTCTCCTCGCAGAGTAACATTTGGATAATCTTTCACTAATTCACGGACAAACTCTGATGGGCGCTGTCGAGGCGTTACAATATAGACATGATTCTTTGTTCGTGTCAAAGCCACATAGAAAAGACGCCGTTCCTCTGCATATTCAATAGAACGGTCTATTTTAACAACATATTGCAGAACAGGGTCGTCTTGTATTTTTGAGGGGAAACCATAAACAGAATCTATGGCATTAATAATAATCACATTATCATAACCTAACCCTTTTGCACGATGAACAGTCATAAACTCCATCTCTATGTCAGCAAAGGTCTTTGATGTTACATTGCCCGTCTTCTCCCAATATTCAAAGTCTGCTGATCTCGTCAAATTGAAACCATCAAACCCATAGCGTCCCAGTAATAAAATTGATGAATTAGGATTCTCAGTAAGGATTTCTTTCATCAGTTTCTCAACGGTCTCACCGACCAAGAAAAACTTGCCACCTCGCCCTTCATATTGCTTTCTATCTACATTTTCCGTATATGTTTGGATTATAACAGGATTGGAGATATGCTTTGGAGAAATGAGTGCTTTTTGAATCTGTTCGGTATTTTTCTGTATGAATCCTCCTGCAATATCAATGACCTCTTGTGCGTTGCGATAAGTCTTTGTTATACGAAGTTCCAACCCATATCCAAACGTTTCCTTAAAGTGTGTAAACAATGTAATATCCGATCCAGCATAAGCGTAAATAGACTGCCAGTCATCGCCAACTGCTATGATTTTAGCATCACATAAACGGCTTAACTCTTTGGTAAGGTCAAACCGTTGACGAGATATATCTTGGTACTCATCAACAATGATATATTTGAAATCTAATTCGAGTTTCTGCTCTTCTGCCTCACGTAAAATTCGGGCAGAATCATTAATCATGTCTTCAAAGTCTATGGCGTGACGCTCTTTTAGGCATTTTGTGTATTCATGATAGCATTGCTCACATATTGTCAAGAATAGTTTAGTGCGTTCATTCTTAGAAGTGGCATTCCATGTGAAGAATTTCTCAGTTGTATAACCATTCGTCTTGAAATTTTGAATGAAGGTGCAAACCAAATTAACAAGCCTTGAAATATAGCGGTTTTCCTCTGTATTGACAATCTTCTCAAAAACTTCCTTAGAAGAGCGTGGGTGCAGTTCGAAGCCATGCGCAATAAGTTCTTCTCTCAAGTGGTCCAACAAACTCCTACCATCATTGTATGCCGAGAATGTGTATATTAAATCTGTGCCATGTTTCTTATGCAACTTAACCTTGTCATTTACTTCACTTTTATACTTGGTTATTTGTTCTGCGTTATATCGGCTATTTCTCCCATCCTGGGTTATGCCGAAGTGTTCTATATAGGCAACTTTATCTCCCTGCGTGATGGTAAAATCTGGGGTATATACCTTATATGATGTAGCAATATTAAACGGATATGGCTTTTCGTAAGTGTAGTCAATGCCGTTCAGAAATAAGAAATTTGCAATTTGTACTTCCTGAAAAGAACGCATAGTTTCACGTACAATCGTCTGTAATTTACCCGTTCTTTCGTTAATAACTTTTTCTGAATACTCGTCAATGTTTCCTCGAATAGTGGAGAAATCAGCTTTTGAAACATATTTAAAAAAAACATTCAAATCTTCTCCTTCGTATGGGGCATCAAAGTAGCTTCCAAAGAAAAGTATCAGCTTGTCCACCAATTCAGGTTTTTCAAGAATATTTCCTTTGAGATAATTATTGACAACATTAAACATAAATCCTTGGTCAACAACCATCCTCCGCTCAGTATCCTGACGCCGTAATATAGCATATCCCGTTTTATGAAAAGTTGTAACAGGACATGGAATTCCTAAACCCTTATTGATTCTGTCTTGAAGTTCTTCTACTGCTTTATTTGTAAATGAAATAACTAAAATCTGTTCAGGTGAAACACCTTTCCTCTCTACAAGATACCTTACTTTGGCTGCGACTGTTGTCGTCTTGCCTGCTCCTGCCCCAGCAATCACCAAAGTATAATCTTCATCTGACAGCACAACACGCCTCTGTTCCTCATCCAATATTATCTTCGGGTCAACTGGCAAAAGAATATTATCAAGATAATCTTCATCTTCTTTAAGATGACGTTGCACGTATTGTTCATTATGTTTAGCAATAATCGAAGACTCTTCTTTTGAGCAAACATCTTCATATTCTAGTAGGAATCTATCAACATAACTCTTTTTCAAGGCATTCTTTTTACAATAGTATTTTAGCATGTTTGCTCTCTTTGTATTTTCAAAGAATGTGTAAGTGCCAGAATATTTATCTTGTAAAAAGGCATAATCTGAACGAGCTAAATATCTGTCTGTATCCTGAAAAGACATCAATTCTTTACGAAAATCCATCAACGCCTTTATTTCAGGTGTTACTGACTGGAAATCCGCATTATCGGATCGGAATATACTTAATATTTTAGAAATAAGTGACATTTATTATAGTGGATCCTGGATTGTTCTGTAATCATCTAACAAGGCCTTCTATGTCTCCCTCTTGGGTATCAGACATTGTCGGTGACAAAGATAGTGCAAGGTAAAGGATAATCCAAACAAATTGCACATTTTTCATTGGAGGACTACCCGTTTTGCAAAACGAAAATGACCTCATGACCTCATGACCTCTATGACCTCTAAAGTAGAGACGCGGCATGCCGCGTCTCATTTTCTGGCTGGCGAAGAGGCTTTTTTTTCGGATGGAGAGAAGGGGAAACTTCTTCTGAAGAAAAAACGTTTCGTGCTTCGGAATTGTTAAATTTTGCAAAACTCTCCGCGAAATGCCAGGTTACGATTTGTAACTCGTTTTGCCTATTTCATCGGATTTTTCCCTCGATGGGGTGGAAATCGCCCACTATGCGGGGGAATCGGATGCTGAAAAACGCAGGAGACTGGCGCGGCAGCGCAGGCAAATAATTTCTCAGCGCAAGCAACTGGAGCGACAGAGCAGGGGAATAAAACAAGAGAGAAGGCTGTTATTCAGAACGATGAATTTTTTCAGTAGGATTTCCAGAGGTCATGAGGTCATGAGGTCATGAGGTCATTTTCGTTTCCATGACCTCATGGGCTGGATTTTTCAGAGTAGCCTTAATTATATATTATATATATAA
>DBYJ01000022.1:381-4085 GCA_002309805.1 Bacteroidales bacterium UBA1189 | reverse complement strand
GAATCCAGCCCGCTGGCTGGTGGCGACGCCCGCGAACTGAACGACGCCGCATACGCTGACGGTACGCTGACGCTCAACTTCACCGATGAAGGCGAAGTGAAGACCCTGAAGGCCGGCGTGCCCTACATCATCAAGTGGGCCGAGGGTGAGAACCTGACGGAGGAAGACCTCCACTTCTATGGCGTCAAGCTCACCGCTGAGCTTCAGGACAAGACCATCGACCTTGGCGACGGCAAATCCGTGACATTCAAGGGCACCTACTCGACAGTCAAATTCGAGGAGGACAACAACAACGCCCTGCTCGTGGGTGCTGAGAACAGCCTCTACTACCCGCAGGCTGGTGCCTACCTGAACGCACAGCGTGCTTACTTCCAGCTCGAGGGCATCTACGCCGGTGAGAAGTCTGCTGAAGCAGCTCCCGCATTCGTGCTGACCTTCGGCGATGCTACCGTCATCAACGGCATCAGCGTGGAGAACGCATCGAACGAGTACTTCGACCTGAGCGGCCGCCGCGTGGCTGAGCCCACAACGGGTATCTACATTGTCAACGGCAAGAAGGTTATCGTGAAGTAAAAAGGAAAGACCCACCCCGCCCTGAAGGGCACCCCTCCCGTAATGGAGGGGGCCTGCGGGCGGAAGGAGAAAGAGTAAAAGACCCACCCCCAACCCCTCCCGTAGAGGGAGGGGAGACGCGGGTGGAGAGAAAAAAGAGATTATAAAGATAAGGAATAAGAATTAATAACACTAAAAATGATGACCCTATAACAGCCCCTCAAGCGCCAGCTGCTCCCCTCCTTTACGGGAGGGGGCGGGGGTGGGTCAAATAATTATGAATAAGAAAGCATACGATACCCCTCAGATGGAGGTTATGAATATCAGCGTCACGGGCATGATTGCCCAGAGTGATCCTGCCAACAACGTCGGCGGTAACGCCGGTTTCGACTACACGGGCGGCGGTACTGAAGGCGGCCATGCCAACAAACGCCGTTGGAACAACACCGGCTGGTAATTCCTGGGTCGACGACACAGCTCTGCATGGGTCAGAGTTGCACGATGATCGGCAGGGAGCGTATTCTTTACGCTCCCTGCCTTTGTGTAAGACAATTATATCCTTTTCTTTGGACCGGGTTTTTGCCTGCTCTAATTTTTTATTTGCCTGCGCTGGCAAATTATTCGCCTATTCTAATTTTCTATTCGCCTGCGATATTTCATAGGCGGCGAAAAGAGTAGGGGACACGTTGGCGCGTCCCCTACGGGTTGTTGATGTTGGCTGCGGTTTTTTAGATGATGCCTTGGGCGAGCATGGCGTGGGCCACCTTCATGAAGCCGGCGATGTTGGCACCCTTGACGTAGTTGATGTAGCCGTCGGGCTCGGTACCGTACTTGAGGCATTGGGCGTGGATGCTGCTCATGATGTAGTGGAGCTTCTGGTCAACCTCTTCGGCGCTCCAGCTGATGTGGCCGGCGTTCTGGCTCATTTCCAGTCCACTAGTGGCGACGCCTCCAGCGTTGACGGCCTTGCCCGGAGCAAAGAGCATCTTGGCGCCGATGAAGGCATCGATGGCCTCGGGGGTGCAACCCATGTTGGAGATTTCGCCTACGCAGATGACGCCGTTGTCAAGAATCTGCTGGGCATCCTTACCGTTGAGCTCGTTCTGCGTGGCGCAGGTGAGGCAGACGTCAACCTTCTGCTCCCAAGGCTTGCGGCCTGCGAAGAATTGCGAGCCGGGGAACTTGTCGGCATAGGGGGCAACGACGTCGTTACCGCTGTTGCGGAGGTCGAGCATATAGTCAATCTTCTCGCCGCTGATGCCTGCGGGGTCGTAGATATAGCCATCAGGACCGGAGATGGTGACGACCTTGGCGCCCAGCTGGGTAGCCTTGGTGACGGCACCCCAGGCGACATTGCCGAAGCCGCTGACGGCAACGGTCTTGCCCTCGATGGAGAGGCCGCGCGTAGCCAGCATCTGGGTGACGAAGTAGAGTCCGCCGAAGCCCGTAGCCTCAGGACGGATAAGTGAGCCACCATAGTCGAGGCCCTTGCCGGTGAGGACGCCCGTGCACTCGCGCGTGAGTTTCTTGTACATGCCCATCAGGTAGCCGATTTCGCGTCCACCCACGCCGATATCGCCAGCGGGGACGTCGGTATCGGGCCCGATATTCTTCCAGAGTTCCAGCATGAAGGCCTGGCAGAAGCGCATGATTTCCGCCTCGGACTTGCCGCGGGGGCTAAAGTCTGAGCCGCCCTTGCCGCCGCCCATAGGCAGGGTAGTGAGGGCGTTTTTGAAGGTCTGCTCGAAACCGAGGAACTTCAGGATAGAGGGGGTGACAGAGGCGTGGAAACGGAGGCCGCCCTTGTAGGGGCCGATGGCGTTGTTGAACTGCACGCGGTAGCCTGTGTTGGTCTGCACCTCGCCCTTGTCGTCGACCCACGTGACGCGGAACGTAATCATGCGGTCGGGCTCGACAAGACGCTCGATGATTTTTGCTTTCTCAAACTCGGGGTGCTGGTTGTAAATGTCTTCGATGGACATCAGCACTTCGCGGACTGCCTGGATGTACTCGGGCTCGCCCGGATGTTTCAACTCAAGTGATTTGATAATCTCTTCGGTTTTCATTGGATGATTTTTTATAAATGAAAATAAGAATTGGTATATGCGGTACAAAAGTAGTACAAGATTAGCGAAGAAAAAAATAAAAACGGATTTATTTTCTGCGCCCGAAAAGGGGTGGTAAAAGGTTTTTCTGCGTGGGAAAGTACAGTTTTTCGCTTTCCTATTCGGTAAATTGGATTTTTTACACTAATTTCGCGCAATTTATTTCATTCTATAGGAAAAGAGGATGGCTGAAACGAATCTGAACTTTTTGAATAGCCGCAGGTATCTGCTGAAGGACACGTCGTTTGTCAACCTGATGACGAAGCGAATCTTCAACGTCCTGGTGGTGGCAAATCCCTATGACGTCTTCATCATGGAGGACGACGGACGTATCGACGAGACGATTTTCGAGGAATATACCCGTATCGGGTTGAGTAGTGCCCCGCGTTTCACGAAGGTGTCGAACCGCGAGGAGGCGACTGAGGCGCTGGAGACGATGCGCTACGACCTGGTCATCTGTATGCCGAGTACCGACAATACCGATGCCTTCGACATCGCCCGCGACATAAAGATGCAGTTCCCCGATACGGAGCTGGTGGTGCTGACGCCTTTCTCGCACGGCATCACGCGCTATATGGAGGGACTCGACCTGAGCCTTTTCGAATACGTCTTCTGCTGGCTGGGAAACACGGAGCTCATCCTTTCCATTATTAAATTGATAGAGGACAAGATGAACCTCGACCACGACATCCACGAGGCAGGGGTGCAGCAGATTCTGGTGGTCGAGGACGGCATCCGTTACTATTCGTCCACGCTGCCCAACCTCTACCAGTTCGTGCTCGAGCAGAGCCGCGAATTCTCCACCGAGGCGCTGAACGCCCACGAGGTGATGCTTCGCAAGCGCGGCCGTCCCAAGATTGTGCTTGCCCGTACCTACGAGGAGGCGTGGGAGCTCTATTCCACCTACCGCGACAACACGCTGGGCGTCATCACCGACGTCCGCTTCCCCAAGGACGGCGCCAAAGACCCCGAGGCAGGCTTCAAGCTGCTCGATGCCATCCATGCCGACAACCCCTTCATACCCATCATCATGCAGTCGGCCGAGGA
>DBYJ01000022.1:214-371 GCA_002309805.1 Bacteroidales bacterium UBA1189 | reverse complement strand
ATCGACAAGAATTCCAAGAAGATGGACGTTGACCTGCGACGCATGGTGTGGAAGCACTTCGGCTTCGGCGACCTCATCTTCACCGACATGCAGACGGGCGAGGAGATTGTCCGTGTCCACAACCTGCGCGACCTGCAGGACAACATCTTCACCGTCC
>DBYJ01000022.1:0-186 GCA_002309805.1 Bacteroidales bacterium UBA1189 | reverse complement strand
ACATCATCTCGCGCTGGCTGGCCTCGCGCGCCATGTTCCCCATCGCCGAGGTGCTGCGCAAGATGTCCATCAAGGAGGAAGAGGACATCGACGTCCATCGCCGCATCATCTTCGACGCCATCGTAGAGTACCGCCGGATGAAGAACCAGGGCGTCGTTGCCGAGTACCTGCGCGGCCGCTTCGACC